>CAJWAR010000060.1 GCA_913020445.1 uncultured Rhodospirillaceae bacterium
TGGTTGCCCCGAACATTTCCTGACTGAAACTGCTGTCCACCGCAGGGTTGTCGGCACCGGCCAGATACTTTGGCGGCTCGGCAAGTGCCAAATGCAAAACGAAAAGTGAGCGCCCGCTTGAATGATAGTTTTTGACGCGCGTCGTGAAGGTGTCGGGTAAGTTTTCTTCTCCCACCAACTGCTGGAAGCTTTTCTTTGGTTCCAAATTGGTGATTACAGCTTTCGTCGCTTCAACCTGCTTTCCGTCCTCGAGCTCGACGCCGATCGCCTGATTGTCCCGGAGCAGGATTTTCTTTACACCCATTTCTGTCTGAATGGTGCCTCCGTTCGCTTCAACGGCACTTCCTAGACCGTGGGCCAATTGTCCGGAGCCGCCGACGCAAATGGGCGCCTCGGCCAGCAGGATGCGGAAAAGTTGGACCCATCCTTGCCCGAATGCATCCGGTGGGAAACCCAACACCGTCATCCGATTGAGGAAATGGACTTTTACTTCCTCGCTCTCGAACAGCTCGTTAAGCAGTTGCACCGGTGTGCTCGCTTGCCATTGCAGAAGGGTTCTCCCTTCTGGAGATTTTTCCAACTCCGCAGTTTGCAGCGAAGGCGGCAACGGCGGTGAATACATCAGCGGGAGGTAATTGATCAAAAAGAATTCGCTGTAGTCCGCCACTAGCTGCGTGAAGGTCTGAGCGTCTTTGAAATAGCCAGCAATCCGGTGCCATCCAAGACCAATCCGTTGGGCATTAAGGGGGCTGGTGAAGCCGGCACCACCGGCGCTCTGCCGGCGGTTATGAACGCCGTTAATCATGCCCTAGCACCGCTCGGCGTGCGTCATTTGGAAATGCCGCTAACGGCCGAAAAAGTCTGGCGGACAATATCAGAGAACACAGAACAAGCCTGAGATCACCCTGAGGCGCTTCTATCTACGGCAGCTCGTTACCAAAGATAATAGCGCCGCTAACCGAGAACATACCGCCGATGCCAAGCGCGATTGAGATTTTAGCGTCTGGCACTTGAGCTGGCGCGATGCCCCGAATTTGTCGGACGCTTTCCTGCATGGCATACATGCCATACATCCCGGAATGCATATAGCTCAAACCGCCGCCATTGGTATTGGTCGGCAACTTACCGCCGGGCGAAGTATGACCATCTTTAACCAGACCAGCTGCTTCACCAGGTTTACAAAAGCCTAGGTCTTCAAGACCATAAAGCGGCACATGGGCAAAAGCATCATAGATCATGACGTGGTCAATATCGGCGCGTTCGATACCGGCTTCGGTAAAGGCCGTCTGGCCGGCGACCCTGAATGCGCGGGACGTGGTGTAATCCTCCAGCTGGCTGATCATCGGACCTTCACAGCTTTCACCGGTGCCTAAAATATAGACCGGTGGCCGCGGGAAATCTTTTGCCCGGTCCGCAGAGGTTAGGATCAAAGCGCCGCCGCCATCGGTGCGCAAGCAGCACATCAACAGCGTGAAAGGATAAGCGATCATTTTTGAATTCATCACATCGTCGACGGTCAAAGGGTCTTTGAAGGTTGCCCGCGGATTTAAAGCCGCCCATTTGCGTTGAGCTACAGCGACCTGCGCCAAATCTTCGGTAGTAAGGTCAAATTCCTTCAGGTAACGCAGTACCGGGATGGTAAACATGGTCGGTGGCAGGTGGGCTCCGTAAGGCACTTCAAACTCACCGCCAAGCCGGCCGGCAAAAAACTCTGGAAATCCAGCAGCGCCGACAGCCGAGCGGCCACTTTCGCCATGGGTGATGATGATGGTTTTACAATGACCAGCTTGAATTGCTGCCATGGCGTGGCGGACATGCAGCATAAACGAGCTGCCGCCGATATGCGTACCGTCGATCCAGGTCGGCTGAATACCCATATAGCTCGCCAAAACATCCGGCGCTACACCGGCGCAAGCGATGCCATCGATATCAGCGACCGTTAGCCCGGCATCGGCCAGAGCGTTTAGCCCAGCATCAGCGTGGAGTTGTAATTCTGTCATGCCGGGGATGACGCCCATTTCAGTGGTTTCGGCAGCGCCGACTACTGCTACATGTTGATGTTTCATTGTCGTTAACTCGCAGGTTTGAATAAGGGGAGCGTGATGTCGTCGTTTTGGCGCGCAAAAGAGACCTCAAGCGGCATATCTAAAACGAGAGCTTCAGGCGTTTGATCGCAATCAACGATATTGGTCATCATGCGCGGCCCTTCATCAAGGGTCACGACAGCAACGGCATGGGGGCCATCAAAGCCCGGCATGGGGAGATGGCTGATCACATAACTGTAAAGCGTAGCTTTTCCGCTGGCTGCAAAGATCGATACATTGCGGCTGCTGCAAGATGGGCAAAAAGGACGAGGTGGGAAATAGGTTTTTCCACAATCGCCGCATTTTTGTAGTCGCAATTCGCCTGCTTTAGTGCCATCCCAAAAGTGCTGGGATTCCGGGGAAGGCCGCGGTAGTGGCCGTTCTTTGGTTTTCTGGTTCATCCTAGGGGCTCCAATAAAAATTGTAGTAATAATTCGATGGTAGATTGTGGCCGTTGAATAGTTGCTTTCAAATCGTTAACTCGAAGGGCGGAAAATGCGATGAAGGCCGGTAACTATGCAGGTTACCCCCGCTACAATACAACCTATTACCGCCGGAATCGCATACATCAGAGGTGACCATTCCATGTTTGTCGTCCTTTGACCGGTAGCGTGGAGTGCGAGGCCGCTATCGTAAATCGGGACGACGAAAGCCAGGAAAAAAATACCGGCTACAATCATCCAAATCGCATCAATTTTAGCGTTAATATCAGCGGGCACTTTCAGCGTAAACAGATCGACAAAAATCTGATCGCCTTTGACGAATTGCAGAGCAAAGGCGAAGAAACCAAGCAGGACAAGAGTTAGCGTTGATACCTCAATCAGTCCCTGCAAAAAGAAAAAACCTAACGTTCGGCCAAATATGTCCCCCACAGTCATTAGCATCAAAACGGTAATAGCACAGCCGGCGATAAAGGCCATCGCCCGAGGAGCTTGTGATATCAAATTGAATAAATTATTCATCCGTTATTTTTCCAATTCGATGACTAAAACAACAGCGATGGTAACCAAAGTACCAACCCTGGAAAAGCGATAATCGTTATAAGTCTAAGAATATCCGCTGCCAAAAATGGAACAATACCTTGGAAAATCTCCTTGGCGCTGACCTCTTTTAGCTGTTTGGCCATAACAAAAATATTCATGCCAATAGGCGGAGTGACGGCGCCGATTTCGACGATCATCATGGTCAATATGCCGTACCAGATTGGATCGTAGCCAAGCGCCACCACGGCTGGAAAGAGTACCGGCGTCGTGACGAATATAATCGCCATGACTTCCAAGAAGCAGCCCAAAATAATCAGCATCACTGTGATGCCGGCCAGCGTGACCAGCGGCGGCAAATTAATGCTGTCGAGAAAAGCCGATAACGCTTGTGGGAACATCGCTCCGGTGATGAAAAAATTGAACAGGGAAACACCGATTACAATAAATAATATTGCAGACGAGAGAACTACAGTTTCCGATACTGACTGGACCAATAACCGTAGCGTCAGACTACGTGAGAGAAAGCCTAAGAAAATTGCGCCAAAGGCCCCGACGGCGGCACCTTCGGTGGGCGAAAAAATACCGGCAAAAATACCGCCCAATACAGCGACAAAGAGCACCACAACCGCCCAAACGCCTTTAAGGCTTTCTAATCGTTCCGACCAATTCATCTTCTCGCCGCCGGCCCCGGCCTTGGGATTAAAATGGGTCCAGATACTGATGGTCACGGCATAGAAAATGACGCCCATAATGCCAGGGACGATGCCGGCGGCGAATAGCTTGCCAATGGAAACTTCTGTTAAGTAGGCGTAGATGATCATAGGCAGGGAAGGCGGAATCAAAATAGCCAAAGTCGCGCCCGTGGCAACCGATCCTGCCGCCAATTGGGGAGAATATCCGTAGCGCAACATGGAGGGCACGGCGACGTTACTCATCGTGGCTACGGTGGCTAGACTGGAGCCGCACACAGCGCCGAAACCACCGCAAGCGATAATACTTGATATGGCGAGGCCGCCTTTACGGTGGCCAACGAAGGCGAAAGCCGCATTGTAGAGGGCGCTGGCAAAACCGGCGCGGGCCGCGACGATGCCCATTAAAATAAACAACGGCAGGACCGACAGGGTGTAGTTGCTCATGGCAGCGACGGGAGCGTCGCCGAGCGCGAACAACAATGTGTCCCAGCCAAGCAAATACCATGTGCCGAAAATACCGACCGAGCCCAAAGCGAGCCCGATCGGCATTCTGATCATGGTTAATCCAAGGAGGATCAGAACACCGATCAATCCGATAATTTCGGGAGCCATTATTGTGCCTTCAAGTTTGCGGCTAAGAGGCGCCTATTTTGCCTCTTCTTCCTTAACCGCTTTCTTAATTGCAGCATACACCTTGCGGGCTGGCATACCCTTGGCTTCAAGTCCGGCCAAATAGTTTTCGGTAATCGGAGCCAGCTTGGCTTTAACCGCATTGACGAGCTTGGCATCAGCCATTGTTACAACGCGACCTTTCTGGCTCGCCATCTCCTTGCCTTTTTTAGTTATAGGCCTCCAGCAACTTGAAATATGTTCTGCAAGAGGAACGCCACCAGAACTATCAATAATCCGCTTTAGATCTGCAGGCAATCCGTCATAGGCCTTATTGCTCATGCCGTGGAACAAAGTTGAGGCATTAAGGTTAATCCCGAGCGAATATTTGGTAACCTCACCCAGTTTCCAGGAAACCAAGCCGGACCAAGGGAACATTGCACCGTCAACGACACCTTTAGCCAGATTTTCGTAAATTGCTGGCGCTGGGATTTGGGCTGGTACGGCATCGAGGGCTTTAAGTATCTGACCATGAATTCTGCCGGCTGCGCGGATACGTAGTCCTTTGAAATCAGCTACCGAAGCAATCTTTTTTCGCGACTGAACTTGATACAGAGGCGGTAGGGCAATTGCCAACAAATGAATATCAGAGAATTCTTTGCGCAAATGTTTATCATAGACGCGGGTCATTGCTCTGGCACCGGCGCCGCTTTCATTCATCATAAACGGCAACGTACCGATATTGGTCATGGGGAAGCGTCCTGGCAAATAAGTCAGTACGCCAAACGACATATCAATAATGCCGCGCACCAATTGATCATATTGTTTTAGTGGATGCGCAAAGGCTGTTCCGGCAAAAAAAGTTTTGAAATTCAGTTTGCCGTTAGATTTCTTGGTCAGGCTCTTTAAAAATTGAATATGCCCACATTGGATAAACTGAAGTTTTTCAGGCCCCATCGTGGCGAATTTCAACGTCGTTGCTTGTGCATCTGTAGTGTTGGTGAAAACAGACATGCCAAATACCACGGCCATTGCTGCTATCGGTGATCTAAAGCCAATTTTCATTTTTAATCTCCCTGGATAAATAATACCATCTTGCCAAATTAATTGGCAGGTCTACCAATATAACTGGATTCATTTTAAAAATGCAATAAAATAATATTAGTTGATATGTTGATTTTAGATGCCTAGGTATTGTTCGTTACTCAGAACGACAATTTACTTTCAATTATTGGCCATAATATATTGGAAAAATCAACTATTCCTGGGGTAAAATGGGCTTAGTATAATGGGTTCTGTCAAAAAAATCGGAAATCAAGAACCTCTAAAACAGAAGGTTGGTAGAGAACTGACGGAAGGCAATTCACGAGAATATTCGACATCGAAAAAACTTCTCCTTGCGGCATTATTGTTAAATGTGCCAATTTTATATAATCTATTGTTAGATGATGCGCTGGGAAGTGACCGGGAAAACTTGAAAAATAAGGCGAAGACCAATTAATTTTGAAAACAGAGATATAAGTATCGACCGATGACAGTAGCGAAACGCAAAACAAATAAGCAAAATTTGGCAGCGGCGCCCAAAAGACGCGCCCGGCCCGGTCGGCCTTCTAAGTCGGAGCAATCAAGCCATTCCGAATCTTCAAGGGATAGATTGCTTGCCGTTGCAATTGAGGTTTTTGGCAAACTTGGTTATGAAGCGGTTTCGACCAGCCAGATTGCTAAACAGGCAGGCATGGCACAATCGATGGTGCATTATCATTTCCGCACCAAGGAGCGCTTGTGGAAAGCTGCGATCGATCACCTAATGCACGATCTTGGTCGGAAATTCCCAATTGTTAGAGATGAGTTGAAAGATCTCGATCCGGTGAGCCAGCTTAAAGTGATGACCCGCCGATTTATCAAAATAAGCGCGACGGAATCTAATTTGGCGCGGATCGTTATCCATGAGGGAACTGTCCCCAGTTCGCGACTGCGCTGGTTTGTCCGGGCTTATCTTGCGCCAGGATATGGTGATTTTGATAATGCGATCAAAGCAGGTATTAAAGCGGGGCTCATCAAGGATATGCCGATATATGCTATATCCCATTCAATTATTTCTATATCGACTTACGCTTTCTGTGTTGCGCCATTGGTCAAGGAAGTGCACGGCGTAGATGTGACGAGCCGAGAAACGATCAATGAACTTGCCGATACGATATTGGATATTATTTTCAGCGGAATTTTGAAATAGAGAAAATTATCAATTTAATTGATTAATTTACAAATTATGAGGTTTTGAGGGTTACTAAATATTTGAACGGTTCCAGAATATCATTTTTGTTCTTTTATCTGTGTGGTTTATCACCTTTAATTTCCAGCTAAACCCATCAGCTAAAACTAAATAGAAACGGCTCGTATTGTTAAGTATTCATTATTATTGTTTACCCTACCAATAAAAACCTTTACAAATTAATTGGAGTTTAAACACCAAGTAAAACGTTTTAAATAGAACAGGGAAGAAACGATGTTTGCTCAAGGTCTCGCACGGACAGTTCAAACCTACGGTGATCGTATTGCCACGATCGATGGTGATAAAGTCCAAAACTGGAAAGAGTTCGGCGATCGAATTTCACGTATTGCCGGCGGCTTACGATCAATCGGCTGCCAGCCGGGCGACCGCGTCGCCATATTGGCCGCCACTACGCCAGAGCATCTCGCTGCCATGTATGCAGTGGTATGGGCAGGATGTGTCTTGGTGCCCCTAAATACCCGCTTGTCGCCCGATGAGCTTGATCACATTGTTAGCCAATCTGAAACCAAAGCTCTGGCCAGCGATGTCAGAAACCGGGCAGGCGCCGAACATGTCTTGGCTACGACCAAGAATGCTTTGAAAACCATCGCCATGGATGATGGGGCGCTGGGAGACGAGAGCCTTGATGAATTGGCCAAATCGGACGGTATCGAAGCCTGGGTCGCCGATTTGGCGGATTTGTTCGCCCTTTATTATACCGGAGGAACAACCGGCTTACCTAAAGGAGTGATGGTCAGCGACGGTGCTGCGGGTGTGCAAGCTCTTAATATGGTTTTTGATCTCGCCGTGACAGAGAAATCCAACTATCTCCATGCGCCGCCTCTGTTTCATTTGGCCGGCGCCAGTGCTGCCAACGCCGTAGCTTTTGCTGGTGGAGCGCAGACATTCTTGCCCGATATTACACCGGACGCCTACATCAAAACGGTTATGGATAAAAAAGTCACTATGATCGCTTTGGTGCCGACGATGTTGGTGGATATGCTTGAGGCCCCTGGCGTAGATGTGGCCTTCCAATCACTTGAAATGTTCGCTTACGGCACAGCACCAATTCCCGAGGCTCTGCTACGCAAGGTGCTGGACCGTTGTCCTGATATTAAACTGGTACAGATTTACGGCCAGTCCGAAGTCACTGGACCGGCTACTGTATTGCGTCCGGAGCATCATGTCTTGTCCGGCCCTTTTGCCGACAAACTTGCCTCTGCTGGCATTCCCATCATGGGCCATGAAGTTCGGGTTGCTGATGAAGATGGCAATACTGTCGCCAATGGAACAACAGGTGAAGTACTTATCCGCGGGCCGGGCGTCATGACAGGCTATTGGCAGCAGCCAGAATTGACGGCGAAGGCATTGAAAGACGGCTGGCTCCACACTGGTGATGCTGGAATTATGGATGATGATGGCTTTGTTAAAATTGTTGATCGCTTAAAAGACATGATCATTACGGGCGGTGAAAACGTATTTTGCGGTGAAGTAGAAAGCGTCATAGCCGAGCATCCCTCAGTTTCGATTTGCACGGTAATCGGCTTACCTGATGACAAGTGGGGAGAACGGGTCCATGCCGTGATTGTTCTTGAAGAGGGTGCCGAGTTGAATTTTGAAACGCTCGATGAGCACTGTAGAAAAAGTATCGCCAGCTATAAATGTCCAAAGACGGCGGACTTTACCACAGACCCATTGCCCTTGAGTGGGGTTGGCAAGATCCGCAAAGATATCCTGCGCGCCAAGTATAGCAACTGATCGGTGATTGAAATGTACCAAGATGTATTAAAGCGTGACCTGTTTACCTCGGACCATGATATGTTTCGCGATCAAGTTCGCCGCTTCATTGAAACGGAAATTGAGCCCTATCACGAAGCTTGGGATGAGGACGGTGTCGTCTCCCGCGAGGTTTGGGAAAAGGCCGGGCAATCTGGTCTGCTCTGCCCAACCGTGCCAGAAGAATACGGCGGCCCTGGTGCAGATTATCTTTATAGCGCTGTCGTAGTTGAAGAATTGGGGCGGGCCGGTGCATCGGGTCCTGGTTTTGCTGTGCATTCAGAAATGGCCGCAGCCTATATTATGAACTTTGGCAGCGAAGAGCAAAAACAGGAATGGCTGCCCAAACTAGTCTCTGCGGAAGCCATAACGGGTATCGCCATGACCGAGCCCGGCGCCGGCAGTGATCTGCGCAAAATGTCCACCAGCGCCAAGAAGACCAACCGGGGCTACGTTATTAACGGTCAGAAGGTATTTATCTCGAACGGGCAATTAGGCGATGTCTTCATCGTTGCCGCTAAAACCAAAAAGGGAACCTCCACCGATAGCATGTCACTGTTTATTATTGAGGCAGACAGGGATGGCTTTGCCAAAGGCAAGAACCTTAAAAAAATGGGCGTACCTGCTCAAGACACCTCGGAATTGTTTTTCGATAATGTCGAAATCCCGCACGAAAATATGCTCGGCGAAGAAGAAGGGCAGGGGTTCTATCAACTTATGAAAGGCCTTGCCCGCGAGCGGCTAACTATTGCCGTTGCCTGCCTCGCCAAAGCAGAAGGGGTGTTTCAAAATACCGTGGAATACGCCAGTGAACGTGAGCTGTTTAACAAAACGCTGGTGGATTTCCAAAACACGCAGTTCAAGCTCGCCGAAGTGCGCACTGATTTAATCGTTGGTCGCTCCCTCGTTGACCGGCTATTGACAGATTTTATGAACGGTGAGCTGAACGCCGATGTAGCGGCGGCGGCCAAGCTTTGGGTTACTGAAATGCAGGGCCGCACGGTCGATACCTGTCTGCAGATGTTCGGCGGCTGGGGTTATATGTGGGAATACCCGGTGGCCCGGGCGTACGCCGAAGCGCGGATCGAGCGGATTGCCGGTGGAAGTTCGGAAATTATGAAGTCGATCATCTGCAAATCCATGTTTAAGGAAATGGGTATCAAGGCCGATTTCAGCTAAAGCAAATTATTACGCCAAAGGCGCGCAAAATTAGGAGAAAATATAATGTTTAAATTCGATGATTTGGGCGATGGCGTAAAGGCGATCGTGTTCGACCGCCCTGATTCCCCGCACAATTTTATGAATGAGGACATCGTTGCTCAACTCCATGATCTGGTACGCCAGACCAGCAGTGATGATCAAGTTAAAGGCGTTATTCTTGCTTCAAACAAAGAATCTTTTGTCGTGGGCGGCGATCTAAAAGAATTGCAGGCGCTTAAATCTCCCGAAGATGCCGCAGCTATTATCGAAGGCGTGCAGGCCTGCATGCGGGATATGGAATTGGCGCCCAAACCCTTTGTCGCGGCCATTAATGGCTTGGCGCTTGGCGGCGGCTTGGAATTAGGTCTTGCCTGCAACTATCGTATCGCCGCCGATGATCCTCGGTTGACGGTAGGCTTGCCCGAAGTTTCCTTAGGATTGATCCCCGGCGCTGGCGGCACTCAGCGTTTGCCGCGCTTGGTTGGTTTAGCGGCCGCTTTGCCGGTTATGGTTGAAGATAGACAGCTTTCCGGTGAACAGGCTGAAAAAATTGGCCTGATAGATGAACGAGTGCCGGCTGATAAACTTCGCGAAACCGCCAAGCAACGTATCTTAGATGGTACAGCTCCAAGCACTCAACCATGGGATCAGGACGGCTTTACGCCGCCAGACCCGCAACTTGGCTCAGCAGAAGGCAAACAGATAATCGGAGGTATGCTGGCCAAAATAGGGCGCAAGAAGCCTGGCCTCGAGCCAGCACCCGAAGCTATCATGACGGCAGTCCAAATGGGTTTTGATAAAGATATTGATGAAGGGCTAAAAATTGAGCGCCAGCAATTTGCCGACGTTGCCTCGGGAGCGGTGGTGAAAAATAAAATCAGGACCTTGTTTTTAGGGATTCCTGCTGCAAGTTCCATGAAGGATCGTCCGAAAAATATTGAGCCTTACGAAATTTCAAGCGTCGCCATTATCGGCGTTGGGCTGATGGGATCGGGTATTGCCTATTGCGCTGCTTTGGCCGGCTATAAAGTCTTTATGCTAGAGGCCTCACAAGAAGCTTTGGATCGAGGCCTAAGTGCCATTACCAAACGCGTTCAAGGAGCGGTCGAGCGAAACAGGATGAGCCAGCAAAAAGCAGATGCTCTGCTGGCTAATCTGCAACCATCGACGGATTACGCAGATATTGCTGATGTCGACATTGTGGTCGAAGCGGTCGCTGAAATTAAGGAGATTAAAGATACGGTTCTCAAAATGGCTGCCGAGGTTGTTAAACCCGGCGTGCCGATTGCCAGTAACACCTCGACCATGCCGATAACCGGATTGGCCGAGAGTGTCTTAAATCCCGAATCTTTTATCGGCATGCATTTTTTCTCGCCCGTTGACCGGATGAAATTGGTCGAAGTTATCAAAGGCGAGAAGACCGACGAGGCGACCTTGGCGCGGGCGTTGGACTTTGCCGCGGGGATCAGGAAAACCCCGATTGTCGTCAATGATGGGCTCGGCTTTTTCACCAGCCGGGTTGTCAATTCCTACTCCGGCGAGGCTTTTACGCTGCTGGCCGAAGGCATTTCGCCTTTCTTGATCGATGATGTGGCGCTTAAGGCCGGTATGCCGGTGGGC
The DNA here is from genome assembly GCA_913020445.1 of uncultured Rhodospirillaceae bacterium. Classification (GTDB taxonomy): domain Bacteria; phylum Pseudomonadota; class Alphaproteobacteria; order Rhodospirillales; family UBA2165; genus TMED23. The sequence goes on from CAJWAR010000060.1 coordinate 11,237, forward strand.
CCCATGACCATGGCGGATGCCACGACAATTACTTTGCTGAAAGATATCGTTGCTTCAATGGCAGGCTCAGGTGAACGTGTTGGCATGGCAGGTATGAGAATGGTTGAAGCTCTGGCTCGCCTGGTCGACGATTATGGACGGTCCGGCAAACCTGAAGGCAAAGGTATCTTTGATTATGACGAGAGCGGTCAAAAAGAATGGCCGGGTCTGGCGGAATGTTTTCCGCCGATGGACCCACCGCTCAGCCGTGAGGTGATCGAAAAACGCTTGCTCCATCCGCAGGCACTTGAAGCGGTACGCGCCTTGGAGGAAGGGATTATTGGAAATCCGATTGATGCCGATGTCGGCTCTGTGATCGGCTGGGCCTTTCCGGCCGCCCATGGTGGCGTGATCGGCTACATCAATACAATCGGCACGAAACAGTTTGTTGCCGAATGCGACGAATTGGCGGAACAATTTGGTGGCCGCTTTGTGGCACCCGATAAGCTGCGAAAAATGGCCGACAACGATGAAACGTTTTATACGGACTAACTAACTTCCAGCCTGCTTTTGGAGAATAGTATGGGACCGCTTAAAGGATATCGTATCATTGAGATAGCAGGGCTTGGGCCGGCGCCCTTTGCCGGCATGATGCTCAGCGATATGGGGGCCGAAGTGCTACGCATTGACCGAGCTGGTCCGCCCCGTCAGGGACCGGCTCAGGACCCGCACTTTGATGTGCTGGCCCGGGGGCGGCGCTCAGTAGCTGTTGATTTGAAAAACCCGGAAGGCATTGAGACGATCCTGAAACTGCTTGAGCAGGCCGATGGGTTAATCGAGGGCTTTCGGCCAGGCGTCATGGAGCGGCTCGGTTTAGGTCCAGAAGAATGCAGTGCGCGTAATGCGAAATTGGTCTATGGCCGCATGACGGGCTGGGGCCAAGAGGGGCCACTGGCTGAGGCCGCTGGACACGATATTAATTATATCGCCCTCACCGGTGCTCTGCATGGCATCGGGCGGGAGGGCGGCAAACCTGTACCGCCGCTGAATTTAGTGGGCGACTTTGGCGGCGGCGGCATGTTTTTAGCTTTTGGCATGGTTTGCGGTATGTTGGAGGCGGCTAAATCGGGGCAAGGCCAAGTGGTCGATGCGGCGATGGTCGATGGTGCCTCCACGTTGATGGGCCTTATTCAAGGATTATTTTCGGAAGGCAACTGGGTCGATCAACCCGCCAGTAATATGCTCGATACCGCAACGCATTACTATGACACTTACGAATGTGCCGATGGCAAGTTCGTGGCGGTGGGCGCAATCGAGCCAAAGTTTTATCAAATTTTGCTCGAAGCCCTTGAACTGTCCGATGATCCCGAGATGGAACGTCAGCACGACCCGGCGGCTTGGCCAAGCCTCAAGGAGAAATTCACCGCTGCTTTTTTGACCCGAACGCGCGATGAATGGTGCGAGGTGTTGGAAGGCAGCGATGCCTGTTTTGCGCCGGTACTATCCTTGGCAGAAGTGCCAGAGCATCATCATATGAAAGCGCGTGCCACTATGATCAAAGAGGGTGACCTCATCCAGCCAGCACCGGCGCCGCGCTTTAGCCGGACAACGGCTGAAATTCAGGGGCCGCCAGTAGAAGCCGGCCACCATACCAGCGAAACCCTCATCGATTGGGGTTTTGAGCCGGAGGTTGTGAAACGCTTGCTTGCTGATAAAGTTATCATGCAAGGCTAGAAGACAAACTACATTAACCAAGAGAAAGGATATCACCAGAGACTGGAAATTTGCCCAAATATTTGCCCAAATATTTGGCATGGCAATAACCGCTTCGAACAGGTGATAAAATTCAGATGAATTCCAAGAGACCGAATATTCTCCTTGTAGTCACCGACCAGGAACAATCTTGGTCAACTTTACCCGATGACTTGGAATTACCGGCCCATCAAAAAATGCGTGAGGCCGGTGTTTCATTTAACAAGTTTCATGTGAATTGTTCTCCTTGCGGGCCGTCGCGCTCCAATCTCTATACTGGTCACCACACACAGCGAACGCATGTTCATGTCAATCCAGACAATCCACCCAATCCGGTTTTGCCGACAGATTTGCCAACTATTGGTCATATGTTGAGAGAGGCCGGCTACTATACCGCCTATAAAGGCAAGTGGCATATGTCGCTGCTGAATGAAGGTTATGATTTTTCACCAACCCGTGGAGCGGATTATCCAAATGTAACCGGTATATTGGAACCCTACGGATTTTCTGATTATAACTTCTATGGCGAGACTGTTGGTTATGCCTGGGACGGTTATCGCCACGATAAATCAATCGCTGGTGATGCTTCAAAAATTCTCCATGATTTTGCCGAAACTGACAAAGCCGAATCCAAGCCATGGTTTTTGGCGGTAAATTTCGTCAATCCGCATGACATTATGTTTTTTGATGCGACCGGTAAGCAAAATGAAACGCGGCTGCGCAAGAATTTTATATCTCCATTGATGCCCGCGCCCGGTGATGAGTTATACCGAGAAGACCTCGGCTATGATTTGCCTGAAAGTTTTTTCAAAGATGATCTTTCATCCAAGCCCGAAATCCAAACTTTCATAAGAGAAAGACAATCGGCTTTTTACGGTGACCTGCCGCTCGAAGATATTGATAACTGGCGGCGCTTTCAAAACTATTACTTTAATTGCCTGCGCGATGTTGATCAGCATATTGGCACCGTGTTGGAAGCCCTTGATCAATCTAACCAGGCTGACAATACCATCGTTATTTACACCAGTGATCACGGCGAGCGGGCCGGTGCGCATGGCCTCCAACAGAAAGCCGGCACAGTTTACGAAGAAGAGAGCTGCGTGCCGTTTATTGTTAAACACCCCGATGTTGCGGGTGGGGGGAATACAGATGCCCTAGGCGGCATGGTCGATGTTGCGCCTACTATTCTAAGCATGGCTGGTATCTCGACCGATAATTTGGCTGAGCCGTTGCCGGGTATTGACCTAAGCCCGGCGGTTAATAGCCCTGCCGCGAAAACAAAACGTGATGAAATGGGTAGCTTATTGAACTATACCGGCACCTTCCATTGGCAGCGCAAAGATACCGATAAAACGAACTTGGGTGCTCCAGAGTTTGATTTGAGCTATCGGCGCCTGTTTAGGGGTGTGGTTTGGGATAAGTACAAGTTCGCGCGCTATTTTGCCCCGGCCGAGCACCACATTCCCGAGGACTGGGACACTTTAGTTAAGCATAACGATTTAGAGGTTTATGATTTAGATGCTGATCCAAAGGAGCTCGATAATTTGGGCGCCGATGCCGCAAGTCATAAAGATCTCATTTCGGACCTGAACGCAAAAACCAATGCGTTGATTGCGGCTGAAATTGGCGATGATCGCGGCAGCGACTATCCAGGGCCGATTGAGCAGTACAATACGATTTAAGACGATCTTTGGCGTTTAATCGATTAAGCCCTTACTGCGAACCCAGGTTACAACGTGTTCGACGGCCTCGGCCAGTTTTTCCGGCTGATCTTTGTAGTAGTGCGTGGCGCCATCAATGACGTGCATGGTTTTGTCCGGGCTGGCGGAAACTTCGAAAATTTGCCTTGTATGGCTGGGCGGTGTGGCGTCGTCGGCCTGGTTCTCTACCAAGAGCAAAGGCGTTTCGATCTTGGCCGCGCATAGAATGCCATCAGCATTTGATTTCTCCGACCATTGGGACATCCAGGCTCGCAGCGTGCTGAAGCGTCCAATGCCTACGGGCCCGACATTGACGGTTTCTGGATCGCCAAGATAACACCAGTTTGCCCTGCGGCCATTCGGCTCCAAAGTCATATCGAAATGACGTGGGTCAGCCATGGTCCGGTGGGTGATAAACGGACGCTCCAATTCCAAGCCACCTTTTTCTTTTAGCTCAGCAAGAGTTCCTTCCACCCGGGCGGTGATTTTGTGAATACGGGCAACTTGCGCGCTCCGAAATTTCTCAACCCAGGCCGGATCATAAGGCGGTTTATTTGTGTTTTCCGGATTATAAATATCGAGCTCAATGTCCCGGTTATCAGGATCGTTTTCATCCAAAACCGAGGGGTCGATCCATTCTGAAAGTATCTTTGCCCGGCCAATATGGGCGGCGATGAAGACAACCAGATCGGCCGGGATTAACGCAGCGCTGGTTAAATCTACCGGATCACCTGCTGGGGTTTGAGTGATCGTCGGATTAAGTGCCTGGGACTGGTAATATAAAGTAAGTGAGCCGCCGCCGCTCCAGCCCATCAAGACGACATTTTTATAGCCTAGTTCTTCTTTAGCGTAGCGAACATAGGCACCGAGATCGATGACGACTTTCTCCATGATCAACGCCGTGTCGTTTTTTGCATAGCGGCTGCCGCAACTGAGAACGTGGCAGCCTGCCGCAGCTAGTCCTGCTGGAAAAGGCATCAAGTTCAAGGTTGTTGCCGGATGCATAAAAATAAAGACCGTGTCTGATTTTACCTCGCTAGGCAGAATCAACTGACCTTCCAAGAAAACATAACCCTGGCTGCCGACAAATCCATAAGTTTCAGTAACAGAAGAATTATCTTCGAACTGAACTATTACCGGGAATCGGTCGATTTCATAGTTTTGCATTAGGGAACTCCTGTTAACTATCCTGGTGCGATTGCAGGGAGGCAAAATTATCTTGGCAAGTATTGATGATTTGGCGGCGAACCCAGGTGTGGCAGGGATCACGATCAAATCGCTCATGCCAAACCAAGTCCAGGCCTATGTCGGCTATTTCAAACGGCACCTCGACAATGTCCAAGGCATAGAGTCTTTGAGTATAGCGTCCGAGAGTATTTATTATCATCATCAGCCAATCCGTGCCCGCAGCAGCAGAAGCTCCGACGATGAAATTCGGCACAGTGAGCGCGTAGTCTGGATAGATGTCTCGGCGTCCCAGCATATCTTCAACCAATCGCGTACTTGCCGTTGCTTGGCGGATATGGGGCCAGTCGAAACAATCATCTATTTTTAACTTGCGCTTTTTAGTGATGGGATGCCCCTGCCTTGCCAGATAGACCATGCGATCCCGCAAGAGAGGTTGGCGATAAAATTCGGCAGGAATTTTATCAAAAAAATCGATTGCTAAATCGATCTCGCCTTTTTTCAAACCTTCGAACCGGCCTTCAGAAACATTTGAGACGACAAATTTGAGGCCGGGCGCAGTGTGGGAGATGATTGAAAACACTTCGGACAAAACCACCAAAGTTGTCGCATCGGGCGCATTAATCTGGATAATATCTTGAGCTGTTGCAGGGTCGAAATGCCTGGGTCCGACCAACAGTTTAGTTTCATCGAGTATTTTCGCCAGTGGCTCTTGCATCTGTAGGGCAAAGGGCGTGGGGACCAATTTGCGTCCTGCCCGCACGAATAGTGGATCATCAAATAGAATACGCAATCGTCCGAGAGCCCGGCTGATGGCCGGTTGGCTCAGTCCCATAACCTCGCCGGCCTGCGTAACACTGCCCTGACGCAAAAGCTCATCAAGAACTTTGAGCAGATTAAGATCGATATTTTTTATATTACCTGAAAGCATAATGTCTAATACATCTGTTCCTATAGACGACTGTTCCGACGGAAATTATCAAGCAGATTCACGTCGGCTCAAGCTTCTGCCTGTAACAGTAAACTTAGTCTACTATAAACATTACAAATAGATATGAATACTATAAAAAGTATTCATTATTCGAATGCTATCGATTGTACTAAGTTAAAACATCAAAATTTTGAACAGGGTAATTCCAATCTAAAGGAAGGATAATTTCGTGGACATCAAATCATTTCATCACGTCGCCTATCGCTGCAAAGACGCTAAAGAAACTGCAGATTTTTATACCGACATCGTCGGTCTTCCCTACACCTTGGCTGTAGCCGAAGATATTCAGCCGACCACCGGGGAAGATCACCCTTACTTTCACATCTTTTTTCAACTTGAAGACGGCAGCTTCTTAGCTTTTTTCGAATTGACCGGGCAAGAGCCGATGGGCCGGGACGACAATACCCCTGATTGGGTTCAGCATATTGCTTTTGATGTTGGTGATATGGAAACACTGCATAAAAAGATTGCTCATTTAGATGCTAATGGTATCGAACATAAAGGCATAACTGATCACACGATTTGTCAGTCAGTTTATTTTTATGATCCAAATGGGCATCGCCTCGAATTCTTGGTAAACACAACGACCGATAAAATGGTCAATGATCTCGTTGCAGCAGCAAAACCGATGATGGATGATTGGGTGGCAACAAAAAAAGCACCAAAGCATGTCAGCTGGGTGCATGAAAACGTCAATCACTAGAATTTATTAAAACGATCTTTCAACTGAGACAAGCGGTGGCATTGTATTCTTCGAATTGGATAAGTCTAACGGATGCCGTGGTTCACGTGTCAAAAGCTGTTGGAGAAGATAATTCTTGGTCGGAGATAAAGCGCGCCATTCGCGATGGGGAGTTGATAGCGAGGGGGCTTCTTGATGGGATAGATGGAAATATAAAGGGAGAGTGGTTGTCGATATTGGCGTTTAACGACCCTGAGGGAGATACTCTTTGGTTTGCCAATGATAAACTGCACCGCTTTGAACCGCCTGCGCCGGTATTAGCGGAACGTATAGAAGTCGAAAGTGATAAATTGGAGGGTTTATGGTCAGGGCTGTCTCCTGGTGAAAACTCTACAAAAACCAAATCGAAACGAGGTAGAAAAATTGGGACATACTATCGTCCTATGGTGAAGCTTCTCAAATTTCTTGAAGATAACGACCCAGGTTATTTGGATAGAACGACATTAAAACGATTGCGTGAAAATGTAACTTTTAGCCTTAGGAAAGACGGCATAGTCGACATTCCAAAAACTACTGCCCTGAACGATGCCATTAAAAAAGCTAAGTCAAAAATTCTTGAATAACATCGGTAATTAAACGGTAATTCGTCACCCGAAAACCGCTAAAATTTTCCTTAACTAATTGAAAACAAACCATAACCACGGTCGGTATTTAATGGTCTAATTTTACTTTTTTACCAACCCCTAATTAATATTCTTCGTATAAGCGCAACCAATGTGGTTCGTAAACATACGGAGAAATCCAGATGCCTAGAGAAGCAAAAAAACAAATCCAAGTAACGGGCGATGCACCCCGTCCTCTAGATAATGCCTGCCAAGAACTTGGCGGCATATCTAAGTCCCATCTCTACAATTTAGTAAATGCCGGAAAGTTAAAACTTATTCGGATTGGGAACAGATCGTTCATTCCGTATCCGGAAATTCAGCGTATTCAGAAAGACGGGATTTAGGTAATGGAAAACCCTGTCAAAATTAGTGAGGTAGTCCAGGAACCCGCACCTGAACAAATTGAAATACCGCGCCCTTTGATGCGTGAATTGCCTGACGCCGATCCTTTTCCAACTGAGGAGCTTGGTGAAGTATTGAGACCAGCGGCAATTGCTATCCAGGAAACAACCCAAGCACCATTGGCCATGTGTGGCCAGAGTGTACTCGCCACAGCAACTCTAGCCACTCAGGGACACGCGAACGTAACTTTGCCAACGGGACAATCCAAACCAGTTTCGGAAAATTTTCTTACAATTGGCGGAAGCGGAGAGAGAAAATCCGCAGTCGATAATGAAGCCGGTTGGCCTATTAGAAAACACGAAGAAAATCTTCGAGAAAAATACGACAGTGAGCTACCGGATTATCTCAATCGTAAAGAAGTTTGGGAAAAAGAGCGCCAAAATATTCTGGGTAGCAAAAAACTACAAGGCATGACTGAGAAAAGGGAAGCGTTAGAGAATTTAGGACACGAACCTATTCCGCCATTGATCCCAATGCTTACTTCACCAGACCCGACATTCGAGGGTTTAGCCAAACTTTTTGCATCAGGGCATCCGTCACTCGGTTTGTTTACAGCCGAAGGAGGCATGTTCATTGGTGGTCACGGCATGACACAAGAAAATAAACTTAAGACTGCTACAGGTCTGTCTTGCCTTTGGGATGGCGATCCTATTAGGCGGGTTCGCGCTGGAGATGGCGCCACCACGCTTCCGGGACGACGGTTATCTCTCAACTTAATGGTTCAACCAGATGTTGCCTCAGTCATGCTGAGCGACCGAGTTTTATTAGATCAAGGGCTGCTCTCAAGGGTGCTTGTTACGGCCCCCAGTTCGTCCGTAGGTCGGCGGCGGTTTCAAGAACAAAACCCTGAGAGTGAGGCTGCGATCAGGCGCTACGGATCAGTATTGTTGCGTATTCTTGAGACTAGTCCGAGCATGAAAAAGGGGAAGCAAAATGAACTTGCGCCACGCTGCTTACCGTTGTCGCCAGATGCTCGAATACTTTGGATTAAATTTGCTAATTATACCGAAGGCCAAATGGCCCCAGGCGGTGAATTTGAACCTATTCGGGGACTTGCCAATAAATTACCAGAACATGCTACTCGATTGGCTGGGGTGTTAGCGCTAACTGATAACCTGAATACTGCGGTCATAGAGGAAGAATACTTAACTAAAGGAATAGCTCTCGCCCAACATTACGCTGCCGAAGCACTCAGATTGTTCATGGGTGGCCGAATTGACCCGGACATTCTGCTCGCACAAAAAACTCTCGATTGGCTTAACTCTAACTGGCTGGAACCCATAATTAGTTAAGGGTGCTGTATCAAAACGGGCCTAATCCAATTCGTACGTCCAAAGTTGCAAAGCAGGTGGTGAAAATTCTTGAAGAACACGGATGGCTCTCTCGAATAGAGCAGCCTGTTTTTATAGGGGGGCATAAGACGAAAGAAGCGTGGCAAGTTAACAGAGCGGAGTTTGTGCCGTGCTGAAAAAAAAGTTTGATCCAAATGTTAGTTTTAATGATCTGGTATACGCGCCAGCTACAACCGCAACATCCGCTACACAACAATATAACACAATTAAATTTGAAAAATTTGTAGCAAGTGTAGCAAGTGTTGCAACCCCTTATAACCTTCCAACAGAACTTAGCGACAACTCAGACGCCAAGGTCGTTGCTTGGATAAACAGTCATCCGCCAGATTTACCAGACGCCCAAAACCATTGTGCCGCGTGTGGCGAGTATATCGAGGTCTATGACGTTCATTGGATTTATTTGGCTGACGGCGCACTCATCCATTACAGCGGCAAATATGACAATAAATGTTGGAAGCGATGGCAAGAAATACGCCGAGACAACGCAAATACGGCACTGAAAAAATCAAAAGGAGTTTGAGATCAAATGACAAAATCACCGAAAAATATCGGACGAAAATCGGACGGCACCTTTGCCGCTGGCAATGCTCTTGGCGGTAAGACAAAGGGTGCACGGCACAAGGCCACAATGGCCGTAGAAACGCTTTTAGACGGCCAAGTAGACCAACTGACTCAGAAGGCCGTAGACGCGGCTCTAGGGGGCGACATGACCGCTATGAGGCTGTGCTTAGAGCGAATTTGTCCACCGAGAAAAGACAGGCCCGTAGTGGTTGATTTGCCTGAAATGAAAGGCGCTGAGGGCGCTAGTCAGGTGATGGCTGGCATATTAGAAGCCGTCGCTGAGGGCGACATCACGCCGGATGAAGCGCGTGGTCTTTCCACTATCGTCGAGGTCTATCGGAAAACCTTGGAAACGACTGAGCTTGAAATGCGACTGCATGCTTTAGAACAGGCGAAAGAATAGATTATGGGTAATCAAAAAAAACGATTAGATAAATTGTCAGCAGACCTTCTACCGAAAGAGCGCTCCATTGCGATCCTGGATGCAGTGAGGAAGGACGATATAAAGACGGCTATCGCGCTTCAAGAGACAACGCCGACAATGAGTTATAGTGGCCCGGATGGTGCCGTTTCTCACACGATTGATGCCGTCGAGAATATGTCTCTTCGGTTTGATCGAGCTTTCTATGCATCGGCTTTAATTTTGCAAACCGCTGAAGAAATTGGGGGTAAACAAGCAGAAGAATTAATAACAAGGATCGAAAAGGATATGTATGCGAAAATTTCGGGATTAGATTTGTTTGCTGAGCGTGTCGGTCTGTCGGTAGATCGGTTGTTGGCGTTTTCAACGGCGCTAAATGGCAATTTTGTCCAGCCATTTCGAAGGGACTTGGACAACTTGTCAAAAGAAGAGATGGAATTGGCACAACAGGCCTGTTCAGAGATGGAGTTTTTGTGGGAAAATCGTTCGGGACATTCAGTGTTTACTGTGGCGGAGTAGGTTTTGAAACCTCATTGAAGGCCAGTACCAACGTATATTGGTTCAATTTGACTACACGGTATCCTTCGTGTTTTTAAAAAATTCGAAATCAAAATAATGCCTTTTATTCTTTACTAAGCATTCTCCAACGAACCCGCTTTCGCACTCTTTCATAGGAATGGCTTTTCGTTGATTTAATTCACTTAATGAACCTAAAAAAACTGAATATGTTAGTTGATCAAATTGAACTGCCATCCAATATGCTTGTGCTGCATATTCATCTTCGGCCGCCTTGGCTTTTTCATGGGCATTTCGCCCCAAATTATACTGGGTATTTAGAGAGCCGTTCTTTTGGTGTTTGTTTCTAGCCTTGATACTAATAACATAACGTTTGTTGTCTTTTTCACCATATAAATCCGCAAAAGGATAATTCATTTTCACATCATTCAGATTTACGATTTTTTCAAAATGATCGTCAACCAATGCTTTAATGCCGAATAATTCTCCCAGTTCGCCAAGGGATTTTTTTCTCAAAGCTTCTTTCTTTCTGTCATGATCGTCCATTGGTACCCTCGTTTAAGAACTACTTGGAATTTTAGGAAATAGGATTAATCTTTAGGAGTTATTACAATTTTTAACTCAGGAAACATTGAAGAAATGACGTCTATCCCCCCCATTTCGGCCATCCCCCATTGATTGGTCAAAACATAAGTTTTCCCATCCACATAAAAAATTTCACTTTCTTTTGTGAAGAACCTTTTATGTCTAGGTAGGACACCACCTGTATCTTTTTCCATTATTTTATCGATAACTTGATCGCTATTGTATTTACCGTCAAAAATATCAAACAGATGATTTTCCTTCTGCGGGAATACTTTAGTAATGTCAGAAGGGTGAGCGCCGTTATTTAATACCCCTGAAATAAGATGGAAAAATAAATACCTTTTGTTTAATGAGTAAAAAAGATTTTCTCCGATAGATACATCATATTTAGTGAGGTCTCTAGAGCTGTGTCTTGCCTCCCGTTCTTTCTGCTTTTTTTCTCTAATTCTAATTTGGTAATCTTCTACTTCGGGTATTGGTATTACGGTTTGCACATCTAATAAAGTGTCGCCATTACTGACATAGGCGTGCATTCTCACACACTTAATATCTATGCCATAGTCAATCAGCCACATAACCGTCGTCATTAGCTCTTTTGAAAATTCAGAAGAAGCCAACACAATTTTTACTTCTTGGGCAAATCTTTCGTCATCTGGCTCTTCCCATTCCAAAAAATCCAGTAGGCTTTCTAACGGATTAAGTTGGATATCATTTTTAATTAGATAACGAGAATACATTTCTTCGAGTTTTGAAAATGTTAACGTAGAGATCATGGATGCATATCGTAGTGATTGCAGTTCCATATGCCCCCCATCTTCGGTTCGCTTGAGTTCAATAACAACTAGGTTGGCATTTTTATCGATACCAAGAAGGTCTATTCGTCGGCGACTATCTTCCCATTCACCAAATTCCTCGGCGACGATAAGAATATTTGGTGCAATTACGTCTATGTTCTTTTTCAACATATTTTGCAAATCTTGTCGTTCCCGTATCCCTAGTTTCTCGAAGCTGGAACGTTCAACTGATTGGATCGTATTATTTGAAATTTGATACAAGGACATTCGATATTCCAAACATAAATTCAATGGGTTTGATATCTTCGACAAAAAAGTTGCCTGATCGTTAACAGTAAATAGCGCAGCCTAAACAGGTTTTCTACACCAAATGCGCACTATTTGCTAAGCCGCTCCCAGCAAAACTCTAATAATCAAAATAACTATATCCATTTCACTATCCTCTGGTTATTTGAATGCTCTTGCTTCCTTGCGGTATATCAATAATGCTACTCCACAGCTTAAAGAGGAATGGTCATGATGAAATTTTTATCAATAGTGATTGTTGGGTTGTTGGCAGGCACCTTTGCTGAAGCTGCGGATGTCACAAAATCGAGCAACTTCGATGCAAATATTGCCGAGCTAAAATCTTCGAAAGCATGTCCTAACTGCTATTTAAAAGGAGCAAATTTAAAAAACATCATAGCCGACAAAGCAAATTTATCTGGGGCCGACTTTACTTATGCAAACCTCACCGGTGCTTATCTCCAAAACGCTAACTTTGCTGGAGCAAATCTACAGGGTGTAAATTTTTATAGGGCCAATCTTACGGGGGTGAATTTTCAGGGAGCTAATCTTCGAGGAGCTAATCTTCGAGGAGCGCTTCTTCTAGCAGCTAAGCTTAATGATGCTGATCTTACCCGTGCAAGACTTGATGAGAAGGGAATTAAAATTGCAACATCTACCGGCGCAAAGAATATTCCTGAAACGGTTTCTCGTGAATTGACAGCTAGGACGCCGACAAATCCTTATTCCGAATTTAAAAGAGGCTTTGAGGCATACCAGAACAAAGACTATGTAACCGCTTTTAACGAATGGGAAGGTCTTGCTGAAGAGCGAAAGTATCCGGAAGCAAAACATAATATTGGAATAATGTATGAAAATGGCCAAGGGGTTCCTAAAGATTTTGATGCCGCTTTAATGTGGTACACACGTGCCGCCGAGCTAGGGTATGTAGGCGCTATGGTAAATCTGGCCTCGATGTATCTTAAAGGAAAGGGCGTTTCTCAAGATTATTGGATTGCTAAAAAATGGTTC
>CAJWAR010000061.1 GCA_913020445.1 uncultured Rhodospirillaceae bacterium
AGATGGTGACCCCTACGGGATTCGAACCCGTGTTACCAGAATGAAAATCTGGCGTCCTAGACCTGACTAGACGAAGGGGTCGCTGGTCATCACTGGAGACGAGGGTTTATACGCCTCACCGGATGAAATCAAGTCCCTTATTACCTAAGTTCGCAAAAATATTATTCAAGTGTTTTAAGCGTTTGGAGAGCCTCTGAGCTTCCATAAAGCTACCGGCCCGAGCAGCGCAACCAGCCCCATCGACGCGAAGGCGTAGCCCCAGGACGTGACACTTTCACCACCACCGGAAACATCAAGCACCATGCCGACCACCAGCGGCCCAATCGCGCCGCCACTAAAGCCGATCAAGGCATGGAGGCCGAGGGTTGCGCCACGCCTGCCCTTCTCTGCCGCCATTACGGCGCCTGCCGTCAATGCCGCCGAATCCAACTGCACCAGCCCGGCATAAAGAATAACCAGCAGCACAACGATCCAATAAGGCAGCGCTGCCAGAAAGCCGATCACCAGGGCCAGCACGCCGGCTGAAATGAGATAGATAACAACCATACGGCGGCGGCCAAAGCGGTCGGCGACTTCGTTGCCGCCGATACTGGTCAACATAGCAAAGAACGCGCTGAGCGTCACCACCACGGTCGGCACCATCATGCCTTCGGCAGAACCCTGCAGGGTCAGACTAAAAACCAGAAACGCCACCAGCCAGGAGCGCATGGCAAAGAGCTCCCAACTATGGGCGCAATAAGCGAGCACGTAGCCCATGACCTCTTTGTTGCGGAAGATCGGGCGGAAATCGAGCAATCTTGTTTCAACGTCCGGTCTTTGCGGCGTCACCGGGCGCATAGCGATAATGACCAGCAGCGCTGCCGCAATCGCGCCTATTCCAGCGATCACATGAGCTTGCGGCCAGCCAAGCGCAGCGCCGGCTTCGCCTGAATAATAAAATGAAACGGCCGTGCCGAGGCTAAAGCTCGCGGTATAAAACGCCAGTGCGCGGGCCTGCTTGCCACCTTCATAACGATCAACCAGCACCCGGAGACCCGGCATATAGGTCGCCGCCAGACCAAAGCCCGCCAGCATGCGCAGGATCAGTGCGCTCCAAAAGCCAGCCGCCAGATACGCAAAGCCGAACAACGATAGCGCCGTCAGCGTGGCACCCCCGAAATAGACCAATCGGGCATCAATGCGGTCGGTGAGGCTGACCAGTACCGGCACGCCCATCGCATAGCCGCCGAGCAAAATCCCGGCAATCCATCCGGCCTCGGTATTAGATAACTGCCAGGTCGCGATAAATTCGGGCATCAGAGACGGGAAGGTAAAGACGCCCAGCATGGTCAGCACTTCGGCCAAACACATGGTGCCAACAATGAAAATGGGAGAGCTGCGCATGATCTTAGATTATTTCACCGGCGCGACATCGTCGATCAAAAGCTGCACCGAAGAGCGTCCCTGCCAGACGTTTTCGCGCAACCGCCCGACAATATGAAGCGGCAGACCTTTATGCTTGAGCAAGGCTCGACCAAGCTCGGTATCGACGCAGCGAAAGGCAATCGCCGCCAGTTGTTTTTTGCTATCGAGGCCAGTCAGGAAGCAGCGCACATGATTGACGCCGACGACATCTGACTTGGCGATCCGGACATTGGCAAAGGCGAAGCGTGGTTCCGCATTGCCGGTGCCGAAGGGCGCCAGTTTTTGCAAGACTTCAACCAAATCCATTGTGGCGCCTTCGACCGCAATCGCCCCATCGATATTGATCGTCGGGACAATCCCCTCCTCCTCAATCTGCTTGCCGATACGTTCCGCCAGAAAATCATTGAAATCCTGTAAATGATCTTGTGGCAGCGAAAATCCCGCCGCCATCTTATGACCTCCGCCATCGGTGAGGATGCCAGCCTGCCGGGCGGCAATAACGCAAGCGCCGAGATCAACACCGGTGATTGAACGGCCGGACCCGGTTGCTTTGCCGTCCTCAATCGTCAGCACACAGGACGGCAGGCCAAAACGTTCCTTCAAGCGGCTGGCGACAATACCGATGACGCCCGGATGCCAGCCTTCGCCCGCGATAAAGACAACGGAGCCGGATTTTTGTTGCGCGGCCTTGTCGAGTGCTTCTTGCAACACTTGGTCTTCGATCTCGCGGCGTTCGGTATTATAAGCGTCGAGCTTTTGCGCAATATTGGCGGCGTCCGCGGCGCTATCGGTCGCCAGCAATTGCGCGCCCAAATAAGATTCGCCAACGCGCCCGCCGGCATTGACCCTGGGCCCCATTAGAAATCCCAGATGATAGGTCGAAGGCGCTTCATCCATCCGGGCGACATCCGCCAAAGCTGAGAGACCGGCATTTTTGCGTCTGATCATCACCTTCAAGCCTTGCACCACCAGGGCGCGGTTAACCCCGGTCAGCGCCACCATATCGGCGACCGTACCGAGGGCAACAATGTCCAGCCATTGCATAAGATCGGGCTCTGGCATGTCGTTGAAATAATCGGCTTCCCTGAGACCCCGATTGAGCGCAACGACGAGTAAGAACGTCACGCCGACCGCCGCCAACTGACCATGTTCGCTCACTTCATCGAGGCGATTGGGATTGATTACGGCGATAGCTTCGGGCAGGCCCGCTTCGGCGACATGATGATCAACGACGATGACATCCAGCGCCTTTTCCTTGGCGAAAGCGAGCGGCTCATACGCCGTGGTGCCGCAATCAACCGTGATGACAAGCTTGGCACCGTCCGCTTGCAGCTTTTCCAGCGCCGGAATGTTCGGCCCATAACCCTCGGTGATACGATCCGGGATATAAATTTGGTGATCGGCGCCAATCGCTTTGAAATAGCGCGCCAGCAAGGCCGACGACGTGGCGCCGTCGACGTCATAGTCGCCAAAGACGGCGATTTTCTCGTTTGCTTGAATGGCCTGGATCAGCCGCGCAACACCAACGTCCATATCCAGCAAATGCGCCGGGTCAGGCAAAGATGCACTGAGCTTCGGGTCCAGGTAATTATCGACTTGTTCGGCGGTAATTCCACGGGCATCTAGAAAGCGGCCAATAATTTCCGGCAATTGAAATTGCTGTGAGAGTGCCAGGGCCTGGCGGGAATCGCCAGGTCTTTCGAGCCACCGTTTACCAGTGCAGGAGCGCTCAACTTCAAAAAATAAATTATCAGTCGGCGCGCCAGCCACGGCTACCCGTCAATGGGCTCGAACCCGGTTTTGCGTTCGAAATTATGCTCGGCTTCGATATAGCGCACGGTGCCGGACTTAGACCGCATGATCAGCGAATGGGTCATGGCGCCATTTCTGAACCGGCGCACGCCTTTGAGCATGGTGCCCATGGTCACACCAGTAGCTGCAAACATAGTTTCACCGCCAGCAAGTTCCAGCAGATTATATTTACGGTCATAATCCTTAATGCCAAGTCGTTGGGCCCGGCCTCGCTCATCATCATTGCGGAAAACCAAGCGGCCCTGCATCTGACCACCAATACAACGGAGCGCCGATGCCGCCAGCACCCCTTCCGGCGCACCACCCGTGCCGATATAGATATCAACACCAGCTTCTTCGGTGGAGGTCGCGATGACGCCGGAAACATCACCATCACCGATCAGCATGATGCGCGCACCGGCTTCCCGAGTTTTAGCAATGATTTCTTCGTGGCGCGGGCGATCCAAAATACAGGCGACGAGCTCGCCGATTTCCATGTCTTTAGCTTTGGCCAAATTGGTTAGATTGTTTTTAACCGTGTCATCGAGATCAACGACGCCTTCTGGCAAGCCATGACCAACTGCGATCTTTTCCATATAAGTATCGGGCGCATTTAAGAAGCCACCTTCTTCCGCCATGGCAATAACGGCAAGCGCGTTCGGACCACCTTTAGCGGTAATCGTCGTACCTTCCAAGGGATCGAGCGCAATATCGATTTTCGGGCCTTCGCCGGTGCCGACTTCCTCACCGATAAAGAGCATCGGCGCTTCGTCGCGTTCGCCTTCACCGATCCGGACCGTGCCTTGCATATGCAGACTGTTGAGTGCCCGGCGCATGGCATCAACGGCGGCTTGGTCGGCAGCTTTTTCATCACCCCGCCCCATCAAACGCGACGCCGCCAGTGCTGCCGCTTCGGTAACCCGAACCGCTTCCAACGCCAAGTTTCGATCCATCTTGGAAGTATATTCGCCCATAATTTTTAAAACCCTTTTTGTAAAATTTTATTTTTTTAGTCGCTAGAACAACTCTATCCTAATTAGGCGGGGTGGTTCCACCACCGCGTCATTTTTTTCTATCGCATCCAAAGTCGCGATCATCGCCGCTTCTTCGGTTTCATGGGTCGTCATGACCACCGGCACAGCTTCGTCTTCAGAGCGCCCGCGTTGCAACACTGCTTCCATCGAGACATTATGATCGTGCAGCGCACCGGCAATCGTCGCGAAAACGCCCGGCTTATCAACCACCATAAAGCGCACATAATAAGAGCCAACATGTGACGAGATCGGTGCATTTTTCATCTTTGACAATTGATCCGCCGGTATCGCAAAAGTGCTCGGCAGTCTCCCGGCAGCGATATCCATGATATCAGCAACCACCGCCGAAGCCGTTGGCCCCTCGCCGGCGCCCCGGCCTTCATACATGGTGGTATCAACATGATCGCCATCGACGACAACCGCGTTAAAAACATCCTCGATATGCGCGATCGGCGCATCGAGCGGTACCATGCACGGATGCACCCGCTGTTCGATCCCTTTGTCGGTTTTGCGCGCAATGCCGAGCAATTTAATGCGGTAGCCCAAATCATCGGCGAACTCGATATCAAGCGGTGAGATATGACGAATGCCTTCCACATGGACGGCATTGAAATCCACTTCACAGCCAAAGGCTAAACTGGTCAGGATGGCTAATTTATGAGCGGCGTCGACGCCATCAACGTCAAATGCCGGATCAACCTCGGCATAGCCAAGCGCTTGTGCTTCCTTGAGCACAACATCAAATTCTTTGCCGGTTTCCCGCATCTCCGACAGGATGTAATTGCAAGTGCCGTTGAGAATACCGAATACCCGTGAGAAACTGTTAGCCGCCAACCCTTCCCGCATCGCCTTAACAATCGGAATACCGCCGGCAACGGCTGCCTCAAAAGCAAGTGCGACATTGGCAGCTTCGGCGGATTTCGCCAGCGCCGTACCGTGATGCGCGATCAATGCTTTGTTTGCCGTGACGACATGTTTGCCATTGGCTATCGCCGCCTCAACCAATGCTTTAGCCACACCATCTTCGCCACCGATGAGTTCAGCAACCACATCGACATTGTCATCAGATGCCAAAGCAACCGCATCGTCGTGCCAGGTATAACCTGATAAATCGACGCCGCGATCTTTGGCGCGGTCGCGCGCCGACACAGCCGTGACTTCAATAGCCCGGCCACAGCGCAACGACAAAAGAGCCGCTTGGCTGTTAAGCAGCTTGATGATCCCGGCACCAACCGTGCCGAGCCCGGCAATTCCAATCTTCAAAGGTGAGTTATTCAAGACGCTGCTGCTCGTTGCTTTTCTGATTCTGCCAATACTTTATCATACGAACCCAGGAAGGTCTTCACATTCCGTGCTGCCTGGCGAATACGATGCTTGTTTTCGACCAAGGACACCCGCACATGGCCATCACCATGCTCGCCAAAGGCAACGCCGGGCGACACCGCTACCTGTGCTTCGCGCAGCAGTAATTTCGAATACTCAACTGAGCCCAAATGTGCAAAGGCATCCGGGATCGGCGCCCAGGCAAACATCGTCGCCGACGGGCTCGGGATATCCCAACCAGCTGCACCAAAACTCTCGATCAAAATATCACGCCGCTCACGATACATTTGGCGCATCTCATCGACGCAATCCTGTGGTCCGTTGAGGGCCGCCGTCGCTGCCACCTGGATCGGCGTAAAGGCGCCGTAATCCAAATAAGATTTAATCCGCGCCAGCGCCGCAATCATGGTTTTATTGCCGGCGGCAAAGCCAATGCGCCAGCCCGGCATCGAATAGGTTTTACTCATCGACGTAAACTCAACCGCAATATCCCGCGCGCCTGGAATTTCCAGCACTGATGGCGGCGGATTATCGTCAAAGTAAACTTCAGCATACGCCAGATCGGACAAGATATAGATGCCATGATGCTTACAGAAATCGACCACCTGACCATAAAAGTCGAGATCGGTCGTAATCGCCGTCGGATTGTTGGGATAGTTGAGCACCACCGCGGTCGGCTTCGGCACAGAATGGATGACCGCGATCTCCAGCGCCTTCAGATAGTCCTGATCGGGTGCGACCGGCACATTGCGCACAGCTGCGCCCGCAATAATGAAACCAAACTGATGAATCGGGTAGCTCGGATTAGGCACCAGGATCACATCACCCGGAGAGGTAATGGCTGAGGCCAGGTTAGCGAGACCCTCTTTCGAGCCCAAGGTAACGATTGCTTCTGATTCTGGATCGATATCGACATTAAACCGATTACCATAATAGGCTGCGATGGCTTTACGCAAACCAGGAATACCACGCGACGCCGAATAGCGGTGAGTCCGGGGATCTTCAACAGTTTCAACCAGCTTCGCGACAATATGGCGAGGCGTCGGCTGATCGGGATTACCCATGCCGAAATCGATGATATCTTCGCCAGCCGCTCGGGCACGGGCCTTCATGGCGTTTACTTCATTGAAAACGTACGGCGGTAATCTTTTAATTCGATGGAATTCCTGTTCCATTGCCCTAGCTGCCCGTTCTTACAACCGGGCGTCCTTTCGATATAAATTAACAACTGGCTCGCCCTCAATTCCGAGAGCAAGCCTTCCCAAATAGTCCTAAACGAAGGTTTAGCGCCGAAACGCCAGAAGAACCAGTTAGAAATCGATATAAATTTCTGTCCGGCGATTTCCCGCTTCACCCGAAGGCATATATTCGTAATAGCGCGGTTCACTATCAGAAACGGAGCCAACAAACAATTTATTTGCTTTTACGCCCATTTTTACAAGTTCTTTAGCGACCCGCTCAGCCCGGGCAGTTGAAACTTGAAAATTGGCCATTTTATGGCGAATTGGATCGTTTGTTTTGGTCCGCCGGCTGGCATGACCAACAACCCGAAGCGTGCCGCCAACCTGTTTGTGCTGCGCCATCACCTGACGCAAAATCCGGCGGGCCCGGGATTTCACTTTTGACGACCCATTGTCGAACAATATTGTTGCAACCTGATACGAACCTTGTAGGCCATTCGAATCGAAATCGTTCAACGAACGCGCACCGGATACATTAACTTTACCGGCATTGGCGCGGGATCGAGTCTGACGGGCTTGCGCCCGGCCGCCAAAGGTTTGAACGCCACTGCCGGAAACCACGACCGTCGCAGTTTGATCAAAGCTGCCGCCACTTCCAGGAATCGCGGCCAATTGCGGCGGATTAGGATTAACATCCGGCACTTTCACCATCGGTGACGGTGGCGCAACTCTCAATTTCGGTGCGGCAGTTTGAGTTTGCGGTCTGAGCGACGTGACGGGCTTTAGCTTCGGCGCTGGTTTTGGCACGACTTTGGGCATCGCCTTGACGACGGGTTTCGGCGCTGGCGGCGGCGTCCGAGTTACCACTGGTGCTTTGGGTTGGGGCGCCGGCGCAGGTTGCAAATTCACCGTCGGCGGTGGTGGCGCGGGTAAAGGATTGGCTGAATCACCCTGCCGGCGAATAACATCGCCGGAATATTGGCGCGCTTCTTCACGGTCGGCGACTAAACCCGCGGCAATGCGTTTGCGCTCTTCTGCGACAGTCGCTTTAGGCTTGGGCGGCACTGACGAAAGTTTTGGGAAGTCTTCATTTTCTCCCGGAACCGATCTATCCGAAGACTTATCCGGATCCTTTTTCTTTTTCTCATCATCGCCCGTGATGGCGTCACGCGCAGACTTATACCATTCGACCGGATTTATTGCGTCCGGCACCGATGAACAACCAGCCAGCAAAACACTCAAAGCAACGGTGGCAATTAATTTACGCGAAAAAAATTCATTTCTTGAATTTTTAAAATACATCATTTCCTCAATCCCCTAGAGAACGGTCCCCAATTTATAACGATTCAGCAGCGACAATGGCGTAATTTCGTTAACAGGTTACGAACATTCCCCAAGTAAACTTAATTAATTGATAATCTGGCGACTATAATGTGAAAACACTACAATTATAAACAGTTTTCCAAACCATCAGGGAAATTATCGCGGCAAGGGAAAAAATTATTTCGCTCATAATTACGCATTATATTAGTAAAATTTGATATTTTTCGAGGCTGTACATACTGTTTATGGCAGACTGCGCCAGAGTAACACTATATTCAAAAAATAATAGTCACTCCTCTGCATTGACAATTGCCATATTTTCGCCTATTTCGCCCCCCACATTAATAGATTATGAGCGATTGTCTCCTGTTCAAATACACTTTCAACCTGGACGCCATCATATGAGCTTTGCCGACCTTGGTCTCAGCGAGGAGGTTCTCAAAGCCGTATCCGATGCCGGATATAGCGAACCGACCCCGATCCAAGAAAAAGCCATCCCCACTGTTTTAATGGGCCGTGACATATTGGGCTGCGCTCAGACAGGTACAGGTAAAACGGCTTCCTTTACGTTGCCGATGATCGATATCCTGGCCAACGGCCGCGGCCGGGCACGCATGCCGCGCACACTCATTTTGGAGCCCACACGAGAATTAGCGGCACAAGTGGCCGAGAATTTCGACACCTATGGCAAATACAACAAACTCACCAAGGCCCTGATCATGGGTGGCACGTCAATGATAGAGCAAAATAAATTGTTGGATCGCGGTGTCGATGTTCTTATTGCCACGCCGGGCCGCTTGCTGGATTTATTTGATCGCGGCGGTTTGCTGTTGAGCGATGTCAAAATCCTGGTGATTGATGAATCAGACCGGATGCTCGACATGGGCTTTATTCCCGATGTTGAAAAAATTGTGTCATTGCTGCCGAAAATCCGCCAAACGCTCTTTTTCTCGGCGACCATGCCGCCCGAGATCAAACGCTTGGCCGACGCCTTCCTGATGAACCCCAAAGAAATTACGGTTGCACCGCCAGCAACACCTGTCGCCACGATCACCCAGGGCCTCTATATGGTCGATCACCGGTCCAAGCGTGATCTTAGCGGTCTGCAAAAGAAAAAACGCGATGCCCTGCGTCAAATTATCAAGCAGGAAGATGTCAAAAACGCTTTGGTCTTCTGTAATCGTAAAAAAGATGTTGATGTCGTTAATAAGTCCTTTCTCAAACATGGCTTTAATTCAGCGACGCTCCATGGCGATATGGTGCAATCGGCACGGATGGAAACGATGGCGAAATTTAAGGCCGGCGAGTACGACTATCTTATTTGCAGTGATGTTGCCGCGCGCGGGCTTGATATTGACGACCTCAGCCATGTTTTCAACTTCGACGTCCCCATGCATGCGGAAGACTACGTTCACCGCATTGGCCGCACCGGCCGGGCCGGCAAACAAGGCCATGCATTCTCGATTGCCTGGCGTGAAGATAAAAAATTTATCGATGCAATCGAACGGTTAATCGGCAAAGAAATACCCCGGCTTGAAATCGACAGCGCAAAAACCGTCGAAAAAGACGCTGAGCCTGAAGTTGACGTCAAAAAAGAACGCAAAAGTAGAAGCAAGCGCGCCACACCGAAAAAAGCGGCAACTTCTGAAAAAGCCGCGAAAAAGACAACGCCTCGCCGCAAACCAAAAAAACAAGTCGAAGAAAATATTGCCGACGACACGGCCGTCGATGGCTGGGGTGATCATGTTCCGGCTTTTCTGATGCGGCCAGTGAAACCCTAGTTTCTTTTCCAATTCCTAAATTTTCAGTTTTTCTCAGCGGTCAAAGCCGGTTATACAGTTTGCTGTAAAATCGTGTATAATAACAAATGCTTATTCATTTGTATTGCGTATGAATCCCGGGGAGTAAGAAATGCAGACCGTTTTCGTCCAAGTAAAATGTGAACTCGGCCACGTTTATAAAGTGGCGGAAGAAGCCATCGAAACTGTCGATAAGATTTCGGAAATTCATTCAACTTCCGGTCAGTTTGACCTGCTGATCAAATGCTATTTGGACGACGCCGATGATATTGGTCATTTCATCAGCGATAAAATCCAGACTTTGCCGGGCGTGAAAGACACCTATACGCTGATAACCTTCAAAGCGTTTTCTTAAAACCGTTATTGCTCAGGCGCCCTGCCCCAATGACAACGGCAATTAATTTCGATGGTCATAGTACGGACGACACCCGCCCTGTTGGCATAGATGTCGCCACCCGTGAATTCGTTCGCGCTTTTTTCCGCCACGCCAGTCAAGATACTTTCCCCGTTGTCTGCCCCGATGATGCAGCGCTTGGGCTGTTCAAACAATATGCCAGCGATGAACATATTCAGCCCAATCAATGTGTTGGCGTTAACCAAAATGATGCCGACACATTAGCGCAGGTCGGTCATCTATTTAGATACGATCCGGGATTTTTAAAGCATATCTGGACGCGCCGGCAATTTGGTCAAAATCTTTACAGCGTAAGTGGCCTCGTTCACGCCAGCTCTACCGACAGTGTTATGGATACAGTTGGCCAATATTTAACCGCCCCGACACAAAGTTGGGACGCGCTGATTTGCCCTTCGAACTCGATCAAATCTGCCGTCATGACAGTGATCGAACATTGGCAGGAATATCTTAAACAACGTACCGGGACGGATTTTAAATGCCCGATGCAATTTCCGGTAATTCCGTTGGGAACTGACACGCGGCACTTTGCGACGATTACCGGCGAACAACAGCGGGCCCAACAACGGCAAACCCTTGATGTTGAAGAAGATGAAATTGTGATTTTGTTTGCCGGCCGGTTGAACTTTATTGCCAAAGCCAACCCCCTTCCCTTGATGGTGGGTGTCGAGCGCGCAGCGATTGAAACCAAGACACCTGTGCGGCTGGTATTTTGTGGCTATTTCAACGATGAGCTGAGCGAACTTGGTTTCAAAGAAGCTGCAGCGGCGGTTTGCAATTTGGCGCGCGTCTCCTTCATCCGTCACGGCGATGCAGAATACCCGGATGGCTTTTGGGCCGGCGCTGATATTTTTTGCTCACTCGCCGACAATATCCAGGAAAGTTTCGGTTTGACGCCGATAGAAGCAATGGCGGCGGCACTGCCGGTTGTGGCATCCGATTGGGATGGCTACCGGGATACGGTGCGTGATGGCGTCGATGGCTATTTAATACCAACCTTGGCGCCCCGCAAAGGCCTCGGCGAAGATCTCGCTTATACTTATTTTTCCCGCCAAGCGACTTATGGCGATTACCTCGGCGCCACCCAGCAATCAACGGCGGTCGATAACGACATACTTACCGACGCCCTCAAACGCTTGATTGAGAACCCGAAATTGCGCCGGACCATGGGCGCAGCTGGCAAAGAACGCGCCAATGACAATTTTGCCTGGCCAAAAATAATTTTATCGTACGAAGAGTTTTGGCGCGAGTTAGCGGACCGCCGGTCTAGCGACAACGAAATTGCCCCCAAGGCTGTTGGCAAACCCTTTCATCCATCGCGTCCGGATCCGTTTGATATGTTCGAGAGCTTCTCGACCGCGCAATTTTCTGAAGACGGCGAGATTGAGCTGGTTGTCGGCAATTGGGGCGAAGCGATGAAACTGATAGCCCTCAAAACCGGTTTTGTTTATGCCGAATCTCTGGTCGAAATAGAGGAAATGCCGTTCTTGATCGGTCATTTGGAACCGGGCTCACCGGTACCCATCAAGGTGTTGATCGAGTTGCTGCCGCAGCTTGAAACCAATGACCTCATTCGAACTTTAAATTGGCTGACCAAGCTGGGTATCTGCCGGTATCATCCTTAGAGCATATTTAAAAACCCTACGTCCGAAGTGGTTAAAAACAATATCGTGCTGGAAAAATCCTATTTGAGGCACTAAATTAAGGTCATGTGATGTACCGTTCCTGAATGAGCGAAGAAAATTTTCGGAGATTTGAATGTTTATCCAAACTGAGGCGATGCCTGATCCACTGCGTATGAAGTTTTATCCGGGCGAGGCAGTGATGCCGACAGGCTCGGCTGAATTCCTTGATGAAGAGGCCGCCGAGCGCTCGCCAATCGCGACGCGTCTGTTCGAAGTAGATGGCGTTGATACGGTGACGCTCTATGAAGAGTTTATAATGGTGATTAAAGAGGATGCCTTTGATTGGCAGTTGATGAAGCCCATGATACTTGGCGCGATTATGGATCACTATACGGCGGGCGACCCAATCTTGTTGGGTGCAACCGTTGAAGACCTCGATTTGGAAGCCACGCTTGATGCTTTTTTCGAAGATGCAGACCAAGATCAGGAAGCCGTTGAACAAATCAAAGAACTGATGGAAAGCCGTGTCGCTCCCGCTGCCGAACAAATGGGCGGAGAAGTGAATTACAAGGGCTTCAAGGACGGCGTTATCTATGTCGAATTTATTGGCCCGACTTCAGCCCTCGCCGGCGGCATGACCAATATTTTCGGCCACTACATCCCGGACGTTCGCGCCGTCAAAGATTACCGCGATGCCATTCCGAAACCCGGCCTCGACACCGAGGAAGGCCGGGCTATCGTCCAAGTACTGGATGAGCGGATCAACCCGTCTATAGCCAGCCATGGCGGTCATATCTCGCTGATCGATGTCAAAGATGATACGGCTTATGTCCGGCTTGAAGGCGGCTGTCAGGGCTGTGGCATGGCGGACGTCACTTTGAAACAAGGTATCGAAGTGGAAATCAAGAATGCTGTACCAAGTATTGTTGCCGTGCTGGATGCGACGGATCATGCCGGCGGCACCAATCCCTACTACGCGCCGGGCAAGTAAAAAATCCGCACCGGCGGGATAGGCTCGTGCAAGTTCTTCTAATATCAACTTACGACCTCGGTCATCAACCGTTTAGTCTCGCGTCACCCGCGGCGAAATTACGCGCTGCCGGAGCGGAGGTTAGCTGTAATGATCTCGCGATCGATGCACTTAATGAGGATGCCGTAAAAAAAGCCTGCTTGATCGGGCTCTATCTGCCAATGCATACGGCGACGCGGTTGTCTGTTGCCTTGCTGCCCCGCCTCAAAGATATCAATCCTGATGCGCATATCGTATTTTATGGGCTGTATGCGCCGCTCAATGCAGACTATTTGCAATCTGTCGGCGGCGACAGTTTTATCGGTGGTGAGTTCGAAGATGCATTGGTCGACATTTTCTTGAAATTGGCCACCGGCGAGGCACCACCAACAGCCCCGCTTATCTCGACCGCCAAGCAAGAATTCAAGCAGCCTTGGCGCGGGGATTTACCGGGCCTTGATCGGTATGCCCATTTGGACCTAGGCGATGGCACGACTAAAATTGTCGGCTACACTGAAGCCAGCCGCGGCTGCAAACACGCCTGTCGTCATTGTCCAATCGTGCCGGTTTACCAAGGCCGCTTTCGCATTGTACCGGTAGACATCGTACTTACCGATATTCGCCAACAAATCGCCAAAGGCGCCGAGCATATCAGTTTCGGTGATCCGGATTTTTTTAATGGCCCCCGCCACGCGACAGCAATCGTCGAAGCTCTCCACCAAGAATTTCCTGATATCACGTATGACGTTACGATTAAAATCGAACACCTCCTAAAACATCAGACGCTTTTACCGCAACTGAAGGCAACCGGTTGTCTCTTTATCACGACAGCGGTTGAATCTAGCGAAGAAGAAATTTTAAAACGGTTGGATAAAGGGCACTCTCAAGCTGATTTTAAACGGGCCACCGAAATCGCCCGCGATGCTGGGTTGACGCTGGCGCCAACCTTTGTGCCATTTACCCCGTGGACAACTAAAGAAGGCTTTCTTCATCTGCTTGAAACCATTAGCGAGTTGGATTTAGTCGAGAACGTGGCCCCTATCCAGCTGGCAATCCGCCTGCTTATTCCCAACCAATCCTCCTTATTGGAGTTACCCGATATTCAGCCGCACCTGGCAGGTTACGACCAAGTCGCGTTAAGCTACCGCTGGCGCAACGGCGATGAAACTGTCGAGGCGTTATGCGCCAAAGTTCAGGAGATCGTTGAGGCGAGCGCTCAGGGTAACCGCTCCCGGCGTGACACTTTTGCCGCGATTTATACGGCGGCCCTGGCAGCGTGTGACCGTCCGAACAACGGCTTACCGAACTTAACGAGCGTCGCTGGCATCACAATCCCGAGCATGAGCGAACCCTGGTTCTGCTGCGCCGAGCCGACGCAGGAACAGCTCGCCCGGCTCTAAACACCTTTCAATTGGTTAACATTGTAATAAAGTGACCCGGGTCGCTTTATTACATAGTAGATTTCTAGAATGGCAAGATTACTTCTCCTGATCCCATCGACATCTTACCGGGTAAGTGACTTTCTCGCCGCCGCGCATCGGCTGGGTGTTGATGTGACAGTCGGCTCGGATGAGCAGCAAGTGCTGGAAAGCATTTCTGACAGCGGCACGGTGGCGCTGGAATTTACCAACCCGGAAAAAGCGGCGGCGGAAATTGAGAGCTTTCACGCCAGCCATCCGTTAACAGCGGTCGTTGCGGTCGATGATGTCACCGGTGTCATAGCCGCCAAAGCATCTGAAAAAATAGGCCTGCCACACAATGACCCAGCTGCTGTTCAGGCAACCGGCAATAAATTGCTGTTGCGTGACGCACTATCTACCGCAGATCTGCCGTCGCCGAAGCATCAAACAATCGCGCTCGACACCGATCCAAATATGATGGCTGGGCAGGTCGGCTATCCATGCGTCCTCAAACCGCTCAACCTATCCGCCAGCCGCGGTGTCATCCGCGCCAATAACGGGAAAGAATTTTGCGCTGCTTTCGAGCGGATAAAAACGTTGCTGAATTCGCTCGCCACCAGCCAAAATGAAATACTGATTGAGGATTACATTGAAGGTGAAGAAGTCGCCCTCGAAGGCCTGATGGTAGACGGCAAACTCACCGTGTTGGCGCTGTTCGACAAGCCTGATCCTCTGGAAGGTCCCTTTTTCGAAGAAACTATTTATGTCACGCCGTCCCGGTTGCCGGCTGATATTCAAGGCTCGATCAAAAACATGGCCGAGCAGTCCGCCAATGCCATCGGGCTCCATGAAGGGCCGATCCACGCTGAAATGCGCACCCGTCCCGATGCAAAAAACTCAAATGAGGCCGGCCCGTGGCTGATCGAAATGGCGGCGCGCTCAATCGGCGGGCTGTGTTCACGTAGCCTCAGTTTCGGCGACAATTTGACCCTAGAAGATATTATTCTGCGCCACGCCATGGGCGAACCGGTATTGCCGGACCGCGAGGCGGGCGCGTCCGGTGTGATGATGATACCGATCCCCAAAGGCGGCATTTTGGAGCGCGTCGATGGCACCCTGGCGGCGCAGGCTGTCCCGGGCATCACCGACGTGACGATCAGCATTGCGCTTAGTCAGGAAGTCGTGCCTTTGCCCGAAGGCGATAAATATCTGGGATTTATTTTTGCCAAAGCCGATACGCCGGAAGAAGTCGAGACCGCGTTGCGCCAGGCCCACGCAAAACTCAAATTCGAAATCAACTAGATTAGCTAGCCGCAGATGTCGGCGAAGGCTTCCGCCGCTCGAATAACGCCTGCCTCATCGACGTCCAAATGGGTAACCGCCCGCATACCATCCGGCCCCATCGCCCCCATCCGCACGCCTTTTTCCAGCAGACGTTCTGATATTTCAGGCGCAGATAAGCTCGCCTCAGTTACATCGATAATGAGAATGTTTGTCTCCACTGTCAGCGGATCGATTTGCACCCCGGGGATATGCGCCAATCGGGTCGCCAGCAACCGGGCATTGGCATGGTCGATCGCCAATCTATCGACATGATGATCGAGCGCATAAATACCTGCCGCCGCCAGAATGCCAGATTGCCGCATCGAACCGCCGAGCCGCTGTTTCCACGGCCAGGCTTGTGCGATGAATTCTTTCGAGCCGGCGATCACGCCACCGATCGGGCAACCCAACCCTTTTGAAAGATCAATCCACACCGTATCAACAGTTGCCGCATAATCACGCGCGGAAATACCTGAAGCAACAACCGCATTTAACAATCTCGCGCCATCCATATGGGTAACGAGTTTGTTTTCGTTCGCCAAAATGCGGAGAGATTCTAAAATTTCCAGCGGCCAAATACTACCACCACCCAAATTGGCGGTCTGTTCAACCGCAATCAATTTCGAGTCCGGGGCATGACGAAAACCGGCGCGCAATGCTGCCTGGGCTTGCTCGAGCGTAAATTGACCACGCACACCATCTAATGGCTTGATCATCGCCCGCGCAATGACCGCCGGTCCACCTGCTTCGAAATTGATGATGTGAGCCGTCTTGTCGGCAATTATTTCGTCACCGGGCTGACAGTGAACCGCCAGCGCAATTTGGTTGCACATGGTACCGGACGGCACAAATAACGCAGCTTCTTTGCCCAACAAATCGGCCACCTTTTGTTGCAGCGCAATGGTCGTCGGATCTTCGTTGGCTTGCTCGTCGCCCACTTCGGCTATCATCATCGCCTCGAGCATGGCTTTGCTTGGGCGGGTTTTTGTATCGCTATAGAGTTCGACTTCCGGATTACTCATAATATTCTCAAAGCTATTGAAACCTTTGCACCTTTCTGCCTGATTTCGTACTCTTCGTCCATTGCTAACGGACTTTTACTTGATGAATCGAACAGAAAAAATTCTTGCAGTTTTTGGGCTGGCTGTCCTGGTAATTGGCGCCTTGGTTATCCGCCATCAGGATGCCGGCTACATTGCCTTTCTAGAAAGAGATTTTGAGACCGCCCATGCTGAATTTTCCAAGCTTGCCCAACAGGGTGATCCCTGGGGAACTTATTTCACCGGGTTGATGCATGGAACTAATAGAAATGGAACAATCAACCGATCCACAGCGGCAAAATATTATTTGGCGGGCGTTCGCCTCGGCAATATCAGAAGCGCAATTCGCTACATCGATCTTCTCAGAAAATCAAAAAATATAAATCAATATTGCACGGTCTATGCTGCCCTGGTCGACAAAGCCGTGCAAACCCACAATGCTTACGCAATTCTCCTAAAAGCCAATCAATTGAACTCTGGCAGTTGTATCCAAAACGACAAAATTGCCGGCGCCTATTTTTTCAAATGGGCGGGCGAGATTAAACCGCAAATTGGTACCCTCTTTACAGATACTTATGAAGGATTTAGCAACGCCCAAAAGATGCAGTTCAAGGCACTTAAAATCGAAAGGCCGCCCCAAATCAGTAACCAAGCCTTTCTCGAATACTTCCTAGCCGAACAAGATAAAATCCGCCTCGTTAAGTTCAATTAAGGCGCTAACGGGATACCCCTACCGAATTAATGTGATGCCATAACAGACGGGCGGCAACGCTACGCCACGGCCGCCATGCTTCGGCCATCGCCAACAATTCTTCGCGGGGCGGACGTTCTTTCATTCCCTTGAGGTGCATGAGGCCTTTAACAACACCGAGATCATCAACCGGCCAGAGATCAGGACGGCGGAGCGCAAAAAGGAGATAAACCTCCGCCGACCAGCGACCGATGCCCTTGAGCTTGATCATTTCTTCGATGGCGTCTTCATCATCCATCCGGGCAACCCGGCGAAAGCTAAATTCTCCACTGACAACTGCTTCAGCAATGCCGATAGCGTATTTTACTTTTTGACCGCTGAGGCCAACTGCGCGCAATTTGTCGGGGCCAAGATTTAATACGGTCTCCGGCTGCATGGGATTTTGAATGTCATCAATACGCCCACTGATCGCGCGGGCAGCCGAGGTCGAAACCTGCTGGCCACAAATAATTTTGAGCAATGTGCTGTAGCCGGTCTGGCGCGAGCGCAACCCCGGCAGGCCAAGGTCTTTAACCAAGCGGGCAAAATCTTTATCGCGCCGGCCGAGCTCCCGGGCCCCTTTGGCAAAAGTTATTTTGGTTATCTTTACAAACATAAAACTACGTTAACGATGGGATGATGTTGGGACAATACAGAAAGCTTCAACGCGGTAATGACGAACTGAATTTAAACGTCTACACTGGCCTCAAATCAAACGCCAAAAATTTCCCGGGAGGCCATTGTGCTCGTCGAACAAATCTGGACCGAAAACAATCTCCGTAACTTCAATTATCTGATCGCCTGCCCAGAAACTGGCGAAGCGCTCGCGATTGACCCGCTGGAATATGGTAAATGTCTGGATGCGGCGAAAAACAGAGGCTGGGAGATCACCCAGATTCTCAATACCCACCACCACGGCGACCATATCGGCGGTAATCAAGGCGTCGTCGATGCGACCGGCGCCAAAGTCATCGCCCATGCGGAAGCCAGCGCTCAAATCCCCGGTATGGATGTCGGCCTCACGGCCGGTGACGTCGTCAAGGTCGGTAAGACGGTAGAGCTGCTGGCGATGGACACCCCCGGCCATACGATGAGCCATGTCTGTCTGTTGTCGCAGACCGACGTGCCGGCGCTCTTTGCCGGTGACACCCTGTTTAATGCCGGGGCTGGAAACTGCCACAACGGCGGCCATCCGGAAGCACTCTATTCGACTTTCACTCAGCAAATCGACAAATTGCCCGACGATACGCAGATTTATCCCGGTCACGACTATATTGTCGGCAATCTGAATTTCACCCTCGACCGGGAGCCGGAAAATACCCGCGCTCAAAGCCTGCTTACTGAGGTCGAGGGTCAGGATACTCATCAGGCGATGGTGACGACTTTAGGCTTGGAAAAAGAGATCAACACGTTTTTCCGGCTCGGCAGTTCCAGTGTGATCGCTAAATTGCGCGAGGCCTTCCCCGATTTGCCGGCTGATCCGGATGAGAAAACCGTATTTCTGAAACTGCGCGAACTTCGCAACGACTGGTAGGTATTATTCGGCTGGTTGGGCAGCGGTTCCAGCGCGGGCATAGCGGCCTGCCGCCAAGGCGGTGACGATGGCGAAGAACATGAAGCCCGCGGAGGCATAATAAATCCCGGTCACCGCGCCAGAATCCATAATCGAGCCGAAGATCAGCGGGCCGACCATACCGCCAAAACCAAAACCGGAATTGACGAAGCCGAAGGCTTTTCCCGCATTACCTTTAGGCGTGACGGCGCGGACTAATACATCACGCGACGGCATGACGATACCGGTCATGAAACCGCCGAGAACCAATGCAGTGGCAGCTAAATAGAACGGCAACACATTCAAAGCAACAATACAGAGTGTGATGATGGCTACTACATAACCGACCGTGGCCACTAATTCCAAGCGTTGGACTTTATCTGCGATGTAGCCACCGACCAGCACCCCAACGGATATCCCGACCATAAACAAAAATAGCACGCGATTTGCGGTCGATAATTCAATGCCGTACATGCTCGGCAATGCAGAAGGTGAGAACTGCTGTATACCGTTGCCGGCCAAAGCAACCGCGACGTAGAAGAAAAACAAGATAAGAATGGGCCGGAACTTAATAAATTCCATCACCCCCATGCTTTGCGAGGGCGGTGATGTCGCTTGCTCTGGGTGCGGTGTTTCCTCCTCGCCGATCAGCAGCGATTTATTAGCCAGCAACACCGCCGTCATAACGAGGCCTAAGCAGCCGATTACGACTAACGCTGTCTGCCAGCTAAAATATACCCTGAGCGGATCGACAATAACCGGTGCGGCGGCAAAGCCGGCAAAACCTGCAAATGCGTGGGTGGCATAAGCCCGCCCCGATCTTTTTGGCCGCACCGATGCGGTCAACACGACGAAATCGGCGGGGTGAAAAACGCTATCCCCCCACCCGGCAAACAAGGCAAGAACCACCATCACCCAATAAATGGGGAACAGGCCCATCAGCACAAAAACGCTGGAAACAGTCAAAGTGCCAAAGATCAAAAACCAGCGCGGACCAAATTTATCGGCCAAAATGCCCATCGGATATTGGCCGGTAAAAGAGCCAACGGCATAAACCGCGGTGATTAAACCAAGTTCGGTAAAGGTGACGCCCAAGTCTTCCTTCATCGCCAGGAACAGCGGCGGCAAGGCAAGGATATAAAAATGCGAAAAGAAATGCGCGGCGGAAACTAGGCCGACGACATAGCGTTCCTTTTTTCGCACCGCATTTTCGTCGGGCATTGAGATCTTATCCGTTAAATTCCAAGATATCGAAACCTTTGTCACGATCGAACAGGTAAATCAAACCCCGATCATCCATCTCAACATCATTGCTTTGCGGCGTTGCATGTCCAGAGCGCGGTTCCGGGATGAAATGGCCGACTTCCTCAGGGCGGGCTGGATTGGCGACATCAACTATCCGCAAGCCCCCGGCAAACCAAGTGCAACAAACCAGGCTACTTTCCAGATGATCCTGGAATTGATGGGCGCCGAAACGGGTGCCCGGCGTCCGCGACCAAGGGCTGTCCATTTCAGAGACATGATAGGAGCCTAGCCCATGAATGTTATCGAAATCGGTGACATCAAAAGTCCAGAGATTGGCCGGTGCCTGACCGTTGCCGGGCACCCGCACATGCTCTTCATCTATGACGACGGCAATGCGGCGGTCATTGATCAATTGCGGCACGGGCAAAACGGTATGCGTGGGCTCCCTGACCATCGGATGATAAGTATGCTCAGCAACCGTCGTCGGCTTGGTGATATCGGAAACATCGATCACT
The DNA here is from genome assembly GCA_913020445.1 of uncultured Rhodospirillaceae bacterium. Classification (GTDB taxonomy): domain Bacteria; phylum Pseudomonadota; class Alphaproteobacteria; order Rhodospirillales; family UBA2165; genus TMED23. The sequence goes on from CAJWAR010000061.1 coordinate 20,707, forward strand.
CTAAACCCTGCCTGCCAGACCGCCGCCCACATCTCATCACCAACGCGCAACGCATGATGGAGGCGATGGCTGTAGCGCGTCCATGTAGGTGTTTCACCGCCGGCTAAATGCTGTCCCGGCATATGCCAACGGGATACTTCGACCGGCTTGGTCGGGTCGGCAAGATCATAGATCACCAGGATATTGCCGATATAGCCTTCCATTTCGGTCGAGATATAGGCGTAGTTTTCATCCATATCGAACCGGTGGGTGCCAAAGCCATGCGTGAGCACATGGGCTAGTTCTTTGGGATTTGTTGGGTCGGATATATCCCAGGTTTTAAAACCGCCTTCCTCGTAGAATCCGGGCTCTTGCGCGGCGATCATCTCCGGCAGCTGGTCTACCTTGCAGCCGATCTCGGCGGCCACGGCCTCATCAGACGCATCCTTACCCGCTTCTTCCAACGTGGCGCGAATTCCGGGAATGCGCGAACCGGCCCGCAGCACATGGCGGTTATTCTGCTCCACATTGGTGACCATGATATCCCCGGCCACCCGCACTTTATGGGTATGGGTTTTATCCGTGTCGGTTTTAGTCTGGGCAACAATCTTAGGATTCTTAGGATCAGCAACATCAATAATGGTGGTGCCGTCGGTTGGCTTCATATGACCGACATACGCATAGTCACCCTGGACAACGACCTGTCCGCCACCAATCAAATCCAATGAACCCAGCTTGGTAACGTTATGAGCGACATCGCCGCCGCGATATTCTTGAATAGAGTCTGGCATTTTTTTCCCCAAAACTTATTAATTGTTGATGACAGATTACGCTGATAAAGCCAAACTGCAAGCCAATCTAAAACAATTAATCTAATCTTTGGGGTAGGGATAAATGGCGGACAATGAAATTAAAATATTAAGCGCCGGTGCACCTAAAACCGGCGTAGCGCGTTGCGCCGAGGCTTTCACCAAGAAGACTGGTATTCCGGTAGTTTACGAATTCGCCACCGCGCCAGTGCTAAAAGAAACCGTCGGCGCGGGCGAGTGTGACGCCGATATTGTTGTCGCACCTGTCGCCGTCGCCGAAGCGTTTGAAGCCGGTGGTCATACGGTCGCCGGTAGTGGCGCCATTGTCGGCTCGGTCAAGGCCGCGGTGACGATTAAAAACGGCGCGATGGAACCTGATCTCTCCACTGCGGAAACGCTCAAACAGGCAATCTTAAGCGCCGATTCTGTTGTCTACAACGAAGCCTCAAGCGGTCAGTACATTGCCAGCATGATCGAGAAAATGGGCATCACCGAGGCTATTGCCGGCAAAGTTACTATTACCAAAACCGGCTCTGCGGTGATGCAGCATTTGGACGCCAGCTCGCTCACCAACGAGATCGGCTTCGGCCAGGCAACCGAAATTCAAGTGCAGATCGATAAAGGCATGAATGTGAAACTCCTCGGCACCCTGCCCCAGGAAGTCGAAAAAATATCAACCTATAAGTCTGCCCTGCTCACAGGTTCCGCTGGTAACCAAGCCGCCAAAAACCTGCTCGATTTCATGGCGAGTGAAGAGGGGCAGCAGATTTACAAAGCTACCGGGTTGATTTAATTGACTTTTTCCGCCTATTTCACGACAGTCGTGAATTAACCTTTTCCCTGCCATTCCAGGATATCGAGGCCGTTGAAGCGATCGACCAGGAAGATGATGCCGTTATCATCGACAAAGACGTCGTTGCTTTGCGGTGAGGCGTTGCCATCCACCGGCGCCGGTATGAAGTGGCCGACCTCCCGCGGACTGAACGGGTCGGCGAGATCAATGACCCGCAAACCGCCGTTAAACCAGGTGGCGAAGATCAGCGTGCCGATGGGTTTCTCATGATATTGATGCGCGCCGAAGCGGCCGCCCTTCCGGGCATAGGGCGAATCGAGCTCGCTCAGGATGAACACCGAGATCGGCTTCAGCTCAGTCTCAACGGTAACATCGAAAATCCAAAGGCCCGCCGGCGGCTGGCCGATGATCTGGCCATGCTGTTCATCGATACCGACGGCAATTTTCATACCGTCGATTTCTTGTGCCAACGGCATCAGTGTGTGCGCGGGCTCGATAAAAGGCGGGTTGGTGTCATACGTAGCGATGGTTGTCGGCTTGGTGATATCGGAAACATCGATCAGCCAATAGCCGCCGTGCCAAGCCGCCGCCCAAAGGCGATCACCAAAGCGCAGCCCATGATGCAGACGCCGATGATCGGCAGGCCAAAAAGGTTTCTCACCCGCTGAAATCTTTTGGCCCGGCATCCACCAATGGGAAACTTCTTTTGGATCGGCCGGATCAGCACAATCATAAATGACCAGAATGTTGCCTTGATAGCCTTCCATCTCGGTAGAGATATAGGCGTGAGTTTGATCAACATCGAAACGGTGAGCGCCGAAGCCGCCCGTCCGCACA
>CAJWAR010000062.1 GCA_913020445.1 uncultured Rhodospirillaceae bacterium
ATCAGGAGGTTGGGAGTTCGAGTCTTCCCGGGCGCGCCATTCTTTTATCCGCAATATCCCCCAGTTTCATTTCAATATCTAGCAGATACCACTTTCACCTGGAATCGGTTAAAAAAACCTTTAATTTCGTGCAAGTTCCAGAAAATAAACATAAATTTGCCAAAATTGAACGGCATCGATGCCCTGAAAGTGCTCCGTGTTCATAGTAATAACCGGGAAATACCGGTGAACGTTCATGCTGCCGTTGCCAAGCCATCAGAAATTGCGACCCGAAAAGTGGCTGGGTTTGAGGACCATTTAGTCAATCCTATTAAAGTTCCCGAAGGACTACGAGCAAGCAGTAAACACATGAATTGATTGCTGCCGATTGCACTTGGCACTAAAATAATACGTTATTAATTGTCATGAAGGTCACGCTTCACTGGCCTCAAAATAAGGTATGACTGGTGAAAATTTTTATTGTCGATGATGACCATGAAGTAATCGAAGTCATGAAGGCAGTGTTGGAAAGCAATGGTCATGAAGTGAGCTCCAATGTCTCCGGTTCACGCGCAGTATCTGACATCATGGCCATGCGGCCAGATTGCGTCATCACAGATTTGATGATGGCGGCTCTGGATGGACTCGATTTATGTGAAGAAATTCGCCAAAAGAAAGAATTGGATAAAACTAAAATAGTAATGGTTTCGGCTCGCGAGGCCGAACATTGGAAGGAAAAAGCCGTGGCGCGGGGTGCCGTCGGATATATCACCAAGCCGATTGATCCGGCAACATTTACAGAACAATTAATGGCGATTGTTGAAAGTGCAAGATAGTCTTCGTCCCCTCGTCGAAAATCGTCTCCAGCCAGGACCTTGGCCGGGTTTTGCGCCAGCTGAGCAACCGCCGGACGAAGCGGCGGCCTATCGGCTGCAATTTGAGCTGCACACCGGCCTGACAGAAGCTGGATTTGGTAAGCGCGTCGGCTGGAAAATCGGCTGCACCACACCGATTATGCAAAAATATATGTCGATAGATCATCCGTGCTCGGGCGGGGTGATGGCGCGTTCAGTGCATTTTGATCATTTCGAGGGGCCTTACACCGATTTCAATCACGTCGGTGTGGAATGTGAAATTGCCGTGACCCTGGGCCGGGATTTGCCATCGATAGGTCAGCCTTACGATAGTGAAAATATCCGTTCCGCTGTCCAAAATTGCCGGGCGGCGATGGAAATCGTCGATGACCGGTACGCCGATTTCAGAATTTTAACCACCGAAACCATGATTGTTGATGATTTTTTCCAGAGCGCCTGTGTCTTAGGTCCGGAAATTGCCGACTGGCAAAACATTGATTTGGCAGGTTTGGTTGGGCACACAATTGTAAATGGCGCGGAAGTAGGCAGCGGGCAGGGGGCTGATATTATGGGGCACCCGTTGAATGCCCTGGCGTGGCTGGCCAATAATCTGAATGATCTTGGGCACCCTTTAAAAGCGGGTGAATTTATCCTGTTGGGCAGTATGGTTGAATGCCAATGGTTGTCGCCAGGTGACCAAATCGTTATGCAAAATTCTGAACTGGGAGAGATTTCCGCCCATTTTTATAAAATAACTGAATAATATTGTTACAAATTAATTCAATTTAATGGTGGCAAATAAGCCTTTGATCGCCATCTAAAGGCTATGTGTGACTAACTAATTGGTACCAATAAATGCATCAAAAAATTATTCAGGATGTTATCGACAATCTTGGTGAAGAGCGCGCCAAATATTTCGGCGCTATTCTCGCTTCCCTCGAGCACGATACCCGCACCCAATTGGTGCCAAATCTCCTTTATGCCGTCTTGAAAGAAGTCGTGGCCGTCGTGCCGCCATATCTGCCGGCGAATGATTTTATTAATTTGCTTTTTGCTTTTGTCGGCGATAATTCACAAAAATTAACTTCCGTGATGTTTTCCAGCCAATACGTGACCGACAGCTCCGTTTTGCAATCTGTCACCAATGAATTTGTCGAGAAAGTTATCGAAACGACTTATCAATTGCATCAGCAGGGCGCCATTGAGATCGGCGAAAGAAAAGTTCGGAGCTATTCCTGGCCCTATGAAAATGCTGATTTCCCGTTTGCGGATTGATTAGCTGATCCTACTCACGCTTTTTGTTATGCCGGCGGGCCCATTTCCTGGGCGCGGTTAGTGGCGCGAAAGAGATAATGTCGCAGCACCGGCTGCACCAGATATAGCAGCGCCATTTCATCGACAATTTTTTTGTCATCGCTGCCGGGTTCAAGAAGGTCAGCCATAATATTCTTAGCTTCTTGGTCGCCTTGAACGGCTTTGAGCGCCACCAACCCCCACTCAGTGTATTTGGCGCCATCGATATTTTTATGCAGCTCAGCTAGCCGCTGATCGAACTCATCCAAGAGTGAGCCCCAATACTCAACGTCGTAGTTTTCTTTTAAGTCACCGATGAGAGCGGAAATATCCGTCATAATTGTCTCCAAATTAGCTAACAGGTGGGACCTCTGAGATCGTGTAGTTCTGAAAGGCTTGCTGGTCATGAAACTCGTCTACAGATAGGCCTTCAAAACGCGGCAGGAAAGCCATATTGAAGGAGGGTACCCGCACCACGACGGTGGGTACTTCTTCGATAAAGCGCAGCCAGGACCGCATGGCGGCCTTTTGAGCAGGGTCCGCCGGCGCTAAGGCCGGTTCCGGAAAAACCTCATCAATATATTCACAGATAACGCTTGAATCGGTGATAATTGTGCCGTCGTGGATGAGCGTTGGCACGACACCATTGGGATTAATTTTCAGATATTCCGGGGAAAGATGTTCTTTGGTTGCCAGATTGACATGTCTGTCCGTCCACTCCAGATTTTTTTCCAATAAGCAAATGCGAACTTTTTGGCTGCAGGTCGAATGCGGCGTATTGTAGAGCTCAAGCATGAAATACAGTTCCCTTCTGGCCGGGAACTAATATCGGAATTAGCTCACCCTGTCACAGCCTTATTTGGCTGGCGAATAAATGTGGTGAACTCAAAAATCTTCGTTTCTGATATCAATATCGATGCGCTCAAGATCAGCCAGTAGCATTTCTTCTTCATCGTCGTCGATATCCATGAAACGAACCGCGACCCCATCATCCAATGACCTGGAAACGGTAGCGCTTAATTGGCCAACGTCATCAATCATCAATTCAATCGAGTCGTCAGGTTTTGCCTCATGTTTAAGATCAAGTGCAGCACCACCGGCGGATACATCCCGCAGAGTGACATCAATTTCTTCATCATTGATTTTTGCTGTTACATTATTGGGCGCTTTTAGCCGTTTATGCCGGCGTTTTTCAGCAAAGTCGTTCTGATCAGACATCTTTACCTCCTATTTGCCGCCAGAATGAATAAAGCTTGATCCAGTTCATCCCTATTTGGATTTCTCGTCAATCCCCTTTTACAATTTTAGCGCCTATTTGAGTGGTAATCTAAACGGCTAGTTGTTTACCGAGCCACCATCAACAACCAGACATTGTCCGGTGATAAAATCACTGTCTTCCGAGGCGAGAAAAACCAGCGCGCCGATTAGGTCATCTGGCGTTTGATAGCGTTTCAGAGCGCGGGAGGCGGCATTGGCATCCCGATATTCCATGTGTTTTTCGGAATTCAGGACATTTTCGCTCATGGTCAGGCCGGGTGCCAGTGTATTAACGCAAATACCGTCATCACCGAGTTCCCGCGACATTGATCGCGTCATCGCCAGCACGGCGCCTTTTGAAGAGACATAATGCAACAGATTTGGCGCGCCTTTGAATAAAGTTCCGGAGGCAATATTGATTATTTTGCCGTAGCCTTGTTGGCGCATTGTTGGTGCGGCGGCCTTGGTGCAGAGCCACGGGCCTTTAACATTTACCGCCATCAATTTATCCCAGTCCGCCACTTTTATTTCTTCAAAAGAGCCCGGCACAATGGTGCCAAAAATTGCCGCGTTGTTGACCAAAATATCGACGCGGCCAAAGCGCTCAACTGTTTGGCTGACCATCGATTGGGTTGCTTTTTCATCGCTGACATCGGTGGTGAGAACCAGGGTTTCTGCACCTTGATATTCGGCGGCAATCTCGGCGGCGGCTGGGGCGCAGTCCAAAATATCGCTGAGTACGACTTTTGCCCCCTCGGCCGCGAGAGCTTTGGCGTAGGTCGCGCCAATGCCCTGAGCCGCCCCGGTGACGATGGCGACTTTGTCAGTTAATTTTGTCATCGATACCCTTTCGCTAGGTTAGCTAGTTGCCCTCAAATACCGGTTTTTCTTTGGCGACAAAGGCATGATAAGCACGTTCGAAGTCCTGTGTCTGCATGCAAATTGCCTGGGCTTGCGCTTCCGCTTCAATGGCTTCGTCGACACCCATATTCCATTCCTGATGGAGGGTCTTTTTGGTCATTGCATGGGCGAAGGTTGGCCCTTTGGCAAGACGCTTGGCTTGCGTTGTTGCGACGTCCAATACTTCATCTGGCTCGGCAACACCGTTATAGAAACCCCAATTGGCGGCTTCTTCGGAAGTCATCATGCGGCCGGTATAGAGCAGTTCAGAGGCGCGGCCTTGGCCGATAATGCGCGGCAGCATCGCACAGGCGCCCATATCACAGCCGGCCAGGCCAACCCGGGTAAACAGAAAGCCAATCATGCTTTCCGGCGTGCCGTAACGTAAATCTGACGCCATCGCTATGATAGCGCCGGCGCCGGCACAGATACCGTCGATCGCAGAAATGATGGGCTGCGGGCATTTGCGCATTGATTTGACCAGATCGCCGGTCATGTGGGTAAAAGTCAGGAGGCCATCCATGTCCATTTTGGTGAGCGGGCCGATAATTTCATGGACATCGCCGCCGGAACAAAAATTTCCGCCTTCACCGGTGATCACCACGACTTTGACATCTTCAACCCACTGCAGTTTATGAAAAGTATCGCGCAGTTCGGCGTAGCTTTCAAATGTCAGTGGGTTTTTCCGCTCCGGCCGGTTTAGCGTGATGGTGGCGACACCGTCTTCGGCTGACCAGGCGAAATGCTCAGGCTTAATATCTGCGGCTGTAAGTTTGTACATTTTAGTTCCTCTTTTAATCCTCTCGAGATGAATTGCGTCCGCACCATTGTAGGCCAGCGCCTATCGATAGTGCTAATGTTCGGATATATAATAGTTTAAGTCTAAAGTAACTGACAGGCTTGGTCAATTTTTGGGTCAATTTTCAGGGTCAAATATGTTGACGCCTTAATCAACCCCGTTAGTCCACCATGGTCAAGCCACCACTGACACTGAGCACTTGGCCGGTAATATATTCAGAACCCTCAGCGGCGAAAAATTGGATGGCGTGGGCGATTTCGTCGGGACGCGCAAACCGGCGCAACGGAATAGCGCTGATGAGAGCCTCCAGCATTTTTTCCGGCCGGGTTTGCAGCAACGGCGTATCGGTTGGACCGGGGCAAACGCAGTTAACGTTGATTTGATAGCGTGCGACTTCCCGGGCGAGCGATTTGGCAAAGGCGATGATACCGCCTTTGGCGCCGGCATAAACAGTTTCACCGCCGCTGCCGACCCGTCCGGCATCGCTGGCGACATAAATCAGTTTCCCCTGCCCTTTTTCGGACATGCTGGGTAAAAACGCATGAGTTAGTTTAACGGGCCCGAGATAATTGAGCGCTACGTTCCAATCAAAGCGCGCGGGATCATTTCTGATAAAGGGTTCAATATCACCACCGCCGGCGGCATTTACTAAAATGTCCGGTGTGCCGAACTTTTCGAGAAAAATTTCGACAAATTCAGTGATTGCCTTGTCATCGGTCAAATCGAGCTTGAGAAAATCTATCGCGCCGCTGGTTTCGCTGGCTTCGGCCACCAAGGCCTCGCCGAGCTCGCTGTTGATATCGGCACAGACAACTTTGGCGCCGTCAGCCGCCATACGTTCGACCGTCGCTTTGCCAATTCCTGATGCGCCGCCGGTCACGACGACTGTTTTTCCACTTAATGACATGAATTTCCTCTTTCTAATGGTGATCGCTATTTCACTAAAGCCGCCAATTTCAGGCCGATTTAGTTAAGATAATTACCTATTTAAAGCTGCACCGGGCTGAATACCTTGATATTGATCAATGTGTAGATACTGTATCTATCTAAACTCCGGTTAGAATTAAAATGTTAGGTAGGAATTGAAATGCTTAAAGTCCGCCATAGCCGAGTTGTCTCGACCGGCGATTGCGACCCTCAATGTATTGTTAATTACCCCCATTATTTCCAATGGTTTGATCGTAATTGTGAGCGCTTGTTTAAAGATGCGGGGTTGGGATTCGCCAAGCTGTTTGGCGATTACTCAATCGACGGTATTCCGATTATTGAAGCCACCTCCAGATTCAGCCGCCCGGCACGGATTGATGATGTACTGGAAGTTGAAACCTGGATCGACGAATGGTCGAACAAGACATTTATGGTCAAACATCAAATAACCCGGGACGGTGATGTCATCGCCGAAGGCCAGGAGTTGCGCGCCTGGGTGATTAAAGATGAAACATCTCCGGGCGGCATCAAAGCGGCGCCGGTGCCCGAAGAGGTCAAACAGAGATTTAACTAATATAATTCTTGGCTAGGGATCATGTGATCGCCTATAAAGGGCGAGCCCCTCAAATTTTCAGATTCCGGTAGTCAGATTCCAATCAGATGAAAATATTTAAATACAATTACACTGTCATGTTCAGCGATTGCGATAATGCGCAGATCGTTTTTTATCCGAACTTTTTCCAATGGTTCGATCGGGCAACTCAAAATATGTTCATTGAAGTTGGCTTGCCGTGGAATGAAATCTGGATAAATTATGATATTGTCGGATTGCCGCTGGTTGATGCCTCAGCAAATTTTATCAAACCGCTCCGCATGGAAGATGAGATCGTCATTGAAAGTCAGGTCGTTGAATGGGGCAACAAAGTCTGGGTCATCCGCCATGATGTTAAATTGGGTGATACTGTTCATGTTGAGGGCACCGAAAAACGCGTCTGGGGAAAGCGTGATCCCGATGCTCCGGCAGGCATCAGCGCCCAGCCGGTGCCGGATGAAGTCCGCGCCCTGTTAAGCGGCGAGTAGGTTTTTTCACCACAGAGCTTACAGAGTATTGGGAATTTAACTGTATACGAAAAATCCGTGGTTTCGGTATATGCTCTATATGTCTGCTTTACTCCCGATAGCGGACGTTTTCAGTTCCGGCGTATAATGTCTGCTTTTGACCCAAAGCGGACATTGGCGAATTTGACGATTTTTAGATGCACCTCTCATTTTAATTAATAAATGACTTGTGATTTACATCGTGTTGATGCGCAGTAAACTCAATTATATACAAGCACTCACATCCAATTCTGGGAGAGGATTTATGGCTCAACTCGGTTTGTTTATTATTGGTGCATTCGCGGCGCTGTTTTTGGTCTTGGCTCCACCCCCTGCTGCCGCGCAAATGAAGATGGAAGGAGGCCATGGCGCTGCGCACAACCAAAGGGGAAAACCTGCAAGTGCTCACGGCGCTCATCAGGCCGATACCCGGCCGACCAAAATTCCCGAGCATCTTGACGTAGCAAGGACTAAGTTTTCAGAACAAGCGAAATTCAGTGTTAACGTGACTAGTCGCCTTGATCCGGTCACGATCAACAAAATGCACAGTTGGGTCCTTAATCTAAAGAACCCAGATGGAAAGCCGGTCCGCGACGCCAAGCTAGACATTTCCGGTGGCATGCCAATGCATGGGCATGGATTGTCGACGGCACCTCGTGTTACAAAGAATCTTGGTGACGGGAAATATCTCATTGAAGGCGTTCGCTTTAACATGGCTGGTTGGTGGGAATTGAAAATCGTTATCGACAGCGGACACCATAAGGATAATGTCACCTTCAATCTTATCCTGAAATAGAGCAAGCCTGATGGGACGAATAGAATTTGCCATTGCATTTCTTTCGATTTTAATTGCTGTCGTTGCACCTGGTCCTTCCCACGCACAAACTTGGACAGCAGCCGAACGCAGTATATTGCGTTCCCTGTGGATCGGCAGCTTGCCACAACTACCAAAGGATTCGTCGAACCAGGTGGCAGATAACACCGAAGCGGCCAAGCTGGGCCAAAAGCTGTTTTTCGATATGCGTTTTAGCGGCAATAAAAAGATCGCCTGTTCAAGCTGTCATAAACCGGAAAAAGGCTTTGCCGACGGATTACCTCTGGCCCAAGGAATGGGTGCCGTTCCGCGTCACACGCCAACCATCATCGGCACTGCCTATAGCCCATGGTTTTTCTGGGACGGGCGCAAAGACAGTCAGTGGTCCCAAGCCCTGGGGCCAATGGAAAGTCCGGTCGAGCACGGCGGAACCAGGACAGAGTTCGCGAAAATTTTGTACTCCAATCAAGCGTATCGCAAATCTTATGAGGCGATATTCGATGAACTGCGGGACACCACCGATGAAAGTAGGTTTCCCAATATCGCCGCACCAATAGATGATCCCCAATCACGAGCCGCATGGGACGCAATGAAGGAGGGGGATCGGCAAATCGTATCGCGCATATATTCCAATATCGGCAAGGCAATCGCGGCTTACGAGCGGTTAATCATTCCCGGCCCATCCCGCTTCGACCAATATGTTGAAGCCGTCCTCAATGGCGATCAGGCGACACAAAAAGAATTATTCACTGATGATGAAATTGGCGGCCTTCGCCTCTTCATTGGCAAAGGCAATTGCATCGAATGCCACAACGGGCCGCTGTTTACGAACAATGACTTTCATAATACTGGCCTTACGCCAAGGACCGATGCGCCCGGCAACTCTGGCCGGGCCGCCGGTGTTAAATCCGTTCAGGCGGACGAATTCAATTGCCTTGGCCCGTTCAGTGACGCCGAAGACGCCGATTGTGGTGAACTCAAGTTTGCCAAGCTATCAGGAGCGGAATTGATTGGGAGCTTTAAGACACCGACGCTCCGTAACCTAGGCAAAACTGCACCTTATATGCATGAAGGTCAACTCTCGACCCTATCGGCGGTAGTTGATTTTTATAATCGGGCACCCAAGGCAAAAATAGGACGCTCGGAATTGAAGCCGCTTCGTCTCACCGAAACGGAACTTTTTCGTTTGAAAAGGTTTTTGATGACGCTGGACGGACCGCTCATGGTACCGCAGGCTTTAATGTCACCGCCGCGCTAAAAACGAGGGTCGAAAATCGGCATCGAATGTTTTTGTCCTATGTCCGCTTTTGGCTCATAGCGGACGCTTTGACCCTATGTGATTGATGTCCGCTTTCAGGGGCAAAGCGGACATTGTGTTGGTTGAATTAATGGGGACACGTAACCCACCTATTTCCTTTGGCATGCCCCCATAGTTCCAGCCTGCCCAGCCTTTAAACCAACCCCTTCGCCAAGGCGTTATTCAGCCGTTTCGAAAACGCCACCGGATCGCTGACCGCTTCACCTTCAATAATGCGCGCCTGATCCAATAACAAATGCGCCATATTCTGGAGGTCTTCCTTTTTGGCCAGATCATCCGTCAGGCCGGAAAGCTGTTTAATCAAATCATGGCTCGAGTTAATCTCGAGCACCCGGGTGCTGGTCGGCACATCCATATGACCCTGGCTTTTGAGCATGCGCTCCAAGTGCAAATCCATATCGCCTTCACCGGCAACCAGGCAGACTGCGCTGTCGGTCAAGCGGTCGGAGGCGCGCACATCTTTAACCGCATCACCGAGCTCTTCTTTAAAGGCGATTAACAGTTTGGCGATCGCCGCCTCGTCGGCGGCTTCCGGTTTGTCCTTTTCTTCGCCCGCCTCATCACTGCGCTTAATCTTAGTAAGATCGATATCGCCGGAGGTGACCGACTTAAATGGCTTTTCGTTATAGACGTGAACCATCGGCAGCCAAAACTCGTCGATCGGATCGGTCAGCAATAGCACCTCAACGCCGCGCGACTTAAAGCCTTCGATTTGCGGCGACGATTTGAGCGTTTCGGCGTCATCGCCGGAGATGTAGAATATTTCTTCCTGGCCGTCATTCATGCGGCCGGCATAGTCTTCGAGACTAACCACGCCATCGCTATGGGTTGATTTGAAACGCGCCAATTCGAGCAATGTATCGCGGTTCTCGTGATCTTCGTAGAGGCCTTCTTTGAGGACGGCGCCAAAATTATCCCAGAAGATGGCGTATTCGTCTGCCTTCTTGGCCGCTTTCTTTTTTAGCTCAGAGAAAATGCGTTTAACCAGCGCTTTCCTAATATGGCTGACCAGCACATTGCGCTGCAGCATTTCGCGGCTGACATTAAGCGGCAGATCCTCAGAATCGACAATGCCGCGGACAAAGCGCAAATAGCCCGGCATCAAATCTTCGCAATCATCGGTGATGAACACACGTTTCACGTAAAGCTTCACTTTGTGTTTGCGTTCCGGGTTCATCAGATCAAACGGTGGTGAGGATGGTACATACAGCAAATTGGTATATTCGATTTTGCCTTCCACCCGATTGTGCAGGGTCAGCCACGGATCATCAAAGACGTGCCCGACGTGATGGTAAAATTCCTTATATTGCTCTGTGGTGATATCGGATTTAGAGCGGGTCCAGATCGCCGAGCCGGAATTGATCTGATCGCTGGTGGTCTCTTTGTCCTTGGTAGTTTCGAGATTAATCGGCAGCGAAATATGATCCGAATAGGTTTTGACGATGTTACGAATGCGGGCGTCTTCGAGATATTCCTTACTGTCTTTATCGAGATAGACGGTAACGGTCGAACCTTGGCTATCGCGCTCGGCCTCGGTGACGGTGAAAGACCCGGCACCTTCCGATGACCACAGCCAGGCTTGCTCCTCGCCGGCGCGTTTCGACACCACTTCGACTTTTTTGGCGACACTGAAGCAGGAATAAAAGCCGACGCCGAACTGGCCGATAAGATCAGCATCTTTTTTCTCGTCACCTGACAGGCTCTCCAGAAATGCTGTCGTGCCGGAGCGGGCGATGGTGCCGAGGTTTTCGATCAGCTCATCATGGTTCATGCCGATGCCGTTATCGGCAATGGTGATGCTTTTGGCTTTTTCATTTACCGACAGGGTAATACCGAACTCGGTGCCGGGATCAATTAGGTTGTTCTCGGTGAGGGACAAATAACGCAGCTTGTCACAGGCGTCCGAGGCATTGGAAATGACCTCCCGCAAAAAGATTTCCTTATTGCTGTAAAGCGAGTGAATAACCAGATCGAGGACTTTGGCGACCTCGGCCTGAAATTCAAGTTTTTCTTCGGGTTTACTTTCGGTTTTTGCTTTGGCCATTTTCCACTCTTATCGCTTAATAATAATTGTCATTTGGGACTGGATAATCCGCTTTCGCGACCTCATATGTATGTATAGGACGGGTAACGCAAGACCTGTTCTGATGAATATGATGATTTGCGGCAGATATTTTGATTATGTCACTGATTTATATAAATAGTTTTGGAATTATTGACAGCAATCAATGAATTCTCCGGAAAAATAATGTTCAATAAGTATGGATTAAAAGCTCGCGTCTATTGCGGTGACGACCAATAATCTGTCAGTATGTTGACCGCGGGACCGAACTTTTGGTCCGACCCTTTGTCACCTAACGAAAAGAGTGGTCAATGCAAATTCCATTACAAGTTTCCTTCCGCGATATTTCCCATTCAGATGCTGTTGAAGAAAAAATTCGAGAAAAGGTCGAAAAGCTCGAGACCTATACCGACCGGATTACGTCCTGCCGGGTCGTCGTCGAGGCGCCTCATCGCCAGCATAATAAGGGAAAGCTCTATCATATCCGGGTGGACATAACGATGCCGGGAGAGGAAATCGTGGTTGCCCGCGATCCCGACGACCATGCCCATGAGGATGTTTACATTGCAATTCGTGACGCCTTCGAAGCGGTGCGCCGCCAGTTGAAGAAAACGCTGCGCAAGAGGCGTGAAAAGCACACCAAAGCGAGAAAGCATTCGATGGTGGAAGATATCGACGCGCCAACACTTTAATTAACCAGGTGTCCCTGATTAATTCGGATTGGGGACACCGTCAGCATAGCTGGATTGATAATTCCCGCTTGCATCCTGGCAGCTAAAGACCGATCCTTGAGCCATGCAGATATCAACGTCTGAAGTCCGGGTGACGGCTGTTCTCGGGCCGACCAATACCGGAAAAACCTATCTCGCGATGGAGCGCCTGCTGGCTCATGGCAGCGGTATGATCGGTTTCCCCCTGCGCCTGCTGGCCAGGGAAAATTATGACCGGGCGGTGGCGCTCAAAGGGGCACGGCAGGTTGCCCTGATCACCGGCGAAGAGAAAATCATCCCCTCCCATGCAAAATATTTTTTCTGTACCGTCGAGTCTATGCCGGTTGCCAGACAGGTTGATTTCTTGGCCATTGATGAGATCCAGCTCTGTGCCGACCCGGATCGTGGCCATGTCTTTACCGACCGCTTGCTGCATGCCAGAGGCGAGCAGGAAACCATGTTTATGGGCTCCGAAAGCATTCGCCCGGTACTGGAGAAGCTTGTGCCCGGAGTTGAATTTATCTCCCGGCCGCGGTTTTCAACTCTTTCTTTTGCCGGCAGCCGCAAGATCGTCCGCCTGCCGCCGAGGAGTGCCGTGGTGGGCTTTTCGGCCGCCGACGTCTATGCCATCGCCGAGCTAATCCGCCGCCAGCGGGGCGGGGCTGCCATCGTTATGGGCGCGCTCAGTCCCCGCACCCGCAACGCCCAGGTCGAGATGTTTCAAAACGGCGATGTCGATTATCTGGTGGCGACCGATGCCATCGGCATGGGCCTCAATATGGATGTCGACCACGTCGCTTTTGCTGCGCTCAATAAATTTGATGGGACGTTTAGGCGGGATCTGCGGGCCGAGGAGCTGGCGCAAATTGCCGGGCGGGCCGGTCGTCACATGAGTGACGGTACGTTCGGTGTTACCGGTGATGCGCCGGAAATAGACCCTGACTTAATCGAGCAGATTGAAAACCATCGTTTTGATCCGATCCGCCAAATTCAATGGCGCAACAGCCGCCTGAATTTTCGGTCCATCGCTAAATTACTGCAGAGTTTAAACGAACTTCCTGGCGAAGCAGGGCTGATCAAAGTGCGCCGCCCAAGTGATGAGCAAAATTTGGTCAAGCTTGCCCGCGACGTTGAAATTCGGGACCGGCTGATTAATCCCGATAGCGTGCATCTACTTTGGGAGGTTTGCCAAATCCCCGATTTCCGCAAGCAGGTCACTGGTAGTCATCAACGCTTGTTGTCACGTGTCTACCAATCTTTGAGTACCGCAGGAAAACTCGATAACGATTGGGTCGCCAAAGAAGTCACGCGAATCGATCAAGTCGATGGCGGTATTGAATCGCTGGTTGACCGCATCGCCAATATCCGCATCTGGACCTATATCTCTCACCGGGCCGATTGGCTGGCCGAACCGGAAAGCTGGCAAAGCCGGACCCGCGAGATTGAAGACCGGCTTTCCGATGCGCTGCATGAAAGATTGACCCAGCGCTTTGTCGATCAGCGGACGGCAGTGCTGGTGCGCAAACTCAAAGACAAGGAATATCTGCAATCGGCGGTGAATGCCGAGGGTGATGTCATGGTTGAAGGCCATTTTGTCGGCCGCATTGATGGCTTTAAATTTGTCCCCGATGCGACCGATAGCGACGTTGCCGGGCGCACCGTGACGGCGGCGGCGTTCCGTGCGTTGGCGAGTGAAGTGGAACGCCGGGCCAGCGCCTTGATCAGCGCCGCGGATGAAACCCTAGAGCTTCGGGGCGACGGCAAGCTGGCTTGGCGGGAACAACCAGTGGCGCGTCTTTTTGCCGGTGCGGATGCGCTCAAGCCAAGTGTTAAATTAATGTCGAGTGATTTGCTGGCTGGGCCGATTCGGGACAAAATTGAGCACCGTCTGCAAAGCTGGCTGGATGGTTATATTGAGCGAAATCTTAAGCCGCTGCTAAAAGCCCGGGATCGTAATTTAACCGGTGCGGTTCGCGGCTTGGTTTTTCAATTGGTCGAATGCGGCGGCGTCTTGAATAAACGCCAAGCCGCCAAGCAGTTAAAAGCGCTCGAGAAAAAGGATTACGGCGCGCTGCATCATCTCGGCATTAAGCTTGGCCGTCGCGAGGTTTTCTTCCCACCACTTTTAAGACCCAAACCGGCGGGTCTCAGCGCGCTCTTGTGGGCGATCAAAAACGACATCAAGCCACTGCCGGAAGTACCGCCGCCGGGCCGGGTGTCGGTGCCCTATGACGCTGATGTACCGTTTGATTTCATGCAGGCTGCTGGTTTTAGGCGTGCCGGCGATCTGTCGGTGCGCATCGATATCCTGGAGCGGGTATTGGGCATGTTGAAAACGCGCAGCCTTAATGGGCCATTTGCCGCTGATGCCGAATTGCTGAATTTGCTGGGCTGTTCGGCGGAAGATGCCGCCGGCGTTTTTAAATCGCTGGGCTTCGACAAACAAAAAACCGCAGAAAAAAATGCCGAAGGTGAAGAGATTGTGCTCTTTGCGCCGATCTCGGCGACCAAGAAAAAGCACTATCGCAAAAACAATAAGCCGCAAGGCGCCAAAGGTGCTCCAGCGAAACCGTCTCAAGAAGACTCGCCCTTTGCAAAATTAAAAGGGCTGAAAGTTTCATGAGCGCCGGCACATGAGTGATGGCTTACGATTGGATAAATGGCTGTGGCAGGCGCGCTTTATGAAAAGCCGCTCACTCGCCACCAAGCTCTGCCAATCGAGCAAAGTACGGCTCAATGGCGATGTGACGTCAAAAGCCCATCAGCTGGTCCGCCCGGGTGATGTGCTGACCTTTCCGAAAGGCCGGGACATTCGGGTGATTAAAATTCTAGCACTCGGTACCCGGCGTGGGCCGGCGCCGGAAGCCCAAGCGCTCTATGAAGATTTGGCGCCACCGGTGGCGCGAAAGAGCAGCGACAAAGCACCCATCGCCAATACCGGTAAGCGCGAAATGGGTGCCGGCCGGCCGACCAAGACCGAACGCCGCGCTATCGATAAGTTGATGGGGCGTGATTGAGGAAACTCATAGTCGCGGCTTTTCTCCACCCATTCCGCATGCTAGATAGCGCTTCATGATAAATCGAATTAAAGCATTATTTACCGAAGGTGCCGCGAAAGCTGGCCCGCCGGAAAAAGACGAACTTCAAGCCGCCGCTGCCGCTCTACTGGTTGAGGCCGCCTGCATGGATGGGCATTTTGACGACGACGAACGCGCCAGCATCACGAGCCTGATGAAATCTCAGTTTGAGCTCAATGATGAAGAGACCGAGACTCTCATAGAGGAGGCCGAGATCGTGATCCAGGAATCCGGCGAGCTCTATGCCTTTACCCGGGTGATCAAGGACCGCTACGAGCCTGAGCAACGGATCGAGATGATTGAAATGTTGTGGGAAGTCGCCTATGCCGATGGCAATGTTGATCACTTTGAAGCAAATCTAATTAGCAGAATCGCCGGGTTGATTTACGTCAATGACCGCGACCGTGGAGATGCTAGAAAAAGAGTGAGTGCAAGACTTGGCATCGGCGCATCATAAGTGTAAGAAAGGATGCGCCTGTTAGTAAGGCGAACAAAATATAGGGATTCAACGGAGACCAACATGACCTACATCGTCACCGAAAATTGTATTAAATGTAAATATATGGATTGCGTCGAGGTTTGCCCCGTCGATTGCTTCTATGAAGGTGAAAACTTTTTGGTAATCAGCCCCGACGAATGCATCGATTGCGGTGTGTGCGAACCGGAATGTCCAGCAGAAGCTATTTTGCCGGATACCGAGGATGGGTTGGATGAATGGCTGGAAATCAACACTCGCCTCGCAACGGTTTGGCCAAATATTACGGTTAAAGGCGAAAGTCCGGCCGATGCTGATGAATGGAAAGATAAAGAAGGCAAACGCGCTGAATTGAGCGAAAGCCCGGGTGCGGGAAACTAAGCTCCGGGTTTAATGTAACCCCCTGATAAGTATGGGAAATAAAAGAATTAAGGCCCGTATTCGCGGGCCCTTTTTCTTTGGTTTTATACGTATTTCCACGCAATATTACACATGTTAACATATGGGCCTGTATTTAGGCCTATTTTTGTGGTATAACTTATCTGCCGATCAAGTAAGCCAGTAAAATGGCGGGCTGGGTCGGCATTGTTGTGTGAGCGGCTTATTGAGCTTCTATGCCGGTGTACCGATTGGGGATCTAACCAGTCAAAATTGAAATGTAGAGAAATCGCTAGCGAAACAGAGATAATCACTAGGCGCAGATATCAGAAAATTTTAAGCGAATAGGCGCCCCCGTCGCGACTGAGATTTACCGAGCGGGTGAGATGATTTTATCGCGTTTATTTGTAAATTGGTGGAGAAATAGAGAACTATGGCGAAAGCAAAAAGTACCAAAAAAGATAAAATAGCCTTTAAGACCGGCGATTTTGTCGTCTATCCGACCCATGGCGTCGGTCAGGTGCAAGGCATTGAAAAGGAAACCATTGCCGGTCACGCTCTAAAATTGGTTGTGGTGACCTTTGACAATGACCGAATGACGCTGCGCGTGCCGACCAATAAAATGGAAACCTCGGGCTTGCGTAAAGTGAGCTCGCGCAAAATTATGGATAATGCGGTAACGACATTGAAAGGCCGCGCTCGGGTTAAGCGCACCATGTGGAGCCGCCGGGCGCAGGAATACGAAGCCAAGATCAACTCCGGTGATCCGTGTCTAATTGCCGAGGTCGTTCGCGATCTTCACCGCAATGTCGGCCAGCCCGACCAATCCTTTAGTGAACGCCAGATTTATGAAGCTGCCCTGGAGCGCTTGGCCGGCGAGTTTGCTGCCGTTGAAAGCATCGATAAAGAAAAAGCCACCGAAAAACTGGAAGCTGTTCTGCAGGCGGCTTAAGTGATCGAAGATTTTATTTTAAGGGCGTCGAGATAATATTCCGGCGCCCTTTTTATTTGCTATAATTTAATATGCCTGACTCCTATGTCATCGAAAAAATTATATCCGGCGGCCAGACCGGCGTTGACCGGGCCGCCCTTGATGCGGCACTTCGGTTGGATATTGCCTGCGGCGGCTGGTGTCCGCTCGGGCGTTGGGCGGAGGACGGTGAGATTACCGATCACTATCCTTTGCAGGAAACCGAGAGCCCGGACCCGGCGGAGCGCACGTCGCAAAATGTTGCCGACAGTGACGGCACGTTGGTGCTGGCCGATGAGGGGCTTGATGACGGCTCCATGCTCACCGTCGAGCTCGCTCAAAAACTTGGCAAATCCTGCCTGATATTTGATTTTCAAGGCAAAGGTCATGTCAGTGATGTCAGAGATTGGATCGTCCGCGATGAGATCAAAATCCTCAATGTCGCCGGTTGCCGCGAAAGCACGTCGCCCGGTATTTATGAACTATCGATCGGCTTCCTGACCGAACTTTTCGGCAGCCTCAAAAGTTGATATTTAATTCGGTGCCTGGCACTTAATTCAAAAAATGTGTGGTTATTGCAACACATTTGAATTTCACGCCAAAATAAACTATGGCGGAAATTAACACTTTTACTCAGCAATAATTTTAACCAGCTTGCCGCGGCGCAAATTGTCGTTAGCGTTCAAGCCGTTGATCACCCGGAAGGTTTCTTCCTTAAAATCACTGATGTCCATTTGCCGGACAAAAGTCTGAACCGCGTCACCGCCGCGTACCGGTTTTATCAAAATACGCGCCGGTTTAAACTGTTGCGCTTCGGTGAAAGATATTGAGCGCAAACTAAAGGTCGTCTGGCGCAAGCCCAGCGACAGGCGATCGGTCAAATTCATCGGCGTTAAAAACATAAAGCGGTAGATGCGGTCATCATCCCTGTTCATCCTTTGACGGATGGCGACAAAGCGCAGATCAAACGTCCCGCTCCGTTGCCGCACCCGGGTGGTCGCCGTCGCCCCTTCAAGGCCATTGACGGTGATCCGCTCAACGCGCTTGAAACTTCCCCGCCGCGCCCAGATTTTTGGAATATAAGATGTCATGGCGCCATTATAGGGCTTGCCCGCCATATCAAACTGGATGATTGAGCCACTCGGGCCTTTAGCGACGACGGCGCTGGGTGAGTTAAACAAGCGAAAGCCTTCGGGTACGTCAAAGCGAAACTGCAATTCGGGGTGAATAAAAGTGCGGCCTTTAATAAAACCTTCCTTCGGATCGTCGCCATACAACATATTATGCAGGCGTTCCATATAGTCGACGGTGCCGAGCCGGGTGCCGGATTTAGCGCCTTTGGCGTTTTTAATCGCGCGCTCCACCCGATCAATCGTGCGGGGATGGGTTGCGAACATATCGCCTTGATCGACACTGGAGGGGTCTTTTTCATGGCGCTTGGCTTCTAATTGACTATGCAGCCGCAGCTTGGACAAAAAGCTCGCCATAGATTTGGTGTCATAATTGGTTCGCGACAAATAACGCACACCTAAAGAGTCGGCTTCAAATTCCTGCTCGCGGGAAAACGACTGCAAGTAAAGGCCTGCCCCGACATTGAACAACTCGCTGACCGCGTTGGAGCCGACGGCAATACCGAGAATGGCGCCGACGATCGACGCCCCGGTTGCTTTGCTGTAACGCTGCGCCGTATGGCGGCCGGTGACATGGCCGATCTCATGAGCCATCACGCCGGCCAGCTCGGCCTCGCTGCTGGCCAAAGCCATTAAGCCGCGGGTGACATAGACATAGCCGCCCGGCAGCGCAAAGGCGTTGATCTGCGGCGAGTTTAAAACCGTGAAAGTCCATTTGATGTTCGGCAGTTCCGAATTTGCCGCCAGCTGATTGCCAATATTAGAAGCATAAGCGGTAACGGCTTGATCCTTATAAGCGCCACCGAAAGATTTGAGGATTTTGGGATGTTCTTTCGCACCGATGCGTTTTTCATCGTCGAGCGACATAAAGCCGGTGAAGCTTTGATCCCCGGTTGCCGGATTGACCGAGCAACCACCGAGGCCAGTTGTCGCCGCCAGGACGAGCAGAACACCAATTGATTTTCGCCAGGTCTGCATTTCTTATCTGTCCAACATTTCAAGCTGTTCCGGATGGGTGGCATTTATCATAGGGCCATTAAACGACTTGATCCAGCCGCGCACCCGGATACGCTTGCCTTTTAACAGTAGAGGATCAAAGCCCGCGCGATCAAATAACTTTGCCGCCCGCGCGTTGAGCGAGACGGTAAAATCGGTCCGCCAGTTGGGGCCGAAATTGATAAACACTTTTTTGCGCAGGCGCGTGACATCGAGAACCTGTCCTTCAATCAATTGAAAAGAGTTTTTAAGCCGCTTTAGATCAATGACTAACTCGGTTTGCTGGTGAATGCGGTAAAACGGATGCCGCCAGATGCCGATTTTATCGCTGCGGGCGGCTTGCTCTTTAAGCAGCATTTCGGTGACGACAGCCCGGTTGTCGGGGAAAGAATAAACCCGCGCCATGCCTTGCGCTAGGAGAGCACCTTGCAGCCACGCACCATCCGGCAAATGCAGATGAGCAAGCAAACGGCCGTGGCGGTCCATCCGCCGCCCGCCATAAGACAACGTGACTTTTTTACCGAGGCTCAGCTTTTCCAATGCTCTCTTTGCCACCTCCGCCAAGGGCCAAGTTTTAAAGTTTTTGCGCCCGAGCGGCAGTTTTGGCGCCTGGATGCCGACCAGCCTGATCTGATCTGACACCAGATTGCCGGTGCCGACAGCGCGCTTGAGTTTCACTGTATCACCGTCAATGACCTGAGCGACTTCGGCGGTCTCCCCTTTGACGAGGTTAAGTTCTTTAGCCGATAGATTTTTTTGCAGGCTGGGAGCAAACAGCAATGCTGCCCCGATCCCTGCACTTATAAGCACAAAATTGTGACCGGCTTTAGCATGAGCTAGTTTTTGACAGAGTACGCGCAACCGCCTAGACCTATATTTATGGATGTATCCTCGACAACATATCAGCTTTATCCCGATATTGAAGCCTACGAAAAAGGCATGCTCGATCTTGATGGCCACCATAAAATGTATTGGGAGGTCTCAGGTAATCCGGATGGGCAGCCGGTGGTCTTTCTGCATGGCGGACCGGGGGCGGGAGCTGCGCCATCGCACCGGCGGTTTTTTGATCCCGAGCATTACCGGATTGTGATCTTTGATCAGCGTGGCAGCGGCCGCTCCAAGCCGTTTGCCGATATTACCAATAACACCACCCAGCACCTGATCAGCGATATGGAAGTGCTGCGGCAGCACCTCAATATCGATAAATGGCTCGTTTTTGGCGGCTCCTGGGGATCGTCGCTGGCGCTCGCCTATGGCATCGAACATACCGATCGGGTGTCCGGCTTTATTCTCAGAGGCATTTTTCTCTGCAGTCAAAAAGAGCTGGATTGGTTCTTGGGTGGGATCAAAGCCGTGTTTCCGGAAAATTGGCGGGAGTTCGCTGAGTTTTTACCGCCAGAGGAGCGCGCAGATCTGCTCGGATCCTATCATAAGCGTCTGGTTGATCCTGACCGTCACATTCATGAACCCGCGGCCCGCATGTGGGCGCGCTTTGAAGGCGCCTGTTCAACGCTTTTGCCGTCACCCCGCAGTGTCTCCGGACTGGATTCAGGCCGTGCCTCGCTCGCCCTGGCCCGCATCGAAGCGCATTATTTTGTCAACAGCCTCTATCTGTCAGATGACTATTTTAAGAAAAATGTTGATCGCCTGCAGGGTCTGCCCGGGACCATCGTTCAGGGGCGCTACGACATGGTTTGCCCGATTGGG
This sequence comes from uncultured Rhodospirillaceae bacterium, assembly GCA_913020445.1. GTDB lineage: Bacteria > Pseudomonadota > Alphaproteobacteria > Rhodospirillales > UBA2165 > TMED23. Next base: position 20,745 of record CAJWAR010000062.1, read on the forward strand.
ACAGCTGATGCTCTGGCCAAAGAATTGCCGGAATTGAACTATGTGGTGGTGCCGGATGCCGGTCATTCGGCCATGGAACCGGCGGTGCGCTCTGCTCTCGTGGCCGCAACCGAGCGCTTTAAAATGAGCTAAAAATAGCGGAAATTTAAGCAAATAAGCGCTAAGCCATTCAGAATGCGTGATATTTTCTTGCATCATTATCTTGCATTTGACGCAATCAACCGTAAGATGCCCGACATTATCGATCTTAACCAAACTTAGGTGAAACAAGCTCGTGACCCGTAATGTGCTAAAATTATGTATCGGCCTATTGGTGGCTTTCGTTGTTTTGCCGCTCGCTCCGGTGTCGGCTCAGGACAGCAAAAAAGACGATCCGGCGTTTCTGTCTTTTGGCGCCGGCGCTTACGATTTTAATCGCAAGAAAGAAAAAGGCGCGGAGTTTCGGCTGGAATACCGCTCGGATAAAAAGTTCGGTATTTTTAAACCCTTTGGCGCCGCCGCCTATACCAGCACCCAGCAGGGCTTTGTTGGCGCCGGTATCCTGGTTGATCTATTTCTCGGCCGGCGCTTTGTCTTAACGCCCTCTTTTGCGCCGCATTATTACTGGGGCGGTAACTCAAAGCTCGATCTCGGTCATAAGGTTGAGTTCAGATCGCAGTTGGAAATTGCTTACCGGTTTGATAACCGGTCGCGTCTCGGCCTGGCGATCTCGCATTATTCAAATGCCAGCCTGGCTGACCAAAATCCCGGCACCGAAACGCTTACCGTTTATTACTCCCTGCCGCTGCAGTAAGAACTAGCCGTAGATTTGGGCTAGTTGATCAGCGCATCTTCAATGATATAAGCTATTTTGACGGCACTCGTTTATTTGGGGCCCCGTAGCTCAGTCGGATAGAGCGACAGATTCCTAATATATCATTCCATCCAATCAATCTGAATAACATAACAATATCAATAGTTTATAGTGCCTTAAAATCCCATTAATCTTTATGTGAATGATTTGTGAATAGTATATAACCCATTTCTTGTCCTTATTAGACATTCACATAGGTCATATAATGGTTCTTAGACTCTCATGAGAGTCAGAAACCCTTTCTCCCTTTATATCACTATATCACTTAAAACCTTCTGTGAATGATTCGTGAATAGGATATACACTAGTGCTGGTTAAAGTGTATTTCTTGTTATTTTGGGTCTAAGTGTTATATCAAAAGTGAGGTGAAAGTGGCCCCGTAGCTCAGTTGGATAGAGCACCTCATTCCTAATGAGGGGGTCAGAAGTTCGAATCTTCTCGGGGTCACCACCTCATAAACTCTCATGAGAGTTAGAAAACCCCTTAGTGTATATCTACCAGTTAAGTGTCAAAAAGAAATGGGGTATGGGGGGGTGCCATTTTAATATATCCAGTTAAGTGTAGACGAGTCGCTCAGTTTTAGGGGGGGGGTCTTTTTTAACAACGCAAAACCTTTAGTCTTGTGATAGATAATTGATTAAACTCCAAAGCATCAAAACTTATTCTTCTTTAACTGTCTGACCCTCGATGCTTTAATTGCCTCACCTCTCTTCTTGAGAACTGATTTTATCTCTTTCCAGTTCATTAATTTACAAGATGCTTGGTATGAGGGGTTATTACGATATTCCGGATATGCTAGAAACAATTTAGGATCAATTTTTCTATCACGAGTTCCCTTATAACGTAGTATCAGGGTCTGCCTGTTTACACAACGGAAGAGCCAACATATCTTGGATA
>CAJWAR010000063.1 GCA_913020445.1 uncultured Rhodospirillaceae bacterium
AATTGAGACCACCGTCAAAAGCAGACTCTTTTTCGTTATCTGGATAATGTCCGCTTTGGGTCAAAAGCGGACTCTTTTGCTATATCCCGTTTATGTCCGCTTTCGGGTGTAAAGCGGACGTAAATCCTACCCCCGCAACCAATAATATTAAAGGCTTAGCTGGAAACGGCTAGGCCGTTTTTTGCTGTAGGGCTACCTTGGGGCTAGACTAGGTAGCAGCATTCTCCTAAAAATTTGTGATGAAAAATCACAATCCTTTTCGCTATTTTGAAACATTACCGGGGATTATTCGCCTTGCTGTGATGATGTATGTCCGATATCCACTTTCTCTTCGAAATGTAGAAGACCTGCTCCACGAATGGGGCGTCGAAATTTGTCACGAAACTGTCAAATATTGGTGGAGTAGATTTGGCCCTCTTTTTGCCAACGTGATGCCGCTCTTGCCAAATGGCGGTAAATTTGTGCGGCATAATAGAGACACTATCGCGCCATCCAAAGACTGGTTTGCATTTATCTGACAGCGACCTTTGTGGATCACAGCATCTCCACCAATTTGCCTTTGATAACTTTCCGGGTTGCCGTAATCGGCATAGCGGCGACAATTTCCAGACGTTCGGGCCATTTGGCTTTCATGATGTTTTTCGATTCCAAAAAATCTCTGACCTCATCCAAAGTTATGGTTTTATCGGGTGCCATAACCAGGAACAAACAGGCCCGCTCCCCCAATAGCTCGTCGGGCATGGGCACCACTGCCGATTGGAGTACATCGGGGCGTTCGTCCAGGACGGTCTCGACGTCGAGGGGATTAATCTTGATACCGCCTCGATTGATGATGTCTTTGACGCGTCCGGTCATGGCTACATTGTCACCTTCATCAATGATGACCATGTCTCCTGTCTTGAACCAGCCGTCTTCGGTAAAAGAAGAGGCGTTTGCCTTGTCGTTGAGATAATAGCTGGCGAACAGGAACGGTCCCCGATATTCCAATTCACCTTCTTCACCCGGCTCCAGGATATTGCCGTCTTCGTCCACCGAGCGGACCTCATGGCCAATCGGCGGCGTGCCCAGATACTTTTTACGGTCTTCGAAATTGGCGTCGAGAGGCAGCAGGATCGGCATCATGGTTTCCGTCATGCCCCAAATCTGAAAGGCTTTGCCATTGGGGCATGATTCTTCAATGGTATGCATAACTTCCGGCGTGCAGGCGGCGCCACCCATATATATATACTTAAGTGTTTTGGTATATTCGGGGTCCCACAGACCACCCGCTTTGCCCGCCATCACATGGGCCGGACCGCAGCACAATATCGTTGCCTTAGAGTATTTAATCAGCTCGGCCAGGGCCGGTGGGGAGTAGACCGGCATCATTGGCGAAGCTGCTCCGGCGGCGATAGCCGACAGGGTGATCATGACGCCGAAGGCGTGGGTGAAAGCCGGTGCGCACAAGATTACATCATCCGGGGTGTAGGCCATATCCACAAGACCGAAGCGGGCACTGGCCATAATGGTGCGGTAGGGATGGACGACAGCCTTGGGCGCCGCCGATGTGCCCGAGGTAAAACAGATCATGGCAGGATCATCGACGCTCGGCAATTCGGTAATTTCGACCGCTTCAGTGGCGATCAGATCAGCGTAGGACACTGCTTCCGAAGGCGCGTCGCCGCCGACCACGATCACCGTTTCCAAGGAAGGGACCGAGGCTTTCAAGGCTTCGAAGGTTGTCGGCGCATTATAAGCCTCGCTGGCGGCCAGACAGACAACGCCCTTGGCCTCGACATGATTAAGGAGGGGCTCCAATTCGGTTGCCCGGTACGGCATATGCATCAGAGATGGCACCGCACCGATGGCCTGAATACCCAGATAGGCAACCAAAATTTCCGGAATATTTGGTAATTGAAAACCGATGACGTCGCCTTTTTTGAATCCTAAAGCCAACAATCCGGCAGCGAACCGGTTGGCTCTTTCCTCGACTTCTTTGTAGGTTAGGGTTTGATCCATGCTGATGGCAATGGGCGCATCGGGTCTTTCCGCCGCCCATTTGGCGACCCATTTATTGGGGGTATCGTCGTTCCACCAGCCGGCCTCCAGAAACTCTTTTCTGTCTTTGGCAGAATAATTGAGTGCTGAGTTTAAATCCGTCATTTTTTCTTTCCTCCTCTGTCACCACTGAGAGAAATATTATCCAGTCTCTCAAGATGTTCATCTGTTTTATGAGCCATGGCCTGATAGGCTGCCGACATTTCCAACAACGTGTCCAGGCGGACATGCATGGCTTCGCGCATTAGCCGTTTTGAGAGACGTAAAGTGCGGGATGGGTTTTTGGCAATCCGATCCGCCGTCTTTTGCGCCTCGGCCATTAATTCCTCAGGCACAGCTATTTTTGATACGAGGCCGCATGCCAAGGCTTCCTGGGCGGTGATGGTGTCGCCGGTAAAGGCCATTTCATAGGCTTTTGAAAGTCCCACGGCGCGTTGTAGCAACCAGGCACCGCCATCGCCGGGAATGAGGCCGAGCTGCACAAAGGATTCGGCAAATTTGGCTTTTTCTGAGGCCAAGCGAATATCGCACATCAAGGTCAGATCACAGCCGGCGCCAATAGCTGGACCGTTTACGGCGGCAATGGTAGGCGCTTCAACATTGTACAGGGCTAGGGGGATTTTCTGGATGCTATGGCGATATTTGTTGGCGATGGTCAAGGGATCGCCGGAATAAAGACCATTTTGTGCTTTCATGTCCTTGACGTTGCCACCGGCGCAAAAGCAAGAACCCGCACCGGTCAGAATAACCGCGCCGACGCTGTCATCCCGGTTGATCCGCTCGCAACATTCAACGATTTGCAAATATTCGTCTTCATGGCTTAATGCATTGCGAGTTTCGGGGCTGTTCAAGGTCAGGGTTACGACTTTGGCGGTTTGCTCATAAATTACAAAATCACTCACTGGTTTATTCCTTAATATTACTATTGCGCGCGGTTAGATCGGACCATAGGTTTTTGCCACCGCGGTCGATTGTTGCCTGACCCAGTTTTAAGGCCCAACTGCTGGCGCTACCGAATTCAGCACGCCATGACCAGAGGCGGCGAGTGGCGAAATTCAAATGATGTTCGCGGGTGAAGCCGATGGCACCCAAAACCTGATGGGCCGTCGCGGTTACGATATCACTGGCCTCGCCACAGCGTATTTTAGCTGCGGCGATTTCGAATTCAGCCTCACCGTAATCAGCTGCCTGAAAGGCCATATCGGCGGCGCAGCCAGCGGCGGCAGTCTCGGACGCCATAACGGCCAAATTCTGCTGAATGGCTTGGAATTTACCGATAGCGCGACCGAACTGAACCCGCTCATTGGCGTAACCGACCGCTTCTTCTAAGGCTCGTTCGGCCGCTCCGGCCATTTGGGCAGCACGGATTAAGGCGCCAATTCGAGCGGAGGAAAACGCACCTGTTGCGGCTTCGACAGCTTGATTTGAAAAGGTTAAATTATCGCGCGGCTCACCTGCTACATTTGATCCCCGGTTGATACTGCATCCTGCCACCGGTGCAGAGACGATCATATTTTCATAGGAGAATATGACAAAACGCACATGCCGACCCCAGGGGACTCGGAGTACTTCACCATCCAAGCGCCAGGTGCCCTGATCGTTTTTCGTCAGGCTAAGGCCGTTATCGGGCGGGCTGGCTAAACTAAAGGGGCCTTCGGGTACATCGATGCCGGATTGCGACAACAAGTAGCCGGCCGCAATGGTTTCAGTCAACGGGACCGGGGCGGAAAAGTAACCGGCGGCGCGGATAATGACATAGCTGTCCCGCCAAGTTGCGCCGACGCCGCCATTTTCTTCGGAGATCAGCGGTTGGGTGAGGCCGTTTTTTTCCAGGGCGAGCCAAAGCTGTTCTGGCCAAACGCCGTCTTCCGCCGCAGCCAGGATGCTATCGGTTACCAGATCACCAAACAACCGGGTGACAGTTTGCTCTAACAGGGTTGCTGTTTCACTTGTCATCGTAACCCCAGCCCCCGGGCGATGATGCCGCGTAAAATTTCTCTCGTACCGCCCCGCAGTGAAAAGGAGGGGGCGGCCTGAATGAGAAAAGACAGAACCAGTTGCAGGTCCGATCCGTTGTCAGGGTCCGGTTCCAGATCGATCAGAGATTGAGCGATATCGGGTAGGGTCTGTTCAAATCCGGTACCCAGATCTTTGACCACTGTGGCTTCCAGGCCCGGATTTTGTCCTGCTTCCAACATGCCCGCCAGAGACAGAGACATGGTTCTGAGGGTGGCCAGCCGGGCCATCAGTTCACCAATCACAATAGCACCCCGTTCACTGGGTCGGGCCGCCAATTCGTCAACCAACGCCAGCAAAATTTGGATTGAGCTTAGATATCTTTCCGGGCCGGAGCGTTCGTAAGCTAGTTCAGCCGTTACCTGATCCCAGCCTTCGCCTTCACTGCCGATAAGACAGTCATTGGAGAGGTGTACTTCTTCGAACACCACTTCGTTAAAATGTTCACGGCCCGGCAAATCAACGATTGGGTTGACCGTGATCCCGGGGGTTTTCATATCAATTAGGAATTGCGAAAGCCCGCCCCGCCGGTTGCCCGGATCGGTCGAGGTGCGGAACAGTCCGATCATATAATCGGCTTCATGGGCGTTGGTGGTCCAGACCTTGGCGCCGTTCAACAGCCAGCCGTCGTCGGTCCGTTTGGCCGGACTTCTGAGTGACGCCAAATCTGATCCGGAATCGGGCTCGCTCATGCCAATGCAGAAAACCAGTTCCCCCTTGGCGATGCCGGGGAGGATTTTGTGATGTTGTTCTGCGCTGCCGAAGCCTAGCAAAAGCGGGCCACTTTGGCGGTCGGCGATCCAATGGGCCGAGACCGGGGCGCCGGCAACTAAAGCTTCTTCCAACACGACATAGCGTTCCAAGGCGGATCGTTCGTGACCACCGAAATCTTTGGGCCAGGTCATACCGATCCAACCCTTTTCCCCCATTTTTAAACTGAATTCCCGGTCGAAACCATCCCACGAGGCGGCCCGTTCAAGCGGTGTCAGATGGCTAAGTTCGTCGGTGAAAAAAGACCTGACCTCTTGGCGCAAGATTTCGGCTTCAGGCGGCAGTTGGCATAGGTCAAAACGGAAAGCGTTCATGATTTATAGTTTCCGCTTTGGCTTTGGTTAGTTTTGATGGTCCCCTCCCGAATTAGTATCACATTAGATTTTTTGCCTGTCGATCATTTCGTGTAACTGGCGTTTCATTTGCTCCACCCGTTCGACGCCGAACAATTCCGCCGTTTCCTTTTCAATTTTCTCACTCAACAAAACCAGGTCGCCAATCTGGCGCCGTCCTTCGTCGGTGAGGAATATATGGGATTTACGCCGGTCGCTTTTTTCCGGTCGCTTGCCCAGCAAGCTCAATTCAACCAACCGGTCAACCAACCGGGTGGTCGTCGATTGTTCACAAAAAACGATGTCGGAAAGCTCCGTCAGCGTCATGCTGTCTTCGTCCCAGAGGCTGCCCATGACACGCCACTGCCGGGCGGTAAAACCGCGTTTTCTCACTTCAGCCATGAATTTTTCGCTTAAACTATGACTGGCCCGCGCCAATAGATGGGGCAATAACCGATCCCTGAATTTATACTCGGTATTCTGATTGGCCGTTTCGTCATTCTGGGTTTTTTGATCGTCAGGCATGTTATGTGTTACCAGCGAGATACATGAAAATGCAAGTTTTTTAATTGACATCCAGTCTGAATAGGCGCTCTTTATAAATTACATGCATTTGCATGTAATTAGTTTTTGTAGACCTATTTTTAGGAACTGGGAGACCGTGAATGACAGCCGATAAAAGTGAACTTGTTGGCAGAGGAATGCGGGACGGTGCCAAGCTGTTTCGGGATTGGTTCGGCGATCTCAACCGGATTGCCGAAGAAAGGCGCGGCGCGGCCTATGTCTTTGTCCTGGGCAGTATGAACGAGGTGCTGAAAACTTTCGACATGCCGGTTAGCTTTCCCGAGGTTAACGCTCTGCAAACCGCGATTCGCGGCGTCTCGCGCGACTATCTGGATGAGGCCGAGGATTACGGCTATTCGCCGGATATCTGCGGTTATGTCAAAGCCGATGTCGCCTTGCAGCTGCGCGGCGGCGATCACCCGATGGGCAAAGTACCGATCCCCAACATGATGATCGCCACCAACGGCTGCAACACCTATATCAAATGGGCCGAGATTTGGGAGCGCATGTATGATGCGCCGATGATCACCATCGATATTCCCGGCACGCGAGGCGTTGACGCCAAAAGCCAGCCCGGCAGTGAGGATTTTGCCTTTGAAGCTCGGTATGTCCTGGGTCAAATCAAGGAATTAATCGAAATCTGTGAGCAGGTTTCCGGCAAAAAATTCGATATAGATAAATTTAGGGAAACTCTGGGTTACGCTAATGAGATGAGCCTTGGTTGGCAACGGGTTCAGGAACTAAATAAAAGTTCGCCGGCGGTTTTTAACGCCTTGACCGATGGCACTATATATTTGGGCGTGGCCAACGGCTTCCGCGGGTTACCCGAGGGGGCGGCCTATTTTAAAGATTTAGTCGAAGAGATGGAATATCGGGTCGACAATAAAATCGGCATTCAGGAAACCACGAAAGCCGGGACCGTAACCCTCGATCAGCAATTCCGTCTCGCTTTTGTGGGCGCGCCTTGTTATCCCAGCTTCCGTGCTTTCAACAATATGTTCTCCGACTGGGGAGGGGTTTTCGTAACTTCCTCCTATCTTTGGTACGGCTCGGGCGGTTCCTGCACGGGTTTCGAATATGATCTCACACGGCCGCTGGAAAGCTTCGCTGAAGGCCAATTACTGATGGTGCGTGAAGCCATGGATAGCATGTTTCATCAGGCCCTGATGCTTGAAGAATCAGTGGTGCCTTTCGGGCTCGACGGTGTGGTCTACCATCCCATCAAAAGCTGCCGCACCGTGTCCACTGGACTGGCCGATCAGCGCCGCTACATCGTTGAAAATACCGGTATGCCAACTCTATTTTTCGAATCCGACCTGATGGATCCCCATGTGGTTTCTGAGGCGCAAATGAAAAACCGTGCCGACGCGTTCTTCGAAGGATTGATTTCACGTCGGCAACAGATGGCGATATAATAATATTGGCTAATCTGTGGGGGCGGATTTATTTATGAGTATTGCAGATTCAAGCGTGAATAAGAAGGTGGGCGTTCCAACCCCATTGATCGATGGTATCGACAAGGTTACCGGTGCAGCTAAATATACCGCAGATCTGGATGCCACGAACGCTCTGGTCGGCAAAATACTCCGAAGCCGGTGGTCACACGCCAATATTAACAAGATAGATATCAGCGCCGCCCAAGCGCTTCCCGGCGTTGTCGCTGTGCTGACCGGTGATAATTGTCCCACCACATTTGGTGTCTTGCCAATAACGGAAGACGAATACGCCCTGGCCAAAGGGCGAGTTCGCTATAAAGGGGACCCCATAGCCGCCGTCGCCGCGGTGGACGAGGAAACGGCAACAAAGGCGCTTTCATTGATCACTGTCGAGGTCGAAGAATTGCCCGCTTATTACACGCCGGCCGAGGCGCGTCAGCCGGATGCGATCGGCATTCATCAGGGGAAACCCGGCAATCTGGTGCGGGAGCAGTCATATGAGTTAGGTGACGTGAACGGTGGCTTCGCCGCTGCCGATAAGGTGTCCGAGGGATCATACAGCTGCACGGGAATAAATCACATGCAGATGGAGCGCAACGCCACACTCGCCGCCTACGATCCTCACAAAGGGTTACTGACCGTTCAGACGGTTTCCCAGGTTCCCTATTATCTTCATCTGATGCTGGCTCAATGTCTAGGTATGGACAGGAGCCGTATTCGTTTTATCAAGCCCTTTGTCGGCGGCGGTTTTGGCGCCCGCGCCGAAGCCCTTAACTTTGAGATTATAACGGCCATGCTGGCTAAGGCGGCAGGCGGCAAAGTGCGTTTGGAGCAAACCCGGGAAGAATGTTTTCTAAGCCATCGTGGACGTCCTCAATCGGAAATAACGATCAAATTGGGATTGAAAAAAGACGGCGAAATTACTGCTTGTAGCACTACGGCGGTGCAGGCAGGCGGCGCTTATGCCAGCTATGGCATCATCACCATTCTCTATGCGGGCGCCGCCATCAACGGCCTCTATCAAATGCCGGCTTTCCGTTATCGAGGTGATCTGGTCTATACCAACTTACCGGCCGCGGGAGCCATGCGGGGCCATGGCACGGTTGCCAGCCGCTTTGCCTTCGAGACGTTGATGAATGAAATGGCTGAGGAACTTGGTCTTGATCTTTTTGAGGTGCGTCGAAACAATCTGTTGACGGTACCCTGCGAAACCATCAATGGCGTCAAAATTAATTCCTATGGTTTGCCGGAAGGTTTGGATTGGGTCGAAAAGGCGTCGGGCTGGAAAGACCGATTTGGCAAATTGCCAAACGGCCGGGGATTGGGCCTGGGCTGTTCTCATATGCTGTCGGGTGCACCTAAGCCCGTGCATCGGACCGGTGAGCCTCATGCTCTGATTAACCTAAAACTGGATTTTGATGGCGGTATTACAATTCTGACAGGGGCGCCGGAAATCGGGCAGGGGTCCTCAACTATACTGGTTCAATCAGTGGCGGAAATCCTCGGGGTAGATATCGACCGTATTCAAATTATTGTCGGCGACAGTGCCGTAACCCCGAAAGATAACGGCGCTTTTTCATCCCGAATTACTTTTATGTGCGGCAACGCCGCTATCGATGCGGCGGAAAAACTGAAAGAAATCCTGATCCGGGCGGCGGCTGAAAAACTGGACACCAAGCCGGAAGATATCGAATGCCTTGGCGAGATTTACCGGGTAGCGAACAGTCAGGACCCGGGCATTCCTTTTGCCGATGTTGTTGGGCAGGCCCTCACCGATGCGGGAACCATCACGGTTAAAGGCACCTTCACCGCACCGAAAGAATATCAGGGTACGGTCAAATTCCGTGGTTCAGCTGTCGGACCTTCTATGGGCTTTTCATTCGGCGCCACGGTCGCCGAAGTCAGTGTCGATGAAGAAACCGGCATGGTCACAATTGAACAACTATGGACCGCCCTTGATTGTGGATTCGCCATCAATCCTTTGGCCGTTGAAGGTCAAATCGAAGGCCAGATCTGGATGGCTGTGGGTCAAGCAATTAGTGAAGAATTGCAGTATCAAAACGGTCTGCCCTTGCAGGCTAACGTCCTTGATTACAAAGTACCGACCATTGTGGAATCACCACCGATAGAAGTGAAAATCATCGAAAGCATAGACCCGAATGGTCCCTTTGGCGCGAAAGAAAGTAGCGAAGGTGCCTTAGCCGGAGCTATCGCCGCGATTGGCGCCGCCATTTACGACGCCTGTGGTATCCGTCTCCATGTTCTGCCCTTTTCGCCGGACCGGGTGCTGGCGGCATTGAATAGGAAAAAAAATGTACCAGGATAACTTTCCCCAATTTTGCTGAAAATTATGTCAGCACATTTTATGACCTTTAAAGGTTTAATTTCAGGTCTTTCCAGTTTTCTGTTAACTCATTTCTAAATTCCGGTGCAGCAATGGAGATCAGTGCTGCAGCCCGGTCACCTACATTTTTATAGCGAATATCGACGGCGCCATGTTCGGTGACCACGTAATCCACATCTGACCTGAGGCAGGTGACCATTTCCAGTTTAGGTACGATTTTGGAAATAGTGTTACCGGCCGCGCTGGCCGACAGCACGACGACGGAGCGACCGCCTTTGGCCAGTTTTGCTCCCCTCATAAAATCCACTAAGCCACCTTGGCCACCGACCTGACGGCCACCGATGGTCTCGCCGTTAATCTGCCCGAATAGGTCGATTTCGATGACCGAATTGATGGCGACGAAATTGTCGAGTTGCTTAAGGATATCCGCGCTATGGGTATAGGAGACGGGCTGGAATAAAATATCAGTGCGATCATTGATGAATTTATGCAGCCGGGGCGAACCCACACAGATGCCGGCGACAGCCTTGTTTTGGTCGATTTTTTTTCTGCTGCCGTTTATGACGCCGGTTTCCATGAGGTCAGCCATCGCGTCTGTGATCATCCCGGAATGAATGCCGAGGTCATTTTTGTTGCTGAGAGCTTTCAGCACCATGGTTGGAAGCTTGCCGATACCGGTTTCGATGGTTGATCCGTCAGTAATAAGATCGGCAACCAATCGCCCGACCAAATTAGTCTCTTCACTGATGTCGATTTCATCGACACCCACTAAGGGATGATCAGTTTCTACCGCATAGTCGATGCTATCGAGAGGAATGGTTGGGCTGCCGGGTTGGAATGGCATGGCTTGGTTAATTTCGGCAATAACGGTTTTGGTATTGGGAACAATCACCGGCACAAAATCGACCGATGAACCGAGGCTGCAATTGCCTTCGGCGTCGGGTGGCGAAAGCTGAATAAGCGCAAAATCAAAACCATCGGAGTCTTCGATATATCTGGTGATGCCGCTGTAAGAGAGGGGGATAAACTGGGTTCTGCCATCGGCAAAAGACTTGGCGGATTCTGGTGTGATAAAAAAACTGGTGGCGCTGGCGTTTTCTCCCAGAGAGGCTGGGTCCGTACGATTGACGCCCGGTATCATGTTAGAAGTAAAGTGAACGCCATTTCCGGCTTGGTCGTCCCCAGCAATTGCCGAAGTCAGCGCAGTTGGTTCGCCATTGGCGCTTTGTATGAAGACGGCAGCATTTTTATGAAGCAGCCTTGCGGCATCTAGGGCGGTAATAAATTGGGTCAATTTTAAAGGCTCATTATTAGGTTGTAGACGGTTTTTATCCACCCAACTTAACACAGCAGAATTCCAATCCTCAAAGAAATGTTTAATTGCGAGGACAAATCTGGATCAAGACTTGGTCGTAAGTAATATTTCTGGGCAGCATTAATCGGTAGGTGCCGGCATAATTTGGGCTCGTTGACAAAATTGTTGCCAACTAATACCATCATAAAACGATCGTTCGTTTTTATGTTGTTTAAGGGAGGGGTTATCTTGGATATCAAGAAAGTGTTGGTTGTGGGCGCTGGGCAAATGGGCCACGGCATCGCTCAGGTTTGTGTCACCGGTGGCGCGGAAGTTAAACTTTTTGACGCCTCGGAAGAGGCTGCCCAAAGAGGCTACGATAAAATTCTAGCTGCGGTAAACCGCGGCGTAGAAAAAGGCCGCTATACAGACGCTGAGATGAAAGATATTACTGCTCGTTTGTCTTTGGTAAAAAGCTATGAAGAAGCCCTGGATGTCGACATGGTAATCGAAGCGGCGCCTGAACAGGTTGATATCAAGCGTAAGATCGCAAACGATCTGGATGCCCTCATGCCAGAAAAGGTCATTCTGGCCACCACCACATCGGCGTTACCTATTACTGATGTAATGAATCAGACCAAACACCCGGAACGGACAATTGGCACCCATTTTCATCACCCGCCCGCCGTTATGAAATTGGTCGAAGTAGTTAATGGCTTATCCACTTCACCGGAAACCACCGAAACCATGATCAAGTTCCTGGCATCTGTTGGCAAAGCACCGGTGCCCTGCAAGGATTATCCTGGTTTTGTCTCTTCTCGCGTCGGTATTATTATGATCAATGAAGGCATCCACACCCTGGCCGACGGCGTCAGTTCACCGGAAGATATCGATGCGGCCTGCCGCTATGGCTTCAACTGGCCCATGGGACCGCTGGAATTATCTGATTTGATCGGACTGGAAACCATCCTGATGATTCTGGATGATCTGACCTTCAAGCTGGGAGATCGCTTCCGGCCATCGCCGTTGTTACGCCAAATGGTATCGGCGGGGCATATTGGGGTTAAAGCCGGCAAAGGTTTTTACGATCACAGTAAAAAAGGTTAGACTTTCTCCATGGTTGTTGGCGTCACCGGATACGGGGTTTATATACCGAAATATCGGATCGACCGTTCGATTATCGGCAAGGCGTGGTCCGGTCGGGGTCGCGGACAAAACGCCGTCGCCGGAGCGGACGAGGACGTCATCACCATGGCCGCTGAGGCCGCTCTCAATGCCGTCACCCATGCCGATATAGACAGCACGTCTGATCTTAAGACGCTCTATTTCGGCACTGGCTCTGCCCTCGATTTCGAGCATTCCTCGCTCGGCGTGATCGGTGAAGTTTTGCGGGCCGGCGACGAGATTGACTATGCTGAATTCACCGCCTCGCCGAGGGCCAGTTTTGCCGCTCTCAAGGCCTGCCTGGATGCTGCTGCTTCCGGCCGTATTACGAACGGCCTGGTAATTGGCGCTGAACAGCGGGCGACGGCGGCGGGTAGTCCGGAGGAAATGAATTGTGGCGACGGTGCGGCGGCCATAATGCTGGGGGCCAACAATGTGATTGCCGAAATTGATGCAATTTACAGCCACGCCACCAATTTTGTCGATCGCTGGCGAGATGCGGATAGTGATTTTGTCAAAGAATATGAGCCACGCTTTACCCGTGATTATGGTTACAAGCAGCATATTATTGCGGCGGCCGGCGGATTATTTGAGAAACTTCAATCCGGCATCGATGATTTCGACCATGTGGTTTTGCAGCAACCCAACGCCAGTATGGTAAACGGCGTTGCCAAGGCGCTGAACGCCAATCAAGATCAACTGGCCCATGGCGGTCTGATCAATGAAGTTGGCGACCTGGGTGCGGCTTCGGCGTTGATGGGACTGGCCGGCGTCTTAGACCAGGCCAAACCTGGCGAGCGAATTCTAGTGCTCAGTTATGGCTCGGGCGCCAGTGATGCCATTGCGCTCAGCGTCACCGACGCCATCATCGCTAAGCGGAACAAAGTAAAACCGGTTTCTTCATATTTAAAAAATTCCCGACCAGTCGAAGATTATGTTGCCTTCGCCAAGATAAAGGGAGCCTTGGAAAAGCAGGATACACCTACTCAAATCGGCATACCGCCCGCTTCCTCGGCCCTATGGCGGGACGGCCGGGAAATCCGGCAATTGGCAGCGATCAAGTGTAAATCCTGCGGCTATGTCAATTATCCGGCAACCATCCGCAAAATTTGCGTCCGCTGCGGCGGCACCGAGTTTGATCAAACCACGCTGGCCCGAACAGGGAAGGTTCACACCTATTGCGTCAGCCTTTATGTGCCACCGCCCTTGGTCGGCCCGCAGGCGTTAATCATCGGCGACCTTGATGACGGTAATCGCTATCGCGCCCTCGGAACGGAAATCCATTCCTCGGATGATGTGGAAATCGATATGAAAGTGGAATTGGTGATGCGCAAGATTGTCACTCAGGATGGCGTCCCGGTTTACGGCAATGTTTTTAGACCGGTAAGGATCAATTAGATGGGCTGGAACAGAGTAGCCTTGGTCGGCGCGGGCATGATTCCGTTTGGCGAGTTGTTTGAAAAAAGCTGGGAGGTCATGCTCGAAGAATCCTATCTTGAATGCCTGAACAGTGTCGATAAAGGGATTGATCCCAAGGAAATTCAGGCCGCCTGGATCGGCACCGCGCGCCCGGAACTGCATGGTCAGGGTGCCCAGGGCGGCGTTAGTCTAGTTGGTCAGCTGGGCTTAGCTGGCATTCCATGCACCAGGGTTGAAAATGGCTGTCCGACCGGCAGCGATGCGCTCCGTAATGCTGCTTTTGGGGTGGCGTCCGGCGTCTATGACGTGGCCCTGGTGGCAGGTTACGAGAAAATGCGGGATGCGCCTACCAGCGGGCTTTTGGGTATCGCTATGCAAGGCCATCCCCTGCTGACCTTAGGCGAAACGGCCATGACCATGTTCGCACCCAAAGCCAACCGATATATGCACGAATATGGTCTAACCAAGGAACAGATGGCCAAGGTGGCGGTCAAGAACCGCAAGAACGGCGTGCTCGATCCCTATGCTCAGTTTCGATCTGAAATTACCGTTGAAGACGTGCTCAAATCACCCACCGTCTGTGAACCGCTCAATATCCTCGATTGTTGTCCCCAGACCGACGGGGCAGCCTGCCTTATAATCTGCCGCGCTGATCTGGCCGACAAATTTACCGATAAGCCGGTCTATATCGCCGGTATGGGCTGTGGCACCGATTACTATTATCAGCATGAAGTGGAGTCCTACACGTCCTACGAGGCGACCGTAAAATCGGCCAAGGAAGCTTACTCAATGGCGGGCATCACGCCGGACCAATTGGACTTGGCTGAAGTGCATGATTGTTTTTCCATCACCGAAATCATTGATTATGAAGATTTGGGATTTTGTGACCGGGGAGAGGCTAGCCAGTTGATTGAAAAAGGCATCACCGAACAGGATGGCGAGTTGCCGGTCAATGTCAGTGGCGGTCTATTGTGCAAGGGTCATCCCTTGGGCGCAACAGGCGTCGCTCAATGCGCGGAATTATATTGGCACCTGCGCCAAGAGGCCGGCGAGCGGCAAGTTGACATCAAGCACGGGTACGGCCTGCAGCATAATGTGGGTGGGAGGTCGATCAGTAATTCGGTGGTTATTATTCTGTCGAACCATGTGACCTAAAAAGATCAAACGATGATTTATCAAGCCCAACGGGGAGACGTCTATGACATTGGCTGACAAGGTTGCAATCATAACCGGCGGTGGACGCGGCATTGGCCAAGCTGGGGCGCTGGAACTTGCTCGCGAAGGCGCGGCAATCGTTATTTCCGATATAGCCGAACATGATGAAGTCAACGATACCCTGGCCGAGATTAAACAGATGGGCGGCAAAGGAATTTTCATCAAAACCGATGTTGGTGATGAAGACCAAGTCATCTCCCTGGTTGACCGGACCGTGGAAACTTTCGGTCGTGTGGACATTCTGATTAACTGCGCCGGCGCCTCCGATCCGGCTATGCTGACCAATATGACCCTCGATAAATGGTTTAAGGTTATTAACTCCCACCTGACCGGCTCGTTCCTTTGCACCCGCGAAGTCGCCCGACATATGAAGGGGCAGAATTACGGCACGATTATTTTCGTCTCCTCCATCGCTGGCTCGGAAGGCACGGTGGGCCAATGCAATTACGGCGCGGCCAAGGGCGGCATGCTGGGATTGATGAAAAGCTGCGCCAAGGAGCTGGCCCGCTATAACATCAACGTTAACGCCGTCTGTCCCGGGGTAGTCGAAACAGCCATGACTGAAACCATCAGAAACGACGAGAAATTTAGAGAAGTGACACTCAACCGCATCCTGATGGGCAAATTCGCAACGGTTGATACCATTGCCCCGATGTTCAAATATCTGGCGTCTGTAGACGGCCATTATATTCACGGCCAAACCCTTTATGTCGATGGCGGTATGTTTGGTCTTTAAAAATTGGTTCATTTAAAAGGTATGATTTATGTCTGATACAGAAAATGCAGAAGAAGAAATTCTAGCCATAGATTTCATGGGCTATATGTTCACCCAGCAATATTTTAAGAAATACTGGTTTGCCAGTGACGAGTTGCGCAAATTGGCCGAGTGGTGGAAATTTGATGAGGTTATCCGCAAGGGCTGGACCCCTGATGAAATGGTCGCCCTGATGGATGCCGCCGGTGTCGAAAAACACTGCATGATGCAGTTCAAAATGAAATCCTATAAAGAAGACCGCATTATCATTGATGTGACGGACGAGGAAATGGCCGAAGTTATCGAAACGCATCCGGACCGCTTCATCGGTTTTGCTGGTATCAATCCGCTGCTGGGAATGGATGGTGTCCGGGCTATGGAACGGGGCATCAAGGAATTCGGGTTCAAGGCTGCTTACCTTCACGTCTATGGCTTCAACATCCCCATCGACCACCGCAAGCTCTATCCCTTCTACGCCAAATGCGAGGAGTTGGACGTACCCGTCTCAATGCAGGTTGGCCATTCAGCGGAAAGTATGCCCAGCGAACACGCCCGGCCAATGCTATTGGACAATATCGCTCTGGATTTTCCTGGCTTGACCATCGTCGGTACTCATACCGGTTGGCCCTGGTGCGAGGAAATGATCGCCATGGCCTGGAAGCACGATAATGTCTATGTCGGTATGGATGCCCATATGCCTAAATATTGGGACAAGAGCCTACAGGCCTTCGTTAAAACCCGCGGCCAGGACAAAGTCCTCTGGGGCACCAATGGCCCCACCGCCTTCACTCACGATCATATATTACCCCAGGTCCACGAATTGGGCCTGAAACATTCGGTGAAGAAAAAACTTCTCAGGGACAATGCGATTAAGGTGCTGGGGCTCTAGTCTAACTTGAGCTTTATTTTTTGAAGCGCTTGGCCTCGGTCATAGCGTTGCCGTCGGTGTAGCATTCGATGGATGCCTGGTATTCGAAGTCGAAGGCGTCGTCCGAATAGGTGTAGGTGTCGTAGACTTTTTTCGATTGCCGTATCGCCAGTGGCGAGTGTCCGGCAATGGTATTAGCCATTTTCATAGCTTCGGGTAGGAGTGCATCGGGCTCGTAGATATGATTGTAAATACCCAGTCGCCCAGCTTCTTCAGCCTCTAACTTGCGACCAGTGAACATGATTTCCTTAGCCATGCCGATGCCGATGACTTTTCGCAGTCGCTGGTGAGCGCCGGCAGCTGGAATCATGCCCCAGTTAATTTCTGTATGAGCGAATTGAGCGTTGGGCGTGGCTAGTCTGATATCACAAGCTAACGCGATTTCCGCCCCGCCACCCAGAGCCAGCCCATTGATGGCGGCGATGATTGGTTTGGAGAACTGGCGAAAGGAGTCGAAGCAAGGCTTGACTGCGACGCGGCGGCTCTCCCAGATTTCTTCCTCGCTCATGGCGCCGCGCTCTTTTAAATCGACGCCGGCGCAAAATATTTTATTTCCGGCCCCAGTCATCATCACCACTCGCACATCTTCATCTTTATCCAACGCTACCAATTGGTCTTTGATGGCGATAAAGAGATCATGGCTTAATGAGTTGGCTTGATCGGGCCGGTTAAGGGTCAAAAGGGCGACGTGGTTGTTGATTTTTTTTAAAAGAATATCGTCACTCATCAGTTCAATCCCACTAGTCCAACCCATGAAAAATGAAACGGGTTATATCTTCGCTGATTTCCTTAAGCGTTAACGGGCCATCCTCTCGGTACCAAACATAGACCCAGTTGATAGCGGCAAGAATATTGTAGGCGGCTATTTTTTCGTTTACTGCCGCGCGTCCCTTTTTCTGATAGACGTCGGCGACCGCTTTCTCGAATAGATGAACGATCTGGAGGTGCATTTCGTTCACCAATTTACGTCTGTCTTCGGATAAATGGTGAGCTTCATTGTTGAAAATGGAAATTTCCATTTTGAGGCGCGGTTCCTCCATTAGAAAGAGCATTTCAACAATCATCTTTTTCAGACAGGCGTCTGCATCCGGCGTTTGCGCCATGAGGTCATTCAATAAGTCAACGACTCTGACTCCGGTGCCATGAGTGATAACAAACAGGATATCCTCTTTGTCCGGAAAATGATTGTAGATGACCGAACTGCTTTTTCCGATATTCCTAATCAACCGGCGGATCGAGGTATTGGCGAAGCCCAGACTATCAAATAACTGGCAAGCCTCGGCGAGAATTTTTTCTCTGGTTTCGAGGCCTTTTTTGTATTTATTTCCATCTTTACCGGCACCAGCCGAATCGTCGCTCGATGTCGCCATATTCTCTGTCATGTAAAATATAACCTGCCTTAAATTACAGGCGATAATTTGAAGTGAATGAATAATAAAAAAACGAATGATCGTTTTTTTATGTTAAGTGTCTGTAAGGTGACTGTCAACGAACCCAGACTATCACCTTATAAGTTGTTCGACGTTATCTGGGATGGCCGGCAGCCATTACCCATTTGGTTAAAATAATCAAAATTGCAGTAACAGGATCGGAAATGTTGAATCTCTGGCAGGCTTTGGATCGCACTATTCGGCATAACTTGGATCGAAAGGCGATTATTGAGCATATCAACGGCGACGCTTTGGTGACCACTTGGCGTGAATTTGGCGAACGGGTGAGTAAAGCTTCGGGCGTTTTGCTCAGTCAGGGGGTTGCAAAAAAGGTAAGCTTCGGCATTTGTATGAAAAACTCGGCCAGGTTTGATGAATTAAAATGGGCTGGTTTCAGAGCCGGAGCGATACCCGTTCCGATCAACTGGCGGCTAGCACCTCCGGAAATTGTTCACATCCTCAAAGATTCAGACGTTGAGACGATCTTTCTCGAAGCGGATTTCTTGCCTTTGTTCGAGGCGCCTGAATTGGCGCCATGGCGGGGCAATCTGGTCTGCACAAATCCGGTGGACGACAGTCAAAAGGTTGTGCTTTATGACGACTTGTTCGCGGCTGCAACAATTCCCGAGGCTGCGGAAGTGGATCCCGACGATGATGCGATTCTGCTTTATACCGGAGGTACAACGGGCCGCAGCAAAGGGGTACGCTTAAGTCATACAAATATAATAACCTGTGCGGTAGCCTATACCCTAGGACTGCAAGGCAAACCCGATGATGTTTACCTGCATGTGCCGCCAATGTTCCATTCGGCTGATCTGTTGGCCACGGGCTGGTTTTTGATGGGTGCAGGGCAGGCATATTTGCCGATGTTCTCACCATCCGCTTTATTTGAGACCATCGAGAATTGTGGTGTGACCGTTATTGTATTGGTGCCAACCATGGTCATTTTGACCTTGAATGATCCGGGGCTTGCCGCCTTCGATAGATCGAGTCTGCGTCGGATCGCCATTGGTTCGGCGCCGCTGGCACCCGAACTCGCCAAGGGGCTAGCTGAAAATTTTCCGGCTGTAGGCTTATCCAATACCTATGGGTTGACCGAAGTTGCGCCCGACCTGACCATTTTTGAACCCGATGAATTTAGAGAGGCTATTGAGCATGACTTACCGCACAAGGCATCTGTGGGTAAGCCAAATATATTGGTCGATTTAAAATTGGTCGGTCCTGATGGAGAAGAAGTAGCACCCGGTGATAGCGGTGAATTATGGGCGCGTGGTCCCAATATCATGAAAGGTTATTTAAATCTGCCGGAGCAGACGGCAGAGGTTTTGGTGGATGGCTGGTTCTGGACCGGCGATATTGCCCGGTTCGACGAAAATGGCTACGTCTATCTGCTGGATCGCAGCAAGGATATGATTATTTCCGGTGGTGAAAATGTTTATTCAAGTGAGGTTGAAAATATCTTGTATAAACATCCGGATATCATGGAATGCGCTGTCATTGGCATACCGGATGATAAGCTGGGAGAGAAATTAATGGCCGTTATTGTTAGTCTTCCCGATACGAATCCGACGTCTGAGGGTATTATCGCCCATTGCCGAGAGATGATCGGTGGTTATAAAATCCCCCGGCAAATCGAATTTGTCGAGGCTATGCCCAAAAACGCTATGGGTAAAATTCTGAAAAACGAACTAAGGAATATTTACGGTCGATGAAGTCTAATTCTCAAGCAAATAACCGGGTTCCTGTTTACTGTCATCAATGCACATCGGGACCAGATCTGATGGTCGTAGAGGTTGAAGAGGGGGTCGCGACCCGAATTGAATCAAATTACGAATTGGCAGGTATTCATCCAGGTGACGGTCGGGTCTGCGTTAAAGCCTATGGACTGATCCAGAAGACCTACAACCCGAACCGCATCGAGCAACCCATGAAACGCACCAATGCCAAAAAGGGGCGGCAGGAGGAGCCTGGATTCGAGCCGATTTCCTGGGAGGAGGCGTTTGATATTATCGGCGAAAAATTACGCACTATCCGCGCCAAGGGCGTACGCGATGAGACCGGCGTACCTCGTCTGGCCGCCAGCTTTGGCGGCGGCGGCACACCCATCCGCTATATGGGAACCCTGCCGGCTTTTCTGGCCGCCTGGGGTCCGGCGGATTTGGGTTTCGGGTCGGGTCAGGGGGTGAAATGTTATCATTCGGAACATCTGTATGGAGAATTATGGCACCGGGCTTTCATCGTCGCGCCGGACACGCCCTATTTGCGCTATGTCATCAATTGCGGCGCCAATGTGGAGGCGGCTGGCGGCGTCGCTGGGGTCAAGCGACACGCCGATGCTCGGGACCGCGGTTTGAAGCGCGTACAGGTCGAACCTCATATGTCGGTAACCGGTGCGGTCTCGGCGGAATGGGTGCCTATCAAGCCGAAAACCGACGCCGCCTTTTTGTATGGCCTTATCCACCGCATCCTTCATGAGCGGAATTGGGCGGATGTATGCGATGTGCCGTTCTTGAAAGAAATGTCGAACTCGCCTTATCTGGTTGGCCCCAACGGCTATTATCTGCGCGACCCTGAATCCGAGAAGCCGCTCATTTGGGACCTTAAAGATGGCGCCGCCAAACCCTATGACACGGAAAATACCGACCCCGCCTTGATTGGCAGTTTTGATGTCGCCGGACTGGAAGTTGGCGCGGACAACCAACGCTGGGAACATGCTACGCAATCCATCAAGCCTTCCTTTCAAATTCTGCTGGACCATATGGCGCCTTATACGCCGGATTGGGCGGCTGACGAATGCGAAGTGCCGGCGGAGACCATTCGCCGGGTTGCCGACGAGTATCTGGAAAATGCCTGCGTCGGCGAGACCATCGATATTGAAGGCGAGACCATGCCTTTCCGGCCCGTAGCCGTGACTTTGGGGAAAACTGTCAATAACGGTTGGGGCGGTTATCACGCCGTATGGGCGCGGACCATGATGGCGATTTTGGTAGGCGCGCTGGAAACGCCGGGCGGCATTATTGGTTGCCGCGTCCAACTGGTCAGGCCCGCTGACAGCCGAACCGGTTCGGCTCTGCCGGGGCCAGACGGATTTATGAGTTACAAGTTTAATGAAACCTCGGCCAACGGCTGGCAGCGGACGCCGGAAATTCGCAATGCCTTTTCAACCTTGGTGCCTTTGGTGTCTGATTCGCCCTGGTCGCCGGCGCTGGGTCCGGCTCACCTGCCTTGGCTATTTCAAAAGCAGTCCCCCAAAAACTGGCCTCGTCAGAGCCTGCCGGAAATGTGGATTTGCTATCGCACCAATCCCGCTATTTCGTCGTGGAAAGCGGCGGATGTGGCGGAAAGGATCGCCGAATTTCCCTTTACCGTGGCCTTCGCTTATACGGAAGACGAAACCAACCATATGGCGGACATTCTCCTGCCCGAAGCGACCGATCTGGAGAGCCTTCAGCTCATCCGGATTGGCGGCTCCACTTACACGGAAAATTTCTGGCACCACGAAGGCTGGGCCATTCGCCAACCGGTCGTCGATCCGGTTCACGATAATTGGGATATGACCGATATTGCCACCGAGCTTGCCCGTCAGGCTGGTGTTCTTGAGGGCTATAATAAGGCCATTAATAATGGCGCCGCCGGGGCTAAGTTGAAAGGCGACGGGTTCGATTATTCTCTGGATCTCGAAACCGTTCACGACCGTGACGAAATTTGGGCGGCCCATTGCAAATCCGCCAGTCACCAATTGTCCGATGGTGACGAGATCAATGACCTCGACTGGTTTAAGGAAAACGGATTTATGCTGCGCGACTTTTCCCAGTTGCAATGGTATCTCCAGCCCTTCCTCCGGCGTCAGAATTTGCGCTTTGAACTGCCCTATCAGGAAAGACTGACCCGTCATGGCCGGCAACTCGCCAACCGGCTGAAAGAAGCCGAAATCGATTGGTGGGATGGTCAGTTGGAGGAATACGAGTTTCTGCCCACCTATCATTCCTTTTCCGATATTTGGCTCAATTATGCCGAAGAATATGACCAGAATCCGGACGACTACCCTTTCTGGGCCTTGACCTCACATACCATGCAATATCAGTGGGGCGGCAATGTCGGTATCCCGATTATCAAAGAAGTCGCTGATAATGTCGTTGGTCATAAAGGCATTATCATCAACCGAACAAGGGCGCTGGAAATGGGGATCCGGGACGGCGACCAGGTTACCATAGAATCCGTTGTTGGTGAGACCTCGGGCGAGGCTCAGCTGCGTGAGGGCATTCGTCCGGATACGGTTCTGATGATCGGCCAATTTGATCATTGGAAAACACCGGTTGCTAAGGATTTCAACCTGCCTAGTTTGAATTCGGTGACCGATCTATCTTTAAAGCTTACAGATTCAACGGGCAGTGGCGCTGATCTGATGCGGGTGAAGATCACCCGTCGCAACTAAGGTTGCATGCCAGCGCATCAATTTTGACCCGACAATTAGATATATTTAACCAATGTAGGAGCTTGATTGTTGCAGGCCCCCG
>CAJWAR010000064.1 GCA_913020445.1 uncultured Rhodospirillaceae bacterium
TGGATTGGCGGGAGTCCTGACTATGTCCAGGCCGCTGTCCAGACGATATTGTTTTATGGGTCGATCGCATTGACCGCGTGGTTGGTATTGCTAGTCGCATTATTTGGCGATGCCGGCAGATGTCTGCACGATTATTTATCAGGAACTGTTGTGGTCAACAATTTAGATGAGCTAGGATCAGTAGATCAGTTCGAGGAAAAGGCGACGGAATAATTATTCAATGAAACATAGTATTACTCAGAGGCCGACTTCATTTTTCATTACGGCACCTCTTCCCTGCCCTTACTTAGAAGAAAAGGTAGAACGCCGGATGGTGACCGAGCTGTCCGGTATCGATTCAACCTCTCTGCACGACACCTTATCACGGGTTGGATTCCGCCGTAGTCATAGCCTGGTCTATGCCCCGATTTGCCAGGATTGTAATGCCTGTTTGGCGGTTCGAACGGTGGTGGACGAATTTCAACCGTCGTCATCACAGCGGCGCGTCCTCCGACTGAATGACAACGTCATTGCGGTTGAAAAATCCGCTCAAGCAACTTCAGATCAATTTGAGCTGTTTTCGCGTTATCAGGATTCTCGTCATACCGGAGGCGATATGGCGACCATGGATTTTTATGATTATCAGGCTTTGGTCGAGGAAACGCCGGTCGATACTTCGCTGGTTGAATTTCAAAATGAAGACGGCTTATTGGTCGGTGGGTGCTTGGTCGATATAATGGCGGATGGCTTATCTGCCGTTTATAGCTATTTCGATCCCAAATACCACAAGAACAGTCTTGGCACCTATATGATTTTATGGCTCATCGAGCGCGCCCAACAACTCAATTTACCTTATGTTTATCTTGGCTATTGGATCGGTGGCAGCCAGAAAATGGCTTATAAAGATAAATTCCTGCCGCTTGAATATTTTACCGCCGACGGCTGGCAAGATTTTGACAAAAGAGCGCTCTTGTCTGCGGGTGAGTAATTTATTTTTGTGTCATAAAGCTCAACAAAATTAACGATAACTATTGCGTGTTCCTTTGTTGCACGGATTCTAAAAGTCCCTATACTCAAAATCTGAACCAAGCCGCCTCTGGGATTCTTAAATAATCAGAGCGGATTACAGGACCTAAATATACAAATCATTGGGAGGCATTCAATGAAAAGACGCGAGTTTATTAAAAAAGCAGGCACCGGTGTTGCCGCGGTTGGTACTGTAGCAGCTGCATCGACATTGCCGAAACCGGCCATCGCTCAAAAACGAACTGAAATGAATATCGTTTCAACATGGCCACGCGATTTTCCCGGTCTGGGAACAGGTGCACAACGTGTAGCCAAACGCATTAACGATTTAACAGAAGGTCGAATTCAAGTTAAATACTTTGCCGCCAAAGAACGTGTTGGCGCGTTTGACTCGTTTGACGAAGTCGCATCTGGTAATGCTCAGGCCTATCATGCTGCGGACTATTATTGGAAAGGCAAACATCCAGGTTGGGCATATTTCACAGCCGTACCTTTCGGTCTGACCTACACCGAAATCAACGCCTGGATCCGGTTTGGCGGCGGCCAAGCACTTTGGGACAAATTGGGCGATCAATTTGGCTTGAAAGGCTTGATGTGCGGTAATACCGGCGTCCAAATGGGCGGTTGGTTCAGAAAGGAAATCAATTCTTCTGACGATCTCAAAGGCTTGAAAATGCGTATCCCGGGTCTTGGCGGCGACGTCATGGCTAAGTTGGGTGCGTCACCAATTTCTGTTCCAGGTGGTCAAATTTATGAAAACTTGGTTTCCGGTGCGATTGACGCCACAGAATGGGTTGGTCCTTGGAATGACCGCTTTATGAAGTTCTATGAAGCTGCCAAATATTATTATTATCCTGGCATGCATGAACCCGGCTCCATGTTGGCGTTTGGCATGAATGCCAAGTGGTGGCATGACTTGTCCAAAACGGATCAAGGCATCATTGAAGCTGCCACGAGCATGGAAAATGATGTGATGATGGCAGAGTTCAACGCCAAGAGTGGTGAAGCGCTTCAAGATCTCGTTAAAAATCAAGGTGTCAAACTGCGTAAATTTAACGACGACATTTATGACAGCTTTGGCGAGGCGTCTAAAGAAGTGTTTGAAGGGGTGCGGGCTCACAGCAAGCTTGCTAACGAAATTCACGTAAGCTTCTTGAAAGCGCGCGCTAACTTGGGTGCATGGTCAAAAATTTCTGACCAAGCCTTTGTTCAGCAACGTAACCGCGTTCTTGGCGTTTAACCAAGACACGGTGTGAGAAATGTGACAACGGAGCCACCAGAATTTACCTGGGCTCCGTTGTCTGCATTTACGTTCTGAAACGCTTCATACTGTTTCTTTTTTAATATCATGCAGAATATCTCGATAACCGTTTATCTCAGGATCGCTGCGCTTTCTATGGCAGCTCTTAGCCTGGTGTATGTTGCCAATAACTTCCTGATATTTTGGTGGGGCTGGCCCGGTATCAATGTACTTTTTGCCGATCTCGGATGGTTTTGGTTAGAGCCCTTAAGAAATCCCCTAAAAGACCTCCAGCCCTTATTAGGCTGGCTGCAGGTGGTGTTTTATCTCGGCACGATTGCCGTAATTGCAGTGGTTGTCTGGCGCTCTCGCGAGCGGACACTGGTCCAGGATTCAGAAGTTTTAGACGCCCTCGTTAGTTATATCATTCGCTCTGCATTTTGGGCAGCGTTGTTGATCGGTATCGTCGACATGGCTATTTCCTTTTTACGAGTTGAAGGGTTATTAGCTCAGACAGTTGGCGTAGAATTCGCTAAGGACCTTGGGCGTTCAGCCTATCGAGGTATTAATATTCATTATCCGTTGATCGCCTTAGGCTTTGTCATCGGATATTTCACTCGCACCTTAGGATTTATATGGCTGGCTCTCTTGATTGTGATTGCCGAGCTCTTGATTGTAATAACGCGTTTTATTTTCTCTTATGAACAAGCCTTCATGGGCGATTTAGTGCGGTTCTGGTATGCCGCCTTATTTCTATTTGCCAGCGCCTACACCTTGATCGAGGAAGGCCATGTCCGGGTCGATATTCTCTACACCGGATTTAGCGAAAGAGGCAAAGCCTGGTCAAATGTCATTGGCTCATTGGTACTCGGCTTACCACTTTGTTGGATTATTCTAACGCGCGGGCTATGGGGAAAATCA
The DNA here is from genome assembly GCA_913020445.1 of uncultured Rhodospirillaceae bacterium. GTDB lineage: Bacteria > Pseudomonadota > Alphaproteobacteria > Rhodospirillales > UBA2165 > TMED23. The sequence goes on from CAJWAR010000064.1 coordinate 3,167, forward strand.
AATTTGATTAACGCACCCCTGCTGACCTATGAAGTCACCCAAAGTGGTTATGGCCTCTATGTGAAATATATTATGGCAGGATTTTTATTGATTTACGCCTTAAGTATGATGATCCAATTTACCAGCTACTTCCTGAGCAATGCGGCAATTTTAATTCACGAGCCAGGCGCCCACACCCATGAAGAACACCGCGATTTGATCTAAGATCGGTAAAAAGCAAAATATATGGAAACTTTATTTCTAGCCATTTTAGTTATTCTTTTGATCGCCGCCTTGGCGTCCGGTTATCCCGTGGCCTTTGCCCTGCCCGGTTCTGCCATCATCACAATTCTTTTGGCCTCTATTGCAGGCATGTTATTTGCCGGTGATTCCGGCGCCTATTTCTCGCAAGGTAATGCGATTCAATGGTTCAATGCCGCGATCACCAACTTTCGAGGGATATATTTCGAAGTTGAGCGCGACACCCTAATTGCGATTCCGTTGTTTATCTTTATGGGCTTGATGCTGCAACGCTCGAAAGTAGCCGAGGATCTACTCATCACCATGGCACAGCTTTTTGGGCCGGTCCCAGGAGGTCTCGGCATTGCCGTGGTATTTGTTGGCGCCCTGCTCGCCGCCACAACCGGCATCGTTGGCGCCACCGTCATTGCGATGGGGTTGATTTCTTTGCCTGTAATGCTGCGCGCCAACTACAACGTTCCCCTCGCAACCGGCACCATCGCGGCATCTGGAACGCTCGGGCAAATTATCCCGCCGTCGATCGTGTTGATTATTTTGGCCGACCAACTTTCCAGCGCTACCGATCGTGCCGCCAACATTCGCAAAGCAGAATTTAAAGACACGACCGGCTCATTCAACCTGCCAACTGAGTTTGATTTAACTTCGACCAGTGCAGGTGAAATGTTCTTAGGCGCCCTACTGCCGGGTATCGTTCTGGTTGGCCTTTATATGCTCTATATTTTGATTGTTGCCTTACTCAAAAAAGACTCAGCACCACCTGTTCCCTTCGAAGGCAAATATGATATCAAATTTTTCAAGCGTGTCTTTTTGGTTTTGGTGCCACCTCTGGTTTTGATTTTCACTGTTTTGGGGTCAATTATTCTTGGCATCGCGACAGTTAATCAGGCGGGCGCCATTGGCGCGGTTGGTGCCATGATTATGGCTGGTTACCGTTTAAAAGAAGGCGAGAAACACGCGTTTACCCCGGTATTTATGATCATTTTATCTCTGGCCGTGCTCGGCTGGATGTTGAGCCAATTTAATATCAACGTCAAAAGTATAAAGGGGACACAGGATGCGGTCGTCATTGCCGCGGCGCTACTGGCGGTTCTGGTATTTCTCTTTGCGTTGATTTGGAGCGGTTGGCGAACTCATAAGATTGAAGGCACATTAAATTATGTGATGATTGAGACAGCCAAGACCACGTCCCTCGTCTTCATCATTCTTTTGGGTGCCGCCATGCTCACGGCAGCCTTTCGGGCCTTCGGCGGCGAAGAACTCGTCAAAGACTTCCTTACCGGATTACCCGGCGGTTTTATCACCAAATTCGTCGTCGTTATGGTGGTTATCTTTCTGCTAGGGTTTTTCCTGGATTTCATCGAAATCGCCGTGGTGGTCGTACCCATCATCGCCCCGATCCTATTAGCCGACCCGTCAGCCAATGTTACCGGCGTGTGGCTTGGCGTCATGATCGGCGTTAATATGCAAACGTCATTTTTAACGCCGCCTTTTGGCTTTGCTCTCTTTTACCTCAGGGGCGTCGCCTCAAAGGTTGTGCAAACTATTCAGATATATAAAGGCGTCGTGCCCTTCATCATTTTACAATTGGTCGGGTTAACCATCGTCGGCTTCTACCCGTCCCTGGTAAACTATTTACCCAATCGTGTGAATTTAACATCTGATACAGCGCCACCGCCGATTAACCCCCGCCTTCAGGTATGTGTAGAAGAATTTCTATTTGCCGAATATGAGCAAACTAGAGAGGGTTTGAAGGCGGCCATTGCGGCGGCAAAAACACTTGATATTAGCTACCTGCCGGACCGGCAAAAACGTTCTATGTCTGAAGCCTTTCAAGCATCAGATCAAATTTTCACCCATGTTGAGGCAATCAAAAAAGCTAGTAAGGCGTTAAATGCTTATATTCCTGGCTATCGGCCGCTGCATCGTACCACCCGTGACCTCCAAGCGCGGGCACGCCGGATAGGAGTCGAAATAAAACGTCTCAACGAAAAAATCAGACCGTTGGTCCGTGATGGCGGAAACGAAAGCACTGTCGCTGAGATGCAGGCAGAAGTAGCTGAACTTCAAACTGAGAAAGATAATTTTGAATCCAAGATCTCGCCAAAATGGCAAGAGGCCCGCAAATCTTATTTAGAACTGGTTAAAGCCGAAACCACCTCGCGGCGGAAATATCGCCGCAGTGTTGACGATACCTATGAGCCGATCCCTAATATGAAAAAGATTATTTCTGATGCGGGCAAGTTGGCGGCTTTGGAAGATCATTTGAGAAAATTGGAAGGTGTTGTCACCTCTGCGCTTACCAAGGAAGCCATTGCTAAAGCGGTTTTGGAAGTTCGCGCCGCTGAAAAAGCGTTTGGCAATGTTGCCGCCGCCAGTTCGATCAAGTCGAAAGTCTCGCGTGCACGCCGGGCATTGACGAAAAGAAAACCTGATCAACAGAAAGCTATCAAGGAACTAAAAAGAGGCGTGGACGAATTTGTTAAAGAAGTCACCTGGCGCAAGCGCGCTGCAAAAGAATTGTTGCCCGGCTTGATCGCTTATGACGACAAGATCAAAAACTCTATTGGATTGCGCCAGCAGGAGAGATTAACGTCTGAACAGGCAGCAGAAATCGCCGTCTGCAAATCCTTCCATCAAGATATTTCTTTAAGTTTCTAACGTTCGCGGTTGAGAATTTTCCAGCCGAGTGGCAGCACGGCGGCAGCAAGACCGATTTTAAACACAGCGCCCCACATGAACGGCAACACGCCAAATTGGAAAGCTTTTTCCATGCCGATCAAATTGGCCAGCCACACATACCCGCAGATAAAAATAATCGCGGTGCCGAACAGCATCGCCAGCAAGGTCGAGATAACTGAACGATCAAAGCCCTTCTCTGCCAAATAACCTACGGTCAGTGCGGAAACCAGAAAACCAACAAGATAACCGCCAGTCGGGCCAGCCATATAAGCGAGGCCGATGCCCTTGGCAGGGGTGCCGGCAAACACCGGTAATCCCAAAGCGCCCTCTGCCAGATAAGCCAAAATGGTCAAACCACCGAGTTTCCAGCCAAACGCCATGCCGATTACTAAGACAGCAAAAGTCTGCATGGTCATGGGTACGGGATAAAACGGCACTTGAATTTTTGCCGAAAGTGTTAACAGCGCCGAGCCAGCAAGCACAAGAATGAGCTTATAAAGCCAGCTATTGGCAGCGGCTGGTATAACTGCATCGAGCAGAGTTGGTTGGGCGTAAGTGTTGGCCTCAGTCATTTTCCTGGTCCCTCTGTGGTATTGTTTTGCCGACTACATAGCAGGTCGTTGGTAAAATTCAAAGAATTAAGAGAATTTGTTGGTGCGGGAAAACCCTTTGGGTGGTAGTCGGCCAGCTTGCGCCCGTTTACCTTGCCACGCCATTAAATCGGTTTCGGTCCGGGTTTTGTCGCCGGTTTTCCAGGATAATCCTTCTTTCATCGTGAAGGTTTTAACATCGCGCAATCCACCGTCCTTGTAGCGTTGCAGAATAACGCCTCGACCGCGCGTCATTTCCGGTATTTCGTCGAGTGGGAACAGCAATAGCTTACGATTTTCTCCGATAACCGCCACGTTGTCGCCCTCGACGATGCAGATCGCCGCCGCTTCATCTTCGCCTTTAACATTTAGGATTTGTTTGCCGCCCTTGGTTTGCGCCATGACGTCTTCAGATTTGACGATAAAGCCACGCCCCGAGTTCGAGGCTGCGAGGTACTTAACTTCAGGCTGGTACAGGAATAGGCCTACAATATCGTGTTCATTGCCAAGATCGACCATCAGGCGCACCGGCTCACCGAAGCCCCGCCCGCCCGGTAATTTGTCACAAGAAATCGTGTAGAAGCGTCCGTTGGTGGCGAACAGCAGAATTTTATCGGTGGTTTCCGCATGCATAATAAACATTTCGCGGTCACCCTCTTTGTATTTTACTTCGGAGGCGAGATCGACATGGCCTTTGGCTGCCTTAATCCAGCCTTTCTCTGAACAGATCACCGTCACCGGTTCTTTTTCGATGAAGGCATCGACCGGAATATCGATCACATCAGGCGCAGACGTAATCTCGGTGCGGCGTTTGCAGGCCGGGTTCGCTTTGCCGGAAAACTGTTTTTTGATGGCGCTGATTTCGCTGGAGATTTTCTTCCAGCGCAAATCCTTGTTCTTGATCAATTTGTTAAGCTCAGCGCGTTCTTTTTTAAGATCGTCGTGCTCGCCCTTAATCTCAATTTCTTCGAGTTTGCGCAACGACCGCAAACGCATGTTGAGAATGGCCTCGGCTTGATTGTCGGTCAGCTTAAATTTTTTGATCAAGCTCTTCTTGGCGTCATCTGCCTCGCGGATGATGCGGATGACTTCATCCAGATTGAGGTAAGCAATCAAATAGCCTTCGAGGACTTCCATCCGCGCATCAATTTTACCAAGGCGGAACTTGGTCCGCCGCATGAGGACTTCGAGGCGGTGATCAAGAAAGGCGGTCAGCACGTCGCGTAAATTCATCACTTTGGGCGTGTTGTCGGCATCCAGCACATTCATGTTCATGCTGAAGCGCGATTCAAGCTCGGTTAACTTGTACATCTGCTCCATCAACATCTCTGGCTCAATGGTGCGGTTTTTGGGCTCCAGCACGACGCGAATGTCTTCGGCAGATTCATCACGAATATCGGCAAGGAAGGGTAATTTGCGCGCCAGCAACAACTCAGCGATTTTTTCGATCAGGCGCGACTTCTGCACCTGATAGGGAATTTCGGTGATGATGATCTGATATTGGCCACGCCCGAGCTTCTCTTTTTCCCAGCGCGCACGAACTCGAAAGCTGCCGCGCCCGGTTTTGTAAGCGGCGGTAATGATGTCTCTATCCTCAACCAGCACGCCGCCTGTCGGGAAATCCGGCCCGGGAATAAAATCAATTAGTTTGCCGATGGTGGCTTTCGGGAATTTGATCAAATGAATAAGCGCGGTACAAAGTTCTTCCAGATTGTGCGGCGGGATGCTGGTTGCCATACCGACGGCAATGCCGGCCGCGCCATTGGCCAACAGATTTGGGATCGCTGCAGGTAAGACAACCGGCTCTTTATCCTGGCCGTCATAGGTTTCCCGGAAATCGATAGAATCTTCATCGATACCTTCAAGCAACGCTGTCGCCACTTCGGTCATACGCGATTCGGTGTAACGCATCGCTGCTGGATTATCGCCGTCGACATTGCCGAAATTGCCCTGCCCATCAACCAGTGGATAGCGCACGGAAAATTCCTGAGCGAGCCGGACCAGCGCATCATAGATCGATTGATCACCATGGGGATGATATTTGCCCATCACGTCGCCCACCACGCGGGCACTTTTCTTAAAACCCTGATCGGGATCGAGTTTCAATTGCCGCATCGCATAGAGCAGCCGCCGGTGCACCGGTTTCAGGCCATCCCTTACATCGGGCAAAGAGCGCGACATGATGATGGATAAGGCATAAGAAAGGTAGCGTTCGCTGATCGCGTCGGCGAGCCGGGTATCCCGGATATCGCCGGACGTTATAGTCGGTGCGTTCATTAGTGTTCCCGTGTAAAAAATCGTCTAACGACTAGATATTGTATGCTTTTGTTTTACGCGGTCAACCAGTCGTGTGCGAGCGGGCGGCTCACCATTTTTATGATGAATAAAAACGTGGCGGCTCATGAAATAACCGGTGAGATTGAGCCCCAGATATAGCGCGTTAAAATCGATCGTCGGCGCACTTTCCAGCCCATTCATGAGAAAGTCAGGGAGCGCTAACAGCTTGTCTTTATAGGGCTCTCCGGCGTTGGTCGAAACTGCTTGGCCGGATTTCGGCGAAACGTAAATCAGCTCATCACTTTGTCCGGTCGAGGCACAGGACGAGAGATCAAGGCCGAAGCCAAGATCAGCCAGCAGATCAAGCTCCCAACGGACATACTCTTCGAGCCAGGTGTCTTCACTGAGATTTGCGATAAAACTAAAAAGTGATTCGTAAATCTCGGGATGTGGCTCGCGTTCCGGCAGCGCCATTTCAAGCACCGCGCAGGCCGAGCTTAACCCGGCCAGCCGGAGCGAATCATCAAGATAAAGTGCGGCCTGCGGCTGCAGCAGCTCACAGGTGAAAGCGCCGAGATGATCCTCAAGCCGGGCCCGCCATTCAACGCTGACCAGATTGCCCGCTTCATAAATACCGCGGGCGCGTTTGCCGCTGCCGCCTCGAACCAGCCCGGCATGGCGGCCATGCGCCGGCGTCATCAACGAGACAATCGCCGAGCCCTCCCCGTGTTTGCGGGCAGATAATACAATGCCGATATCAGACCAATTCATGAGGTGAGTTTATACCGGGAAAATTGGGAAGTTTCACCCCTGCCCTCACTGACATTTCCCGATTTGACACCTATCAATTTCGCACCAGCAATAATTTGCCATACTCAGCAGTCTAATAATTGCGTTTAAAACAATAAAATGGGGGAAATAATGACTGCAAATCCGCGGGCCAAATTGACGCATTCGGCGATCTTCTGCCAAGATGTGCCGAACATGCTGGACTTTTATACCAAAGTCCTCGGGCTGATCATCACCGATGAAGGTGTTCATCCAGCAAATAAGATTTATTACACCTTTTTATCGAGCGATCCGACCGAGCATCATGAAATTGTTCTGGTGCCTGGCCGGCCCGAAGAAGTTGACTTTATGGTCACCCAGCAAATTTCATTTTATGTTGATAATTTGGAAGACGTACAGGCTATTTATGCCAGAGCCGAGGCTGCCGGCGCCACCGAAATCAGACCACGCACGCATGGTAACGCGTGGTCGGTCTATTTTCTCGATCCCGAGGGTAATAAAATCGAGGTTTATACCCACACGCCGTGGTATGTGCCACAACCCTACAGCAAACCGCTCGATCTGGAAAAATCAGCCGATCAAATACGCCAGGAAACCGAAGCCATGTGCCGCGAAGAAACAGGCTTCATGACCGCCGACGACCGTTCCGCCGAATTAGCGAAACGGATGGCTTAGCTGGCGCGCTCTAAAACAGTTTAGCTGCCGCAATTTCCCAGGCGATTACCAGTAGCGCGATCCAGGCGGCGGTGAAGATTAAAGTCCGTGCCATAAAAAGTTTAAAGCCGGCGATCATGACGATGGCATGGATGATACGGAGCCAGAAAAAAGCGGCGGCTGCCCCAGCGGTTAATTCTGTCGATACGCCAACAAGATGGGCGACCACGACGAGCCCGGCAAAGGCGCCGAACTGCTCGACCAGATTAACATGGGCGCGATTGGCCCGTTTGACCCAAAGGTGGGTCGGCTCATCACGCAACGCGACATATTCCTCCGGGCGTAACGGGCCGTAATTGATGACCTGCCCGATAATATGCGGGATCCACATTAAAGCGAGTAAGATTGAGGTGAGAAACAGATATAGTAATTCAGCCGACATAATATCCCTCCTGAGCACTGCAATAGGTGTTCAAACTAATGGGTAAATAGGAGAAAGTGTAAATTCACAAGCCTGTGAACGTTGTTAAGCGTTAAAATCCAAGCCCCAGGCATTATAGCGACCGGGATCATCACCCCATTTCTCGCGCACTTTAACAAACAGGAACAGATGTACTTTGGTGTCGAGCATGTCACCGAGGTCATGTCGGCTTTCGGCGCCAATCGATTTAATCATCTTGCCGCCCTTGCCAAGAACGATCGAGCGTTGACTTTCCCGCTCGACATAGATGGTTTGTTCAATGCGGACAGAACCATCGTCTTTTTCTTCCCAGGTTTCGGTTTCTACCGTCGTTGCGTATGGCAGTTCCTGATGCAGCTTGAGATAGAGCTTCTCCCGGGTAATTTCAGCCGCCAGCAGGCGCATCGGCATGTCGGAAATCTGATCTTCCGGGAACAGCCACGGGCCGGCCGGCATTTTGGCCGTGAGATACGCAACTAAATCTTTAACACCATCGCCCTGCGTAGCAGAGACCATAAAGGTTTCGTCAAACACGCCCTGCTCACTCAGTTTTTGCGTCAACGCCAGCAGTTTCTGCTTATCAATCAGATCTATTTTATTGATGACGAGATCGACTTTACGGCCCTCTTGCTCTTTGAGACGATCAATGATGGCTTGGGTATCGGGGTTGAGGCCGCGCTGGGCATCTACTAGTAGAATAACGTGATCAGCATCGCCGGCCCCGCCCCAAGCTGCTGCCACCATTGCCCGGTCGAGCCGGCGTTTGGGCTGAAAGATACCCGGCGTATCGATAAATATCAGCTGGGTATCGCCTTCAAGGGCAATGCCGAGCACGCGGGTGCGGGTTGTTTGTACCTTGGGTGAGACGATAGATACTTTGGTGCCGACGATACGATTGAGCAGCGTTGACTTACCGACATTCGGCGCCCCCAATATGGCAACAAAGCCGCAGCGGGTTTGAGACTCATTCATTTTGACTAAGCTCGGCCAGCAAAACTTCCGCCGCTTCCTGCTCGGCCCGTTGTTTTGATGTGCCGGAGGCTTGCGCACCCGGATGGTCGCCCACACTAACTTCGATTACGAAGGTTGGCTTGTGCGCCGGGCCGTCACGGCTAATCTCGGAATATTTTGGCAAGGCAAGGCTACGCGCTTGGGCCCATTCCTGTAGCTCCGTCTTGGCATCTTTTGGCGGGCGCGGGGTTTCTTCGATCATCGGGTTCCAATGGCTGGTGATAAAATCGCTCGCCACCGCAAGCCCGCCATCGATATAAAGCGCCGCGATCACCGCCTCACAACAATCTGACAAAACGCTCGAATTGGATCGCCCGCCGCTGCTTTCTTCGCCTTCAGACATTTGAATATAATCACCGAGGTTCAACTTCTCCGCCACCCGCACCAGGGCTTCCTGGCGCACCAGGGCAGTATGCCGTCTCGCGATATCACCTTCGTCTTCAGCAGGGAATCTGTTCAGCAGCAATTCTGCGATAATTAAGCCTAGGACGCGATCGCCTAGGAACTCCAGGCGTTCATTTGAACCATCCGGGCCACTAACCGAGAGGCTTGAATGGCGCAGCGCTAGTGCCAATAAATCGGGCGTTGTAAAGGTATGTCCGAGAGAGTTAGCCAGCTTGGTTAAATCACTGCTCATCAGAAGCTAAATGATTTCCTGGAAAAAGCGCTGAAACCGCATAGCGACCGGCCATTTCCAGACTTCCCAGAACCGCGCCCCGCCATTGGTCGAGAAAAATAGAATCTCAGCCCGGCCAACCAGATTTTCTTTTGGAATAAAGCCGACTTGGGGACGGACACGGCTGTCTTGAGAATTGTCACGATTATCACCCATGGCGAAGAAATGATCCGCCGGTACTTCATAAATGCCGGTGTCGTCCAGCGGTCCTTTGTCGCCCCATTCTTCAAGGATGGTGTGGGCTTTACCATTCGGTAGTGTTTCGATGTAGCGCTTGGTGCGCCTGAGATTACCACCGCCGTCGGTCTGGATGAAGTCGTCTGTTTGTTCGCGTTTGACCATCTCGCCATTGATAAATAACCGGCCGTTCCTCATCTGTATTTTATCACCGGGCAGGCCAATGATGCGCTTGATGTAATCAGTTTTATTGTCAGAGGGCAGTTTGAAAACGGCAACATCACCGCGTTCTGGATTTTCAAAGCCGACACGTCCGGGAATAAGCGGGAGACTGAACGGCAGAGAATGCTTCGAATACCCATAGGAATATTTGGAGACAAATAAATAATCACCCACCAGTAATGTTGGAATCATCGAACCGGATGGAATATTAAACGGCTCAAACGCCACCGTTCGCACTATCAACGCTATCACGACCGCATAAACGATTGTTTTCAGTGTATCGAAAAAGCTATTTTTCTTCTTTTCTGGCATTAATTAGGACGCTTAACTCGTTGTTTTTACTAAATTTATGTGGATATCATTCCGCAAACCTTAATTTGGTGGGGATCAAGCCAGCGCGAGGCCGTTCTGTCAAGCGGCTTTCCATAAACTATACGCGATATAGAGCATCAATTTCGGTTAACAAGCGGTCAATTTGATTACTCCAGGATAGATTGCGCAGGAAGGCTGCTGCCTTATCGCCACGCCGCTTTGCTTCGTCGCGGTTGGAGTATATTTCCTCCATGCGTTCGAGTGTTTCCTCGACCGTCGGCTCCCGCCAGCCTTCAACCTCATTGTAAGGCGCGTAAGGTTCTACCGGAGTCTGATCATTGAGCTGATAACAATTACCGTCTTCAATAAGATCTAGCTGGCCGGTATTGGCTGCCAAAATGGTAGGCAACCCCATTGCCATCGCCTCCATGGCGACAAGATTGGTGCCTGGCTCACAGCGGTTGGGAAACACCGCCATATCGGCGCTGGCGATCTGATCAGGCAGGTCTTTGTTGGGCAGCATGCCCAGATTTATGAACGAGTCTTCGGCTAGCCCGTTCTTGATCAGCCAGTCATCTATCATCATTTCATCATCGACGACATCAGGCTGGCCGCTGGTGAATTTAGAATTGCTGATTGTCGGCAAAATGGCGGTCCATTGATTGGCCCAGGCAAAGGTCAGTAAGGCTTCCGGGTGGTTACTGTGAAATTCTCTGAAAGCTGCGATAACCACGTCCTGCGCCTTGCGGTATTCTAGTTTGCCGCCCGAATAAATAACAAAACGGTCCGGATATTTGCCGGTATTATCACGGGGATGAAAAACCGTGTCATCAATGCCTTGAAAAACGTTGGCGACATTGGTGAGCCCCCTACTCGCTAATATCTCCGCATTCCAAGTGGAGCCGGTCACGATCAGATCGTAGTCACGCGCCCGGGCGAGACCTTCAATAGAAATCGCTGTGCTTTCAAAAAATATAACGCCGATGTTTTTATCGCCGCGGGCAACTTGATCATCCAGTGATGGCAGGAAATCGTTGCGGAGCGCGTGCAAGACCGGATAATCAAATTCCAGCAAGCCGACTTTCTCGAGCAATTCCTGGAGATGGACTTGACGTTGCAAGGCGGGCTGTAACAGCGCGGCGACTTCAGGGGTGACATCAAGCAAGTGCGGGGCCGAATAAAGCACCGGATTGTGGCCTTTTTCGATTAATTGGCGAATTAGATTTTGTCCGTAGACTCCCCAGCCCGAGACACTGCTGGGCCGCCAACCAACGACCAAACTCATTGGCGAGGCGTCGCTATCCACCATCAGTCATCCATTGATTTGGGAATGGCGGAAATAATGACCAAAGCTTCGGCGGTTGGCGGCTCGTCGGTAATGGTAAGATCGATCTGCGCTGCCATGCCGTCGGGGATAATCTCTTCCAGGCGTTTGAGCGCGCCACCCGTAAGCTTCATGGTCGGTTTACCCGATGGTAAATTGATTACCCCCATATCCCGCCAAAAAACCCCTTTCCGAAATCCGGTGCCAAGCGCTTTGGAACACGCCTCTTTGGCGGCATAGCGTTTGGCGTAGCTGGCTGCCCGCATCCGGCGTTTATCCGATTTTGCCTGCTCGATATCGGTAAAGATACGTTGGATGAAGCGGTCGCCGAAACGCTCAAGCGTTTTTTCTATCCGCGTGATGTCGATAAGGTCATTGCCGATGCCGATGATCACGAGCGACCCCGAATTTACGCCGAGCGCTCGCCGGAAACTTCGGCGCGGGCATTGTCCATCAAGGAGCGCATGCGTTTGATTGAGCTGTCTAAACCGCCGAATATCGCCTCACCAATTAGGAAATGCCCGATATTAAGCTCGGCCAATTGCGGTATTTCGGCGATGGCCCCAACGGTATCAAAACCGAGGCCATGGCCGGCATGAACTTCGAGGCCGATTTCAGCGCCATAGGCCGCCGCTTCCTGGATGCGCACCAGTTCAGCCTCCCGAGCATCGCCAACGGCATCGCAATAAGCGCCGGCATGAAGCTCAACCACCGGCGCTCCCATCGATACGGCGGCATCGATTTGCCGCTTATCGGCTTCAATAAAAAGCGAGACGCGAATATTCTTCGCCCGCATGGCGTCGACGAAGGGCACCAGATGATTATGGCCGCCAGCTGCATCCAACCCGCCTTCGGTCGTTCTTTCCTCACGCTTTTCCGGCACAATACAAGCTGCATGGGGTTTGTGTCGAAGCGCTATCTCCAGCATTTCATCGGTCGCTGCCATTTCCAAATTTAGCGGCAGATCGATTTCGCCGCGGAGACGTTCAATGTCATTATCCGTCATATGACGGCGGTCTTCGCGCAAATGTGCCGTGATCCCATCGGCACCGGCTTTGCTCGCCATATGGGCAGCGCGCAGTGGATCAGGATGGTCGCCGCCACGGGCGTTACGGATGGTCGCAACGTGGTCAATATTGACGCCGAGGCGAAGGTAATCGGTAAAATCGTTTGGCTTATTCATCATTATACTCAATCGGTGATTTTATACTTATATCAGTATTGACGTGCTTGTGTTTAGCCCGTTCTAGGCGCGAATGGCGATAGGTTTCAATAATGTGTTTAATTGCGTAATAGAACAAGAACCAAGTAACAATTGCCGTCGGTATGCTACCTAACAGCATGGGGCCAAAAATCGGCCAAACCGTGTCCGACAGAAAGGTTAGATCAAATTTCAACGCCGCTTGCTTGGCATTACCAAATAAGGCGGCAAAATCAAGATCATGCTCATGGTACCCACTGGTGCCAAATCCTAACCATACGCCGAAATTGTAAATCCACAGCCAAATGAAAGGAAAGGTCCACGGATTACCTACCGCGGTGCCAATTATCGAGGCGATAATATTGGCCCGCATGAGCCATGCACAAAGACCGCCCAAAAGAATATGGAGTCCGACAAAGGGCGTAAAGGATACCGCGGCACCGCAGGCAAATCCGGCAGCGATCGAATATACCGAGCCCGGTAGACGGCTTACCCGATGGGCCCAATAGTTACCAGTGCGCGACCATCCCATTCGAGGCCACAATAAATTGCAGCACCGTTTAAAAAGGGATGGCTTTTCTCTACGGCGAAACATGGGGTTTCCGCGTTACCTCTGAATATTCTTCATCGTTACAACAACTTAGTTATATTTAGCTTAACCGCGTGAACGTTCAACCGAATTAATTACCGGTGAAGCGCGTAACGCAGCGATAATATTTCGTAAATGTTTAATATCGTGAACTTCAATATCTACCGACATATCAAAAAATTCCTGACTTCGGTTGGTTATTTTTAGATTATTTATATTGCCATTGTTTTTGGCGATTACCATCGATAATTCACCCAAGCTGCCGGGTTCGTTGGTAACGACGATTTCGACGCGGCCGGCGCGGCGTTCGCTGTTGGCGTCTTCTTCCCAAGCAACATCAACCCAGCGTTCCGGCGTATCAGCAAATTCTTCCAAGGTCTCGCAATCGATGGTGTGGATCGTGATACCCCGGCCTTTGGTGACAATGCCGACGATCCGGTCGCCCGGCAGGGCATGGCAGCAACCCGCAAAGTGCAGCGCCATTCCCGGGATCAAACCTTTAATCGGCACACTGGTTTTCTCATCTGCTTTCTTTTTCTTGCTGCGCCGGCGGAAAAGTTGAGCAACTTTACTGCGATTACTATCTTTGGAGCCCGGGAATACAGCTTCAATGACTTCACGCCCAGTCGCCTGACCGGCACCAACCTCGGCGTATAAATCATCAACTGAGTCGGCACTGAAAATCGTCAATATTTCATCAAAGGCTTTTTCAGCAAACTCGTAGCCTTCTTTTTGAAAACCACGTTCTAAAATGGATTTTCCCAGATTGATATATTCTTCACGCTGGCGCAGGCGAATGAAACGGCGGATGCGCGCGCGTGCTTTGCCGGTGGTGGCGAAATTTTCCCAAGTCGGTGATGGTGTTTGCGCTGGCGACGTGATGATCTCAACTTGATCGCCATTTTCCAATTCCGTCCGTAGCGGCATTGGCCGGCCATTTATTTTAGCGCCGACACAGGTATCACCAACTTCTGAATGGACAGCATAGGCAAAATCAATCGCCGTAGCACCAGCGGGCAAGGCAATCACCTCACCTTTGGGGGTGAAGCTAAAGACCTGATCAGGAAACATTTCAAGCTTGGTGTGTTCCAGGAAATCATCCGGATTGGCGGCATGCTCTAAGATATCCAGCAGTTCCTGCATCCAGCGGTATTGGCGTCCGGTTTTGGGATCAGTGTTTTGCTTATATTCCCAATGCGCCGCGACACCCATTTCGGCCACTTCATGCATGCGCCGTGCGCGAATTTGGATCTCGATGCGTTGCCGTTCAGGGCCGATGATGCCGGTGTGGAGCGACTGGTAACCGTTGGGCTTGGGTGTCGAGATGTAATCTTTAAAGCGGCCCGGCACCATCATATAAGCGCCATGAATAACGCCGAGCGCGCGATAACAGTCATCGATAGTATCGACGACGATGCGGAAGGCGATAATGTCGGAGACCAGCTCAAACGAGATGTTTTTCTTTTGCGTTTTGCGCCAGATTGAATACGGCGATTTCTCACGGCCGTAAACTTCGGCCTTAATTGTCCGGTGGGCGAGTGTTTCTTTTAGTTCTTTAATAATTGCATCGACATTGTCCTTACCTTCCGAGCGGAGAAATTCGAGTCTGGAGTTGATCGATTCCCGGGCATCCGGATTAAGCTCGCCAAACGATAAATCCTCCAGCTCGTTTTTCAGCTCCTGCATACCGATGCGCTCGGCGAGCGGCGCATATATTTCCATGGTTTCGAGCGCAATCCGCCGCCGCTTATCCTGATTTTCGATAAAATGGAGCGTCCGCATGTTGTGCAGACGATCAGCAAGCTTAACCAGCAGAACACGAATGTCTTCCGACATCGCCAGCACGAGTTTACGAAAATTCTCGGCTTGATCCGATTGGTCGGATTGCAGTTCAATTTGCGTCAACTTAGTAACGCCATCGACGAGTTGCGCCACTTCTTCGCCGAATTGCTCCTCGATTTCGCTTGATGTTGCGGTCGTATCCTCAATCGTGTCATGCAACAGCGCGGTAATAATGGAGTTTGAATCGAGCCGGTAGCCGGTTAGAATACCGGCCACTTCCAAGGGGTGCGAGAAATACGGATCACCCGATGCGCGTTTTTGATTGCCATGCGCCCGCATCGAAAAAACATAAGCGCGGTTAAGCGCATCCTCATCCGTCGACGGATCATAGGACTTTACAGTTTCGACAAGCTCAAATTGACGAATCATTCAATGCGTCCGGTTTTCAATAACTTACAGTTAAACATAGGCGAAATTGTATTAACTTCGAGTGGTGGAAGCTGTAATCGCCTCTTGGCCCCGTTGTAAGGGCCTTTCAACAATTGAGCAACAAGAACAATATGAAAACCTGCCACCGGAGTGTCTGCTTTAGCCCCGAAAGCGGACATAATCCCAGTAACGCAAAAGAGTCGGCTTCTGACCCTAAGCGGACATTAGCTAATATCCTAAGAAGATATGCACATGGTTTAACTCATGAACTCGATTTTTCGTGGATCACCGACGGCATAGACTTCAATACCTTGCTCCCGCCCTCGAATCGGCACCGTATGGATGGGAAAACCTGACAAATCTACGTTCGCCTGGATCGCCGTCTCGGTCGATACAACGACTTGCGCGCCTAACTCCTTAGTCTGGGCTTCGAGCCTGGCGGCGATATTTACATTATCGCCAAGAGCCGAAATTATGGGCGTCGCAGGTGGCCCCATACTGCCGACAATTGCTTCTCCACAATGGATACCAATTCCCATGCGCAGGGGATTTTGCAATTCCATACCGAGCCGCTGGTTCAATATATCGAGCCGCTTTAGCATATGTTGCGCACCTTGCAGAGCCTGGATACACCCTTCCTGAAAACCCGTGTTCAAGCCATATAACGCCATCAGACCATCACCGTTGAATTGGGCGTAAAGGCCGCCGGTATCTTCCAAGGATGCTGCCATCTCGGCGAAAAACTGGTTGAGGATAAAAACCACATCGAAGGGCAGACGCCCCTCTGCTAATTTGGTGGACTCCCTAAGATCAGCAAACAAAATAACCACTTGCAGCTCTTCCCCTTGCTCGTAGCCCATTTTTCCAATCCCTTCCATCGGCGTTACAGAGGGCGCTAAAAGCGGGGTAATCTCTAGCGAGGCGACGGGATGGACCTGACATGCCAGGCGGACATTTTCCGGCGCCGCGATACGTTCAAGTGCCCGACGTTCATAGGCGGTCGCTGGGGTCAGGCGATCCGCACCGTCTCCAATTTTGATCCGGCAAGTTGTGCAGCGCCCGCGCCCGCCGCATACCGAGGCATGTGCCACGCCGTCCGCCCGCAGACTTTCTAATATTGAGGCCCCTGGATGCATGTCGATAACCCGGCTTTCCCGGAAATTTCGGTAATAAATTTTCTCGGAACGGTTCTTTTTTAAAAGTGCTTGGCGCAGCCAGCGGGCGAAAAAAACAAGAAGGATGATCCCAGCCCAAACCGCCATAGTTATATACATGGTGAAAAAGTTCCACTCCATCATGGCGGGCTTGAAATTACTTTCGGCTAATATTTTCCCAACCCATTCCTGACTTTTTGCCAATTCAAGTACTTGGACACCGGTGGCAACATAACCGGCAAGCGCCAATGCGGGCAGCAATAGCGCCAATGAAAATAGCAGTGTTCGTTTTTTTAGATAGCCGGGCTTCAATCGCAGCCAAGTGTGAAGTCCAATGCAGGCATGCCACCAGACAAGTAAAAGTGTTATGCCCTGTAATACGGCAAAGACTGGCAAAAAGACCTATAAAGCCAATAATTCGAGAGAATAACTTTGTTTGACTGCAAAGAGTTCCACCATAAATCGCGTGCCAATAACGTGGCCGGCCAACATGAAAGGGATTAAAAGTCCCAGGATCAGCTGGGTTGCTTCCCATCCACGGAGCTTTAGATTGTGTCTTTTGTAAAGCGAAGTAAGGCCGACACCTGCGTGTAAGAGGACAGCTGTAAGCAAGATAATGGTGCCCGGGATCGTCCTCCAAGGCTCAATGGTGACGATCCGTCCGGCTTCCATCACACCTAACGAGATCACCCCAAGCATGTGATTACTGAGATGGCCGATTACGAATACCAACAGAACGAGGCCGCTGTAAATTCGCACTTGGTGGATCATCGCTTACACCCCTACCTAATTAAATTCCCCGGATCGTTTTACCGGAATGTTACGGCAACTGAATTTTGAACACAACCGGGGTCATTGGGTTATCGATCCAAGATTAATGTATAGCGAAGTTGGCTCTCACCCGACGAGATCACAAAATGCCTAATTTAGGAATTGCTCGCCGGAAACCCACGTCCGCTTTTGGCTAAAAGCGGACGTATCAGGGGCTAACGGTAAGCGTCTGCTTTACCCCCAAAAGCAGACATTCGCCGCTATCGCAATGCGGACAAATTGGTGATCAGGACATTGTTAGCGACGCTAATTTTGTCGGCAATTTTGTGGGCCATGTCTTGGTCGTGGGAAAAAACTTCCGTGGCTGCGTCCGTCGAGCGCTCGGCGCTTTTCTTCAAGGCTTTAACGATCACCTGCTCAATGGCCTGGGCAACCTTGTCGCCTTGGGTTCCGCTGGGGCGCACCCCCATAATATCAAATATTTCCTGGGTTACATCATGGGCGCGCTTATTAAGATTAGTACTCATATGTTTTGGCTCGCACGTTGCGGTCCCTCCCTGTCATTGCAGAATTTTGCTCCAGTAAAGCTGTGAGTATTCGTTCTGCGGGTTTAAAGAGTTCTTCTGAATAATTATCTTTGAATTTCTGGTTGGCGTCCACAAACAATAAGCAGTCCATCCGGTCCAACCACATTGATGTCCGCTATACACCCGAAAACGGACATCAATTGTATTGGGCGAAAGAGTCTGCTTTTGACCCAAAGCGGACATTCAAATTTATGGTAAAGGTGCTACCTGTCTTTTGTGAAAAGGCTCTTGCTCACTTTTTTCCAGAAACCTGCCTTGCGTTCCTTTGGGTATCCCAGTTCCTGATCGCTGGTCGTAACGTGGTCGATGATCCAGTGCTGCAATTCGGATTCGAGCTCATCGCGTTTCGTGATATCT
>CAJWAR010000065.1 GCA_913020445.1 uncultured Rhodospirillaceae bacterium
ATGGCCGCCGTCGAGTATAATTGATTTTTGGAACCACACTGCGGCAAGTTGTAAATCTTCACGAGAAGACCGATTAAAATGCCAATAAGCTTTTTGACATGCGTCCCAGGCATCGAGATTATCGAGGGGCAACAGATGAGCACGTTTTTGCTCCGCAGCCGACAATGTTCTCGGTAATCTCGTCCTGAATGGCAAATATGTCTTCCAAGTCGCGGTCGTAGCGCTCTGCCCATAAATGATGACCCGTTTCGGAATCGATCAATTGTGCAGTTACCCGGATACGGTTACCCGCCTTGCGTACGCTGCCCTCGACGACGTAGCGGGCGCCCAACTTTTGGCCAACTTCCTTAATATCGATGGAAACGCCCTTGAAGACAAAGGTGGAATTTCTGGCAATAACCGGGAACCAATGCCAATAAGACAAACGTGTGATTACGTCTTCCGTGATGCCGTCAGTGAAATATTCCTGCTCGGGATCGCCAGACAGATTGTCAAAGGGCAAAACGGCAATGGCTGGGCGATCTTCGAACCCGGACACGGGTGCTGATACATCGACCTCCGATTGGCCAGCGCGTGGTGACAATAGGATTCGATAGGCGCGGACTGGGGTGGAAACATTCTTAATTTCCTGATCGCCCATATCTTCAAAACTAAGTTCAAGCTTGTTATGGACCGCCGTATGCACAGTGTCAGAAATGCAGATGCCACCAAGAGGCGCTAGGTTTTCCAATCTCGCCGCTATATTTACGCCTTCGCCGTGAATGTCATCCAGCTCGTCTATGACGTCACCCAGATTAATCCCAATTCGGAAATCAAGCGGGTTTGTGGCAAGTTTTTCCTGCATAGCGACGGCGCATGCAACCGCGTCCGTAATCGAGGTGAACTCAGCCAGGAAACCATCGCCGGTATGTTTGACGATACGGCCCCCTTTGTCAGCAATCAGCGGGTCGATTTTCTCGATGCGGGCAGATTTCCAGGCGGCGACAGTGCCTGCCTCGTCTTCTTCCATAAGACGCGTATAACCTGCCACATCAGCAGCAAGTATTGCAGCAAGTCTGCGTTGAACCTCCTGATCCGCCATGTTCTTCCCTAAAGCGATATTGTTTTCGGCTATTCTAGGGAAAGTTGGTCTGATCGCAAAGGATTAAGGTAAAAATGGCCAATGTCCGCTTTGGGTCAGAAGCGGACTCTTTTGTATAATTTAAATAATGTCCGCTATCGGGTGCAAAGCAGACGTTTTATATCCATACGGAAACCACTGATTTTCAGCATTCCTGAATGATCAAGCTTTGTGAGCTTTGTGAGCTTTGTGAATTTCGTAAACTTTGTGGTTGATTAAATGAAGTCACTTATTTTAACGGGGACACGCAAAAAAAGTGTACCTGGTACACTTATAGTTACTAATCCTTTTTAGTCACCAGGATCGGTGTTTTTTCACCTTCGCGGAGGATATCGACATCCTCATAGGTCGAGGCGGAAACCTGCGGTTTTTGCCGTTCGGCGAGTGGGCGGCGGTCAGGCGGCGTGACGATACCGCCGGAAATCACCATTTTAATCGCTTCCTCGACGCTCATGTCCAGCGGCACAACTTCTTCCTTGGGCACAAACAGCAAAAAGCCCGATGTCGGGTTCGGTGTTGTCGGCAGGAAAATATTGACCGTTTCCTCTTCGGTTAGATTTTGCACTTCGCCTTCCGTCACTCCGGTAATGAAGGCGATGGCCCAAATTCCCCGGCGGGGATATTCCACCAGAACCGCTTCCCGGAAGGCATTCGACTGTTGTCCCATTACCGTTTCGAAAATTTGCTTAATGGCCGAATAAATACTGCGCACGACCGGCATCCGGTTAAGAATGCGCTCACCCGTATGGAGCAGCCAGCGCCCCAGCAAGCCAGCGGTCAGCGCGCCAATCAGCGTCAAGATGACAATGAGTATGAGAACACCGAGCCCCGGCAAGCTGAATGGCAGATAGGTCTCCGGGTTATATTTCGCCGGCAGTAACGGTGTTACTGAGTGATCAATAAATTCAACGATCACCCAAGCAAGATAACCGGTAATGCCGAGCGGCGCCGTAACCAGGACGCCAGCCAGAAAATAGCCGCGTATGCGCCCCCAAAAACCACGACTTTTACCACCGCCCACCCGGTGATGAGCCGACGGCGGCAAGGGCCTACCGTTGGCATTTTTTTGCTCTGGAGAGTTTTCTTCGTTCTGCTCTGTCATAATCTAATAATTTAGGCCTCTACGCGTCGATCTCGCCATTCTCTAATATAGTCTGTTATAGATCGCAAGCCAGTCCTCAGCAGAGCCGACACAATTACGCAATCTGCTTTAAACTGGAACCCGGCCAATTACCCTAATTGATCCGATCCTCGACCATAGACCGAATGTTTTTAACGAAAATTCCAAGCAAGCCGCGCACAAAGGGATCGCATTTTTGAAGTTTTCGCTGAAATACATCCCGGCTAATGACAATAACGGTGGTGGTGGACGCAGCGACTGCCGACGCCATGCGGGGCTGGTCGTCAATAAGGGCCATTTCGCCAAATATACCGCCTTTTTCGATGTTGCCTAAGACAACTTCTCCATCAGATGCATTTTTAACAATATCAATCATACCTTCCTGGACAACATAAGCGCGATCACCTGGCTCGCCTTCGCGAAAAATGGATTCGCCAGCCTGTAATACAATACGATCTAAAACCTGTGTGGTCATTTCCGGTTACTTCAATTGTTGCGTGCGTTATGGTCCTTAGCAACGCTAATATCAGGCTCTACCCATCAAAAGTAAAGACCTAGGCGTTGGATACGAAATTTCTAATATAAGGTGATAATTTTGCCGACAAGACAATCCGCAGATCAAGATGAACGAAGTTATTTGGAATATCCCTTTATTGGGGTTGGTGTTGTTGTCTGGAAAGAAGAAAAGTTTCTTTTAATTCAACGTGGTAAGCCACCTCGCTTGGGTCAATGGAGCATTCCCGGCGGACGCCAGGAACTCGGTGAAAAGGTTAAAGATACGGCCATCAGGGAGGTTCTTGAGGAAACCGGACTGACGGTTGCTATAACTGACTTTCTCGATGTCGTCGATTCGATCCAGCACGACGAGGACGGAAAAATTTATTTCCATGCCACTTTGATCGACTATGCCGCGGAATGGGTCAGTGGCGAAGCCCAGGCAAGTTCAGATGCAATGGACCTGGCTTGGCACAGTTTGGACGAATTGGCGGAGCTTGGCTTGTGGTCGGAAACCGAGCGGATAATTCGCCA
Organism: uncultured Rhodospirillaceae bacterium; assembly: GCA_913020445.1. Taxonomy (GTDB): domain Bacteria; phylum Pseudomonadota; class Alphaproteobacteria; order Rhodospirillales; family UBA2165; genus TMED23. The sequence goes on from CAJWAR010000065.1 coordinate 3,270, forward strand.
TTCAGCCGCGCTCAGAAAATCCAAATGAAGCGATTATCAGTCCGGCTACTTCCTTGATAGAATGCGCTTTTTAGCGATCCATCCGTATGTTACCGTTACCGAGTTGGAAGCCAAAAATACTGGAAACACCTAAATGTCTCATATCGTCCGCGTTTCGATATTCTGTCCTGACCAAACCGGTCTGGTTGCCGCCATTGCCGGTCGCATGTTCGATCTCGGGGCAAATTTAGGCGACACCACTTTTGCTGTTCTTGGTAGCGGCGCAGAATTTACGACTATTTGCGACATGCCCGACGATGTCGATAATGAATTACTGGCGACAGAACTTGCCAGCGTGCCTGAACTGAAAGATGCAAAAATTTCAGTTACTGATTTCGATCTTGATCCGGTCCAGGATCAGGCGGCAAAAATCACCCATCGCATAACCGTTAAAGGTGGTGATCAACCCGGTCTTATTGCCCGCCTGAGTGAATTGTTTATTGAATATCGCGCTAATATTGTTCGCCTTTCCTCGGAAAAAACGCCTGACGGCACTTATAATTTGCGCATCTCGGTCTTTATTCCAGAAGGCAGCGCTGATGCCTGCCTCGCGACTGTCGCCAATACGGCAGAAGGCCTGCAACTTTCCTGTAATATTGAAGCACGCTGAATTTTCCTTTTTCAATTTTCTTTTTTTTAAATATTCAGTTCTATGATATTATTTAACGCAGAAAATAGCGTAGAAAAATCAGAAAAACGGGTGATTTATGGCGCGTGCTAAAGATTCTTATCGCGGCTTGGGCGGCCAGGAGAAAGCGGCAATTTTCATGCTTTCCCTGGAGCAGGAGCATTCAGCGGCTCTGTTTAACCTGATGGATGATGAAGAGATCAAAGAGCTCTCGATCTCGATGGCCAATCTGGGCACCATTGATGCCGGCATCGTTGAACGCTTGTTTGTTGAATTTGCCGATCAATTGTCCTCGACGGGCTCATTGGTCGGCACCTATGATTCGACCGAACGATTGCTCATGAACAGCCTTGATGGCGAAAAAGTCGACATGATCATGGAGGAAATCCGTGGTCCGGCCGGGCGCACGATGTGGGACAAGCTGGGCAATGTGAACGAGCAGGTGCTGGCCAATTATCTCAAAAACGAATATCCGCAGACCGTCGCCGTGGTGTTATCAAAGATTAAGCCTGATCATGCCTCCCGGGTGCTATCGGTGTTGCCGGAAAATTTCGCCATGGAAGTGATCATGCGGCTGCTGCGCATGGAGACAGTGCAGAAAGAAATCCTTGATGGCGTTGAGAGGACGCTGAGGTCCGAGTTCATGAGCAACCTCGCCCGCACCGCCCGCCAGGACAGCCATGAACAGATGGCCGATATCTTCAACAATCTTGATCGCTCGACCGAGAACCGCTTTATGGGCGCCTTGGAAGAACGTAACCGGGAAAGCGCCGAACGTATCAAAGGCTTGATGTTCACCTTCGAGGATCTGATCCGGATCGATCCGGCCGGCATTCAAGTATTGCTGCGCCAAGTTGAGAAAGATCAGTTGGCGATGGCCATGAAGGGAGCCTCGGAAGATGTGCAGGATCTGTTCTTCAAGAACATGTCAGAGCGTGCCGGCAAGATGATGAACGAAGATATGGACGCCATGGGTCCGGTCCGCTTGAAAGATGTTGATGAAGCCCAGGCCAATATCGTCAACACTGCCAAGTCACTCGCTGATGCCGGTGAAATTGTTATCTCGGGTGGCGGTGATGAAGACGAATTGGTGTTCTAGGTCTAGAATTAGACCTGGTTAAAAAGGCTCCAAGCCCTGGCGCATATCATTGACGATGTAATCGGCCCACTTTAACGGCCCGCCCGCTTCCGGGTGCGGAAAATTAGTTTTCCAATCCTGCATTTTAATCGTCAAGGCGCACAATATGCCGCCTAAAACAGTTTGGCTGCCCCGAATATCGCGGCCAAAATTACCAAATGCTTCTGGTTCATTCGACTCCCAAATAGTCTCAGAGACCTGATCAAAACTTTTAATCCGGCTTAATACTTTACTCGTCATACCTTTGAATTTGGATTGCACTTTGGTGCAATTATTAATCAGAATTTGATTTTGCTGAAGTTGCCGGTTAGAGCAAATTTGATCCATCGAATCATTAAACTGGCCAATGACCGGGCCAATGGATTGCAATAGTTCACGATAATAGGAAATTGACATATAGAGATCACCATAATCGGCCAGCATTTTGGGAATTTCGTCGGCCTTAATACTGAGCGTTTGAGCAAACATTTTTAAATTATGCAGAACTAATTTTTGATCGGGATGAAGAAACAGTTCCGTCATATCACTTGGTTTTTGAATATCCAATTCGTCACTACCATACAATTTCACAATTAACGGGCGGGTGAATAGTTTCATATAACCGGCTAATTCATTTTGTTTTTTCTGGGACAACCGTAACGCCGAATGATCGTCGACATCAATTTTCAAATCTCTCAGCAATCGACGCAGACTATAGACATCATAACTGTGCAATTTGGACAATTTTTCCAGCACTGTAATGTCATCGGTACTGACATCACGATAAACTGTCCGAAGCTGGCCGATCGAGATCTGGCCACTACCCGTATCATCGCCTTTGTACAGTTCCAAAACGCTTTCCAAATGAGCATTTTTAACCATGCGCGTTTTCTTTAATACCGGCGCATTCAACGGAATCATGGAAAGCGGCAGAATATGTATCCTGTCTCGATCATTATCAGATAGGCTAATTGGTTGGGCATCCATACGGAAACCCCTTTCATCCCACCATAATTTTTATTTTTGGGTGATTCTGGTCACCCTTTTTCTAAAGATAAGGGTAATGTAGCGGTAAACACAATAAATCAAAGAAAAATATCAAAAAGTCAGGTAAGTATTTACCGAACCACCATCACGGATTTTTTTGCATGTTCCATGACTTTGAAAGATACACTTCCCAGGAAAAAGCGTTTTAAGCCGGTTTTTCCGGTATCACCGACGGCAATAATCGCATAATCCTCGCCTGCACTGTTGATTTCTTCAAACGGGTTACCGACTCGGGTAAAAGTGCTCATGGGTTCAACCCCCATGTCTTTAAGAACAGCAACGGCGGCGTCAACATTATTCTGCGCTTCCAGCTCACTCTCGACATCCAATGCCACCGACATCACAGACACCTTTGAGCGTGTTCTCATAGCATAGAGACCTGCTTTCTTAACCATTTCAAGTGCCCGATCTGAGCCATCGGTACACAGGAGATATCCGTTACCGCGCTTAAGATCCCGCGTCACCAGTACTGAACAAGGGGCATGCATCGCAACTTTTTCAGCGACCGCCGGATCCCACAAAGATTTCGTCCAACCGCCCCATGAACCAGATTCTCCTAAAATGATTAAATCGTAGGGACCAAGTTCATATTGATCGAGAATACCGGCGGCAATCGTCGGCGCGGTTTTCAGTTTAAGCACGATCATACGACCATCTTCATTAGTATATTCAATTTTATTATCACCGAGCGGATCACCCACGATATCAGTATGAGATATTTTCTCACCCCATTCAGAGGCAAGAGTTTCGTCCGCCATCAATTGGTCGAGGCCTTTTTTGAGATATTTGATACCAGGAAGTTCCAGTCCCCAACTCAACATATTTTCCCGCGCCACGCGGACCTGAAGACCACCTGAACGCAGGCCTTGATCAATCGGGCGGACATAAAGCAGAACAATGTCAGAATCGGCAAGATTGGCGACACTGCTGGCATATTCCAATCCACCATAGGATTCTTCACTGCCATCAACGCACACGAGAACACGGAACCGATTTTTTCGTGCTTCGTAAATCTGTTGAAGGTCGATATCGTTATCGGCCATGTGATGTCCTTCCCGCCCCGCAATCGTTTTTTGAATACTAAATTATCGGGTAATTCTGTCTAGATGATTTTTTTGCCTTGGCCAAGCTAATATAATCGACTCTATGATCCTAATAACGGCCAGTAAACGAAGGCGGCGGCCAGCATGATAATTGTTGACGTTAACGCCATTTTCCAGCCGACAACCAAAAAGTCCGTCGTTTTTAGATAGCCCGAGGCGTAGACAATTGTACAAGCCGGTGTGCCGACAACAGTTAAATAAGCGAAAGCCGAAGATATCGCCGTGATAAAGCCAATAATGATAGGGCTTTCCTGAGCGACGACGGCCATCTTAAGAACCACCGGTCCAAGCACGGCCACTGCCGCACCGTTCGACATCATATTTGTCACCGCCGTGGTGAGAGCCGAGACGGCAACCCAAAGACCAAATCCCTCATTCGCTCCAAGCGGCGCCAAAAGATCAAGGAAACTTTCAGCAACCCATTGGGCGGCACCGGTGTCCTTCATTTCAATACCGAGCGATATAGCCGCGCCATAGAGCAGCACAACACCCCAGTTAACGCCTGAGTTGATATCTTCCCAGCGCACCAAACCGGCCACCAAAAAGGCCGTCGCTCCAAGAATAGCGATTGTTCCCATACCGACTTTATCAGAAACAAAAATCCAGCCGACGAGAACCAGCAGGAACAAAATGATCGAAACCCAATCTGCCGCTTTCATCGGCCCTTCCATTTCAACCTGAGCCCGAAGCTTGACAACTGCGCGGGACAAATCGCGATATTCGGGACGGAAGGTGATGAATAATATCAATGTCACGAACGGTAATTGAAGCAGGAACATCGGATAGGCAAACATCATCCAGCGGACATAATCGATGATAAAACGTTGCGTTTCGGGATTTGAAGGATCGTAGAAAAACTCCCGCCAATAGCCGATCATAATGGCGTTACGCGCACCGCCCGAAGGCGTGCCGATACCGGCAACTGAGCAGCCATAGGCAATCGAAAACAGCAAAACGGCAGCAAGATTTCGAACTTTCTTGGGATCGTCGGATGTCAGCGTCACCAGCGTGATGCCAACCGGCAACATCATTGCCGCAACGGTATGCTCACCGACGAAAGACGCCAGCAGGCCAGAGACGACAGAAATACCAAAGCAAATTCGTGTCGTCTTGGTGCCGGTCATCCTGACAATAATCCAAGCAATGCGTTTATCGAGCTTTTGTTTCACCACGGCGACGGCGAGCATAAGCGAGCCCAAAATAAACAAGACGGAATCATTCCACAGCGTTTTGGCAACATCAGAAGACGCACTTCCCAACAAAAACACCTGCCCCAATATGATGAGCAGTGCCACCGCCGGAAGCGGAATCGGCTCGGTAACAAAAAGGATTGTCGCCATCAATGACATGGTTAGCACGATCCAAGCCTCGCGGCTCAACCCGTCCGGTGTCGGCAGGCTCAGCATGATCGCGCCAATCAGCATGGCTATAAAAAACCACTTTTTCTCCCACATATAATGGACGGAAAAATCTGAAATAAGCTTGGCAGTTTTCGCACCAATGCCATCACCGTTTTGAAGGTCGCTTATCTTTGGTGCTGAAATATTCATAATATTTTATCCACCCTATTTTTAAGGGCTTATTCCCAGAGAAAATTTAAACAGCGCGCCACGCGAGCATAATTCGATTTATTTTAGGATTCCTTAACTGCTTCCCGGAGCGCTCCAATGGTTGCGTGATAATCATCACCGCTGAAAACCGCGCTGCCCGCTACAAACGCATCCGCTCCCGCTTCACGTGCCGCCGCAATGTTGCTCGGCTTAATGCCGCCATCCACCATAAGTTCTATATCGCGGTCACCGATCATGCCGCGAATGCGGGCTATTTTACCAAGTTGAGACGCAATAAACGATTGCCCGCCAAATCCCGGATTAACCGACATCACCAAAATCAGATCGACATCGTCCAAGACATTTTCCAGCACACTTTCATCGGTCGAAGGATTGAGCGACACCCCGGCTTTCTTGCCAAGATCATGAATGACTTGAAGGTTGCGGTGGAGATGAATATCAGCCTCAGCATGAACGGTGATCATGTCGGCACCAGCGGCGGCATAATCGGCCAGATAAGGCGCTGCCGGGCTGATCATTAAGTGAACATCAAACGGCTTATCGGTATAGGAGCGGATCGATTGAATAACGGTCGGTCCAAAAGTCAAATTGGGGACAAAGTGGCCATCCATAACATCAATGTGGATGTAATCGGCGCCGGCTTCATCAACGGCTTTGACCTCTTCGCCTAACCGCGCGAAGTCAGCTGAAAGTATTGAAGGAGCTATTTTGACTTCGCGGGACATTTCTTATTCGCCTCTACTTAACGGTTGGATCGAGTTCACCTGATTTATACCGGGCGGCCATATCTGACAATGGGACAACTTTAATTTTCGAGGCGTGCCCGGCGGTACCAAATCGCTCGTAGCGCTCGACACAGACTTCGGTCATCGCTGCCATCGCCGGTTTGTTGAAATTCCTGGGATCAAACTCAGCTTTTTTCTCCATCGCCACCTTGCGGTATTGGCCGGTGATCGCCATCCGGTTGTCGGTATCGATATTAACTTTGCGGACACCGTTTTTGATGCCTTGAACAACTTCCTCCACTGGCACGCCATAGGTCTGCGGCATATCACCACCAAACTCATTGATTATGTCTTGCAAATCCTGCGGCACGGCGCTGGAGCCATGCATCACCAAATGAGTGTTGGGAAGTTTCTCGTTGATCTTTTGAACAACGTCCATCGCCAAAATGTCACCGGTCGGTTTGCGGGTAAATTTATACGCACCGTGCGACGTGCCGATGGCAACCGCTAAAGCATCGACTTTGGTTTTAGCCACGAAGTCAGCCGCTTCATCCGGATCGGTGACGAGCATGTCGGCATCCAATTTACCTTCAAACCCATGACCGTCTTCTTTTTCACCTTCGCCGGTTTCGAGGCTACCGAGACAACCGAGTTCGCCTTCAACTGAAACACCAATCAGATGCGCCATGTCGACGACCGCTTTGGTCGTATCGACATTGTAGTCAAATGACGACGGTGTTTTCGCATCATCTTCGAGCGAGCCATCCATCATCACTGAGGAAAAATTGTTGTCCATCGCCGACTTGCAGGTTTCCGGGTTGTTGCCGTGATCCAGATGCATACAAACGGGAATATTCGGATACATCTCGACCGCCGCTTCAATCAAATGGCGCAGCACAATATCATTGGCATAGGCTCTGGCACCTCGGCTGGCTTGCAGGATAACCGCCGAATCGGTCTTATCTGCTGCATCCATAATCGCCAGCATCTGCTCCATATTGTTAATGTTAAACGCAGGTACGCCATAATCATTTTCTGCTGCATGATCGAGAAGCTGACGCATCGAAACGAGTGCCATAATAATCTTTCCTTTAAAGACGTTTTTTAACAGCCGCGACAACCGCGTCTGCTGTTATGCCAAAATGTTTATAAAGCTCACCGGCTGGCGCCGAAGCACCAAAGCTCGACATGCCGATAAAGGCGCCATTGGAACCAAGGTATTTATCCCAGCCCATCGAGACCGCCGCTTCAATGGCGACCCGAACACCTGAGCCAAGCACACCATCTCGATAGGCCTGTTCTTGTGCATCAAAGAGATTCCAGCTGGGCAGTGAGACAACAGCCGTCGGCACGCCATCTGCTTGTAGATTGTCACGAGCTGCCATGGCGATCTCAACTTCTGAGCCGGTCGCCAGAATAGTTGCCTTGCGTTCGCCATCTGCTTGAGCCAGAACATAACCGCCTTTAGCCGATAAATTATCATCCGTGTGTTCAGTTCGAACCGTTGCCAGACCTTGGCGGGTGAGGATCATTGCCGACGGCGCATCCGAACTTTCCAATGCCACCTGCCAGCATTCCGCTGTCTCAATCGCATCTGCCGGGCGGAACACATTTAAGTTCGGGATGGCGCGAAGCGATGCCACGGTTTCAACCGGCTGGTGGGTTGGGCCGTCTTCTCCCAAGCCAATAGAATCATGGGTCAGCACATAAACAACACGCTGGCCCATCAGCGCCGACAAGCGCAGTGCACCGCGTAAATAGTCGGCAAAGACCAGGAAAGTGCCGCCGTACGGAATGACGCCACCATGCAAAGCGAGCCCGTTCATCACCGCAGCCATACCAAATTCCCGCACACCGTAATGAAGGTAATTGCCACCAAAATTCGAGGCATCAATCGGCGTCGCTTCTTTGATTTTGGTATTTACCGAGCCAGTTAAATCAGCTGATCCACCGATCAATTCCGGGATTGCAGCATTGAGCACCTCGAGCGCCGCACCCGATGCCTGGCGCGTTGCCAATTTCGGCGCCTCTTCGGACAAGCTCTTTTTGTGGGCGTTAACGGCATCGGCGATACCGGTTGGCAGCTGACCGGCCATTGCCGCTTCAAATTCTCTTTTTTGCGCACTTGCATCCAACCGTGATTGCCAGGCGGCTCTTTCTTCGGCCCCCTCGGAGCCGACAGCACGCCAGGCCGCTTGAACATCGTTGGGAATTTCAAAGGGAGCATGCGGCCAGCCCATCTTTTCACGCGCGGCGGCGATCTCATCATCACCTAAGGGCGCACCGTGGGTGCCCGACGTGCCTTCTTTGTTAGGAGCACCTTTACCGATGACAGTTTTACACGCAATCATCGACGGCGTAGCGGTTTTGCGGGCGGCCTCGATTGCCGCTGCAACCGCTTCCGGATCATGACCATCAACAGCGGAGACATCCCAGCCGGAGGCTTGGAAGCGGGCCAATTGATCATCAGAGACCGTCATATCGGTGCCGCCATCAATTGAAATCGCATTGTCATCAAACAGCACAATCAGCTTTGAGAGCTTGAGATGACCAGCCATGGAAATCGCTTCGTGACTAACGCCTTCCATCAGACAGCCGTCACCGGCAATAACGTAAGTGTAGTGATCAACCAGATCATCACCAAAGCGCGCATTGGTCATGCGTTCGCCGAGCGCCATACCGACCGCCATGGTAAGCCCCTGCCCTAACGGTCCGGTTGTGCATTCGATCCCATCAGCGTGACCATATTCCGGATGCCCCGCTGTCTTTGAGCCCAGCTGCCGAAAGTTTTTCAACTCTTCCATCGTCATGTCGGCATAGCCGGTGAGATGGAGCAGCGAATAGAGCAGCATCGAGCCATGACCTGCCGACAAAACAAAGCGGTCCCGATCCGCCCATTTGGGACTGGCTGCATCAAACTTCATAAAACGACTAAACAAGACCGTGGCGACATCAGCCATACCCATTGGCATGCCGGGATGGCCGCTATTGGCGCGCTGCACGCCATCCGCCGATAAAAAGCGAATTGCGTTGGCCATGTCTTGATGTGAGGCGATAGAGGGTGAAGGTGTTGCTAGTGCAGTTTGGTCAGGCGACATTTAGGTGTTGCTCCTACGCTATTTGAGAGAGCCTGGATCAGTGGTGAACTCGGACACCATCAAATAAAAAACCTAATTAGTGTATTAGGCGTTGTCTAACATGCCTAAAGTGTCACGTCTAATCCCAATGCAAAATTTTATTTTATATACAGATTTACAGGAGAAAACTGTATTATTTGGTGCGGGGTATACGCTCCTATCATTCCTTAGGCAAGCTTATTTTACGTTTTCCTTAATAATAAAATTTTCCCAAATAAAGTCTGGGATAAAATATTATTTGAAAATGGCGGCTTGATTTAAAAAATGGCAGACATAGAAGGTAGAATCGTTCCTCAGGAACTTACTGAGGACATTTTCCAACGAAAATATTTCCTCATCGGGCGACTAGAAATTGAGTATTTTTACTGAGCTTGAGCATGCTATCGATCCAGACAATCGATCAATCAGGATCAATGCCTTTAGATTTTAAAAATGCGGAATGGCCGGTTTCAAAACTACCTTAGATACCTTTAATTTTTACACGACGAGAGGATCGCTGGATTTTATGCAGCCCGTTTTCCGAATCAAGTTCGAAATTCCGAGAGCGATGATCTTCTCATCTCAATTTAATAAATCTAGTTTGTGTAACGTAGTCAATTTTCATTCGCGTCATTGCTGCATAGCTGGCATCATACCAGCTCAAAATTTTGCAAATTCAATTATCGAAAGAAGCACTTATGATTGATACCAAACCACTGTTTCATCTCGAAGCTGAAGTCGCGACGCCACAAATTTCACCACAGAGCCCCTTAGGGGAGCGGCGATTTATTCCGGTTACCGGTGGTGCATTTTCCGGTGAGCGGCTTAACGGAAAGCTGCTTTCAGGCGGCTCAGATTGCCAGCTCATCCGGGCAGATGGTGTCGCTGACTTGGATATCAGGGTAACTCTGCAATGCGATGACGAAACGATTATTTTCATGAAAGGACTGGGCATGCGCCACGGCCCCAATGAGGTGCTTGAAAGCATTGCGAAAGGAGAGGCCGTTGATCGCAGCGAATATTATTTCCGTGAAACTATGATGTTCGAGGCCCCCACGGGAAAGCATGAATGGTTGAATAGAATAATTGCCATTGGCGTAGGCGAGCGACAACGCGATGTTGTCATCATCGATGCTTTTGAACTCTTATGAAATCGGACTACCAGTTCATTGACGAATGTGCACTTTCTAAAATACCGAGCTACTGCAAACAATAGACTTATAATCACTCTAAATATCTGTAATTTTCGCTCGACTGAGCGCCCATCGGTCTTTACGCTGTTTGGCATGAGTTCATGGCGGTGATCGTTTCCGTTATGGTCAGATAAATTTCAGCGGCCGGACAAAACGGGCGTTTTAACTTGGAGGAAAATCAAATGAAATTTCGTCTCATGGCGGCCCTGCTCGCCGGTACATCATTCTTTGCAGCTCAAGCAAATGCCGAGCCCGTCAAAATTGGCATCGCCAATTTCGGCCCCCATCCGGTTTTGGATTCGGTCGTTAAAGGCTTCAAGGATGGCATGACCAAGCGCGGCTATGTCGAAGGCAAGAATGTTGTCTACAATTATACCCACGCCAGTTTTAAGCCCAACTTATTGCCGCAAGCACTGGCTAAAATTCAAGCCGGCAAACCCAAACTGGTGGTTACAGTGACAACCCCGGTTAGCCAAGCCGGCAAAAAAATGTTTGCCGATAAAGGCATCCCTCAGGTCTTCACCGCCGTTACCGACCCAGTCGCAGCCGGCCTGACACCGTCCTGGTCCAAAGGCGGCAACAACATCACCGGCGCATCTGACCAACAGGATATGGATGGCGTCTTCGCCTTCATGCGGAAGTTATTGCCGAATGCCAAGAAAATCGGTGTGCCGTTTAATCCCGGTGAAGCCAATGACGCGTCTTTGGTTAAAACGATGGAACAGATGGCGCCGAAACATGGATTTTCGATTACCAAAGTTGGTGTTGATAAAACCTCCGATATTCCGGTCCGGACTCAATCTTTGATGGGTAAAGTCGATACGGTGTTTATCTTACCATCTAACCTGATTAGCCCGGCAACACCGGCTCTGGTTTCGGTAACCCGCCGCCACAAAATTCCGGTAGTTGATTATTCACCGTCTTCGACCAAGGAACATCAAACGCTGGCTTCTTATACCGTTGATTGGTCTGGCATCGGCAGCATCACCGCTGGTCTCGCCGTCAAAATTCTTAAAGGCGGCAGCGCCGCTTCAATGGCGCCGGTAAAACCGAAAGCCGAAGCTCACCAAGCCTTCATTAGCGGCAAACGGCTCAAAGCGCTGGGCATGAAATTGCCGGGCTCTTTGGCTGGCTGTAATTGCGTTTTGAAATAACTTAATCTGTTGGGGCTGGCAGTGTTTTCGAACACTGTCAGTCCCCGTAGTATAGAACATCCATTGTGCTCGAAGTTTCTGACGCCGTTAAAATTTTTCACCGGGGGACGGTCAATGAACGCCCTGCCCTGAACGGCCTTTCCTTAAAACTTGAATCCGGTGATTTTACTGCCGTTATTGGCAGTAATGGCGCCGGCAAAAGCACACTCCTTAATGCCATCGCCGGCGACATCAGTATCGATTCCGGGTCTGTTGTTGTTGACGGTAATGACCTCACTTCAGCGCCAACCCACAGGCGCGCTAAGTGGGTCGCGCGGGTATTTCAAGACCCGCTGGGCGGCACCGCCGGTACGATGACCATTGAAGAAAATCTCGCCCTCGCCGCTCTCCGCGGCCAAAGCCACAGTTTAAGTTTAGGTCTCAACGCTCAGCGCCGCGACTACTACCGGGAGCTTTTGGCGACCTTGGGATTGGGCTTGGAAGAACGCTTAACGTCAAAGGTCGAACTGCTGTCGGGCGGCCAGCGCCAATCTCTGGCTTTGATTATGGCGATCATCACCGAACCCGCCGTGTTGCTGCTTGATGAACATTGCGCTGCCCTTGATCCCAAAACGGCAGGCATCGTTATGGATTCCACCATCAAAGCGGTGGAGGCTGCCGGTTTAACCACGGTAATGGTCACTCATAATATGCAGCATGCCATTGATTACGGTAATCGCCTGATCATGCTTGAAGCCGGGCAATTGAAACTTTCCATGGACGGCGACGAAAAAGCTTCGCTCGACGTCGAATCCCTGGTTGAGCGTTTCCACATCACCGACGACAAGATTTTGTTGAGTTAGGCGGGCTGCAGCGATGATGGAAGTCTTCAACAATTTTTATAATCTGGTGCCGGTCACTTTTGCCCAGAGCCTGATCTATGCCCTGGTCGCCGCCGGCATTATGATCCCGTTCCGCATTTTGAATTTTCCCGATTTGACCAGCGAAGGCAGCTTCCCGCTGGGCGGCTCGCTCTGCGCGGCGCTATTGATGGCTGGCTTTAACCCCTACTCGGCGACTTTGCTTGCGGTGTGTGGCGCATTTGTTGCCGGTTGCTGTACGGCGCTGATACATTTGAAGCTGAAAATTAACACCCTGCTGGCTGGTATCTTGGTCATGACCATGCTGTTCAGCGTCAATCTCCGGGTTATGGGTAAATCAAATGTCGCGCTGTTTTCAGTTGATAATCTGCTGGAAAAAGTCTGGGTCGGTTCCAGCACCGATCTCGCCTCGATGATAATTATGTTCGTCATTATGGTGGTGGTCATTGGTCTGATCTTGTTTTGGTTTTTCAAAACCGAGATTGGTATGTCGATGCGGGCTGTTGGCGCTAATCTCAAAATGGCGTCCGCTCAAGGCATCAACACCTGGGCCTACACAATTGTCGGGCTCGGTATTGCCAATGCGTTAAATGGATTGGCCGGCGCCGTACTCGTCCAACAGCAAGGCTATGCCGATGTGAATATGGGGCTGGGTATTCTGATCGATGGCTTGGCGGCGGTGATTATCGGCGAGACCTTGCTGGGACGCCATGAAGTGTGGCGGCAAGTTGCGGCGCCCTTCTTAGGCTCAGTGGTCTATTACCAATTGATTTCGCTTGGTCTCGCTGCCGGGCTTGAGCCATCAGATATCAAACTGGCCACCGGTATTTTCGTGCTCATTACCCTCGGCTTACCGGTGCTCAGAGGCGGCACAGCGGAAACCTTGAAACTCAGAGAATAGCTTAAGGCTACTATGAACGCGACGAACGCTCCCTCTTCTATCGATCCGATCTTAACGTCGGTCCTGCAACGCCGTTTTAAATCGATCACCGAGGAAATGGGGCTGACATTATTGCGCACAACCCACTCACCGATCCTCAATGAAGCACGGGATTTTGTCACTGGCCTTTATGACGCCCAAGGCCGCATGTTGGAGCAGACCGAGTATATTCCCGTTTTAGCCTTTGCCCTGCAGCCGGTCTGCCAACGCCTGATCGACACATTCCAAGACGATATTCATGAAGGCGATGTGTTTCTCCACAATGATGTTTTCACCAACGGCAATCAAAACAATGATGTTGCCGTATTCCGGCCCATCTTTTTTGCCGGCGAGCTATTTGCCTGGGCAGCCTGCAAGGGACATCAGGCGGATATCGGTGGCGCCGTCAAAGGCGGCTACAATCCCGATGCCCGCGAAGTCTGGCAGGAAGCCTTCCGTATTCCGCCGGTAAAAATAATTGATCGTGGCAAACGGCGCGACGATGTCTGGCATCTGGTTTTCGCTAATGTCCGTCTTTCGGTTGTTGAGGATGATATCAAAGCACAGATCGGCGCGACGGTTATGGGCGAGCGCGGCATCCATCATCTGCTTGAACGATATGGTTCGGCAACAGTGCGCCTTCATATTGAACATCTGTTTGAAGCCACCGAGCAAATGGTCCGCGATGAAATCAGCACCATTCCCAACGGTACATATCGGGGCGAGAGTTTCGCCTTTTATGATGGCGTCGAAGAAGCCTCGAAGATGAAGATCAACCTCGCCGTAACCGTCGATGACGAAAGTATAACATTCGACTTTGCCGGCTCGGCGCCGCAGACGCCCGGCTTTGTCAATGCGCCGCTGGCCGCGACATCGTCAGCTGTGTTGCTCAGTTTTTTGATGCTGATCAATCCGGATATCCCGCACAATGACGGCCTCACTCGAACCATTCATTTGCAGGTGCCGGAAGGATCGTTTTTGAACGCGAGCTACCCCGCCGCGACAACTTTCGGCAACTCGCTGACTGGCCCGATCTCTGACGCCATTTTCCGCGCCTTTGCCGAAGCCCTGCCCCAAACCGTTACCGCCGGCTGGAACCGCATGCTGAGTTTGGTCCTAACCGGTGATGATCCCGGCAAGGCTGGTGCGCCGTTTGTCGACATTCTTTTTATCTCGCAAAAAGGCGGCTCGGGGGCGGCGCACGGTGTCGACGGCTATGATCATATTGGGCTGATAAATTGTGCCGGTGGATTACTGGCGCAAGACTACGAAATGTTCGAGAACCAAAATCCGGTTCATCTTCGCAAACATGAACTCAAACAAGATTCGGCTGGCCCCGGCCAATGGCGCGGCGGCTACGGCATTGAAACTGAAATACTGATCGAAGGCGAGAATGTCGCTGGCGTGGTTTTTGGTGACGGTATCGAGGACGAGGCAAAAGCCTTTGGCCTGTTTGGCGGCGGATCGGGAATCTTGAATGATTTAAGCTTCATCAGCCCCGACGGATCCCGGCACACGCCTAAATCGAAAGAAATTGTCGAAAATATCGCAACCCGCACCGTTTTCACTCAAATTGCCGGCGGCGGTGGCGGCTATGGCGACCCGTTCGAGCGCCCGGTCGAAGTCGTTCTCAACGAAGCCAAAAACGGGTTGGTCTCGATCGAAGGGGCACGGCAGAATTATGGTGTCGCACTTGATCCTGAGAGTTTAGAATTGAACATTGAAGCCACCAACGCTTTGAGGAGCAACCGCTCATGAGCGGTCTTAGAATTGATCATCTCGGCATTATTGTCGCTGATCTTGAAAAGGCGATTGAGAGATTTCGCGCCCTGACCAAAAGCGAGCCCGCCTACACCAAAGACATGCCGGATGTCGGTTTGCGCATTGCCACCTTTGAAGCCGAGAATATCGCCATTGAGCTGGTCGAATATTCGGGCCCGGAATCCACGTTTGCCAAGGAGGTTATGGGCGACGAAACCGGGATCAATCACATCTCAATCGATGTCGAAAACCTCGGCTCGGCGATCGATGAATTTAATGAAGCTGGATTTGAGTTGATGGATGGCTTTCCGCGCGCCGGCGCGCATGGCCAAGTCGCTTTTTTTAGGCGCGACAGTGATACCGGCATCTTGTTTGAAATTTGCGAGCGCACTCCTGAGTCAGCTTGACGGCGTGGTGAGATTACAGGCTTCAAAAAGTGTATCGATAATGGGGCAGTCGGGGATATCACCACCGTCGCAATGTTGCGCCATTTCGTCCAACATATTTTCAATACGGGTCAAATCGGCAATTTTCTGCCGCACTTCCGTGAGATGCTCCAATGTCATTAACCGGACATCCTCGCAGGAATAGTCCTGATTATCGACAAAGCGCAAAAGCCCGCGAATTTGATCCAAGGTAAAACCGAGTTCCCGGCTGCGGCGGATAAAGTTAAGCCGCTTCAGGTGTTCACCATTATAAATGCGATGCCCCCCACTGCTTCGCGGTGGCTCCGGCATAAGACCTTCATGTTCGTAATACCTGACGGTCTCAACCTTGGTTCCGGTTTGCGCCGCGATCTTCCCGATTGAGAAATCACGATTGATCGCAAGATCGTTATCATACTTTCTGTTCATGGCCTTGAACCTATAGTTACTACAGGTTTTATAATACAGCATAAAACCAAAGACAGTGAAGATTTTGTTTGCGGCGTTATTGGAACATTGATGACTAGGAAAACTGAATGGATGGAACCACGAAAAGCGGTATTGAATTGAACTCCGTTATCACCTGCCCAAAGTGTGGGCACTCAGAGACCGAAACCATGCCGACGGACGCCTGCCAGTGGTTTTATGACTGCAAAGGATGCGGCGAAGTACTCAAGCCCAAAGCGGGAGACTGTTGCGTTTTTTGCTCCTATGCCACCGTGCCTTGCCCGCCAATCCAGGAGGGGCAATCTTGCTGTGACAGCTAGGAATGGATCGTGGCAAATGAGCAACGCCCCCAACTGGCTCGGTGTCTATACCTTGGCGGCGAAGGAAACACGGCGATTTATTGTCGTTTGGGTGCAAGCTTTGCTGGGCCCGGTGATAACGACACTGTTGTTCCTCATTATTTTTGCCGTCGTTCTGCGCGATCGAGCGATCTCCATTCCGAACACGTCGTATTTAGAGTTTTTGGCGCCGGGCTTAATAATGATGGCGATATTACAAAACTCCTTTGCAAATTCCTCAACTTCAATTTTGATTTCCAAAGTTAATGGCTCAATTTTTGATGTCTTAACCGCTCCGCTGGCACCTTTCGAGTTGGTACTCGGCTATACCATCGGCGCCATCCTAAGAGGCGTAATTGTTGGCCTCATACTGGTGGCAGTTCTTGGACCATTTGGGCTGCTGCCGTTTGAGCAAATTGGTAATATTGTATTCTTTGCCTTGGGTGGTGCGTTGTTGTTTTCAATGCTCGGCGTGGTCGGCGGTATTCTGGCGGAGAAAATGGAACACGTCGCCTTTTTATCGAACATCGTGATTGTTCCATTGACCATTTTATCAGGCACATTTTTTTCGATACACCTGCTCCCCGATTGGCTAAAATCATTAAGCGCCGGCAATCCGATATTCTACCTCATTGATGGTTTCCGGTCAGGCTTTGTCGGCGCGGCAGAGGGCTCATTATTCGCTGGCGGCGTTATCACCGTAAGCGCCAGCGCCGGCCTGTTTGCACTCTGCACTTTTCTGTTTTCTCGTGGCTACAAACTTAAGGCATAATGGATTTAATAATTTTAAAATTTTTAGAGGACTAACGACATGGTTGGACGAATTATATTACTCCTTGTTTCGGTGATGCCCACAGCAGCACTCGCCGATTCCCACGGCGGTGGATTTCATCATTCTGATATGTCTTTTGGCATGGGATATATGTTCATGGGCCCCGTTATGATGCTGCTCTTTTTGGGAATTTTAATTGCCCTCATTGTATTGCTCGTTAGATGGCTGGGCGGCGGACGCTCGGTCATGTCGCCACACCAGAGCAATCGGGGCCTGGAAATCCTGGAAGAAAGATTTGCCCGGGGCGAAATCGAGCGCGAGGAATTTATGCAAAAGAAATCCGATTTAGGGGCGTGATTGTTTATACCAAGGAGATGCCGGATTGGAGCTGTACGAATGGACATCACCAGCGTAATTCATTGCCAACGGACCATCTTTCCCTAGAATAAGCAAAAACAATATCGCTTTAGGGAAGAACATGGCGGAACGGGAGGTTCAACGCAGACTTGCTGCTATTCTTGCTGCTGACGTGGCGGGCTACACGCGCCTGATGGAAGAGGATACCGACGGCACCGTTGCCGCTTGGCAGGATGCCCGCGAAGAAGTCATCAAGCCCTTAGTTGCAGATCATTCAGGTAAGATCGTCAAATTAACTGGCGATGGTTTTCTCGTCGAATTTCCGACAGTTCTAGACGCGGTTAGTTGCGCTATTGCCATGCAGAGAGGTTTAGCGTCAAACA
>CAJWAR010000066.1 GCA_913020445.1 uncultured Rhodospirillaceae bacterium
AACACTCCATCTTTCCTATTAAGATAAAGTGTTGCGTCGATCAGTTGAGACCACCGTCAAAAGCAGACATTTTAGGTAGTTGCCGATAGAGTCCGCTATTGGGGGCAAAGCGGACATTATGATCACTGTAGGCTCATCGCCATTTCGGTAAATGTACGCCAACTTTAGGCGGTTTTGAATGGTTGTATCGAGGTATTTTCGAGGTTTATTGATGTTGCCGGATTGTTTTCTACTATAAAATTCACTGGCTTGTGGTGCCGCAGGCAGTACCGTTCAAGTCCCCTCGTTCGCCCCATTTTTTCAGCTTCACAGACAATTTACAAACGATGCTTCTGGAAAGCGTTTTTAGTCGGCGCTGACAGCGGATTGCTTTGATCTCAACGTAGCTTGAGTCCACTTTACCCTCGAGAGCGGACGTTTATTTTATTGGTTAAAAGAGTCCGCTTATAGCCACAAGAAGACAATCCTAATTTCCGTAAGTAATTGTGGTTATTATCTGGGTCCCTCTTGTCGAATTTTCCACAATTTGGCACAATCATTCTTCTAGTATTAGTCAACTCAACTCAACTCAACTCAACTCAACTCAACTCAACTAAAAAATAGGGAGGTAAGTGATGTATACAAGTATTATTGAAATTCAGTTTCAACCTGGGAAGATGGATGAGGCGACGAAAATGGCTAAAGGGATGACGCCGGAATTGGGGCAGATTGACGGTTGTCGACAATTCATCGTCATCGACCAAGGAGAGGATTCATGTCTTGTACTTGCTCTCTACGACAGCAAGGCACAACAGGAAGCAGCCGCTCCGAAAGCTCAGGAGTTGCTCGGGCGCGTGGGCGTGTTGGCTGCCGCGGCTCCCGAACGCAAAGGCGGAGACGTTGTGGTCAATGCCACTTTCTAGAGCGCAAGTTTCCTATAAAATCGCAGACAACGTTTCAGTAAACTTGGGTACCAATATCTTCGGGGGCAAAAAACAGACTACATTTCTTGGGCAGTTCGACAAAAACGACAACGTTTATATAAATTTGCGGTTCGATTTCTGAGTGAACCAGAATGTATTCAAGTCTTTCGCGGTGAATGCGTTAGCCGATGTCCGCTATGGGTTGCGACCTCAGCCGGTCGCTGCCTGGCTTGCTCGTCGATCCCGGAAACGGGTACGCACATCCCACAGACTCAACAACAGCAACAAAATATGATAAATAGAATTTTGGCACCGGTCTGATTTTGAAATAATTACCGGGGGTGGAAATTAGATGGGTTTATGTTCGACAATGATGATGCGGTCAATTGTTGCATTAACCTTCGGTATCGTCATTTCGATCAACTCCGGCAGTGCCCATGCGGCCAATTTGCAAAAGAAATCTGTGCAACTTCTCGTCGTGCATTCATACAGCCAAAATTATCCCTGGACGGAGGGGCAACATAACGGTTTCGCGAACACCCTCAAGGAAATTTTAAAGTTTCCGTTCGAGCTCAAAACTGAGTATTTGGACACAAAGCGAAAGTCTTTGAATGATAAATATTCGAAAAATTTTGTTGATTTTCTTCGTGCCAAATACGAGGCGTACTCTCCTCATGCGATATACGTGACTGATGATGATAGCCTAAACTTCGCCGTGAATCAGTTATCCAAATTGTTTCCGGACGTTCCAATATTTTTTTCTGGTGTAAATGATTATTCACAGCTCAGCCGCATCAATAAATCTGCGGTCACAGGCGTATTTGAGAAAAAGGAGATTGGACCAAATATTGAGCTGTTGCGCCGCTTGATTGGAGAGTTCCATCAAATCGCTGTCATTGGCGATGGATCTCCAACCTATCGAGCGATCGAAATCGAATTAAAAAAAGAGTTACGGGCGGACGACAATCTTCAGGTCACTTATATTGTCGGTGGTCGAATTCAAGTTATCCTTGACGCTTTGGCTCGTCTGCCAAAACAGCCTGTCATATTGACGACACTAGGAGCCGTGCGGAACGACGTCGGTGACGTTCTCTCTTTGAAAGAAACCATTTCGAAAATAGTACAAACGGATCATAAAATCGTGGTTAGCATGGAGGATGTATATTTATTTGATGGAGTGGTTGGTGGGTTTGTGACGAGCAGTATCGCCCAAGGAAGTGCCGCCGCACGGTTACTGAACGCCTATCTGTCCGGTCGTCCAATCGCCGATTTGGCGGCCATAACGCAGAGCCCTAACGAATATGTTTTGAACGACCGCATGCTCGAAGCCTTACAAGTGGAATTGCCGGCCAAAATCGCCGACATAGCCAGACTGATAAATATGCGTCCAAATTATTATGACAAATACCGGCAGTACGTTATTGGCACAATTATCATTCTTAGCATCGCCCTGGCCGTGACATTTGTGATGTACGTAGTGACATTGACATTAAAAAATAGACAACTGGTATCAACTTCATATCGTCTTACTGAGCAAGGAAATAGACTCAAGGAAAGCGAGTTGTTGCTCAGGCGAGAGAGAAAGTTGCTTGATGATGTTGGCCGTATGGCCAAAACCGGGGGATGGGAACTTGATCTATTAACGATGAACTTGAAATGGAGTGCCGAAACATACCGCATTCACGAAGTGCCGGATACTTATGAACCAAATGTTGAGGAAGCGATAAATTTTTATGCCCCAAAAGATCGCCCCATAATCACGGCAGCAGTTGAGGCCGGAATGGAAAACGGCACACCATGGGACTTAGAACTTTCCCTGGTCACAGCGAAGGGGCGGCCCCTTTGGGTGCGAGCAATAGGTGAAGTAATATTCGAGGACGAGAAACCGGTAATCCTGCTGGGGACCTTTCAGGATATAACTCATGGCAAAATGGCCGAAGAGCAATCACGCTTGCATCATGAGCAACTGGCCCATGTAACCCGTGTTGCGACAATGGGTGAAATGGCTACGGGTATAGCCCACGAGCTTAACCAGCCGCTGGCGGCCATTGCGGCCTACATTGACGGTAGTTTGCGGCATTTAGAATCAGGAGATCAGCCTTCAAAATCCATCATCGAAGCATTAAAGAAAGCATCTAAACAGGCGATTCGCGCGGGCGATGTCATCCGCCACTTACGGGATTTTGTTCGCCGGGAGGATCGCAAGTCGGAATATTTAAATATCAACGATGCTGTCAAAATGGCCGTGCAATTGATGAAAGCAGAATTGGACCTGAACCAAATTATCCTGACGCTTGATCTAGCGCAAAAATCTCCCGTTGTCATTGGCGACCCAATTTTGATTCAACAAGTTATTCTGAATCTCGTCCGAAATAGTGTCGATGCTATGAAATCTGTTAACCCCCAGTCAGGTGAACTATCAATCAACACATCGATAGAGGACGGTATTATCTCGATAGCGATTAAAGATAGCGGGCCGGGCATTGAAGCAATACATCAGAAGCAAATATTCGATCCATATTTTTCGACAAAAAAATATGGCCTTGGTTTGGGATTGCCGATGTGTCGTTCAATCATAAATGAGCTCGACGGCAAAATATGGTATGAACCTGCGCCGAAGCAGGGAGCCGTCTTCCATATTCAGCTACCAATGTTGAAGGAAGACTCAGCCTTTAGCTAACAGAGGAGCGCATATTAAATCGGGCTCAATGAGCCTAATATCCCTTAAGAGATGAAAATTGATTAAAGGGATTATTGATTATGCATCAGAAAAAGCGTCAGCGCCGGTTCCGTCATGTACCCAAGCCGCGTCACGCAAGACCTTTTTCTCTTCCTGCCATTTGGCGAGCATCGGTTCAGCGGTTTCCTGGAGTTGCTCCATCATCCCCGGCTTGGCCGAATTGTAGGCCAGTTCGAGCCGGTGCCCGTTAGGATCAAAGAAATAGATCGATTGGACGAAAGTGTGATCGGTAGGGCCGGTCACCTCGACGCCGTTGGCTTCGAGCTTTTCCTTCGCCGCCAACAACTCTTCCATACTGTCGACATTCATCGCCAGATGCTGGACCCAGTTCGGCGTGTTCGGGTCTTTTTGAAGAGGCGGCGACTGCGGCACTTCGAAAAACGCCACGAGAGAACCGTCGGCCATGCCGAAAAAGATATGCATGTAGGGCGATATCTCGCCGGTTGACGGCACTGTGGTTTCGGAGACCGCCGCGACATAGGGCATGTCGAGAACTTTGGTATAAAAATCGGCTGTTTCCTTGGCGTCGTTGCAGCGATAGGCTACATGGTGAAGGCTTTGTATATTCATAGTGATTCTCCGCTGTTAAACTGATGTTAAACCTTGGGCGCACCCATACCGCACGCACTAATGGAGCGCTTGATCGTCCTGCTTCAGCCGGTTTTTTTGCCGGCTGCCGAAAGAAAGCTGAAAGTCTGCGCGTTGGGGCAGAATGTGTTACCACCTTCAACTTTTCCACACAGCCACCGTTCGCAATGACCTTCTGTCGGGCACTTCCTGCACCGCCACCGCGCCGCATTCATGATGGTTTTAGTTATCGAGTCACCCTGCGTAGCGATCCTTGGATCAAGGCCAAATCGTGACATCATGCCTGTCAGGCGTTTGGCAGAGCCAGCCGCCTCACTTCTACGAAACCACACGAATAGGCCGGCAAAAACGGCCACCATGATGATGGCGACATAAATCTGAAAAACTGTTGAATGCATAGCTCTACTCCTTGACGTTTGTTGCCCAGAGTAGGAATTTTCATGCCACAAACTGCTGAAATCCGCATTGACCGTTATCAAGTTTGCTACTTTATCAGTTCGCCACCATACACTTTGGCGTTGAAGCTATATTGCGCTAGGATAAAAATGTTCTAACCAGACAGATAAGGCTCCCATGCGTTGGTATATTATTGCCTTGGTAGTTCCCCTGATTTTCGTGCCTCCGGCGCGAAGTGACGAATTTCTATTTTCCGGTGGCGCCCCGCTTGATACCTATCAGCCACTAATCATCGTGCCGCTGCTTACTGAAGCTTTCAAGCGCGCCGGCCATACCTTTAAGGCCATCCACTATCCCAGCCTTCGGTCATTAAAAAGTTCCAATTCCGGAAAGACCGATGGTGAATTACATCGGGTCCATCAATTGCACCAAGTGTCTAAAAGAAAATATCCCAATCTGGTTCGCATAGAGTCGGAACTATTGAGAACCGCCACGGGAATTTTCACGAGCAAAGAAGATGCGGCGATCGGCACGATAGACGATTTAACCGGTTATCGGATCGCCATCAAACGGGGGCGGCTTAGAATGACCGCGCGGTTGGCGAAATTACCAAACCCCACGATCATTTTCCCCGTATCTTCGGATTTGGCGGGTATCAGGATGCTGGCCAGAGGGAAATTTGATTTTGCTGTTATGGAATTCAATGAAGGTAACGCCATCATCAGCAGTAATCCAAAATTCAATAATATTATTTCAGTAGCGCGTCTTTCTGAATCTCGAATCTATTCTTATATGCATAAGCGCCACCACAAAGTGGCTCGCCAAATTGCGGCAAACTTGGAGAAGATGAAAGCTGAAGGTTTGTTTCAGAACATTGTTGCCAGATCGATAAAGGAATTTAATTCATTGTTGGCAAGATCGGCGAAATAGAGGGATAAGATGGCACTCCGGGCGCAGATACAGGCCGCCTACAAGATGGCTGAAAGTGAAGCCGTCGAACATCTCTTGAGTTATCTAAATATTTCTCGTCCCAAAGAAGCACGTATTGCCAAACAAGCATACCAGCTGGTTGAGCATGTCAGAGCTAATCGGCAAAAGGCTGCCGGGTTGGATATTTTTCTCCACGAGTATGATTTATCGACAACAGAGGGCGTCACGTTAATGTGCCTGGCGGAATCGCTGCTGCGGGTACCCGACAAATCGACGGCGGATTTACTGATCCGCGATAAAATCGCCGGCCATGAGTGGTCAAAACATTTAGGTCAATCGGATTCATTATTTGTCAACGCGTCGACCTGGGCGCTCATGTTAACCGGCAGCGTGGTCCAGTGGGAAGACGAGGAAGTACGCGATATCGAATCCTTCCTCGGTGCTCTTGTCGCTAAATCGGGTGAGCCGATTATCCGTCAAGCCCTGACCCATGCGATGCATGTTATCGGCAACCAATTTGTCATGGGTGAAACTATAGATGCTGCCGTCAGCCGTTCGACGGAAGGGGACAACGCGAAATATCGTTATTCATTTGATATGCTGGGCGAGGCGGCTCGCACGGCGGCACAAGCGGAACAGTATTTTGATGCTTATCGTGAGGCGATCCACAGCCTGCAAGAAGCTGACAGAGATGCCTCCCTTTATGACCGACCGAGTATTTCGGTTAAATTATCAGCCCTGCATCCGCGCTTTGAATATTCGCAGCGTGATCGTGTGCTGGCTGAAATGACTCCTAAAGTACTTGCCTTGGTGCAAGATGCAAAAGACGCCGGGATCAGTCTCTGCATTGATGCCGAAGAGGCCGACAAACTTGATCTGTTCATGGAAATTTTCGAGGCCGTCGCTGGAGATCAAAGCTTGGCGAATTGGAATGGATTTGGCGCTGTCGTGCAGGCCTATCAAAAAAGCGGGATATTTCAAATCGAGTGGCTGACCGAACTGGCGCGCCGCACCCGGCGCCGACTTATGGTCCGGTTGGTAAAAGGTGCCTATTGGGATTCCGAGATAAAACATGGGCAGGTGGAGAGGCTGGCCGGATACCCGGTATTTACCCGGAAAGAAGCAACGGATGTTTCCTATCTGGTGTGCGCGCAAGAAATTCTGCAAAACACCGATCTGCTCTATCCTCAATTCGCAACTCACAACGCTCACACCATTGCGGCAGTCAACGAAATGGCCGGCACCTACCGGGATTTTGAATTCCAACGGTTGCATGGCATGGGCGAGGCGCTCTATGAAAAACTTCTCGAAAGTCCGGCGGAGGGCTATAGCTGTCGCGTTTATGCGCCAGTTGGCGGGCACACAGATTTACTTGCTTACCTGGTTCGCCGCCTTTTGGAAAACGGGGTAAACACGTCTTTTGTTAATCGATTGGCGGATGATGAATTGCCGATTGAGGATGTTATCGCGAGCCCAATCAAACTCTTAAAATCTCGAGATCATATTGCCAATCCCAGGATTCCTCTGCCGCAGGAGATATTTGGCAATGAGCGTATAAATTCAATAGGCTTGGATTTGAGCGATCCGTTGGAAATCACTCATCTTTATGAGGCGCTAGAAAAACATCGTGGAGCCAATAAACAAGTTTCCTGGGCCACGGGAGACGAATTAGATCAAGCGTTAACATCGGCGGCAGAGGCTGCCGGTGAGTGGGATGCTACACCGGTTGTAACGCGTAGCGAAATATTGGAACGATGTGCGGAACTGATCGAAAAAAATCGGGAAGAGCTGATCGCACTATGTATTGATGAAGCAGGCAAGACAATTCCAGATTCAGTTTCCGAGGTACGTGAGGCTGTCGATTTCCTCCGTTATTATGCTGCAGAAGCGCGGCGTCAATTTCAGCATCCAAATCAACTACCGGGGCCGACCGGTGAAAGCAATCAGGTCAGCCTTCATGGGCGTGGCGTTTTTGCCTGCATCAGTCCTTGGAATTTTCCTTTGGCAATTTTCACCGGTCAGGTATCTGCAGCCATCGCCGCTGGAAATTGCGTTATTGCCAAACCGGCAGAGCAGACGCCAGGCATTGCCGTGCGAGCTGTCGAATTAATGTATGAGGCGGGGTTGCCGAAAGATGTATTGCATCTGTTGCCCGGCGAGGGCAGTCGCATCGGAGCTCAGTTAGTCTCCAATCCCAGCATCGCCGGCGTTGCCTTTACCGGCTCGTTTGAGACCGCAAAAGTTATCAATCAAAGTTTGGCCGCGCGCCCAGGACCGATTGTTCCTCTGATCGCCGAAACCGGTGGCATCAATGCGATGATCGTTGATTCAACAGCCTTGCCGGAACAAGTCGTCGATGACGTGCTGGCCTCCTGTTTTCAAAGTGCCGGTCAGCGCTGCTCAGCGCTCAGGATATTATTGCTGCAGGATGATGTCGCCGATGACATTATCGATATGTTATGCGGCAAGGCAGCTGAGCTAATTGTCGGAGACCCGGCACTTTTATCAACTGACGTCGGTCCCGTAATCGACCAGGAAGCCAAAAATAATTTGCTGGCTCACGCTCGCCAAATGGATACGGTTGCTACATTGCTCTTTAAATCGGCGAGCAGAAGTGAGGAGGAAGCGGACAATTTCTTCGCCCCGAGAATTTATCTGCTGGACAGCATTCAACAATTAGAGCACGAAGTATTTGGTCCGATACTTCACATTGTCCGCTATCAGGCTGACGAGATCGACCAAGTAATCGAAGCTATTAACGGCACAGGCTTCGGCTTAACGCTCGGCATTCATAGCCGCATCGACCGGTTCGCCAAATATCTGCATGACCGTTTGAAAGTTGGTAACACCTATATCAACCGCAACATGATCGGCGCGGTTGTCGGGGTGCAGCCGTTTGGTGGCGAAGGTCTTTCGGGCACCGGGCCGAAAGCTGGAGGCAGCCGATATCTTCAACGTTTTGCGGTCGAGCGAACCCTGACGATTAATACGGCAGCGATTGGCGGTAATGCTGCATTACTATCACGATAAGATAATCACCGCCGGATCATCCTCGTACAATCGCTCCACCAACTTCTGGCGGGTGGTCAGAGTTGCCATTTGATTGAGATAGCCTTTGTCGGTGATTTCATTGTCCTGAACCGAAGGCGGCTCAGTCATGATCATCAAGCGGGCGATGCGGCGGCTACTGCCTTTTTGCTCAAGATTATAGGCAGCGAGCCTCTCCTTGAGGTGGGCTCGTAGATCAGCGTTCTCTGCCAGCTCCGCCAAGGTAATTTCAGGTGATAGATCGAAAGCCTTGGCGCATTCTGCTGGATTGAGAAACAGCAGCAGGCCGATCTCGACACGCATATCACCAGTCACTGCGGCGTCTTGGCCGAGTGGGGAAATTGCGGTGATCGCACCGACGCGCACTTCGCCGGTTTGGACCCAGGTTCCGGAAGTTAATTTGAAGTTTTCGCTAATCCGGCCGTTAAACTGTAAACCTTCTTCGAGGTTATCCGGGTCAACAAACTTGACCGCATCACCCATGCAATAAAAGCCTTCTTCATCAAAGGCAGCTTGGGTGGCTGCATCGTTACCCAAATATCCTGCCGTCACATTTGGCCCTTTAACGCGCATTTCCAATTTACCAGCATTTGGTACCAGCTTAATGTCGACGCCCGGCATCGGCAGTCCGAGGTTACCCGGTGCCTCGGAAGGCCAATGGCACATAATACAAGCGGGCGCGGTCTCGGTCGCGCCAAGCGACGAGATGAACGGGATGCGCTTGCCGACAGCTTTAGCACTGACAGCATCCAGCCGCTGCTGCACCGGTGCCGGCATCGGCGCCGCCGCATAGAGCATAAAATCCATTTTGCTGAACAGATGCCGGGCAAATTCGTCATCTTCTTCGAGATAAGGGGCGAGGCGTTCATAGACCAGCGGCACATTCTGCATATAGGTCGGCTGAATATCTTTGAGATTGTTAATGGTGGTCTCGAATTGGCCCGGTTTAGGTTGCCCCATGTCGAGGTAATAGGTGCCGCCGCTTCGCAAGATTACACCGAAGTTGAGATTCCCCGCGGCGACATGATTCCAAGGCAGCCAATCGACAATAATGGGTGGATGGTCTTCTAATACCGGCAAGAGCTGACATACCGCCGTGGCATTGGAGCACAGCATACGCTGGCTGGTGATAACGGCTTTGGGCATACCGGTGGAGCCGGAGGTGAACAGATATTTGGCAATACTGTCGCCATTAACGGCGCTGTATGCCTCGGCGAACTCAGGGCCCGGGGTTTTGTTGGTTAAGTCGGTGAACGGCAGAAATCCGGGGGAACCGTCACTTGAAACTAATTGTACGCTTGGATTTATTGCGCTTGCTAGGGCTTTCTTAAAGGGGGCGGCTTCAGGGACATAGACCAGCGCAGGATCAATTAGCTTAACGATATGGTTGAGCTTACCAAAATCCTCACTCATTAAGGAATAGCTGGGCGAGATGGGCGCGAACGGCACACCGATCTGCATCGCGCCGAGACTGAGCAGCGCCATTTCAATCGAGTTGCCGCCGAGAGTCACGACGGGCCGGCTGACCTTGTTTCTTGCCGAACTAATACCCAAATCGATCAACGATTGCGAGATGCTGTCGGCAGCGCTAACCGCCTCACCATAAGAAATGGAACACCACGCCCCGGTATGATCCCGCTCGACGAGGAATTTGCGGTCAGGATCGGTGCTGCCCCAATGCCTGAGATAATCTGAAAGCTGCCCCGGATAGGGGCCCAGCGGAATTTTGGTCTGGAGAATTATTGATCCATCGGTACGATGATCGATTGCCAAATCTCGCTTGGCAAAATGAACGTCGGCGAAAGGTATCTGGTCATTGGCTGCTGGCTTCACAGGGTTCTCACTCATCTAAATTTTCTTATGATATCAATATCTGAAAGCCGGTGACACCAGATTGACCGACTTCAACGAACTTGTCCGGCTAATGGACTTGTTTTTCAAGTTTCGGCGTGAATGCTGTCGAGAAAACAGGCCGAAATTCCCTTGGCGTTGACCACTATCAATGACTATTCCGGAGTATTGATGTAAAATCCCGATCATGAAATAGAAAATATCACTCAAGCTATTTATCCCTTCGATTGGTGTAAACTACATGGAGGTTGATGAGATGTTTGAAACAATTTTAGTTCCCACAGACGGTTCAGATCATGCCAACAAAGCCATCGACTTGGCAGCGGATCTCGCCGAGAAATTCAAAGCAAGAATTGTACTGTTGCATGTTTTGTTAAATCAGTCTTCAGTATCAGAGTTGATCAAACTTTGTGATGAGCTCAAGGGGCCGGACGACCTCAAGAAAAAACTTACTAAGATTGAGGACGTCGAGCTTAACACTGCGGCAGCTGCTTATGGCCCGGTGCCAATTCCAGTGCCGGTAAACTTGCTTGAGGAGATCGGTTTTCTGATTGGCGATAACGCCATGCAACTGGCAGAGGCCAAGGGGGCTGAGAATGTCGATATCCATGTACGGGTTGGCGTGCCGGCTGATCTTATTCTTGCTGCTGCCGAGCATGAAAATGCCGATGTTATTATCATGGGCAGTCGCGGTCTTGGCCATATTACCGGAATGTT
The DNA here is from genome assembly GCA_913020445.1 of uncultured Rhodospirillaceae bacterium. Classification (GTDB taxonomy): domain Bacteria; phylum Pseudomonadota; class Alphaproteobacteria; order Rhodospirillales; family UBA2165; genus TMED23. The sequence continues at coordinate 11,173 of CAJWAR010000066.1, forward strand.
GATGGGCAGCGTTTCTCATAAAGTTAACCATTTGTCAGATTGCACCTGCATTACGGTTAAATAGCTGGCAAACTGCAATTTGATTAATATCAATGCTCGCGCCGGAGGATTTGCCGCAGAGTAAGTGTTGCGGAAGTAATATCTATTACAGAACGGCAAATCCATGAAACTTTTTACACTGAGCGCTGATGTATTGGTTATCGGTGGCGGGTTATCCGGCCTCAACGCAGCTATGGGGGCGGCTGAAAATGGCGCCAGTGTCCTGATTGTCGATAAAGGCAAGATTGAGCGTAGCGGCTCCATCGGTGGCGGCGTCGATCACTTTTTGGCGTATTTAAACGAAGGCGGTGATTGGGACACCGCCGACAGCTTCCTGCAATACGTCGAGAAGGTCGGGCGTGGCACCGCGCATATGTCGATCATCGAAAAAACCTATTGCGAAGAGCTTGAAGACTCAATCGAGCGGATGGCGCGCATCGGCAACCCGCTAACCCAGCCGGACGGCACGTTTTATCGCACCGCCTCGATGGGCCAGCCGGGACCTTACTGGATCAACTTTAATGGCAAGCGGTTGAAACCGTGCCTCGGTGAAGCGGTTCGTAAACTCGGCTGCAAAGCGCTGGCTAAAACCATGATCGTTGATTTGCTGACCAACCAGGGCGAGGTTGTCGGCGCGCTCGGCTTTCACATCCGAACCGGCAATTTCTATGTAATTCATGCCAAATCGACGATTGTTTCGACCGGCAATACCAATCGCTTATTTGAAAATCCGCGTGGTAATCCGTTTAACACCTGGCTGTGTCCGTATGACACGGGTGATGGGCAAGTCATGTCCGCGCGCGCCGGCGCCAAGCTCGCCAACATGGAATATATGCGGATGACGTTATTGCCGAAGGGCTTCTCGGCGCCGGGCTTTAATGCGCTGACCGGCATGGGCGGGCGGTTTATGAACGGGCTCGGCGAATATTATATGGAGAAAAATCATCCCTCTGGTAATAAAGCGCCACGCTATGAAATTGTCTTCCAAAGCTTGATCGAAAAACGCGAGGGCAGGGGACCGCTTTATATCGACTGCACACATCTGAACAAGGAAGACATCACGCATCTCAACACCACGCTCGGCTATGATAAGGACACGCTGCCGGATTATCTCGAACAGCGTAACGAAGACCTGGCGACGGCACCAGTTGAGATCAATGTTTCCGAAGGCATGCAGGCGGGACCGACCGAGGTCACCGGCAGCGGCGTTAAGATCGATGGTGATTGTGCCTCCAATGTGCCGGGCCTATTTGCTTGTGGTGATGCCGCCGATCATAACCGCTGCGTTCATGGCGCCATCACCGGCGGCTACCGGTCGGGTAAGTCGGCAGCAAAATTCGCCCTTGGCCGTAACTTCTTTGCCGAGCCTGAGGTCGCGCCAACCGAAGAAATGGCGGAGAAATTTATCGCGCCGCTAAAACGCGGTAGCGGCTATCCCTATCGCCAGCTTGAAGACTCGGTGCGCCGGATTATGGCTGAAAATGTCGGGCCGATGCGATCGGAACTGGGCCTTAACACAGCGCTTAAAAAACTGACCCAATTGGAAAGTCACCTGGATGATATGAAAGTTGAGGATTTGCACGAATTGATGCGCTCCCAGGAAACCCGCTCGATCCTCGAAGTTGGCAAAATCTCGGCGACGGCAGCGCTCTACCGCACCGAAAGCCGTAATAAGCCCTATCACTACCGGCTCGATTACCCTGAAACCGATGATGAGAATTGGTGCGGCTTGGTAGCGATCCAGAAATCCGGTGAATCTTATGAATGCAGTTTTGATCCGATTAAGTATTCGGCCTAAAGATGAGGAAAAGTTAGATGCCCGTCGAATTTGATTATGCGATCTGTGAAGGCTGCGGCGACTGTGATGCGTTGTGTCCGGGCGATGTCATCTACATGCGCCCGCGTAGCGACGCCGATCCGGTCAATGACAATCTCAAAAACACCTACGCCCATCTTAAAAAGCCGAAAGTGCCGTATCTCAAATACACCGAGGAATGCTGGCATTGCGGTTCCTGTCGCCAAGACTGTCCTAATGAGGCGATCACCGTTGTCTTCCCGCCTGACATGCTGTGCTTGTAGCTGTCCTTTTCGGTTCGTGCAGAATGTAGAATATGAGTATGCTTACGCATTAGGGAGGACGCATCGAAAATGAAGCGTTTTTTTGAAGGTCAGTTATTGCACCTTATCGCTTTGGCGATATTGCTCGCCGTGGTCTATGCCTTACGCGATCTGCCCGGATTGGCGACTGGTGAATTTCTCGGGCTCTCCAGCACGGTTTGGGCTATCCTCGTTATTGCCGACGCGGTTATTCACCAAGTCTTTGTCTGGCTGTGCTGGCGGGCGGAATTGCACGGGCAGCATTTGACGCGCTGGTTCGGCGGCAAGGCCTTTGAATTATATGCCGGACTGTTCACGATCCTTTTTGTAGCACGACCGATCTTGGCGTTTACCCTGGGATGGTCAAATCGCGGCACGCTCGATATCAATCCAATACTGGGTTATGGGCTTTCCCTAATCCTATTAGCGCCCGTTATGTATATGATGTACTCCATCGTTCATTTTTTTACTTTCCGCCGGGCATTTGGCATTGATCATTTTGACGCTGGTTACCGGAATGCGCCGCTGGTGCGCCAGGGCATTTTCCGCTGGTCACCCAATTCAATGTATGTGTTTGGCTTTTTCGCGCTTTGGATTCCGGTATTCCTGTTCCAATCCATTGCCGCATTGGTCGTTGCCGCGTTTAGTCACGCTTATATCTGGGTCCATTATTACGCCACCGAGAAACCTGATATGAAGCGCATTTATGGCGATTGAGTTCGACCGATTATGTCCGCTTACCACTTGATAGCTGACGCCATTCTGGTTAGGTCAAAGAGTCCGCTATTAGCCAGAAGCGGACATTAACTTTGGGTTCTTTGCCTGTGTAGTTCCTCCAAATAAAGCCCGAAATTAGCTTACGCCGAGAGTGGGTGTCACCGCGACACCGATTTCCATCCCCATTGATTACCTGACTATGCGTTGGACTGCGCCGGAAACAAACTTGCCCTACCAGGATTTTGCTGCCTATGTATTGTCGGGCCCTGGTCGGCGAAGCATATATCGCAGCAGAGTCCCTGATAAGACGTGGACCAACCATCGGAAACAGTCCAATTGGCAGCAAATTCTTTTTACGGCGGTATTGGCCGGGCCTTATCCCATCCAGGCTACAGGCTGATGTGGTGGAGCAACGGCATCAACACGACCGGGCGTTGGCTGTTTAAGGTTTCGCTTGGCTGGCTCACCTGGGAGCTAACTGGATCACCGGCATGGCTCGGCATCGTAGCCTTCGCCGACACATTTCCCATGGTCATTATGACGATCATTGCTGGCGCTTGGGCCGATCGTTTTGGTTACCTGCGGTTGATGCGGTTAAGCCAGGCACTGGTGGTGTCAGGCGGCCTGCTTACGGCGATTTTTGCATTGACGGGCTCTCTCAATATTTACGGCATTATCATTTTGTCAGTGGTCGTTGGAACCGGTGAAGCGATAACAATTCCGCCACGCATGTCCTTTATTCATCATCTTGTGCCGAAGGTCGACCTTTCCGCTGCAATCGCCTTAAATTCGGCGACGTACAATTTGGCGCGCTTTCTAGGACCGGCTCTATTCGGCGGGCTGTTTCAGATTGTCGATGTACCAGTGATCATCGTTATCGCTGCTGGCATGTTTCTCGTCTTCTTCGCGGGTCTATTTTTCCAAAAGGCGGAAGAGCGCGAACAGGCTGCCGAAACGCCAACTAAGATCATCCACGAACTCATTGAAGGTTTCCGATACGCCTACACCCATACAGGCATCTTTTTTCTTCTATTTTTGTTGTCGGTGACGGCAATGCTGATGCGGCCCTACCTCGATCTAGCACCGGGCATCTCAGATCAAATTTTCGATATGGGGGCAGAAGGCTTGTCCATATTGCTCTCTGCAACCGGATTAGGCGCTATGATCGGCGGGATTTGGCTTGCTCGTCGCGGCAAGACAGACGGCCTGACCAAAGTATTTACTTGGTCCCTCCTGATCTCAGCGCTCGCAATGCTGCTATTCGTCATGTCGGGAAATATTTGGGTCGGCGCAATTTTGATCGCCATCGTCGGTATGGCGATAGTCGCTGGCTCAATTACTTCGCAGACCCTCATACAAAACGCAGTCGACCAAAAAGTCCGTGGCAGAATCATCGGAATTACAGCCGTACTTTCCTGGGGACTACCAGCCGTTGGCGCAGCGATGATGGGATGGGTCGCAGAATTCCTGGGTCTTTCCGTTACTCTCGCAATTGGTGCCGGTCTTACGGCGCTATTGTGGCTGTGGGGCCACAATGCTGGTATCCGCCTTGCATCAATGCTTGAAAGCGGGGCCATTGCAGAAGCCGAAGGATATAAAGTGGTGGCGGAAAAATAAGTCTAATAATGCCGCAATGATGTCCGCTTTCGGGGGTAAAGCAGACATAAATTATTGCTAGGTCAATGTCTGCTATTAGCCAAAAGCGGACATTACGTTGGTGAGGGAAATACGTCTGCTTTGAACTCAAGAGGGGACATTTATAATGACATCCTCATTTTGCAACATGTTTCAAAATTTGAAGTGTGGTACATAATCGTGGTACACATTTGAATAATACAGCGGCAAAAAACGTCAGATATCAGTGAACTAGTTCCGACTTTATCTGACACCGTTCCTTGAAAGGACGAGGTCTTACGACCGATTTTGTGGACTGACTAATATTATGTCTGTAGGGCGCCTTCCCATTATTGCCGCGGGCGCACCTGCGTTAATTACAGCGTTGGATATACCCGCTCTAATGGCTCTTCTCAGACTATTTAAAGTTGAAGAAAAGGAGAGATACGCGTTAGCAGAGTGACCTGCGGTGGAAGCTATCTTTTTTCGGGTTATTCCGGAACGCTGTTTTAAAAGTGTGACTGGAAATTTAGTTGCTTCGTTTAGCGACACTGTAGAAGGATTGTGAAATGGAAAATATCAAAGTGGCAATTGCCGGGGTCGGTAACTGCGCCAGTTCACTGGTACAGGGTATCGAATATTATCGTGGATGTAACGATACGGAGATTTCCGGTTTGATGCATCCGGACATCGGTGGTTACTCGCCAGGAGACATTGAAATCGTCGCCGCGTTCGACATCGACCGCCGCAAAGTCGGAATACCCGTGGAAGAGGCTATTTTTGCGAAGCCCAATTGTACCATGGTATTTCAGAAAGATCTTCCGAAGTGTGGCGTAACGGTCAAAATGGGCCCTGTCCTTGATGGGGTAGCGCTTCATATGGCGGAATATTCCGATGATGAGGCAATTCGCGTCGCCGATTTTGAACCCGTGGACGTTGCCGACATACTTCGAGACTCCGGTGTAGAAGTACTACTTTGCTACCTTCCGGTAGGATCGGAAGAGGCCGTACGCCACTATGCTCGAGCATGTTTGGACGCAAAAGTTGCCATGGTGAATTGTGTTCCAGTCTTTATTGCCTCGGATCCGGAATGGGCGGATCTTTTCAATGCAGCTGGCGTTCCGATCGTCGGCGACGATATCAAAAGTCAGGTCGGCGCAACGATTGTGCACCGGACGCTCACCCGATTGTTCGGCGACCGGGGTTACTCATTAGATCGTACGTACCAACTAAACACGGGAGGAAACACCGATTTCCTCAATATGCTGGCAATCGACCGGTTGATGTCAAAAAAGAAATCGAAGACTGATTCCGTTCAGTCCCAGTTGGACACGCCTCTTGCACCCGAAAACATCCACATCGGACCCTCGGATTACGTGCGATGGCAGGAGGATAACAAGATCGCTTTCATCCGGATGGAAGGTCAGGGCTTTGGCTGTGCTCCCATTGAATTGGAGCTTCGTCTGTCGGTTCAGGATTCACCCAACAGCGCTGGCGTCGTTATCGATGCTTTGCGTTGCGCGAAGCTGGGACTAGACCGCAGGATATCAGGGCCTTTGGAAGGACCTTCCGCCTACTACATGAAAACGCCAATGAAACAGATGCGGGATTCCGTCGCACGCGACCTGTGCGACGCGTTTATCGAGGCGCGAACCGATGAGGCCGCTACTTCCAAGGATATGGAGGCGGCGGAGTAAGCGCATGTTCCGTGTCCTACTCTTGGGAAGCTGCCGCTTGTACCGCGGTTTCGTTGAACCTCAGCGGGAAAACTTGGTGAAATGACCCAGGAGGCGGCAACATCAGGCATGCCTGAGCATTTTGCCAAGGTGGCCGACGTCTACCGCGGGGTCCGGACCACCGACCTGGAACCAATTCTCTACATCCGCGACGCTTTGGTTGGCTGGGCAAGCGTGCGTGCTGCAGATATCGGGTGCGGCACCGGGCGCTACGACAGGCTTCTGTTCGAGCATATTCCCGACTTGGATCTTATTTGCGTCGACGCCAGCGAGCACATGCTGGAGCAGCTTTCCGGCTACCTTGCCGGGGAGCATATCCAGAATATTGTGACCCTGGTGGCTCGCGTCGAGGACTTGGCGCTCGATGACGGGTCTCTGGACGCTGTCTTCACCTTTAACGCGGTGCATCATTTCAGCTTCCTCACTTTTCTCGCTAAGGCTCGGCACGCACTCAGCGATGAAGGCCGTCTCTTCATCTACACGCGCACCCCGGAGCAGAACACCGGCAGCATATGGGGGCGCTTTTTCCCACTTTTCACCGAAAAGGAATCCCGGCTCTACACCCTCGAAAGAATGGAGGCGTGGGTCGCGGAGACGTCCGGCCTCAGGTTGGTCGAGGCAAAGGCCTTCCGCTATGCTCGAAAGGCGAGTCTGGACCGCCTGGTCGAGCAAGCACGGAGCCGACACTATTCGACCTTTTCGTTGTATGATGATCAGGAATTGGAAGCGGCCTATCGTACTTTCAAGGAACGGATTTGCCGCCAGTTCGACAACCTCGACGCCATCTCGTGGTATGACGAGAACACCATGCTACATTTGGCCAAGGTGCAAGTCTGACCCACGCACTTCAGGAGCCAGCGTGCTGCAAGACAAAGCGCTGCGTAGACTTCTCACGCCACTATCAGCAACGGTATATGTTCAGACGTGATCAGGTAAGTCCCGTATCGGCCTAAGAAATTGAACCTGCTTGCCCGATGTTGAAACGTCCACTTTGGGTCAACAGGAGACGAAGCTGGCACCAACCATTTTCGTCCGCTTTCGGGGGTAGAGCAGACATCTAAATCACGTCCCGTCACTTCCGCTCCTAGCCAAAAGCGGACATAAAGATCGAGTTTGAATTTTGAAATTTTCCAAGTTCGGCTGTACGGAAACCGTCTTCGAATTTGCTCAAATCAGCATAAGTATCCTGCGGATTAGCGGCCAACCTCAAGTGGGTGGCCGCGTCATCGGGGTCTGACGAGCGCGCGCACTTGTTGCATCAGCGCCTCGGCGCGAGACGTCCCCGATGCGCTGACCTCGAACCCCGCGGCCGCGAGAGCGCGGGCGGTCCAGGTGTTGCAGGTATTGAAGAGGTGAAAGCTGCCTTTTGCAGGATAAAAGCGGCTCGTAGCGTAGAGCCCTGGTCCCGTGGCAACGACGCGCGCGGCTCCGGAGCGCTCGAAGCTGGTGGCGACGAAATCGACGAGACGGCCGAAGTTTTCGTCGTCGATTGGAAGCGAAACCACCTCGGCCCTGGGGTAGCGGCGCGCCGGTTCGACCGGCAAGCCGGCCATGTGGACGACAGCGGGCGTCGGGACCAGCGCGGCTCTCAGCGCCATGCCCACGGTGGCGTCCTTCGCCGGATAGTATTCGGCGTCGCCCCAGCCAAATTCAAGAAAACGCGCCTCGGGGAAATCCGCCGTCTCGGGAAGCCGATCGGGCGGAAGGTCGACTTTCGCCACGACGATGCTGCTGTGCCAGCCATTACTGGTGACGAAAATGACGTTCTTCGCGTCCAGGTAGATTTGGCTCGGGGGTGGGGCATGCGCCGACGGTGCACAGGCCGTCAGCAGCAACGCCAGGGCCACTAATAATGGGAACAATCGGCCCGTTTCAGGAAAGAACCTCCTGGCAATCAAGAACGAAGCGCAAACTTCCATGAAACGGTACAAACTTGATTTATTTATCGTAGATCTTCTCCCGACAGCCAAAATATGCCGTCATCCTCGATGACACGGCCCTCGAACTTTCTCCGAGCGGCGTCCTTGATTTTCGACCAATTCCCTGTCACGCAATAGATTACGGCTTGGCTATCATCGCCATCAAGGTCGAGTTCTTCGATAAGGGTCTCTTTCGATATTTTAATTTCAAAAGAAACGTCGCCATTCACGGCTTCAATGAAGACAATTTGGTTGATGTAGTCATGGGCTAGGGGCTTTTTAAGTTTGAGCACCATAAAATAATCCTCCCAAATTGGCCATTTTCAACGCCCATGTATGCCTATTCTTGCACACGCGCAATCAAAACCGACACAATAAACAATTCCCGTTCAAACAAGTCTCGTATCGCATTGGAAAAGGGGCCAATCCGCTGAACGCCAGGATATGTCCGCTTTACACCCGAATGCAGGGCATTAATTGGATATACCCAAAGAGTCCGCTTTTAGCCATAAGCGGACCTTAATATTCCAGCTGGTCTATTCCGAATGTTGTCGAGACGAACTAAATTGCGTTAGTCTCTTTGTCGACGAAGGAGCTCATTCTGGATAGGTTGGGCTCCACCTTACTCTCAAAGGAGGGACAGATGAAAAATTTGCCTCAAATTTTGTTTTGGTTGGGAATCGTATCCGTGCCGGTCGCATGGCTATTTTGGTACTTCGGGCCGGATATAGAACTCGCGCGATCAGTCCTTGGTGACGTCCAGGACCCTGCGATGAGGGCGGCACTACAGGAGGCACACGCTGAAAGATGGGGTATCTTTGTCGGCATCTGGCCTGTCACGCTTTTGGTTTTGAGCAAGATTATGGAGACGAAGGTGCAAGACTAATTCCTGCTCCTGTTGAATATCATCCGGGAAATTTCAGTTATTAGAAACTGAAGTCCCTATCCTGGAAATATTTGAGGCCGGTTTATGGCAGAGGTATTTCTACAGTGGCGTGACGATTATCTGATCGGAGTCGAAGAACTCGATTTCGAACATAGGGATTTGTTCGCGCGCCTGAACGAGCTGCACGAGGAATTGGCTCACGATGCCGATCGGGCCAGAATCGAAAACGGCCTCGGTGAAATCTGTGCTCGGGTGGCAGCCCACTTTGCGCTTGAAGAAAAATTCATGCGCGACACGGACTTCCCCAAATATAGCCACCACAAGAAAGAGCATGACGATTTTCTGGAAGTCATCGTCGACTATGCCGAGGAAATTGGCTCCACAGAAGATATCACGAAACGCGATGAGCTCGAATCCGAATTGCAGCACTGGATCATCGAC
>CAJWAR010000067.1 GCA_913020445.1 uncultured Rhodospirillaceae bacterium
CCCCCGCCCAATAAATTGGGGAGGGAAGGGGCTTATTGTTGAAATGCATTCGATCTAATCCCCTCCCTCCTTGCGGGGGAGGGTTAGGGTGGGGGGTGATAATTGGTAGAGGTTTCAATAAGTAATTAAAAAAATTACTCAGCAGCGCTACTTTTTTCCTGGCGTTCCTTGGCGGTGGCCATGATGGCGTTGACGATTCCCGCATAACCCGTGCACCGGCAGAGATGACCGCTCAACATGTCGCGGACTTCTGCTTCGCTCGGGTCGGGATTTTGCTGCAAATATTCGGTCGCCGACATCAGGATACCCGGCGTGCAATAGCCGCACTGCAGCCCGTGATGCGTTTTAAAATTTTGTTGCAAATCGGTGAGTTCGTTTTCCCGCCCGGCGAGACTTTCGACAGTATCAACCCGGCGGCCGTCAACCTGTACTGCCAACGTTAAACAAGAGCGCTGAGCCTTGCCGTCGATTTGCACCGTGCAGGCGCCGCAGACACCGTGTTCGCAACCGACGTGACAGCCCGTCACACCCATTACATTGCGCAGGAAATCAGACAGCAGCATACGCGGTTCAGCCATGCCGGTTTCCGCTTCACCGTTTAGGGTGAAGTTTATTTTTTGCACAGCCTCCTGGCTTAGCTTCGGCATGCCTTAGCCTCCTCTATGACGCGGCGGCCTAATCTCCGCACCAGCTCCCGCCGGTACTTCGCCGTTGCGTGAATGTCATCGCTGCCTTTTAATTCCCAGGCGAAGGCGTTGAGCTCATCATCCAGAATTTCGTCAGCCAAAATTGTCCAGCTCTTAACCGTCGGCTTATCGGCGACGCCGCCAACACCCAGCCGGACCGTGTCACCACTCGCCACTGCGGCAACGGCAACAATGGCAAAATCACCGCGGCGCTGGGCAACTTCGGTAAAGGCGAAACCTTCGCCAGGTTTTTTAAAGGGATAGCGCGCGGCAACGATCAATTCGTCTTCGGCCCTGGCTGTTGTCATCATGCCGAGTTGAAAATCAGCGGCTGATAAAACCCGCTCACCTTTGGTCGATTGCAAAACGACCTCACCGCCAAGCGTCGCCAAACACAATGGCAATTCTGAAGACGGATCGGAATGCGCCAGGGAACCGCAGATAGTGCCCCGATTGCGCGTCTGAAAATGTCCGAGATGCGGGATGGCCTGATGCAGCAGCGGCAATCGTTCAGCTAATCCCGGCCAGGATAGCAGTTCCACTTGGGTCGCCGCCGCGCCAATTTCCAGCTTGTCACCAGTTTCCTTGATATAAGAAAGTTCGGTGATTGGCGATATGTCGATCATTACGCTGGGATCAGCCAGCCGTAAATTCATCATCGCCATGAGCGATTGACCGCCGGCGAATATTTTGGCGTCGCCACCAGCTTCGCTTAAAGCGGCCAGCGCTTCGGCGGTCGTTTCCGCCCGCACGAGGTCAAATTTTCTTGGTTTCATCTACTTGACCCTCAGCCATGCTAAGAGGCGTTGGAACAGCGAGGGCGAACCTGAACCCATCGTTACCGATCCCGGCGTTTCAACCTGCTTAACCAGCCGGCTGAAAAATTGATTAACGACGACACGAGCACCGCCTTCGAGCAACCGGCTTCCTACGGCCGCCACTTTGCCTGAAATCTCAACCGAATATTCGTAGCTGACAAGGGTGCAGCCATCTTGGGCTTCCAGCCGTACCCGGCCTTCGCCTTGGGACGAGCCGAGCGGTCCGTCGAGCCCGCCTGCCAGGGTTACTGATTTTGGTTCAACGAGATTGGAGAGCACGACGCTGGCCAGGAATTTGCCCCGCACCGGACCGGCGCCCAGGCTTACTTCCGCGCGGTAGTCGTTTTCGGCCACCTGATCGAGCCCGTGACAGCCGGGGATAACAGCCGCAAGTTTTTCCGGATCGAGCAAGGTATCCCAGACGGTTTGTGGATCAGCCGGCACCATCGAACTACCAGTGCCGGTGATGGCGCTGTCTGATTTACTGGACTCGACTTCGGCCACTGCCATTTGTTCGGGCGGTGGTTGTTCCTCGCCGTGGATCAGCTCGCTAATTTTGGACGGAAACAGCGGCAACTTGACATTTTCCACATCCAAGGCGTCGCAAACCGCATTGGCGATACAGACCGGTGTTGACATGCAATTGCCATCAGCCAGACCCTTGGCACCCAGAGGGGTGTGCGGCGACGGCGTCTCCATATGCAGGATAATTGGTTCCGGCACTTCGGTGGCCGACGGCACCAGATAATCGGCAAAGGTGCCGGATTTAAAGCTGCCGTCCTCGTCATATACAAATTCTTCGAAAAGCGCTTCACTGACACCGTGGCTGTATGAGCCCAAAATCTGGCCATGCGCAATCAACGGATTAAGGATCGTGCCGGCATCATGCGCGGTGACGTAATGGTCGATGCGAACCTCGCCGGTATCGCGGTCAATCTCGATACCGCAAAAATCGAAGTTAAAGCCATAGACCAGTGACGTATTAATCCGGTCTTTTTCATCGGGCGCCGTCAATTGGCGCGGTGTCCAAACGGCGGATTCACTTAAGCCGCCTTCCATGCCTTCGGGCAGGCTGCCAGGTGACCAATGGGCGGTGCCGGCGACGCGGTAGAATTTAAGATAATTGTCCGGATTGTTGCGGGCAAATATCAGATGATTGCCAAACTCAACTTCTTCGACCGGCACATTGAGATTGGGAGCGGCAATATGAGCGAGCTTGTCACGCATCATCTTGGCGGCCATTTGAGCGGCGACAGCCGGTCCGCTGGTAAAGCGGGCGGCGTAATTGCCGGCAGCGATCGACCATTTGTCTTTTTGGGTGTCGATTTCCATATTACAGGTGATTTCTGCCGGCTGCAGGCCGAGCTGCTCGGCGACAATTTGCGCCAGCAATGTCGCGTGGCCTTGCCCCATCGGCGGCACATCGGTAGAGCAACTCACCCCGCCAAACGGATCGACGCTTACCGTGGCATTAGAGTTGGTGCCCTGGGTCGGGCTGCGCTTGGCCCGCTCTTCTTTGGTCAAGATGGTCGTAATGTAGCCCATATTGGAATGGGTCGGCTCGGTAACCGCAGCATAGCCGACGCCGTAAATCCGGCCCTCGGCGCGGGCCTCATCCCGGCGCTTCAAGATTTCATCTAGCTTGCCTTCTTTGACGGCCATATCGACGCAGGCTTGGTAATTGCCTGAATCAAAGACCGCACCGGCAGCAGCGTGATAGGGAAAGGCATTAGCCGACACCAGGTTTTTGCTGATTACCGCCAAAGGATCGAGGTTCAATTCCAAGGCGACGCGGTGCATGACCCGCTCAATCGCGTAATACATCTGCGGCCCGCCAAAGCCCCGGACCATGCCGGACGGGCTTTTATTGGTCATGACCAGGCGGTTGCGGACATAGAGATTGGGAATTTCATAAGAGCCTGTCGTCACGCCGTGCATGCGGTAAAGCGGCCCCGGCATCGGTGCCCGCAGGAAGGCGCCGTAATCGTCCAACTGGCTGAGGCGGAAAGCGGTAACCTTGCCGTCATTCATCGCCGCTGCTTCGATCTCGACAATCCGGTTGGGCGCCGCCGTCGCCGATGATAAATGCTCAAGCCGGTCCTCAACCCATTTTACCGGCTTGCCGGCAATGCGTGACGCCACGGCCATCAGAACGATATAGGGGAAAATGGCTACTTTGATGCCGAACCCGCCACCGGTGTTAGCCGGGGTGCGTAACCGCAAGCCGGTGTTCTTCACCCGCAATGCCCGGCACATCACCGGATGGACGGTGAACGGTCCCTGGAAATTAGCCAGCACGTCATAGACGCCTTCCGCCGGATGGTAATCCGCCATGACGACATAGTTTTCCATCGGTGTAATTGAACTCCGGGGGAAATCAATTTTAAGCGTAACCTTGCGGTCGCATTCCTCGAACGCCTTATCGGGATCGCCATAAGTGAATTCACGGTCCGACAGGATGTTAGAGTCGCATTCATCATGGATAGTAGGGGACTCTTCGCTAGCCGCGTACTCCGGATTGACGGCTGGTTCTAGAACTTTGTATTCAACTTTAATATGATCAACCGCGTCCTCGGCGATATACCTGTCCATGGCGACAACCAGCACGAGGGCTTCGCCGACATAGCGCACCCGCTCGACTGCCAAGGGCCATAATTTCATCGGCGCTTTGACAATATTTAAAAACGGATCGACATATTGCTGCACATCTTCACCGGTGATTACGCAGACCACGCCGGGCAGGGCCGCCGCTTCACTGGTATCGATTGAGACGATTTCAGCGTGGGCGTGGGGGGATCTGAGCATTGCCGCATGTCTGGTGTCGAGGCGGGCCGGATAATCGTCGGCATAGCGGGCCAAGCCGCGCAGCAGGGCTTCGTCTTCCACCCGCTCAATCGGTTTGCCAACGAACTTTTCCGGTACAAAGGCTTCGGCCATCAATCCCTCTCTAAGAAACAATTTTCCGCAATTTGGCGCAGAATTCTGCAGCGCTATGAGTAACGCCAAATCTGGCGCGCTACAAATAATGTTTCGGTCATTCAAATATACCGAATTGATATTGGTCACCAGCAGCAATTTAGGCCTAGCATTCATCAAGTGATATTGAAAACGGCGTAAAGCGCATAAACACCGCGTTTTTGATGCCATATTGATGAGTTAATGGGCTAAATTGACCGGGGGGTAACGTATCATGCAGGACAATACTTTCGTAGTTGATCAATCCGTCAGCCCGTCGGCAATCAAAACCTCGTCCGTGTTTAATATTGCGGTTTCCTTCATTGACCGCCATTTAACCGAAGGGCGCGACGAAAAAATTGTATTTTATACCAGTGAAGGCAACGTTACGTTTGCCGAATTAGCGGAACGGGTGAACCGCAGCGGCAATGTTTTGACCTCGCTCGGCATGGCACCTGGCGACCGGGTGCTGATGGTCGTCAAGGATTGCCCGGAATTCCTCTATATGTTTTTTGGCGCGATTAAAGCAGGCATTGTGCCGGTGCCGGTCAATACCATGCTCTACGCCGACGACTATACCTATATGATCGAGGATTCCGGCTGCAAAGTATTGATTTACAGTCCTGAATACGAAGAAACCATGGTGGCTGCGTTGGCGGCGGTAAAAAACCCGCCGGGCGTCGTCTTAACGTCAGTTGGTGACGGCTCAGTGGCGGAGTTGGCGGCAACGGCGTCGGCAGAATTGGCGCCGGCCAAATCAGCGCCCGAGGACGACTGCTTTTGGCTCTATTCTTCCGGCTCGACCGGCCGGCCCAAAGGGGTTGTTCATGCCCACCGGGCTATTCTCTATACCGGCCAAGGTGCAGCTATCGACACGATTGGCCTCAACGAGGACGATATCTGCTTTTCAGCCAGCAAGATGTTTCATTCCTATGGCTTCGGTAATGTGCTGACGTTTCCCCTCTATCTTGGTTGTTCGGCAGTGCTGACCGACCGTCGGGTCTCGCCGGAAATGACCTTTGAAATTATTGAACAATTCAAGCCCACCGTGTTTTTTGGGATCCCGACCCTTTACGCGCAACAGCTGGAATATTTGAATTCCCATCCAGCCGACGCGTCGTCACTTCGGGTATGTGTGTCCGCCGGTGAAGCTTTGCCGGGCGACATCTTTAACCGCTGGCAGGAAGCAACTGGCACGCTTATTCTTGAAGTTTATGGCTCGACCGAAGTGCTCCATGCCGTGCTCGGCAATACGGCGGCGGCCCACAAGCCAGGCTCTTCCGGGCTCGTGGTTGACCGCTACGAAGCCCGCATTGTCGATGATGACGGCAAACCGGTTGAGCAAGGCGAGATCGGCACGGTTCACATCAGAGGCGGCTCGGTCGCCAAATACTATTGGAACAGCCCGGATAAAACCGCAGCCACCATGCTCGCCGATGGCTGGCTCAGCATGGGCGACAATTCCTACCAGGATGAAGAAGGCTGGTATTTCTTTTGTGGCCGCGGCGACGATATGCTCAAGATCGGTGGCCTCTGGTGCTCACCGTTTGAGATTGAGGCACGGCTGATCGAACACCCTAGCGTGCTGGAAGCCGCTATCGTTGGACGCAAAGACGAAAACGATCTGGTCAAACCGGAAGCCTGGGTTATTTTAAGCGAAGGTGTGGAAGAAAATGAGGCGCTGCACGAGGAACTAAAAGAGCATTGTCTGTCCGGGCTCGCCCATTACAAATATCCGCGCTGGTATAAGTTCGTCGACGAGCTGCCCAAAACCGCCACCGGGAAAATCCAGAGATTTAAATTGCGGAATTGAGACGGAAGCCTAGTTTTTTCGCTTTAGTAATTTGTAGAGGTAAAACAGAATTGGAGGTTTACCGATGGCACTATCAGAAATCGTAGAAATTCACGAAATCGCAGATCTTACAGAATTTTCTGAAGACGACCGGATTAGAAAGAAACTCCTCCAATCCAAGGGTGCCGTTTGTGAATTTGTTTGTTATTTACCTGGACAGCATACGGTCTTGCATAAGCACCCGGCGCAAGATGAAATATTCTATGTCGTTCAAGGAACTGGTCTTATTACTTTTGAAGATCAAGACGATCTTACCGTTAAGGCTGGCAGCGTTGTCTTTGTCCCTGCGGGAACGACACATGGCATCTCGACCAATGAAACAGATAAATTGGTGGTCATGTTCACCAAAGGGCCCGGTGTGACCGGTAAAGCGGCGAAAATTTTTATGCAGGGTGAATAAAACGTATATTAATCAAAAGCAGCCGTGACACTCATCGACAACTCACCTTCATTGTTAACGGCCCAGAGCTCGGCTTTTTCCCCGCTGTCATCAAGTTTGCCATGAATGGTAAAGGACGCGTTGTCGAATAGGGGGCCACTGGCGCGGACGTCGAAGCCGGTGATTTCTCTATTGGCTAAATTGCGCCGGGCTAAATCCAGCAGCAGGGTAGCGGTCAACGGACCGTGCACGAGAAGCGCCGGATAGCCTTCCTCGTTGATGGTGTAGTCCCGGTCATAATGAATGCGATGGCCGATGAAGGTGAGCGCCGAATAGCGAAACAGCAAAACCGTATCCGGGGTCACTGTCTCGGACCACAGCGCGCCGTCTGGGAGGGGTTTTGCTTTGGGTTTCTCGGTTGGTGCGGTGGGCTCCTTCGGTGCTTCACCCCGATACACCACTGTCTGCAAATCGGTCACCGCCGTGCCGTCATTGCCGGAGACCTGATGATCAATATCGACAAAAACCAAGGTGCCCGCCCGGCCTTCTTTTATGGTGACAT
This sequence comes from uncultured Rhodospirillaceae bacterium, assembly GCA_913020445.1. Classification (GTDB taxonomy): domain Bacteria; phylum Pseudomonadota; class Alphaproteobacteria; order Rhodospirillales; family UBA2165; genus TMED23. Next base: position 7,253 of record CAJWAR010000067.1, read on the forward strand.
TACTGATCGTCGAAAGCCGGGTTATCTTGCTGCCCACTTCGAGGGGCTTCAAGAGCTCAACTTTACTGCCGGCCCACATGCGGCGTGGCAGTGGCACCGGCGGCAGAAAATCACCCCGCGCGGGATGACCATCGATACCGAGTTTGGAGCGCCGCGCTGCCTTATTGAAGAACAGCCAATGCCAGCTGGCCGGAATAGCGTCGCCAAATTCGGGGTCGCTGTCATCCCGGTCGAGGGTGGCTGACATACCGGCGATTGTCGTCGGTGAAATAAAATCCTCGATGGTTTCGGTTTTGCCGATCCAGTCTTTGAGATTATCTAAGTTTTTTAAATCATCGGGCATGGTCAATTTCTCTCGTCTTCGATTTAGCTTAACATAACCCGATTACCGGCTGGTACCCAAATAACAAAACGGCATATGTGTTTGATCTAATCGACATTGGACCACAGCATTCTTTAGGGCTATTAATCCCTAAATTTCCCCGAATTTGTGGGATAGTAATAGAATCGAGGAATATAATTATGGCATTTGAAGCACCAATATCGCAGTGGCAGGAGCCGGTACAAGAGGCGTGGGTCGATTACAATGGCCATATGAATGTTGCCTATCATACGCTGGTTTTTTTTAATGCCGTCGATCAATTTTATGAAATGATCGGCCTCGGGCAACCTTATAAAGAAGCGAATGGCATGACCACCTTTGCCGTCGAATGCCATGTCAGCTATCAGCGCGAAGTAAAACTCGGCGATGAAGTAAAAGTATCGATCCAGCTGCTTGGGCATGACGAAAAACGCCTGCACTATTTCTGCACCATGTATCATGCGACGGAGGGTTACCAGGTCGCGACGCAGGAATACCTGGTCCTTCACGTTGACCTCGCCACCAAAAAGGTGACGCCATTCAGCACCGATCCCATGGCAAAAATGGCTGAGTTGTGGGAGGCGCATAAAGACTTAGCCATTCCGCCACAGATTTGCGGCAAAATGAAAGTTCCGTTGAAAAAGAGCTAGGGTCAGGATCCATTAATCTCATGCAATTCTGTTTAGCCAGGAGGGTTCAAATGCAAGGAAAACAGCGCAAGGACATGCTAAAGCATATTCGAGCATTTTTGACGCCGCATATGGAGCCTTATGGCCAAACCCGGAGGGCGGGGCTCTTTTTACGCCGGGCTGTCGTTGTGAAAGGCTTGTGATGATGGGCATCACCGCGCCTTCCACGCCTCATCCGGCGAAAAAATGGCTCCCGCAGAATGGATGACATTAATGAATCCTGACCCTAGAGCGGTTGAAATCCAAGATGAGCGCGAAAGCGGTTTTTGATATGCACACCGTCGCGCGACGGTAAGACTTTTTCAAGGTTTTCCGCTTTAATCTTAATCTGCGCAAAACGCAGACCGGCATCGGTTGATTGCATCTGCTGCCTGAAAGGGCCGATTTCCTCCATTTCGGTGATGATATCGGTCCGGTCAAAATTACAGGCCTTGGCGAGCTCGGCCAAACTGACGCCATGAGCCGTGTGGGTTAATTGCATACCGGTTTCGCCGTAACGTTCATTATCCAAAACAGCGATGTTGAGATTACGGGGGTGTTTTGCACCGGCCGTCGCCAGAGCTCCCATTCCCATCAGCATTTCGCCATCACCAGTAAGCACTAAAACGGGGCGTTCAGGTTGTGCCAGGGCGAGGCCGAGACCGATTGTAATCGAGCTGCCCATACCTCCCCAGAGATAAAAATTTGCATCATTATCACCGGCGGCCATGGCGTCGTAACTGGGGGAGCCCAATCCGGTAACGACCAGCAGATCACCCCGATCCTGCAATAATTCGGGCACTACTTTCCGGCGCTCAAGCGAGCTTAAGGATTCTAATGTCACTTCGCCCATTCCTTCTTGCCGATCATGCGCTGCGAGAACAATACCGCGGCGGCGAGATCGCCGTTGAAAACCGTATCGGCGACGGCTGAAACGAGTTCAGCGGCCTCGTTTGATTGTTCGGCGCGATAAACCAAAACATCCATTAGCTCGAGAGATTGGGCCGTGACCTTGGCCATCGGCGTCTGCCAGCCATTAAATTCAGCCCATTCGCCACGCATGGTCACCAGGGTTAAAAAAGGAAATCGGCAATTCTGAACCAGCGATAGCGTATTAATGCAATTGCCGACGCCACTTGATTGCATCAGCAGAACACCGCGTTCGCCTCCCAACCATGCGCCAAGCAGCAACCCGACGCCTTCTTCCTCGGTAGTCAGCACAGTGGCTTCCATGCTGGGCTCTTCAATCGCGCGCTCAATCAGCCGCGCATGTCCGGTATCGGGAACGTAGGCGACATGCTTGATGTCAGCGGCCAGCAAAACGTCAAAAACCTGATCGGACCAGATATCCAGCGTGTCAGGCTGCTCTTTATTCAGCATTAAAGTTAACTCCAACGGCGGCGTCTAGGCCAAGGTATTTCCCTGGGCCTAAGTACTTCGACCTCTAATAAATCTTGCTTTGACCTATTCTTCAAATATAATTCTTTTAAATGAGATATGCCAAAACGGTAAATCAAATATATGGCAGGGAGTTAAGGCATTGAATTTCCGTCAACTTCGCACTTTGGTGCATATTGGCGAACTTGGCAGCTTGAGCAAGGCGGCGGACCGGTTGCATGTCGCTCAGCCGGCATTGAGCCGGCAAATCAGGGCGCTTGAAGACGAAATCGGCACGCCGCTGTTCACCCGCCATGGCCGCGGCATGGTGTTGACCCAAACCGGCGAACTTTTGGTCGAGCGGGCGAACAATATCCTGCGCCAAGTGGAAGAAGCCCGCGCTGATGCTATATCCTCGGGGGGTTGGGTGCGTGGCAGTGTAGTTATCGGTATGCCACCAACCGTTGTCGATATCCTGGCTGGACGTCTGGCCAGAGATTTTGCGGATCAGCATCCGGATGTTAAATTGCGATTTGTCTCTGCTTTCACGAGCTATTTGATCGAAGGATTGCAGAAAAGAAACATCGATCTGGCAATTCTTTATGATCCGAAATCGCATGGCAGCTTGCACATTGAGCCATTGTTGCAAGAAGACCTATTTTTAGTGGCGCCGGGCAAGGCCAAACTTTCGCTCAAAAAGCCAGTTTCTTTTAAAGACCTTTCGGCTGAAATTTTGTTGCTGCCGAGCGGCCAACACAGCATACGGCAATTGGTCGAGCACCATGCCAGGGAGGCCGAATGTGAACTTACAGTCACCCTGGAAGCCGACTCATTGAGTCTGTTGAAAAATTTTGTCACACTTGAATTAGGCAGCACCATCCTGCCGCTGCCTTCGGTATATCGGGAAATCGAAGAGGGTTCGCTTAGCGCCGCCCCCATCATTGATCCAGCGCCAACGCGCACGCTCGTGCTCGCAACAGCAACCGACCGCGCGGTCTCCAATGCAACCCAACGCGCCGTCGAAATGATCAAGCAGGAAGTCGCCGAAATGGTTGAAAAAAATATTTGGGTCGGCCTGCCACTTTAAGTGTGTGATACGACCTCACCAGCAATAACAAAACGGCATAGTTGATTAACACAAACAACATTTGAAGGAATAGCCCGACAGCATTAATCATAGCGGGTCGAAAATACTGCAACGGAGAACGAACCGTTATGTCATCGAGTAATCCTGGCTCAGAAAAGAAGTACACCATGAAAGACGAGCGTGACGTTATGGTGCCGATGCGAGACGGCGTGCATGTGGCGGTCGATGTCTTCCGGCCCGACGATGGGGGCAAATTTCCAGCTCTCCTCGCCATGTCGCCTTACAGCAAGGGCATTCAATCGATGCCGATCGCTATTCAGCCCGACCGCTCGCCGATCCATCACACGCCGACCGAGGCCGGTAACCCGATCTTTTTTGCCGAGCACGGCTATGTCCATATCATCGCTGATGTGCGCGGCACCGGCCAATCGGAGGGTGAATATCTTGGCTGGATGTCTAAACAAGAAGCCGAAGATGGTCATGACATCATCGAATGGGCCGCCGAGCAGCCGTGGTGTGACGGCAATGTCGGCATGGTCGGGATTTCCTATTTCGGCACCATCCAGCTTCCCGTCGCGGCCGAGCAGCCACCGCATCTTAAAGCCATCATGCCGTGGAATGCGCCGGCCGATTTCTATCGCGAATCGACCCATCACGGCGGTATTTTGCAGAGTTTTTTCTATTATCTCTATGTCCAGCGAATTTGTGCCGACAACAGCACATCGGTGACGGTGAAAGACAACTCACCGGAAGAGTTGAAACGCATCATCGCCGAGCTTAAAGCCGATCCAGATATTCAGATTAATCCGGAAATCTTCACCTACATCGACAGTCCGGGCAAAGCGCCAAATTATTTCGATATTCTCGCCAATCCGATGGATGGGCCCTATTATTGGGAACGCTCACCCCGCACCATGTATGACCGCATCAAGATCCCGACCTGGGCGCGCTCGGGTTGGTGGGCCTATGCCCATATGCATTTGGTTGGCGCTTTCCATAACTATAACGGCATCGACGCGCCGAAAAAACTTGAGATCGACGCGCCCGTTGTTGAGAAACGCCCGCTGCCGGATGAGTATTGCGAAGAAGTGCTGCGCTGGTACGATTATTGGCTCAAAGGCATTGATACCGGCATCATGGACGAGCCGCCAATCCGCTTTTTTGTTAATGGCAGTGAAGAATGGCGCCACGAAGATGAATGGCCGCTGGCCCGCACCGAATGGTCCAAACTTTATCTCCGGCGCTGGGAAGAGCTTTCCTGGGAGCCCGAAGAAGTTGACGGCAAACCGGATGCCTTTGTTCAACAACCGCCCGACGAGGTGTTGGACTCAAATGTGATCCAATATACCACCGACGTGCTGAAAGAAGACATGGAGATCACCGGACCGGCGGCGATCTATCTCTACGCCTCGATCGATACGGATGACACCAACTGGATTGTATCGGTGCGCGACTTGCATCCGGGTGGCCGGCAAACGGAATTGACCAAAGGCTTTCTCAAAGCATCGCACCGCGCCATCGACGAAGCCAAGTCCAAACCCTATGATCCGTTTCATCCGCATTTGGAAGCCGAGCCCGTGGAGCCCGGTAAAATTTATGAATACGCCATTTCACTGGCGCCGCTTTCGAACGTCTTTAAAGCCGGCCACCGGATCAAAATCGTTATTTCGTCGATGGACCATGCGCGCTCACGCGATTATGAATTGGCCCCGGAATCGCTAGGCCGTACTCATGCGCCGTGGCATTTGTGCAGTTCGATGACGACCTTGCACAAAATCTTTCATGACGAAGCACACCCATCACATCTGCTGTTGCCGATCATTCCGGCAAAAGCGTAGTCTGAATTAAAAAAGGAAAAGGAAATGACTGTAAAAATAGATTTGAAACTGCAACTCGCCGGGGAAGGTGAAATTGACTATGTGCTCAACAATATCATTATCGGTGGTTTGACCGGCATTGATGTTGAGGCGATTGAAAAGCATCTGGACGAACTCGCTGAAATCGGTGTCACCCGGCCAAGTGCAATTCCGCTGTTTTTTCGCGCTGCGGCGGACATGGTCAGCACTGCCGATGATATTCAAGTGCTGGGTGAAGATACCAGCGGCGAGGCCGAGTTTGTCTTGCTCGGCACCGCAGATGGTATGCTGGTTGGCGTTGGGTCAGATCATACAGACCGCAAAGTCGAAGCCTATTCGATCGCGGTTTCCAAGCAAATGTGCGCCAAGGTGATGGCGCCGGAAGTATGGAAATATGAAGACGTTAAAGATCATTTTGGCCAATTAATCATACGTTCCTGGGCTTTTGAAGGCGGCGAAAAACGGCTCTACCAGGAGTGCACAGCTGCCGATTTCCTGGCGCCGGATGATGTGCTGCCGCAGTGCTGCGATGGCGCGACTACGCTGCCAGCCGGCACGCTCTATTACGGTGGCACCGGGGCGGCTATTGGCGGTGTCAAACCGGCCGACCGCTTTGAATATGAGATTGAAGACCCGGTTCTCGGGCGGACCATTAGTCACGGCTATGACGTTTCGCCGATACCGGTTGCTGAATAAATTAAATATAGAAGGAGAAACTCAATGGATAATACAAAAGTACTGGACGAATTTCACGCCGTCGACCTTAGCACTGGTTGGGAAGTGCCTGCTGGCTATCCCGAGGGCATTGAACAACTCATCCTTTCTGGAGGCCTAAATGAAGAAGCTGGAACCGGCAGCCAAACCCGGTTGCTCCGCATCAAGGCTGGCGTTTATACCACAGAACCTTTCGTTCATGATTATTGGGAAGAAGTCTATGTCGTCTCCGGTGATCTCACCATGGGCAGCGATCAACAAGGTGAAGGCGGCGAAAGTTTCGGGCCAAACTCCTATGCTTGCCGGCCGCCACATAACCCGCATGGACCGTTCAAAACGGAAGGTGGCTGCATGTTGTATGAAATTCACTATTTCGATGAAGCTAAGGCTTAGATAGCGCTACCGATTTACACAACCAGTTTAATACATTAAACATCCGCCCTTCGGCTTAGCTCGCTAAAGGGCGGTTTTGTTTGTGTCTGAGTAACTTCTACTTCTTTGTATAAACCGCGCTGAAGGCTTCCAGCATGGTGGCGCAACCGCCGCAATCGGAGCTTAGGCCCGAGAGGTCGACCGGTTCCAGATGGATTTCGAAGCCAAGCTCCTTATAGGTATCAACCACGTCATTCAGCCGGCTATGGTCGGTGTTGCAACGAAATTCCCAGCCTTGGGCAACCAGCTCCGGATTATGCGGAATATCACAGCCGGTATAGGAAGTTGCTTGGCGTTGGTGGTGGGCCGGAACTTCACAGCCTTCAGGTTCTAATGGATCATATTTTTCAGACATTAATTTTTTCTCATTTGTTAATTATGCGGCGTCGCGTTGCTCGGATTTGTCTTTGCTTCCCGGGTTTCCCGGGCCGTCCGCTTTGATTTTGTTGAGGCGAATGTGACCCAGAATGGCGCAGCCGAGCGCCGCTGTAAATTGTGGCAAGTCATCTTCGGCAACATTGACGTCTAATTTCAGCTCTTCGGCGATCGCTTTGGCCATCGCCGACCAGCGTAAAATACCGCCAACCACCGTCACTTCTGTTTCCGGCTTGACCCGTTTCAACAATTGCACCGAGCGCTTGGTCAGCGACTTCGACGCGCCAAACATGATGTCCTCCGGGGGTACGCCATTGGACAAATGATTGATCACTTCGGATTCGGCAAACACCGTGCACACACCCGAGATCGGCACAGCCTCGTTGGCGGTATCAAGCAAATTACCAATATCCTCGGTCTCGTAGCCCATATAGCGCACGGTTTTTTCCAGGAACATGCCGGTACCGGAGGCGCATTTGTCATTCAGCCGGAAGGTTTGAACTTTTTTGAGCTCATCGATTTTACTGGCTTTCATGGTTTGACCACCAATATCGAGGATCGTATGGGTGTCGGGAAAAAGAAAACTGCAGCCCCGGGCAGTGGCGGTCAGATCGGTAACTTGTAAATCCCGCTCATCAAACATATGGCGGCCATAGCCGGTGGTGATGCAATAGTCGATGTCGTTTTTATCTACTCCTGCCGCTTCGAGCGTCATGCCAACAACTGCATCAGCCGCTTCCTGCAGGCGGGCGCCGGTCGCTTTCATGGCGCGGCCGACGATATTGTGGTCGCTATCCAAAATGAGACCTTTGGTATAGGTGGAGCCGATATCCAATCCGATTGTATACGCCATGGTTATGCCATCTCCATTTGGGTTTTACGTTCTTCGCCGGCCAGCACGCTGTCGCGGGCGAAAAGCGCTGCGCCGAGTGCCCCCATATAATGGGAATCATCGCTGACGTTCATTTTAAAATCGAGCTTGTCTTCCATCGCTTTAATCATGCCGACATTTTTAGCCACACCACCGGTAAAAGTAAGCTCATTATGGATACCTACCCGGCGCAAAAGGCCGAATGTCCGGGCCGCGATCGACTGATGCACGCCCCAGAGAATGTCCTCGACGGTCTTGCCTTTGCCGAGCCAAGCCAGCACTTCGGCTTCGGCGAAAACCGTGCAGGTCGTGCTGATGCGTACCGGTTTGTCTGAGTTCAGCGCCACCGGGCCTAAATCGCCCAACGGAATATCAAGGGCTATCGAGGCCGCACCTAAAAACCGGCCCGTGCCGGCAGCGCATTTGTCGTTCATGCAAAAATCTTTGATTTCACCGGTGGGCTCGACGGCAATTGCTTTACTATCCTGGCCGCCCATATCGAGCACGGTTTTGGTATCGGGGAACATGTGCACGGCGCCCCGGCCATGACAGCTGATCTCGGTCACTTGGCGGTCGCCGAACGTCACTTTATAGCGGCCGTAGCCGGTGCCGATAACGTAGCCGACATCATCATCACTGACGCTCATTTCATCGAGCGCTATCTGGTAGGAGGTCTCAGCCGCCTTGACGACGTCCGCGCCGGTATCGATCAGTGACCGGCCGACAATATTTTTATCCTCATCAATAATGACAGCCTTGGTTTGAGTAGACCCAACATCAACGCCTGCACTGTATTTCATATTTCTTGCTCCTGTTTCATCGGGTCATCAGTCGAACATGATGTTTTCGACAAAAGTTTCCAGTTGGATCGCCAAATGGTCGAACGAGGTTTGGTTTTCTTCAAACTCGCTGATGAAGTAGGGGATATGTTCCTCATCAAGCTCTTTCGAATAGGCAACCTGTTCTTCTAGTCCGGGTTCGCACATTTTAGCCGCCGCCAGAATAACCGCTTCGGCATCGGCGTCTTTGATCCGCTCCAGCAGCATCTTTTCCTTAGGTTTTCTGAGGTCGTGCTGCACCGGGCTATAGGTCGAATTCTCAAGATAGGCATGCGATAGATTATCGATCGGATCGCCCGTTGCCGGCACATCATCCAGGATATATCTGAGGCCGATAAACAAATCATCATCAACCACATAGCAGGACCGGGCGACGGTTTGCAAAAGATCGATCGGTGGCGTCTCACAGAAGCCGCCTTCGAAGACGACGCGCATCTTGTCCTGTTTTTTAACCGGACGGGCGCGGATCATGTCCAATATGGTTGCGAGAAACTCGTTAAACTCTTCACGTGGCAGGAACCCGGCCAGCGAGATCAACACCAGAGAATCATCGGCGCCAATCAGCCATGGCGACTGGCTGCGAATTTCATATAAATCCCGCATTAAGGAGCGGGATTTGTTGTAGACGGCGATGGAGTTTACGAGGTCTTCATTATTAAAGGTATTTCCTGTTGTCTCTTCAATATCGCGAATCAGGCGTCGATATTCGTGGCCTAAATATTCCTGAGCGAATTTTGAATTGGGATTCTGCGGCAGATACAATATCTCGCCTCTGTAGTCGAAATTCCGGTCCCAAATGGCGCCAAGATTACGCGCGGCATCGCAAATCGGATGGGTTACGAACAAATCCAATTCGATATTTTTAGTCAAAGCTATATCGAGAGATGTTTTGATAATTGAGCACAAGTAAGAGCCAAATCTGGACTCTGATTCGGTACCATCCGACTGAGCTCCCCTGATCTTTACCGGCAACATGCCCGCCGCATGAGCGATCTCTTCCGGGAAATAGACCTGAAAATGGCCGAGCACTTTGCCGCCATTCTGCCGCCACTTGGCAACCGTCGGGTAGCTCGGGTCTTCAACCAGATCCCGGGCCAGATGAAGAATCTGCTCAAAGGTTTTGCCTTCCCAATCGGTAAAATATCGAATTTTATCGGTCATGATTGTGCTTTCAGTAATGCTTTTTGGATTAGACCGCTGCCTGTTGCCGGCGCGAAATGAGGCCTTCGAAAAAGGCGTCAGCGCGGTTTTTCATTTGCGCTTCAGAGACCACCTGCGGGTCCATCAAATCGGATTCAAAGAACAAGGTCGGCAGACCCAATTCCTCCGAAACATAGCGCCGTTGATCCGCGAGCCCCGTCGAAACCGTCCGGCAGCTTTTAATCGGGTGGTAGACAACGCCATCAAGATCAAAATCTTTGGCTGCTTCGCGCATCGTGTAGGCCTGATTGAACATGCTGTCCATGGCTTCTCTGATCATCAATAGCTGGCCTTCGGCAAAGCTTTCAAGCGGGTTATCCAAATCATATTGAGTGCCGGCGCAAGTGCCGCCAGAGGCAAACCACAAATAGGACGACGTGACGAATACGCCGCCCCAATCGGTAAACATATTATTGAAGCTTGAGAAAATCGGGTAGCACGGCACCCCAACGAAGGCGAGGCGGAATTGCTGGTCCATTTCAACCGGGCCGTTTTCGCCCCTAAGCCGGATACCGATATCGTTGTCGGCGCGGTAAACCATTTCCTCATAGAGGCGATCAAAATAATCGGCGCCGGCCTCAGTGCCTCGAAAGCCATTGGCCATACCGAGATAAACCGTGCCATCAGTCAGGGCATTGAACATCGCCGGATTATTGGCATTGAGCTTGATAATTTTGTCCCACTTATCGCTCATCCGATTGGCGTAGCCGAGGACTTCGCGGAATTTATCGATATCAAATTTGACGCCAGTGACCTGTTCACAAAGCTCGATCAATTCCTTGATCTGACCCAGCACGTACTTAGCTTCAAATTTGAAGTCCTCGCTGCCGGGCTGACTTTTATCGCCGATGCAACGGGTGCCGGGGATATCCATGGTGTAGGACGGTGTTTTATGCAGCCGCTCCCAAATCTCGGCCCATTTAATATAGGTGTTGCAGGCATTGGTGAGCACGGCGATGCTCGGCTTGGGTATGGTGCCCATCGGATGCTTGCCGCCGGCCAACTGCATCGCGACATCGGCTTTAACGTAGCCGCAAATATCGGGCGAAAAGCCGTAATCCTCGGCTTCGTTCAGATAGTCCCGTGAAACTCTGCGGATCGCCGTTTGCAGCGCGTTCACTTCCGGAAAGCTGACCGGCATATCAAAGGTCTTGAGAATCTCGTTCATGCTGCCCATAACAAAGACGTAAGCCGCCCCGCCGCCATTTTCAGCAACCGTGCTAAGCTCATTAAACCACACGCGGAAAAGCTCGGCCCCTTCCTTGACACCCCGGCCAACGATATCATCCTCACCGCTCATCGTCGTGGCATGGACGGGCTTAGCTATTGCTTCCTGCGATACATCTTGAATGGCCATGATTATTTCCTGCGTGATTACTTGGTGTGATTTCTTGGCGTTAAATTATTACCTTTCAGCAATCGCTTTTTTGGCGACGTTCCCTGCTGTTTTTAATTGTAATAATCCCAATTTGAATATGGTTAATATAATTTGTCAACGAAAAATAGGTATTTTGTATCGAAATTTACAATTTAAGTATGGGGATGCGGCGTTGGATAAAGTGGCACGCTGTTTCCTCACCTACCCGACCCGTCACCCTGGACTTGATCCAGGGTCTAGGTTTCTGGGAGTTCTGGATTCTGGCTTTCGCCAGAATGACGATGTGTTTTGGATGAATTATGGGGACACGTAACAAGTACATGTCCCCATAATTCCAAAATTATCCAATTGACAAAACAACCACATTTAATGAGAACTCAGGACACCAAATAAACTTAGGAGTATTCGATGGGTGATTTTATTATTTATGAGCAGGAGGGCAGCGTCGTCACCCTGACCCTCAACAGCCCGGATACCCGGAACGCGCTGTCCCACCCAGCGGAATACCAGCAAATCATTGACGCCTGTGAACGCATCAACCTCGATACCAGTGTTGGTGCGGTTATTTTGACCGGCGCGGGTTCCTGCTTTTGCGCCGGTGGCAATGTTAAGGATATGAAAGAGCAATCCGGCATGTTTAGCGGTGACCCGCTGGAAATCAGCGATAAATACCGCCACGGCATCCAGAAAATTCCGCTTGCCCTCTATAATCTTGAAGCGCCGACCATCGCCGCCGTAAATGGACCTGCCATCGGGGCGGGCTGTGATCTGACCTTGATGTGTGACATCCGCATAGCGTCGGAAAAAGCGAAATTCGCCGAATCTTTCGTCCAGCTTGGCATCATTCCGGGCGATGGTGGTGCGTGGCTGCTGCAACGCGCTGTCGGCCTCTCCAAAGCCTATGAGATGGCCTTTACCGGCGACACGATCACCGCCCAAGAAGCTTTAGAATGTGGCCTGGTCTCTAAATGTGTGGCGCCGGAAGAGCTGATGAATGAGGCCCGGGAGATGGCGGCGCGAATCGTTAAAAATCCGCCCCGCACCCTGCGGCTCTCCAAAAAGCTGATGCGTGAAGGCATGCATATGCGCCTCGATACCTTGCTGGACTTGTCAGCCGCGTATCAGGCAATGGCGCATAAAACCGATGAGCATCTCGAGCAGCTCGATAAAATTTCCCTCGGCAATGATGATAGCCGAGGGAAAAAATAGCGCGGCGATATTAAGCCTTCGGAATCAGGCTTTCGATCAGTTCCTCTGACCATGGTGCACCGGCAGCGCGGGCTTTACGCAGCGCGATAAAATCAATCTCGCGGCCAATTTCTCTATTGCCTTCGTTAAAGGCACGGAAACCGGTGCGGGCTTCGGCCAGCATGTTGTAGCCAAGCCAAGAGCGCGCATCTTCTTTGCGCAGGTTCCAAACTTCGAGTTTCGGTTTGCGCAATTGCTCGAGAGATTTGGTCGTGCATTCCGGGAAGGTGTGCAGCACCGCCGTGCAAAGTTCTTCGACTTTGGCATCCAGCAGCGACAAATCCATTTCACCGGACGCGATAGTTTCCTTAGCCTTGGCGATTTCTTCCTTGTCGGTTTTAAACTCACCGTGGACCATGCGGCCATAATCATCGGTAACGACGTCGGTAACGACCAGTGGATTGGGCGTGAACTTGCCATCGACTTTCAAAGCCGGCACGGTATCGGTAATAATACCAAGCCGGGCCGCTTTATGAGCTGACAGAGGCTTACAGAGCACAGCCGAAACCATGGCTTGTTCAACCCCGATCAACGGTGGCAGAAAATCGGTGGCGCCACCAATGGCAGCGGAACCGTGTTTTGGGCCGGCCTGGCCGAAATTAGCCATATCCTGAGCGACCGAGAAATCACAAGCCATGCCCATTTCCTGACCGCCGCCAATGCGCATGCCGTTGACGCGGCAGATAACCGGTTTGTCACAGGCGAGAATGCTCGAAACCATGTCGTTAAAGAGGCGCATATATTGACGGTATTCCTGGTCCTGCCCGGAGTAATATTCAGCATATTCTTTGGTATTACCACCGGTGCAAAATGCTTTGTGGCCGGCGCCGGTCAAAA
>CAJWAR010000068.1 GCA_913020445.1 uncultured Rhodospirillaceae bacterium
CCTACAATATTTAAGGTTATTATGAAAGGAAGGAGTACGTTGCGGCTGTATTTTACCGGTAGGCGTACAAGGGCAAAGGCAAAAGGATTTTCGTTCATCCCATTTCGGAAAAATGTGGGATATCACCCCACGTCCTCATGTCTGCTTTTGGCTAAAAACTGCCGGAATTACCGGCCTGAATATGAGTTTGCTTGAAACCCGAAAACAGACGTTATCAATATCAACGGTAAATTAGCGGGAATTCCGAAATGAGAAGAATCGATTCCATGGCGCGGAAAATGCCTTGTCTGATTTGATGAAGGTGACGTTTTGGCTATTTTATGCCAATAGTTACATTCACCAGCGAATATTAGGGAGGGGAAAATGATAGAGACGCGCCCATTGTTTCAAATCAGCGCGGAGGTGGCCGACCCGCAAATAACGCCAGGCGGCCCAGTAGGAGATCGCCGCTTCATACCTGTCACTGGAGGCACATTCAAGGGAGAAAGATTACGCGGCAAAATGCTGTCTGGTGGTTCGGACTGCCAGCTGGTGAGAACGGATGGCGTTGCTGATCTTGACGTGCGGGTTACGTTACAATGCGATGATGGTGCAATCATATATATGAAGGGCCTCGGTATGCGCCACGGACCTGCCGAAGTCATGCAACGTGTCGCTGCGGGTGAAGACGTTGACCCATCAGAATATTATTTCCGAGAAGCAATAATGTTTGAAGCACCGCCCGGTCCATACGAGTGGCTGAATAAAGTCTTGGCCATCGGCAAAGGGTGGCGTGGTCCTAATTCCGTTATTATTGATGCTTTCGAGGTGCTTTAGTTAATGGCCTTAACCTACATTTCTGCGACTTTTGGCACCAAAGGAAATGGTGACCCCGACAGGATTCGAACCTGTGACCGCCGGATTAGAAATCCGGTGCTCTATCCAGCTGAGCTACGGGGCCAAAATGGATGTGAGTTATCTTACTTTATCAAAGCGGAAGTTGTCCGCATAAGATTTCGGACGCTGGCGGCGTTTTTTTGGTTCGCGCAAATTGTAGGGGATTTTATTGCGTTCAGCATAGGCAATTGCGTCTTCTTTGCTCTCAAACTTGAGCTTAAGCTGGCCGCGCATATCGCCTGAGCCAACCCAGCCCATAAGCTCATCGTTCCGCTTGGCTTCTTCCGGCTCGTACTCGACAACCCAGTTACGGGTATTGGCCTGGCCCGACTGCAGAGCGTTCTTAGACGGTTGATATATACGCGCTTCCATTAACTTTCCCTTCCTTACGTCCCTGCCATCAATGTAGATAGGCGGTGTCGGCGCTAGTTTAAACTATTATCGGCCAAATTTAAAACGGACTTTAAAGGTCATAAATGATCACTAAATGGTCGGGGAGAGAGGATTCGAACCTCCGACCCCCTGGTCCCAAACCAGGTGCGCTACCAGACTGCGCCACTCCCCGATACCAATTAGGAAGCGGGGTTTTGCCCTTTCCGATGGTCTCTGTCAATATCGAAAGTGATGAAATATCCAGATATAAACTCGAAAATGGAAATAACCGATGAGTGACGCCTTCAAGGAGCTTCTAAAAGGCATGAGTGATCACGAAATCAATGCGCTTGATCCCTCAACGTTGGATGATGATGCGCGTGAGGCACTCGCGATAGAAGTCGCCAACCGCAACCGTGCTAACGAAATGCGGGAAATTGAAGAGGCCATTGAGCGCGGCAGCTCCGTTCAACAAGGCAATACCGCGCCGCGGAAATTTATGATTGGGATCGCTGTCGCCCTTATCGCTCTTGTTATCTGGGTAGTACTTTAAACCTTAAGACTTCACCTTCAACACTGATCCGCCATATTCGGTGTGTTCGAGGAGCGGATAGCCGGCATCGTCCCTGATGCGAAAGGTAACGTCGCCTTCGTTATCAGTGATGACCGGCTCAACCGTGACGATCTCATTTTCAATGGTACTTTCAATGAGACCGTCAACGTTATCGAACAGAGCAAGTTTACGCAGATTCGCCCGGGTCGCAAAAACAACGATCTTGCGCCCTTCATCCGCATCGCTCAGCGCGTCGGCAGGCGTCGTCCACAGCGAATCAGTTGATTCGATGTCATCGTGACTGGCGATCTGATCCCGGGGCACCCGCGCCAAAAAGAAAAATGTATCGAAGCGCTTGGGAAAGAATTTTGGCGTCACCCAACGGGCAAACAATATCATTTGATCACAGGCCAGGGTGATATTTTCTTTTTGAATGACCGCTAACAGAGTGGTCTCGCCGCCATGCAGAGCTTCCCGGTATTGATGCGCCAAATCGACACAACGCTCACCACTCAAAGATTGGCCAGTATCGTTGTCGCGGGCGAGCAGCACACCGGCCTCCTCAAAGGTTTCTCGGATACCGCAAATGCGAAACGCAAGCTCCTCATCCGTAAGCTCACCTGCCGGCCCTTTTTGGCCGCGGCACGTCGCCAGCAAAGCTTCATCACTGTCTATCGGATCGAGCTTGCCACCGGGAAAAACCAGCGCGCCGCCGGCAAATCTGATTTTTTGATGGCGCGTCACCATGAAAATTTCAAAAGCGTCTTCGATATCTTTGACGAGTAAAACAGTGGCAGAGGGAATGATTGGATTATCGGCTGTAGAACTCATTTAATTCTCGTTTATGTTTGGCAGTTATTCGGCAATTTGAAAATTGCGCGTGAACGGCAGGGTAAATCTAAAATCGGCGCCTCCGTCGGCCTTTTCAAACCATATTTTACCGCCAAAATGCTCGACGATCTGACGGCTTATCGGCAGTCCAAGGCCGGTGCCTCTCGGCTTACTGGTGAGCGGATTACCAACTTGTTGAAATTTCTCAAAAATTATATCTTCGACGCCATCCGGCACACCGGGGCCATTATCGGCGACCCGCACCAGTACCGTATCGCCATCAATTTCCGCGGCAATTCTGACGACCGGTTCAGGACCACCGCAAAATTTAACCGCATTTGAAAGCAGATTAACGATCACCTGGATTAAACGATCCCGATCAGCAAATACATGCGGCAGATTGTCTGGTAATTTCAAATCCAGGGCAATGGATTTATCAGCCATTAAGCTGCTCATCGCCACCAGAGCCTCTTCGATGGCCTCCCGGGCATCAACTTCCGACATTTCCCAATCCATACTCCCCGCTTCCATTTTTGCGAGGTCGAGGATTTGATTAATCAGCCGGGTCAGTCGTTCACTTTCACTGATAATAACGCTCAGGAATTGCTTGCGCTGGGATAAATCGATCTCGGGTTTATCGAACAAAATCTCACCAAACGACCGGATCGATGTCAGCGGCGTGCGTAACTCATGACTAATGGTCGACAGAAAATCATCTTTCAATCGATCCAGCTCTTGCAACTGTTCATTTGCTTTACGCAGATTGTCACTGGCGATTTCAAGTTCGTTTGATTTTTGTTCGAGCCGGTGGCTGTACTCGATCACTTCTGAGGTCTCATCCAAAATCTGCAACACTTCATCAAGGCTAACGATGTCGCCTTTGACGACAGACGCCACCAGCACCCGTGCCGATGCCGAGCCGATCGCACCGGCTAGTAAACGCTCGGCGACGGCGACAAACTCGGCATCTACCGCCATAAGAACATCAAGATCCAAACCTCTGATCCGGGCGTGATCCTTGAAAGCTTGTTCGGTCCGGTAAGATCCCACGAAACGATAAAGTAAATCACGTAGATCATCGACGGCAGCCGAGCCTTGCCATAAATTGGAGCGGCCGGTCGTGCCGGAAAATTTTTCCGCATCAACAAAAAGTGCGGCTTGAATGCGCTCGATCGCCGATTGTTCAGTATAGACCGAGACCCAGATGTAGGAGCCGATATTGACAACCATGCTCCAGAACAAGGAGTGAGAAATGTTGTCCATGCCGGTAAGCCCGAGGAACTCATAAGGTTTTAACAATTCAATCCCAAACGGACCCTCGGCAATAAAACTTTGTGGCATCCACCCTGAAAGTGCAAAAGACGGCAGCAGCAAGGTATAAATCCAAACGATAAAGCCCAAACCCAGCCCGACGAAAGCACCGTGAGCAGTCGCGCCTTTCCAGAATATGCCGCCGATGATGGCCGGTGCAAATTGCGCTGCCGCCGCAAAAGATAGCAGGCCGATGGTCACAAGCGTGTAGGATTCACCGATAAAGACGAAGTAACCATAGCTTAACAACATCACAAAAACACTGCTAAAGCGCCTAAGATTAAGCACCAGCGTGGTCAGGTCACCTCGTTCGTTGAGACGCAGCGAATCCATCCTTAACAAGGCCGGCATTAGAACCTCGTTACAGATCATCGTCGACAGCGCGATGGCTGAAATAATAGCCATGCCAGTGGCCGCTGATAGGCCACCGATATAGGCGAGTAAGGCGAGCCCTTCATTCTTGGTCGACATCGGTAAGGTTAAGACAAATGTATCCGGGTCAACATTGCCTGCCGGAAATTGCAATAAGCCGCCGACGGCAATCGGCAGCACAAAAATATTGATCAGCAGAAGATAAAGCGGAAACATCCAGACCGCTTTGCTGAGATGATCGGTGCCGACATTCTCGACGATAGTGATATGAAATTGACGCGGCAGGCAAAGAATGGCCGCCATCGATAGAATCGTCAGGGTCACCCATTGGGCGTAATCGGATGATGGTGAAATGGCGAATAATTTTTGCAGCTCAGGCTTGGCGGCGGCTTTCATAAACAAATCGCCAAAACCGTCATACAGGCCAAATGTTACGAACAGACCGACGGCGACGAAGGCGATTAATTTAACGATGGATTCAAACGCGATCGCCGCGACGACGCCTTCATGATGCTCGCTTGGGTCGAGATGCCGGGTGCCGAATAGGATGGCAAAAACAGCCATCGCCATGGCGACAATGAAAGCGGTGACTGAAACCACCGGCAAACCAATTTCAGCCGACGGCATAACGATCTCCGGATATTCCAACAATACTGTCAGGCTGGTCGAAAGGGCTTTCAATTGTAATGAAATATAAGGCGTGATGCCAACCACTGCGATGAGCGTGACCAGGCTGCCGATCGCCGTGCTTTTACCATAGCGAGAAGCAATAAAGTCAGCGATTGAGGTAATGCCGTTGGTTTTGCAAATGCGCAATATCTTTTGCAGCAAGAACCACCAGGCGACAAACATCAGCGTTGGTCCAAGGTATATGGTGATAAAAATCAAACCGTCGGCAGCAGCCCGGCCGACACTGCCGTAAAAGGTCCAAGATGTTGCGTAAACTGCTATCGACAAAGAATAAATATAAGGATTGTTGATAATGCCCCGCCCGGCATCAGCTCTCTTGTCGCCGTAATACGCAATTGCAAACAGTAACCCAATATAACCGAAAGAGGCCAGGATGACGAACCAGGCACTAAGCATCAGCCAACCTCCAGCGCAATGTTGGCTTAGCCATCGGCGTCACTATCAGCTTCCCGCTCTGATCCGGAAAACTGCTCTGCCGATAATTTTTTCGCCAGATAAGCGTTTAAGCCAATGATGAGCGCCCAGGCGACAAACAGATACAAAAATAGCATCGGCACCCCCAATATCAGGTCAGTTGAATTAAATATCGACATGATAGGAGGATTAAATAAAAGGGCCGCCAGGATTACCAGTGCCCCGTATCTTTCGATAATTTTTTTGGTCATGTCCCGTGACTATAGCTAACAGCAAGTTCTTTAGAGACTTCGACCACTCGAGCAACGAGCTCCCGGGTGGAGAATGGTTTGGTGATATAATCATCGGCGCCAAGTGCCAGCCCTTTTTCCCGATCCAAATCGCGTCCTTTGGCGGTCAGCATTAAAATCCGGATATCCTGCCAGTCGGAATTCGCCTTAATCGCCTCGCAGACTGAATAGCCGTCGCGATCCGGTAACATAACATCAAGCAGGATAATATTGGGTGGCGCTTGTTTAATTTCTTTTAGCGCACTATTGCCGTCACTGGCGACGCGAACATCAAACCCCGAACCCTCCATAAGAAATTTAACGGAGAGCACAATATTCGGCTCGTCCTCAACTATCAGTACCGAGTGGCTCATTCATACGTCCCAGTTTACGTTCCTGTCCGCAATTTGAATTATTTGCAGGCGTGAAGTCTCATATATCACCTGCAGTGTACCCGGTCACAAACTAAAAGTCATCGGTTAGGGAGAAGACCATTTCAAAATTTGATTTTAAAATTAAATTTACATGATTTACATTTTCGATAAAGTTCTTGGTAAATAATTACCAAAAAAGTTTAATATTTTCAAAAACTTGTCTCGGCTTTTTTTAAAATGTGTGGTATTTACAATTGTACTTTCGAACAATTGAATTATTCCTCAGTGGTTCAAAGTATTTAAAAGTGCGTAGGGCGACCTACAAACTCTGAGTTAAAGAGTAAGATTCTTGTTGGGCCTTAATCCGGATTTGATTTTGTTGGTCCTGGTCAAAGTCGGATACAGCCTTAGAGGTGTATTCTTTAATTAGGTGGCGGAGCGCAGTTTCCTGAGCAAACTAACATGCGCTTCGCCACTTTTAATTTTCCCCTAGATTCATTCTGCGGCAGCTGCCGAATTTTCCATAGCCGATGAATGCAATATTGATTGAAACGCGCGTTGGCCACAATTGTCGCGCTCGCAAATTCGACACGACGTGCCGGCAGGCACAACTAAGCTCGCTTCGTTCAAATCCAAACCATCAGCGTAAACCAATTCAGAAGCGCTCGAAATCTCACAGCCAATGGCGACCGCATAGTGGCTACGCGGCGCATTAAATCCGGTACCGGGTTTCACTAAGGCCCGGGCAATACACAAAAATATACCGCCGTCGGTCATGCGTATGACCTGAACGTTCATAGCTTCCGGCGTTAAAAAAGCGTGATGCACATTCCAGCGCGGACAAACACCGCCATAGCGGGGAATACGAACACCAGAGCCATCGAAGCGTTTCGATATATTGCCGGCTATATCAACCCGAATAAAATGAAATGCCACTCCTTCCGAACCGGCTTTATTGAGCGTCGCCAATCGATGACAAATCTGTTCAAAACTGCCGGCAAATTGATTTTGCAGCTGTTCAATATCGTAGCGCAGCGATTGCGCCGCTGATCGAAACTCGTCGTAAGGCAACAGCACCGCACCGGCAAAGTAGCGCGCCAATGTGTCCCGGCACATTTCCCGTGACGCATCACTGGTCAATGGCGCCGCGCCGACCAAATCTTCAATAATATTCTGACAGTAAAAACGGCCAATTATTTGCGCCGTTTGGAAGATCAGAGAATTCCTTGGCAGGCTGTTCGACAAATGAAGAATTCGATTTTCTTTGTCGTAACTGACCAAGCCATATTTCTCGCGCTCGCGGCCGATGTCGATCGTAATATCCAGTTCATGAGAGGCAAAATGGATAAGTTTTTGCAAACGGTCGTAGGTGCCGAATTGCGCATCGCCGAGAAGTTTTTCAGCGGCATTTTCGATACTTTCAAAGTAATTGCTGTGAAGCTGAATAAAGTCATTGATCTCATCAAGTGGCGGGCGCGTGCCAACGGCTCGATTTACGCCTTCGGCCGAAACAAAACTCATTAGATCGTCAATATTCTTCGACAGACTTTCACTTTCTTTAACAATAATGCCAAGAAAACGTTGACGCTCTTCCGGTGAAATATTCTCGTTGTCATGAAGAATTTCAGAAAATGAACGGATCGACGTCAGCACGGTGCGTAGCTCATGGGACGAAGCGGCATACAAACTATCTTCCGAAAGCCGCTCGCCGAGGCTCTGAATATCATCGCGCGCCCGTTTGTAGGCGCGATATACTTTCAAAATAGTTTGGCTGGCAATCGGTGATTGGGAGACCAATTCATTGAGGTCATCCGGCGTTAAATCCCGGCCTAACTCACCTTGTGAAAACAATGGATCGCCTAATATTTCAGATAATTCGGCGAGAATAATCGATTCGTCGTCTTGCGATAAAGTCTGTAAATCAACATTTAAAACTTCACCGAGTTTAAATAACAAGGGTACAGTAACCGCCCTCTGGTTGTGTTCAATGAGATTCAAATAGCTTGCTGATATCATTAAACGTTTCGCTAATTGAGCTTGAGTCAGCTCACTTTCACGCCGTAATCTACGGATTTTTGCCCCTAACCTCGGTTTACGCGCCACGTCCCCCACTCCTCGGTAAATTTTCAGATTTACAACTTTACAATATCAGAATGTACGAAATTTACAAGAAAAGCCCTTAAACGCCAATAGCTTATTGACCGATTTACCTAATTTATGTGCTTATTGCACGGTTAAATCGGCGTATTCCGTTTAATAAACGCCGATATTTGGAGAGAGCTTTACAAAACTTCTAAAAGGAGGGGTTAAGAGTGAGTGCAAAAGTAGTCTGGCTGTTTGTCTTCGTTGCGCTGTATTGGGCCTATTGTATATTCTGGGGCATAAAATCAGCACGCATGGCAAAAACGGCAGGTGATTATTTTATCGCCGGTCGTCAAATCTCGATGTGGGTGTTCGTCCTTGCGGCGACGGCAACATCGTTTTCGGGTTGGACGTTTATGGGTCATCCTGGTCTCGTCTATCGTGACGGGTTCCAATATGCCTATGCGTCTTTCTACACCATAACCATCCCGTTCACCGGTGTTATGTTCTTGAAACGCCAGTGGATGCTGGGCAAACGGTTCGGCTATGTGACGCCGGGTGAGATGCTTTCGGATTATTTCCAAGGCGATGGTATTCGTATCCTCACCGTGCTCGTGGCATTGTTGTTCTCAATCCCATATCTGGGTGTTCAACTTGGTGCTTCTGGCTTCTTGTTCAACGTTTTGACCGATAATTTGATTTCCGTTAACGTTGGCATGTGGGTGCTGTCAGCAGTTGTGCTGATCTATGTGGGTACCGGCGGTCTACGCGCCGTGGCTTATGTGGATACGCTGCAATGTATCCTGCTCGCACTTGGTATCGTCATTACTGGCTTTATTGCGTTGAATTTGGCCGGTGGCTGGGAAGCCTTAAATGCTGGATTTGCCAAACTCGGTGCCTCTGATGTTGGTAGATGGGGAACCACAAAAGGACTTGGCGGTGGCGATTATAACGCCTACTTCGCTATTCCTGGTGTCATTCAGTTTACCGCTGGCTTGGGTAAAGCAACCCCGGTTGGTGGTCTGTGGACTGGTGTCATGGTTCTAACCTATATGTTTGCGCTTATGGGCATTCAATCCGCTCCAGCGTTTACCATGTGGGCATTCGGCAACAAAGATCCTAAACCTTTTGCACCGCAGCAGGTTTGGGCTTCTTCGTTTGGTATCGGTTTGATCCTGTTCTTCTTCACGGCCTTCCAGGGCATGGGCGCGCATCTGCTTGGTGCAAACCCCGCAGTGACGGCCGCAGGATTGGGTATTAACGAAGTGTTGTCTGCCGGAATTGCCAAAAAACCGGATTCAATCGTACCGCACTATATTAATACAATATCGGAAACAGCTCCTTGGCTCGTCGGCCTTCTCGCCGTTTGTGCCCTGGCTGCTATGCAATCCACGGGTGCTGCATATATGTCGACTGCCGGCGGTATGCTGACTCGCGACTTGTATAAACGGTACTTGAACCCAACGGCATCCCATGAACAGCAAAAACTTTGGGGACGCATTGGTGTTGCTTTCATCGTGCTTTCAGCGTTGACGGTGGCAACCTTCTCCAGAGATGCTCTCGTGTTGTTAGGGGGTCTGGCTGTGGCCTTCGGCTTCCAGATGTGGCCGTCATTGGCTGGTGTAACATGGTTCCCATGGATCACCCGTCAGGGCGCAACCTGGGGTCTGGCAGCAGGCTTGATAGCTGTGATCATGACAGAAACCATTGGTCAAAAACTCTTTGGCGGCGCGTTGCCGTGGGGTCGTTGGCCTTGGACCATGCATTCAGCAGGCTGGGGTATTTTCTTCAACCTTCTCGTTTGCTTGCCAATTTCCGCCATGACACAAGACGAAGAAGCTCGCTCACATCGCATGAAGTATCACAACTTCCTGCGTGAACATGCTTCCTTGTCACCAGAGAAAAAAGGTCTGGTGCCATGGGCATGGGCAGCCGCAATCGCTTGGTTGTTCTTCGGTGTTGGCCCTGGTGCGGTTATCGGCAACGACATATTCGGTGCGCCGAATGCTGGCGTCGATGGCTGGACCTTTGGTATTCCGTCAATTTGGGCTTGGCAGATCCTGTTCTGGCTACTTGGCGTAGCCATGATGTGGTTCCTCGCCTTCAAGATGGAAATGTCAACTGTGCCTGATAAGGAAGTCGAAGCACTGGTAGATGATATCGGTGACGTCGCTCCACAGGCTGGAGAATAATCTCCATCTTTAGAGATTGGGGGAAGGGCTTGTCCCTTCCCCCTTTTTCTTGTCTAAATCAAATTATTAAGAATTACTCGAAGAGATCAAAATGGCTGAGTTGTTTACTGCCGAATTTCAGTGGTTATGGACCATCATCCTGGCGCTGGCGCTTTTTTTTCCAGTGCGTAGCTTAATTTGGTCACTGGCGGTACGACGGGCGATCAAAAAAGAAGGTGGCATAACCGGCGAGCAGCGTATAAATCTTAAAAAGCGCGCCGCAATGACTTCAATTTTGCTGTGCTTTGTGTTTTCTTTTTTCTATACCGCCAGTTTATTTAGCAATTAAAATTCGGCTTAATCGAGGACAATAATGAATCCGCGAGTCTTAAAACGTTTTATCTTCATTTGCCTAATCGCAACTTTTGTTGTTTTTACCGTAAGCAACTTCACCGATTTTTTCAAAGGTTCGCCGGGTGACTTCTATACCCGTCAAGGCGACATTCACCTCGGCAGCAAGAAATATGAGGAAGCAATATCAAGTTTTAATAAAGCGTTGGAGGAAAAAGCCGACCACCGTGGCGCCTTGATGGGTCGCGCCCTCGTATTTATGCAGCAGGAAAATTATAAAAAGGCCGACACCGAACTTACCTATCTGATTAATTTTTTGCTGAAAAATCTCGCCCCGGATGATAGCACCGGCGTCGGGGCGTTATCGGCTGCCTATGCCAATCGGGGCATTATCAAGGATCGCCAGGGTAAATATCAAGCTGCCTTTGACGACTATGTCTTAGCGCTCAAAACGGATGAAGGTGCGGTTGATGGCCCGTCCCTGTTCGATAAAATTCTCTACGGCAATTCCAAACCGTCGACGGTCCGTGACCGCGCCATCTATATCCACAAGCAACTGCAATTGCCGCCGGAGAAACGCATCCTCCGCGTGCCGGAAAAAGATGATCAGCAGCGGATGTATAAGCCTTAAGGTTTTAGCCGGCTAAAATTGAACGACGCCGAGGACATCCTGGAACAGCACCAGAAAGAAAAATACCGCCGCGATACAGCCAAATAGCAAGTGAACAAAATCCGCTTTACCGTCGTCGTTTTTGGTGGTGATGCCTTTGTAGGCGATGATGGCGGTGATGGCTAAAAAAACCCAATTGACAGCCTTTTCATATTCGCCGGCAAATTCAAACATTGTCAGATAATCCCCTAAACACCCAGTGGTTGACTAAACTTAGTACACTATTTTAGTCACGTTGCCACGGCAGCACAGAAGAATTATTTGGTTTTTGCGGTTTTTCCAGTTTGAAATCGCGATCGTCGAAATAGGGCGGCAATACTGAAGGGCCACCCTGGGTGGCAAAATGGCTAAGTATCACGCTCCCACCAAGCAACCCAATGATCAGCGAACAAGCAATGACAAATTTTCGTATACCTTTAGGATTGTAAGTAGCCCGGTTTTGGTCGTAGCGGTGAAAATATTCATGGTTAATATCGATTTCACCGGCGGCATTAGCGTCAACCACCCTGCGGGCGAATTTGCGGGCCCAGGGCGGTACTTCATTTTTCACCATATAAGCTTGAAAGACGCGGTGGGTCGTCGCTTCCGGCATTTCCTGCTCAAACCATTCAAAATATGCCAGTTGCAGCAATTGAAACTCACCAATTTGGAGTATATTCGCGGCATTACCGACCAGCGCGCGCTCTGGGGATTCTTCATAGTCAGGCTGTAAAAGTGTGCGTAAAAAGGACATTTTTTACCCGATTTCCACTAAAAATCGCTATAATTTATGTATGTATGGGCCTTTAACCAGTTTAACCTACTTATATAGATAGGCATTTGATCAACTCACTGCAAATCACAAAGTTGAGCACTCGGCGCCTCGTGCTGGTTTCAATCGGCGTATCCGGCGTTATCGCACTAGGCGTGCTGAGTTTTGCCGGTTGGAAGCTGGTTTATGCGCTGGAATATGCCACTAAAGATCAGTTTACCGATATCGTTATTATCTATGGCATTGTGGCACTATTATCAGTCGCCGCTCTCGTTGCGCTGGTCATGCTGGGTTTACATCGCACCTTAAGCGCCCGCGAATACGATCTGCATAATCTGCCAGACCGGCCTGAATTCTATGATTATGATCTGTTGAATTTACCCCATCACCTTGAGGAATTTGATGAAAGAAATCTCAAATCCCTCACCTTCACAGTATTTGATACCGAAACCACCGGCCTCCGTCCCTCACAAGGTGATGAGATCATCCAGATTGCGGGCGTGCGCGTCGAAGACGGCGTCATCAAAGACACTAAAATATTCGACAAACTGGTTAATCCCGGTTTTTCGATCCCCAAGGCATCAATCCGGTTTCACGGCATTACCGATGAGATGGTGACCGATCAACCTGGCATCGATCAGGTCTTACGTGAGTTTCGTGATTTCATTGGCGACAGCATTCTGGTTGCGCATAACGCGGCCTTTGACATGAAGTTCTTAAAACTCAAAGAACAGCAAGCCAACACCAAGTTCGAGCACGTCGTTTTGGACACCCTGCTGTTTTCGGTTTTTCTCGACCGTGAAATTGCCGAACATACCTTGAGCGCCATTGCTGATCGGATGAAAGTCGAAATCAAAGGCCGCCACACTGCGCTCGGCGATTCAATCGCGACGGCCAAGATATTAATCGATATGTTGGACCGGCTCGAAGTCCGCGGCATCACCACGCTCGACCAAGCGCTGCGTGCGAGCAATTCCATGGTTGCTGTGCGTAAGATGCAACAACAGTTTTAAATTACCATGTCTTAAATTATTTTGCCTGGGTGACTTTTCCCTACAATCGTCATCCCGGACCGCAGGAAAAACTGGATTCTGGCTTTCGCCAGAATGACTGCCTGTTACATCAACAAGCCTGCGAAAAACAAATGGTTTCGGTATGGGGATAAAAGGTCTGCTTTACCCTCGAAAGCGGACATTATCGGGATTGCGCAAAAGAGTCCGCTGTTGACCCAAAGCGGACATTCCGCTTCCCGCCAATCCATCTCCGACTGTTTCACTAAAAATAGTGATAATTACGATATTTCATGAATTTGTGTTTACAGCTATTTTTTGGATTTCCCCCTCACCCACAAGAAAAAACAATTTTTTTCAAAGACATAGATTCATTCCTCGCCAACCAGACCGATTGGCCCGCCGCTTGCAGTAACAGTTCCAATTAGGACGCGCAAAAAACCACAAAATTAATGTGCCAACATCCGGTTGCGTCCTTTGGGAGTGCGAAAGTGAGCGTTGAGCAGGAAATAAAGGTAAAATGTCTGGCGATGGGCGCGCGCGCGGTCGGCATTGCCTCCGTGGACGATATTAACAGGTTCGCGCCCGAGGGGCACCGCCCGGACGATCTCCTTAAAAAGGCCAAGAGCATGATCATCGTCGCAGGTGGGGAACCTTCCGCTGGTGCTTGGCACGCAGGAACCCACAGAACGTTGGCCAGCATCGGCTACAACCGCGGCCCGATGGCCTCGGCGGCGCGCAATCTATCGGTCTTTATGGAAGACAAATATCGCCACTTCACTATTCCGATTCCATCGGGAAATAAGGACGGGCATCAGCCCTATATCAGCCTGAAACTTTGCGCCGAGATGGCTGGCCTTGGCACCCGATCGATGGCCGGAGGAATTATTCTGAACGCGGAATTCGGCCTCCTCTTTTTCAACGGTGTTATTACCACCATGGAGCTGGAGCCTGATGGCGAGTTGGAAGAGCCAGTATGCCCGGCACCGTCTTGCGTGGATATTTGGGAAAAAAAACAAACACTTCCCTGCTTTCTTTCCTGCACGGATTGCCTCAGTGGTGAGTTAAAGGACGGCAAAATACACTCCATGACTTTCCGTCAGGATCGTTGCTATACCCGCGCCCAATCAAACTCCCAAGATAGCCTACAGCAAATGCTTTACGAAGCGGTCAAAGAGCCTAACGCCGAACGAAGAAAGGCGATTCTGTTCGGTAGCCACTTTGCCCGGACCGCTCGCACCGTGGCCTATTCGAGTGAGGTTTCAGCCCAATGTTTTAACTGTATGAAACGTTGCCCTTACGTGCTGCAGCAAAACGACGGCATGCGGTAACGAAGGAGAGATTAGCGGATGAGCGAATACGTAAGCATCGAACTTTACGAGAAATATAAACAGCAGGTGTGGGACCTATCCCTTGCCATCCAGACTCTCGGCATCGACCGAGGCAACGAATGCCTCTCTGATGCCGAGATCGGCGAGAGGTTGGGTTTAGAAACCAAGGTTGTAACGGAAATTCGTTGCATGGCGGAGTGCGATTTTATCCCCATGCAGGGATATTTCGATGCCGAGGAGAGAAAAGAACTGCGGTTTAAAAGCATCAAGTAAGCGCAGAAATCAAGATTCAAAATAAATCTAAAAAGACCAAAAAGGGAAATATTGGTAGGAAAATTGTCTTTTAACAGGAGGTAACAAAAATGACTAAATCGAGCAAATTCCCGTTTCCGAGGGATGTCGAATCCGTTCCCGGCACCGAAGGATGGGAACGGATGTATCCGGATCACTACCAGTTCGTCACGGACGACCCAGAGCGTCAACAACACGAAGAGGAATCCTTATGGTTCTTCAACGGCCTCAACTTCCCCGAAGCTATGTATCCTTTCGACACCATTTGGGCGGAGTGCTGCTATCTAGGCCTGTCTCAATACAACACTCGTTTTTTCTCCATCCCCACAGCCTACGGCCTCGATCAGCGCATCCTCAATGGCTACATTTACTTTTCGCCGGTTCCCGTTAAAGAGCCAGAAGTCATCGAGTCCCGCGTGCCGGTTTTCATGGAGCGTGCCGGCTACTATTTCGCCAATTGGAAAGAAATGGAGAAAAAGTGGGAAGTGAAGATGAAGGCCGTCATCGATGAACTGAGCGACCTGGAAATCGAGCCCTTGCCAGAACTTGAGAAAATGGAGGTGATCACCGGTGGCGTCGGTGAATCAAAGGGCTACCATTTGCTTAAATCCTACGACAAATTGATCGACCTCGGCATTCAATGCTGGCAGTACCACTTCGAGCATCTTAATTTGGGCTATGCCGCTTACGTAACCTTTATGGATTTCTGCCAGAAGGTGTTCCCCGACATTCAGCTGCAACGAGTAGCGCAAATGGTCGGTGGTATCGACGTCATCATGTACCAGCCTGACGAGGAACTGAAAAAACTTGCAAAAAGCGCCATATCCCTGAGTATCGCTGATGAATTACTGGCGTGCAAAACATTCGATGAGGTAAGCGAGACTTTGCAGGCGAGTGATCAAGGGCAGCAATGGCTCGCCCAATTCGAAGAAGCGCGCTATCCCTGGTTCTATATTTCGACCGGTACCGGAATGTACCATCACCATAAATCCTGGAACGATGATTTGAATATCCCGTTCAACGGTATCATCAGCTACATTGAGAAACTTCAAAAGGGAGAGAGCATCGAACGGCCGACCGATAAAGTCAGATCCGAACGCGACACCATCATCGCTGAATACCGCGCGCTGATCGAAGATGACGAAACCAGAACAACTTTCGATCAACTCTTGGATACCGCATGGACCGTGTTCCCCTACGTGGAAAATCACCTGTTCTATGTGGAGCATTGGTTCCATTCGGTATTCTGGAACAAAGTGCGCGAAGTGGCAAAAATCATGCAGGAATTCGGCATCATCGAGGACGTAGAAGATATTTGGTACCTCAAACGCAGTGAGATTAAGGATCTCCTTTGGGATGTGGTTACTGCCTGGGCAACGGTAGTCAAACCACGCGGCACCAAAACCATTCCGGCGGAAATTAAATGGCGTAAAGAAGTCCTGCAAAAATTCCGTGAGTGGAGTCCGCCGCCAGCCCTTGGCACTCTCCCGGAAAAAATACAAGAACCGTTCTCGATCGTATTGTGGGGGGTAACCAACGAAGCCCTTGAGTCCTGGTCGAAACTGCAAAACACTGACGAAAGCGTTTCGGAGTTTACCGGATATGCGGGTAGTCCTGGTTCGGTCGAAGGACCGGCGCGGGTATGCCTGAGTACGGATGAAGTCGGCGACCTTAAAGAGGGGGAAATCCTTATCGCCCCTACCACGTCTCCATCATGGGCGCCAGCTTTCACCAAAATAGCGGCCTGTGTTACCGATGTCGGCGGGGTCATGTGCCATGCGGCAATTGTCTGTCGTGAATACGGCATGCCCGCCGTGGTCGGCACCGGTCACGGAACCAAGGTCATAACCACCGGTCAGATGTTAAGAGTGAACGGAACCACAGGGGAAGTTCACATCCTTTAGCAGGTTCAAATATACACCAAGCTGGGTGAACTCACGGGGTCCGGTGCCAAAGGTGTTGGGCCCCCTTTTTTTGAGAAACTCCATGCATCTGGCCACTGATGTCTCTACGATTGCGTGGATTTCAAATGGTCCACCCTTAAGGCAAACAGCATTAGATGATCGGAGTGAATGACATTGACACAGCAAGACAACGTACCTTCCGTAGTTATCTGGGATATGGGGGGAATTCTTTTTCAATTTTTTACCGAGGTTCTCGTTGCCGAAGGAACCGCCAATAATTGGCCATTGGAAGAAATTCCGTTAGGTCCAACCGGAAGGATTGCTGATCCACAATATGCGGCCATGGACCGCGGTGAAATAAATGAAGCTGAGTACATTAAACTGCTCGTTAAGGAATTCTCTCGGCACGGTATCGAATGGATTCCCTATAAAATCCACCCACCGGAACGCCAGGAAACATGGGAACTCATTGGCAAATTTAGGGAGATGGGTCTGCGTCAGATGCTGCTAACCAACGACGCGTCCATATGGCTGGGAAACAGATGGTGGGAGACCTGGCCGCACAGACATTATTTTGAGGAAGTAGTTGATGTCAAAGTTGTCGGTGTCCGCAAACCGGCGCCCGAACCTTATTTGGCCTGCATTGAAAAACTCGACGTCCGGCCCGAAGAATGCATTTTTATTGACGACATGCACATCAATTGTTCTGGCGCCGAAGAAGTTGGGATGCAGAGCTATTGGTTTGACATAACCGATCCCAAGGCGGCGCTCAAAGAGTTGAGTGAACGTTTAGGAATGTAGAGGCGTTTTAATGCATATCCTAAATTTTCAGTCACATTTCTCCCGTCGTTTGCCTCACATAAATTACATTCTTTCTAAAATCTATTA
Source organism: uncultured Rhodospirillaceae bacterium (assembly GCA_913020445.1). Lineage (GTDB taxonomy): Bacteria > Pseudomonadota > Alphaproteobacteria > Rhodospirillales > UBA2165 > TMED23. The sequence continues at coordinate 17,512 of CAJWAR010000068.1, forward strand.
GGTGAATCGCTTTCTCCCAATACCGTATTTCTTCAAACGTGATTCAAGAGTGGTCGGCTTCATATCCAGCAATTTAGCCGCCCCGTTTGGGCCGCTCACTCGCCATGACGTTTTTTCTAGAGCTTTCATTATATGATTTACTTCAAGGTCTCGAAGGGTCGTAATCGTTGGGTCCTCCAGTTCGCAATCAACCGGCAAAAACCAATCGCCGAGTTCTAGCTGATTTCCCTGACTAACTATCAGCGCGCGTTCGACGATATTTTCAAGTTCCCGGATGTTTCCTGGCCAATGATAATCCATCAACGCTTTCATCGCTTCATGCGGAATAGAGTCTATTTTCTTATCCAGATTTGGACTGTATTTATCGATAAAATGGGTAACCAGCGCGGGGATATCTTCTTTGTGGTCACGCAATGCCGGCAATTGGATCGGGAATACATTTAACCGATAATATAGATCTTCCCTAAACTCCCCTCTGTTTATCATTTCTTGCAAATCCCGGTTGGTGGCGGCAATTACGCGCACCTGAACTTTCAGTGTTTTCTCACTGCCAAGACGCTCAAATTCCCCTTCCTGAAGTACCCGCAACAAACGAGCTTGTGATTCGATCGGAATATCCCCGATCTCATCGAGAAAAATCGTTCCCCGGTCGGCCAATTCAAACCGGCCCAACTTGCGGGTGAGTGCTCCCGTGAAGGCGCCTTTTTCGTAACCAAACAACTCGCTCTCGATTAGGTTGGCCGGCAAAGCGGCACAGTTAACGGTAAGCATGGGGTGATCGCGGCTGCCACTGATATCATGAATCGAGCGGGCGATTAATTCTTTACCGGTGCCGGTTTCACCTAAAATCAGAACAGTAGCGTCGGTTTTGGCAACTTGATCAACCTGATCGAGCAGTTTTTTGAAGGCTGGACTTTGGCCAACAATGCCCTGGGTGTCATGTTCACCACGGATTTCCTCTCGCAAATAGTCGTTCTCATTCTCTAGCCGCTCTTTGAGCCGATTTACCTCGGCGAGAGCCTGTTGAAGGGACTCTCTGGTGAGCTTCAACTCGGTGATGTCCCGGGCTTCGGGAACCAGATATTCGACCTGTTTTTGCTGGTCGAACAATGGGTTTATAGAAAAGTCAAAATGGTGCAATTTGCCGTCAGCGTCATAGTGCGTTGTTTCAAACCGCACAAATTTTCCTGAACGCGCCTCTTCAATCGCAGACCTCAACTGTTTTCTTATTTCTTCCGAATGTTCCCACCATGGCGTCTCCCAGAAATTCTTACCGATGACATCTTTTTCACTGATGCCAATCAAGTTGAGCGCTGTTTCATTGGCCATCAACAAACGGCCACGGATGTCCAGCAATCCGGTAAGCTGGAAGTGATGATTGAAAATTGCACGCAAAAGAGCTGTGTCGACTTCAATTGATTTTGAGTTGTCGGAAAAATTCATAAGCGTCTAAGAATTGCGTCCTCAGGAGCACCTGCCGGTTGCCAGCTAGCGAAAGTATTCCTTAACTGCTTATATTTTAGGTATTGTTGACACGGTTACCACATGTTAACTGGCGATTTTCGCCAAATCATCGCGTGATAAATTATTTAAAGCGTAAAGAAGGATAAGCGTCATGAATGATTTAACACCACAGGAAGGCCTCGAACAGATATTCTCTGAGATCGACGTCGAACTTAAAGACATCGTACGCTTTTTGCAGATGATTCATGATTTATCGGAAGCCGTTACAGATTGGGTGGGTGACAAAAACGAAGGCTGGATAATCTTACGGATTTGTTCCGAGATTGTTCTTTCTTTACGAGAGGGTTACGAAGTGGATATTTCATCCCTCGCGGTTTCAACTGGCGTCTCTCGCGACACCATTCGGCGTTTTGAGGAAAAAGCGCGGAATAAAACCCCAAAAGGACCCGCATTTGCCAAAAAGGGGAGACGCAGTATCCTTACTTACGATCCAATTGAATATCCGGACGGTCATTTCTGGGAAAAATTTGTCGAAATTTATAATCGAAACATGAATTCCGCCCGGTGATTTTCCTTGCACCTGTTTTTTTGAGGCTGAATATTCGCCAAAATCTAGGTCTAATGTCCGCTTCTGGCTAAAAGCGGACGATTCTGGAAGCGATAATAGGAGTCTGCTGCAGACCCAAA
>CAJWAR010000069.1 GCA_913020445.1 uncultured Rhodospirillaceae bacterium
GGGGGAGCCGATCCAATGGAAAGTCGCGGAAAACAAATTTGACTTTGCCGGTTTCAACGTACTCTTTTTTGATTGCCGGATAAGGTCCCGCATGAAAAGCGGCGCAATGCGGGCAGGTCATTGACGCATACTCAATGACCGTTACCGGTGCGTCTGCTTTGCCGAGGACACGTTCAGACAAAATTTCGCTCATCGGCGGAAGTTTCGGCGTCTGCGCGTAAGATTGCGTTGAAGCAAATCCGGCGAGCGCTAAGCCGGCCAGAAATAGGGCGACACCCTGAAATCGCGATTTTTTAGTTTTTACCACATGTTTGGGCAAAATTGCCTCCTAACTACTAGATGTTGATGAATATAAATGGCCTAGCTGTTCTCGACAAGCGATGATCGCAGCCAAAACCACAAAAAATTGGGGATAACTTTGCAGGAATATCGATTAAACCCCAGTCACAAGTGCTTTTATTCACAGTGAATTGAAAAAGGGGCCGTTTTTGGGCAAAGCTGAAACTCGTTTTACTCCTGCGTGGTAATTTCACTGCCGAGCGCGCGTAGCGCTTCCTTAAGTTCGGGGTCGCTGATCAAATTTAAACGTTCATCAAGGGCGGATTTTTCGGCCGGCGTTAATTCCCGTTTTTCGACCTCAGGTTCTGGCGGCTTTTCTGGCAGGGCGCCTTGGATGATTTTAATAGAGGAAACCGCCCGATAGCCAAAATGGGTGTTGATGCGCTCAAGCAGTTGCGGCTCAAGGTGCTGCAGTTCTAAAGCCAGCGCCGGGCTGTCAATACGGAGATGCAACGTACCGTTCCCCCGCTCACCCCGCGGATAGATGATTTTTTCCGGAAATGTGTGCTGTGCTAATACCGAGCCCGTTATATTGGGCCAGTCGGCGATCATGGTGCCTTGACCAAAACCACGTTTGCCGAATATCGGCCGCGTCAGTTTCTCCACCGTGGCGCTGATGCTGCGTGATTGATATCGACGGATAGTCATTAAATTACCATTGCTATTCTTTAAACGTTTCGCCTTGTGATGTTGTCGCGATATGGTAAGCAGGTATGCTCGTATCGACAACCCAGTTAAATAGTTGCGGTTTTACAGTGATAGCAAAATATGGAGATTTCGGCGCAAGTTTTGGCATGGTATGACGGCCATCGGCGGCATTTGCCGTGGCGGGCTGCTCCTGGAACGACAGCCGATCCCTATCATGTCTGGCTCAGCGAGATCATGTTGCAGCAAACCACTGTCGCCACGGTAAAATCCTATTTTGAGCGATTTTTGAAGTTCTGGCCGGAGGTCAAAGATTTAGCCGCTGCCCCGTTAGACGATGTGTTACATGCGTGGCAGGGACTTGGCTATTATGCGCGGGCGCGCAATCTGCACAAATGCGCCAAAGTCATTGCTGCTGATTATGATGGTGATTTTCCAAAATCGGAAAGCGATCTATTAACTTTACCAGGGATTGGCCCCTATACCGCAGCCGCAATCGCGGCAATTGCCTTTGGTCAAAAAGCGACGCCGGTTGACGGTAATATAGAGCGGGTTATGGCGCGTTTGAACGCGATCACGGAACCGCTGCCCAAAGCAAAACCGATATTAAAAAAACTGGCAACGCAGTTTACCCCGGATGCGCGGGCCGGCGATTATGCTCAGGCTTTGATGGATATTGGCGCGACAATTTGCACGCCTAAAAGTCCAAATTGCGATATCTGCCCCTTGATGGCGGAATGCCGGGCAGCGGCGACTGATCAGGTTGAGAATCTGCCGCAGCGCGAAACCAAAAAACCAAAACCAACCCGTCGTGGCACGGTTTTTTGGCTGATTAATTCAAAAAGTGAGATATTGCTCCGTCGTCGTCCCGATAAAGGCCTGCTCGGCGGTATGATAGAGGTGCCATCGTCATCCTGGCTGGAAGGCGAAAATGCCGGAACGAAGTTCACCGATGAGGCGCCAATTCTAACCGACTGGGAAGCTTTGCCTGGTATTGTTCGCCATACTTTTACGCATTTTCATTTAGAATTGGCCGTTGTCGTTGGCCGTTGTTCAGCTAAAGATATGGCTGCGGGGATTTGGTGCGGAGCAACAGAATTTGACAAACATGCGCTGCCGACAGTGATGAAAAAAGTCGTCGCGCACGCCATAAAGCACACTCATTAAAAGGTGAGATAATATCTTATGCGGTAATGTTCACGGTCTGGCCGACCGAGATCAAAACACGGCCAGCATTGGTATTGGTGCCAAAATCTTCTTCATCTTGAGAGATTAGAATACTTTGAACCAAACTATTGCCGCGTGCGGCCAATAGGGCAAAATCAAACTGTGCCAAAATAAATTCAAGCTGAGTGGCTAACAAATTCGCCCGCGCTTCATCCTGTAAATCTTCAACCAAAATAGCGACTTCACTATCGATGCCGCTAATTAATGAGTCAAAAACACTGACCCGTGATTGCAATGTGGCCCGGTCACTTAGGAATTCCGCTTCGGTTGTCAGAATGAGGCCTTCAGCGGTCTCAAGATTTGACTTGGCTAAATCAATGGAAGTTTGGTTGTCGAAATCCGAATATATCCAGGCGTCGAGTAATCCCAAGCCACCTTTGGTTACGGTACCGGTGATTGTTCCGGTCCCGGCGACATCAAAGCTAATTGAGTCGTCGGAATCATCATAGCTATTGAGCGTCAAGTCCGTCACACTATCGGATACACCAGTCGGCGTATTGGGATAACTACTATATTCCGTCAACGTGCCTACGGCATCCTCGGAGGCGGCATAACCGGTGTCTGAATTCCAAAAATCACCACCACTGTCCGTTATGAAATAATCGGTGCCTAAATACACGCCATCAATTTGCAGCGTATCACCGGCAGAATTATAGGGGGCAAATAATGTCTGGGTTGAGAAAGAACTGCGTGACCGGGTTTCGATCAAATTTTTCTGATAATAGGCGTCACCGTCTTTGATCGATTCACCGGCGGCGCTCGCCAGTTGGTTAATTTTTCTGAGTTTATTATCCCAATCGACCGAAAGTTCGGTTGCCGTAATATCACCCGCTTCGAGGGCGGCGATTTGTTCCTCCAGATATTCAATATGATTTTTTAAATGGTCAAATTGATCAAGTGCTTGGTTGATTACATTAATTGCTTGATTGACCCGTTCTTTGCGGCTGATGAGTTGGGATTGATCGCGCAGCAATTGTTCGGATATAGCCGTGGAGTTGGATCGGCCTAAATTTATCAGTGCTTCATCAATTCGCGACGCAAATAATTTCTGAACGCTCCGGGCGGCCTGGTTTTGCGCCCGGCCACTTTGAGCAATCAAAGTGCGTTCAACACTGGTGATACCACCAGTTAAAGTGCCGACAAGTGTCGCGGAAGGGCTAAAAGCTTCAAGAGGCATTGGCAGCCGACCTCCTGTCGGACCTCAATACACACAGGTTTCACGCCAAGTCGACGATTTCTTTCGCCATACTTGTTCGGATTGTCACTAACACGTTTTCACGAGGCAATTCCGTTAACTTTTAAGTAACATATTTGGTCAGAGACCTCAAGAAATCTTGAGAAAACCAGCATTATCCGCCATTTTTTGTGAAATACTGAGGCAGGTATAGAATTTATCGAAATTCACCATAATCTCTTCATTTTATTGTCTATTTAAGTAGGTATGCTGGCTTGTAACTTCTCACTTTACTACCTAAGTATAGGAATAGAATAATATTATTGAGTGGAAGAGTTTAACGATGTCACCAGGTTCTTTTTTTGACGACAACCGCAGTACTCAACGACGTGATGAAGATCGTCGAAAAGAAGAAATTGAAGCGGCTGAAGAACGCCGCCAGGAGAACGATCGTCGCCGCTCGACCGATCGCAGGGGTTGGCCCTTTGGTCTTATTCTGAGAACGACTGAATCTTTTCGCGTCATCGAAGAGTGGCTCGAAGATAATTGTGCCGGTGAATGGGGTATGGGACTTGAAGATATGGATGAAAAGCTGGCCCAAAAAAGTTTCAAAGTTATGTTTGCTTTGGAAACTGACAAAAACAACTTCGTTGAAAATTTTTCCCGCCGTAGGTAGCTATTTATCGTCACTGCCCGGTGCGCCAGCGACTTTGTCGCCGATCGGACTGCCGTCACGATCTGTATATTGGTGATTTCCCGGTTGTTTCGTCAGCATTAGATCCATGTCGGGATATTTTACGACATCTTCCGGTGTCCGATTGCCAACTTCTAAAAAAACAACATCATCCGAACTGTTATTGATCAATTGATGACCGTTTGGCGCACCGGCTGGAAAACCGGCTGCCATGCCGGCCGAAAGAATTTGTTCCCCCTCATCTGAAATCAAAGTTACCTCGCCTTCTAGAATATAAACGAACTCGTCTTCGTTTTGATGCCAATGGCGAAAAGCAGACCAAGTCCCGGGCGGTAGAATTGTATAGTTGACGCCAAAATGAGATAGGCCTAAGGCATCACCTAAGCGGCGTTTGCGGCGTGCTTCGGCTGGGCCTTTTACCGCATCCGGGTAGAACGTGCCGGAATGCTCCTCAAGACCGATTGGATCAATTGCCGGTAGTTTCAATTCCGATTTGGCCATTTTTCCCTCGCAATAATATCATTGAAGACTGGGAGTTAGATATTTGTCGAAAACGACGGGTTAACTAGTGACATGTCGAAAGAAATTTTTCCATCACTCAGTCTTACGGTTTTCTTTGATTTGCGCGAGACGGGCACTTTCGTTTGAATGCAAAAGTTTATCAGCGCCTCGACGATACTATCTTCTTCAAGTTCAAGACTTCTTTGATTTCCGTCGGGCGTTTGGACATTGACGAATATTTTTAACGGACTTTCTTCTTTAATATCAAAGCCAACGACGAAGCCTGCCGGAAAATTTGATCCTTCCATTTGAGCAAAGACATTTAGAACAGCTTGAAACTCATGCTGGTCCATTATTATGCGGCGTACTTCGATTGCCATGTTAAAGTCCTTTATCGTGTGTGCCGAACTGTCTTTGAATTGCCGAATAGATTTTTTTAACGCTATGCGATAAAGAGTATTGAATAACTTTTTTGTATTATCATCAAATTAGGTTGGCATAAAATTAGCTCGACTTTTTATCTATCCGGATCGAAATTGATCAAAACTGCAGGCATGGGGCATTGTGAACTCGACAAAAAGATTTAATTCAAACGAACTCGCTCAATACGTATCAGGTGACTATGAAACTATCAATGGTATGCTGCAAAGTGGCGCAGTATCGGTCATCTGGTCACTGATTGAACTGCAAGATGTGTTGGGTGTAACCGGCAACGTGGCGGAAATCGGCGTGTTTCAGGGCCGTACACTATTGTTGTTGTGTCATGCGCTAAATCATGGCGAAAAAGCCTTTGCCTTTGATGTTTTTGGCATTCCAACCGGCAGCAATAAAGAGTGGCCTGAAAAGTTAGATGAAAACCTCAATCGTTTTGGTCTCAGTGATGGCACGGTCACGGTTAAGACCGTCGACAGCTCAACCTTAACGCCCGAGGATATTGTCGAGACGTTTGATGGTGCTTCAATCAGATTGTTCAGTATCGATGGCGATCACGGCGTCGCCGGAGTGTTGCATGATTTGAATTTGGCCAAAGCCAGCCTGACCGAAGGCGGCTTAATTATCGCCGATGATCTATTTAACGCGTGGTATCCCACGGTAACCGAGGCGCTTTATAAGTTTTTTTGGGATGATCCCGGCGATCTTGTGCCGATCGCCATGATCTCCGCCAATGGGCCTTTGGTAACCGGCGCCGGTAAACTGATTATCGGGCGCTCAAGCTTTGCCAAAAAATATAAAGCCGGCTTGAAAATATTAAATCGCGATGATCTTAAGCATTGTGATCCCTTTGCAGGATTTGCCGATGTGCCAAGCTTTTATTTTGAAGATCTGCCGCGGAAGTATCCGCTCGATGGCAGGAATCTGGAAATATTGCAGGATATTTTAGCCAAGTAAAAAGGGACAATTAAATTGATGTCGAGAATAGAGATGACGCAGCATTGGGTTGATGGTGAGCCGAGAATAGGTTTTGACGAGATCGGTGACGGGCCGCCTGCCATCTTTCTCCACGGTATCGGCGGCAATCGAACGACCTGGGAGAGCCAGCAATTAGCCGTCGCCGATATGTGTACCGCAATCTCGTGGGATGCGCGCGGTTATGGCAAATCAGATGATTATAATGGTCCGTTGAATTTTAGTGATTTCGGTGACGATTTGGCGCGGCTGCTTGATGCCCGCGGGATTAACCAAGCCCATTTTATCGGCCTCTCAATGGGTGCCCGTATTTTGATGGATTTTTTTCCCCGGTATCGGGAACGCGTCGCGACTTTAACGTTATGTGATTGCTTTTTTAGTTATGCAACGGCGCTTAGCCCTGAAAAACAGCAGGAATTTATTGACCTCCGGCAAAAGCCGTTGAGAGAGGGTAAGTCACCGGCTGATCTGGCACCGACGTTGATCGATTCATTGGTTGGGCCAAATTGCAGTGAGCACGCCCGTGACCAGCTGTACCAAAGTTTGGTCGACATCCATGTTGAGTCCTATCTCAAAACCATTGCCGCGACGATCACCTATGATGCCAGCGGCAGTTTGGCTGATTTTGACCTACCGGTGCAGTTGATATTTGGCGAGCATGACAAGCTGACGCCGCCATCAATCGGAGAAACTATGCTGGAAAAAATGCCGAGTGCGAAGATGGCAGTGATCGAAGATGCCGGTCATCTCAGCAATTTGGAACAACCCGATGCATTTAACGAAATACTCCGCGCATTTCTGGCGGAGCATCTTGAGGCGGCAAGTTTTTAATAAGAAATCGTCGAGTTAACTCTCCCTGAAGGCCCGGTTAAAGCCGCGGGAAATTGGCTCGAAAAAGTATTGCATCAAAGATTTCTGCCCGGCCAGAATTAACACTTCCGCTTCCATACCCGGCACTAATTTATTTTGCCCGTCAGGCCCGGATTGATTTTCGAGAGCAACTTCTGCCCGATAGAAATCGCGACCGGTGCGGTCGTCCGTCAAGCGATCTGCCGAGATCGATATGACGCGCGCCGGCAGGGGAGCCGAATTGCGCTGGTTAAATGCCGACATGCGAACTTGAGCAGTTTGGCCCAATTGGACGACATCAATGTCTTTCGGTGCTATGCGGGCCTGAACGATCAAGCGGCCCTTGTTGGGCACTAAATCCATCAGATTGCTGCCAGGTGCAACAACACCTTTCGTCGAATGTACCTGCAGCCCGACAACCGTGCCGGAGATCGATGCGCGAATTTCGGTTCTCCGAAGGACATCCTTAGACGCGTGAAGACGCTCGTTTAGATCGCGTATTTCGGCCATCGTTGTCTTTAATTGCTCCATGATTTCCTTAGTATTTTGATTTTTCAATTCCGCGATCCGCAGTTGGGATTCGCCGATGCTTTGCCGTGCCCGGGCAATTTGAGCACGATGCATATTTCGGCTGCCGGTAATTTCTGCGGCGCGGCGCTGGAGTTGGAGCAGGCGCGGTTTTCGAGCCAAACCCTTTTCAAACAAAGTTCGCACATTCTTGATTTCCTCGCCAATTAGGTCGAGCTGGCGATTTTCGGCCACGATTTGCCCCTTAATGCCTTTTATTTCTTCGTTATATTGGGCTATTCGTTGGCGAAGTATGGCGCTTTGACCGACAATCGAATCCCGCCGGGTATGAAAAATAACGGTCTGGTTGCGCATGATATCAACGATTTGAGGCTCATTTTGCCGCTTGATCAGTTCCACTGGGTAGGAGATTAGGGCAGCGCCATCACGTTCGGCTTGTAACCTCGCGGCGACACTTAAGGCAGCTGTTCTGCGTCCGTTCAAAAGCGCCAATATGGCTCGCGCTTTGGTATCGTCGAGCTTAATTAGGACTGTACCTTCGTCCACGCGCTGACCGTCACGAACAAAGATTTCCGAGACAATACCACCTTCCAGATGTTGGACAGTTTTGCGCTGGCCTTCGACGATCACTTCGCCCGGCGCAACTGCTGCACTTTCAAGCGGCGCAAATATCGCCCAACCCAAAAACCCACCAAAGAAAAGAGTGATAATTGTGGTGCCCATCAAGATAGAATTTCTAATAACCGGACCTGATTGTTGCGTTGATTGCTTAAGCATTTTTCACCTCCTGTAGGTGGCCTTTCGATTTTGCGGGACGATCGTGGCCAGTGGGTGCCGTAATTTTCATAAACATGTCTTCGCGCGAGCCAAATTCAGCTTGGCCATCGGCGTGTAAGATCAAGATTTTGTCGACATGGCGTAAAATGCTGGGACGATGAGTAATAATAGCGGTCGTGACATCGTTTTCAGCAAGCTCATGGAGTGCGCCGATCAAAGCATTATCGCCGGTAAAGTCGAGGCTGGCGTTGGGCTCGTCCAACACGACAAAACGAGGATTGCCAAATAATGCCCGTGCCAGGGCAACACGCTGGCGTTGACCGCCGGAAAGTGCTGCGCCACCGGTGCCAATTTGAGTTTCATAACCATTACTGAGGCGCAAAACCATTTCATGGACGTTCGCTTTTTGGGCGGCTGTTACGACATCGAGAGCGGTTGCCTGACCCAAGCGGGCAATGTTTTCACGTACCGTACCATCAAACAGTTCGACTTCCTGTGGCAGATAACCGATATGATCACCCAATAATTCCGATGACCACTGCGACATATCTGCGCCATCCAGGCGTACATGTCCTGCTTGGGGCGTGGCTAATCCGACCAACAAGCGGGCCAAAGTTGACTTCCCGGCTGCCGTTGGGCCGGCGATGCCGAGGCTTTCACCAGGTGCCAGTTTGAAAGACACATTTCGGAGTACCGGCTCGCCCGTTTCATTGTGGCCAAAGATAACTTTCTCGACGGAAATTTTCCCTTCGGGTGCTGGCAGTTCCATCACGTCCGAGATTTCTCCCGGTTTTGGTGTCATCAGTTCGCGCAGCCGGTTAAAGGCGCCACGTGCGGCGACGGCATTTTTCCACCAGGCAATCGCCTGATCGGCAGGACCAAGCGCGCGTCCGAGCAGGATCGATGAAGCGATCATACCGCCGGCGGTAAGTTCAGCGCCAAGCACCAGCCAGGCGCCGGTTCCTGTTATTGCTATCTGGAGGGAAAGGCGGATAAATTTTGAAAGGGCAGAAACAGAACCTGACCTGCGGCTGGCTTCGGCCATCCCATGGAGGGCAGCCTCATTAGATTTTGCCCAGCGTTGAACAAGATTTTTTGAAAAGCCCATTGAGACAACAGTGTCGGCATTTCTAACCGCGGCTTCGGCATTACGTAACCCTTCGATCGAAGATGAACTTGATTGATTCATCGCCCCAAGGGATACCCAGTCATTTACTAAAGCGAGCAAAATCAGGACAACGGCGCCGCCGGTCGCGATCCAGCCCAAAATCGGATGAAGCAGAAATATGACGGCGAGAAATACCGGCATCCACGGCGCATCCAAAATCGGGAACACGGTTGGGCCGGTCAGGAAATTCCGAATAATAGCGACGTCGCGCAACCCTTGAGCAGAGCTGCCATCTCGGTTGCGGGCGGCAAGTTTTAAATGGCGATCAAGTGCAGCGTCAGATAATTGACGTTCCATCCAAACGCCGATAGATACCATGACCCGGCCGCGCACCGCTTCAAGTGCTGCCAGGGCGACAAAAGCTGCGATCACGATGACGGTTAGATAAGTTAGCGTTTCAACGCTGCCACCGCCGAGAACGCGGTCGAATATCTGCAGCATATAAAGTGGCGCTGCAAGCATGAGCAGATTGATGCAAAAACTAAATCCGATGATGGCCAGCAAACCGCGACGGCACCCTCTCAACACCATGGAGAGGCGATCACTGCTTTGCGGAGGAGTTTGTTCGTTGTTAAACATTTTCGGGATCTCTCTGTTGTGGGGTTAGGGGCCAGCGGATTTGTTGCGGGCCCTATTTTTGTTAAACGAGAACGTCTTGCTCGCTTAAATCGTCAATATTGACGCCAAGCAAGGTGATGCTGTCGCCACCGCCGAAGTCGAGAATGGTGTCTTCACCGACTTGGCTGGCTGCAGCAATAACATCGCTATAGGTTGAAACTGAGCTGACTCGGCGTAAATCAATAGAGTCTTCTACGCCGCCAGCATCAAAGTCAGTGATCACATCACTGCCGTCGCCATCTTCGAAAACAAAAACGTCATCACCTAATCCGCCGGTCAAGGTGTCGGCTCCAGTGCCGCCGTCAAGTGTGTCGCTACCGCCTTCACCATCTAAGGTATCACTGCCGCCTTCGCCGTAAATGGCGTTCGGTCCGGCATCACCCATTAAGGTCTCGGCACTTTCGTCACCGGCCATATCAACCGAGGCAATTTCAACGTCCAGGCTGATATCGCCGTAACCCGGAATTGATAAGGTCAAGCTGTCACTTTCGTAACTGTCGGCATCGGCCGGTATTTCCAAGGAAATATCGAAGGTATAGGTACCGGGACCGGCATCTTCGTATACTTCCGGTGTCATGCCGGCGACATAGCCGTAATCATCACCGGAGATATCCAGTGTCAGATCGAGCGAGGCTTCTTTGAGGCCGCCGGTAATCGCATCAAGGATATTACTGCTGTCAGATGCCAATTCGGTGACGGAGCCATATCCCCAATCATCAACCAGCGCTTGATAGGTTGCTAACTCGGAACTGATGACGGCAAAAACCGGAATGATTCCCGCTGCTTCAAGCAATGCGTCGACATCTGCCGGATCAGGGTAATCCTCGTTTTCTAATTCGGTGTCGAGGTCGTTCGGTCCTGCTTCGGCGTAGTCACCGGCCATGTGATAGGGTGCATCGGTCGACAGCACGACAAATTTTTGCGTACCGTCACGAAAACCGATTTCATCGCCGCGCAGGGCAACCTGGACCAAAGCCTCAAGCTGCGATTCCGGCCAATCCCAACCTGAATAGGTGGTTAGAGATTCCATCGACGAAGTCGCCGTTGCTGCATCTGAAGTGATCGCCTGATGGGTTTTGTAGACATAGTCCGTGTACGACCAGCCAAATGGTTCAACCGGCTTATCGACAAAACTGCCGACACCAAAGGCGGCGTCATATTCTGCGCTCAGCCCTTCGATCAGCGTGGGGAACTGATCTTTGACGTTTGGCAGATCGTCATAAAATGAACCGGATAAATCCTGCACCATAAAGACGTCAAATTTGGGCGGCAGTTCAGTTACATCGACATCCACAGACAATGTCACAGTGCTGTCAGGTGCTAACTTGACTTCAACCGGAACGGTTTCACCAGTGGTTGCGCCGAGATCAACCTTGATTTCCTCGACGACACCGGGTTCGGGATCAGGCTCCGGTGTGGGCTCGGGCACGAGTTCGGGTTCCGGCTCTGGTTCTGGGGCCGGTTCCGGCGCATCGGCGACTTCAACTTCAATGGCTTCAAAGTTTCGTACCGAAAGGCCAAACGATGTTTCAAATACCGGATGACTGCCGCCTTTTGCGCTGGCATCGTTGAAAGCGTGGCCAGAGGAAGCTTTTTCATTGGCATTGTCAGCAATCCAGCTTTCCAGCTCTGCGATTTCATCTTTATAGGTTTCAAATTCATCCGCGGTGAGACGCAATACCAATGTATCGGAGCCTTTGCCGCCGTCATAATAGTCGTTAACGCCTTCGTTATCCGCCATCGTGTAGATCAAACGGTCGTCGCCTTTTTCGCCGTCGACAACATCTTCGCCGGCGCCGCCTTCAAGCGTATCGTCGCCGTGACCGCCACGCAGCCAGTCATCACCGCCGGCGCCGTCTACTTCGTCATCGCCTTTTTTGGCTTTAACAATGTCAACGCCATCATCGCCAAAAACCTGATCATCATGTTTGGAACCAACTGTTTTTGTATCGACCCGGGTGGTGTAGTCCGAAGGGGAGGGGCGGCCGGAGTGATCCGTCTCTTCATCTGGGCTTGAGCTTTCCTCGTCTTCATCTTCGCTTTCGACCGAAGCAGTTACAATTTCATCGTCATCTTCGGGCTCTTCTTCCGGTTCGTCATCTGATGACGGGCTGCCTGCTAAGCCGAACTCTTCCCGAAAGGAATCGATGCCGAATTCAGATGAATCGTCATCGCCATCGTCTTCATGATCTTCTTCTGCATCTGTATCATCATCCAGATCATCTGATCCGTCGTCCTCATCCCGTGAACGCCGAAACCCAGCATCTTCATCATCATCCGATAATCCTTTGGCGAGTCCGAACGGTGCATCTTCGGCGTCAGGTGTCGAAGGAAAGTCATCAGAACTACCTTCTCCGGGAAATCCATCACCGGTCAGACCGGGCGCATCAAGTTCTGGAATTGGGCTTTCTCCAGTTATATCCTCGCCATCGGTGCCGTCAGGTAAAATGTCGTCGAATTCCGTACCAGATGAATCTGCCATTTTCTATGTCTCCTTGGTTTACGGGGATTACCCGGAGTTTTATCAGTATTTGGTATGTTGCACTGGTTGCTTAAATAAAAAACAATTTTTACTTAATTTTATAAAGTAATAATGGAAAAAATTCCTATTATCTGTGATAACCATCACTTTTTTTTCTTCAATATTTGATTGTTATTTGTTCTTTATTTAAAATAAATTTTATTCAAATTTGAACTAATAACTTCCCAGCAAAATTAATTGTTTAGAATCAAAGATGTTAAGAGAAATTTTGGTAGAATCGCAGGCCGAGGCGACCCCTTTGCTCTCGGCTTGCAGCATTTTGGGTAGATCAATTCTCGCCACCAATTCGCCAGAGATCAGGAACGAGCACCCAAACGATTTGCATTGCTGCTCGATGCGGGAGGCGGTGTTTACGGTATTACCGAAATAGACCAGCTCTTGTTCACCAATTTTTGGCAAAATTTGAATGAATTGATATAGCGAACATGATGCTTACTGTTTAGTATCGCGCAGAAAGCACATATGATTTATTTAATAGGTCATCGAACTATTTTACATTGAACCAATACTATGGATTTAAATAATGGCTGAAAAAGCATACGCGGCGGTTCTTACTGAAGAACGCCATTTCGATTACCGTGATGTCGACATTCCCGAAATCGGGCCGGATGAAGGCTTGCTCCGCATGGAAGCGGCGGGCCTCTGCGGTACCGATTACGAACAGTTTGACGGCCACTTTGCCGGCACCGTCTATGGCACCCTGCCGATGACGCCCGGCCACGAAATATTAGGCTGGATCGACCGGCTCGGCGCCAATGCCGCCAAGCGCTGGGGCGTCAAGGAAGGCGACCGGGTTATTGTCGAAACCTCGATTCCCTGCGGCGACTGTATACCGTGTCAGGATGACCGGCCGATTTTTTGCGATGAAAATATGGGTTATGGCATCCGCCTGGGCTTTGACCGTATCCCCCACCTTTGGGGCGGCTACGCGTCGCATCTCTATCTCCACCCCAAATCCCGCCTGCATAAGGTGCCGGACGACATTCCAACCGATGCTATGAGCTTGTTTAACCCGCTCTCCAACGCGGTCCGTTGGGCGGCGGTAAAACCCAACCTTAAAGCCGGCCAGTCCATCGTCATCGAAGGCCCGGGGCAGCGTGGCTTGCTGAGCGTTGTCGTTGCCCGCGAATTGGGTGCGGAAAAAATCATCGTCACCGGAACCAACGCCGATGAAAATAGGTTGAAGTTGGCGCGCCAATTCGGTGCCACCGCCACCATCAATGTCGAGAAAGAGGACCCGGTTGAACGGGTCCATGAATTGACGGATGGCCGCAAGGTCGATGTGGTGCTGGATGTCTCGGCGGGTTCGACCGAGCCCATTTTGCAAGGCATAGAAATGGTTAGAAAAGGCGGCAATTTTGTCGTCGCCGGTGTTAAAACTCACAACGCGTTAAATGATTTCTATACTGATAAATTGATTTTTAACGAGATTTCCATGCTCGGCGTGCTTTCCTCCGATTGGACGGATACCGCCAAAGCCGTGGAAATTCTGAAAAACCATTGGCAGGAACTTAAAGTCCTCTGCACCCACTCCTATCCAATCGGTGAGGCCGAAAAGGCGGTGCGGGTACTGGGACGGGAAATCGAAGACGGCGGGGATCCGGTTCACATTTATCTGGATACGACGATCGCGCCATAGTATTTCGGTGACAGATTACTTTTTTTATTTTTAATACAAAGCGTTAGCCAACAAAAAGTAATCTGTCACTGAAATGCACCGAGATCATTTAAGTGCGTCACCACGCCCGGCGTCAATTCTCTTGCCAAAAATGCCTATTTGTTATATTGTGCACAATATAACAATAATTGATAAATGGTGCTAATATGGACGATTATTCTTTTTTATCTGTCAGAATTCCTGATGGCAAAAAACGGCTGGTTAAGGAAATTGCGGCGCGGAAAAAAAAGTCGATCCAAGAACTTGTTGGCGACTTGATCGACGATTTTCTTGAACGGGAAAATACTGCTGTTCCGTCACTTGCGGCAACGATAAATGATCTCCGTGGCCAAAAAGAACGCTTCGAAGACCTTGGTGTCATTCATATGGACTTGTTTGGTTCAATCGCAAGGAACGAAGCGCAAAGCGACAGCGATATCGATATCGCCGTGGAATTTGAGCAGAAGTCGGAAATGACACTCAGCAAATTCGCATCCTTGCAGGCCGAAATCTGCGAAATATTAAATCGTGAAATTGATCTTTCAGAACGGAAAAAATTGATGCCGGAGATTAAGCGAGGGTTCGATATGGATGCGATCAGGGTCTTCTAGTTATGCATAACGATGAACGCCGATTAAAGGATATCTTGTCATCAATTGAGGACATTCAAACCTTCACGGCAGGCATGACCGAGGAAGATTTCTTACAGTTGGACGATATTGATCGAATGAAGTTCCGCGCTGTCTGCAACTGCGTCACCACGCTGGGTGAGGCCGTCAAAAATTGGTCTCCTGAAATTTTCGCGAAAAACAGCTCAATTGATTTTGCCGGTTACGCCGGCATGAAAGATATTTTCACGCACCAGTATTTTCGGCGGGATCATTCATTTTTTTATAGTAATATATTGATTATAAACAATTTAATATAAATTGAATTACGTATATACCCCCATTTGTACTCCCAAACGTATTTTTTGAAGTTAGATAAACGGATATTTCATGTCTGCTTTACCCCCAAAAGCGGACTCTTTTGGCAAAGATGGTTAATATCCGCTTCTGACCCAAAGCGGACATCGGCGAAAATCACCTTACTCTATGGGCCTGTGGCGTAATAAGTTCGTTATGCCGTAGGGGTGGCGGCGAAGGGCCTGGTTGAAGAACCGCTCGTAGTTTTTCATAAAGACAATGATACTGTGACCACTATCACTGAGGTTTTTTGTTCAGCGTGGTAATCGTTGAAAATAATAACCTCGTTAATCAATCAGGATGCGCTTCAATTAGTTCGGGAGACTAAGAATGCGATACGAAACTGTTTGGGATGAAGGACTAAAATTTTTCTTTGTTGTCGATGCTCTCTGCGCCGATAAGCGCAAATCGGCCCATTGGACCTCTTGGGAAGCAAATAAAAAGAGGGACGGATTGGAGCATGTCCATACGCTGCTAAATGGAGAGGCCTCTAATACCAATCCAGGTATGCCACCCGACAAATCCACCACCTATCATTGAGCCGGACCGAATACACGGTCAAGGATCGTGTTCTAGAGAATCCGCTTTTCTCCTAATAACAAACATTTATTTGACATCAATCAATTACAGACTACATCAGAATGACTATAGTTTTGATATTCAGAGGCTAATTCCCCCGGTCGCCCCCGACCCCAGCCTCTGATACCTCCCTGTTAAACTCACCGGCTCGATTGGGCCGGTTTTTTTGCGAGTACGTCTGGGTATAACCCTGAGCGGACATTGGCAACTCATTAATCCTTCACTTTTTACACATCGAAATTCCTTCGGGTGGGAGCCATCCACAGCATCAGAAGCGGATGTGGCCATGGTGAGAGCCGGTGTGATTCACGCTGTCCAAATCAAAATTTGACGACGCCTCAGGTCCAATCGGCCTGCGTCCCGTTGAGGACCGAACCCGCCTGACGCCCCTGCGGTTTGACCCAAATCAAGGCACCCGGCTGCCGAATGCCCTACTCTGCACATCACGTGACCGCCGTCGGCCATGGCGCGGGGCGTTGCGCTGCCTGTTGCCGGACAATTGGAACCGCAAAAATGGGGAGGCCGTTATGAGCTTAGTGGAAATTGAAGTCACGATCGGCGATGACGATATCGTTGAAACGCGGGAACTGCCGCTCCTGGACCTGGCACCTTATTATGCCGGCGAGCCGGGGGCCAAGGAGGCGCTGGCCATTGAGCTGCGCAACGCCGCCGAAGAGATCGGTTTCATGGCCCTTATCAACCACAGCGTCGATTGGAGCCTGATCGAAGGCGCGGTCGCTGAAAACAAGCGCTTCCATGCGTTGCCCGACGAAGAAAAAATGAAGATCGCCGTCGATCAGAACCAGCGCGGCTATATCAAGCCGAAAGCGACGATGATCAAACATTCCACTTACCACGAACACACCACGATGGATTACAACGAAACCACCGTGTTCGCCACCGACTTCCCGCCCGACCATCCGGGCATCCAGGCGGGCAAGCAGTTCTACGGGGTGAACCAGTGGCCCGAAAACCTGCCCGGCTTCCGCGAGACGGTGGAAACCTACATGGCGGCGATGGAGGCCATGGGCAAAAGCCTGCTGCCCATCTGGGCGCTGGCCCTGGAACTGCCGGAAGATTATTTCGAGCCCTTTTTCAAGGACCATTACACCTATTACCGGATGGCCCATTATCCGCCCCGCGAAGCCCCGGAAGAAAACGAATACGCCCTCGGCGCGCACGCCGATACGGGCTTCATGACCCTGTTGCCGGCGCCCGATGTCTGGGGACTGGAAATCATGGACAAGAACGGCATCTGGTTCCGCCCGAAAAAAGTGGAGAATGTCATCCACATCAATATCGGCCAGTTCCTGGAACGCTGGTCCAACGAACGTTTCATGGCGACGCCGCACCGGGTATTGGTGCCCACCGAAGACCGCTATACGACACCGGTATTCGTCAATCCGGACCTCAACCCGGTGGTCGAGTGCCTGCCGAGCTGCACCGGTCCCGACAATCCGCCGAAATACGGGCCGGAAAGCTATTGGGACTTCTTCAAGTGGTACATGGCCAACACCTATCCCCACTATGGCGGCGACGGCTTCCACGCGGCATAAATTATATGTCAACGGCGGAGTAATATTGGTCCAGTAGAGCGGAGTAAAATTAGTCCACTTTTCTCAGCTGCGCGAGGTGTTGCGGGTTGTCCCGGTAGTCCATAGGCTGTTGAAAATGAATTGCGAGCGGCATCGTCATGTCAGCTATTGGCTAAAAGCGGACGTTTAGCCCACCTACCTAAAGAGTCCGTTTTACACCCGAAAGCGGACATTAAATTCAAGGGGTCAAAGAGTCCGCTTTTAGCCAAAGGCGGACACCTGCGGGTGTAGGGGAACTTGGATGATCGGGAGCCACCTAACGCCAGCCTCGACAAAAATTTATTTTGCTATGCAGTCTTTTTGAGACCGACCGTACCCAAGTCTTGATCGTCATCTGTTGTGACGATTGCCAGGAAGTCTTCATAGCCTTCCTTTTTAATTTCGACACGATATTTCCGGTCTTTCTCCATGCCGCGTATCCAGAAATCGCCGAACTCATCGGAAAGGACTGTGACTGACCCGTTCTCAAAGAGATCGTGCGAGGTAATTGACACACCGGAAATCACCTCATCTACGACGACATCTATCACGGTGCCTGCAATCCACGGCTTAGGTAGTCCGTGCCAATATACCGTCGGTTCGGTTTGATATTCAGGGTGATAAACCTCAAGCGGCTTTTCATTTTCGACGTCGCCGAAGCTGATGGCCTCGTGGGGACAGACATCGACGCATCTTGGCTGGTCGCCGTCGTCAACACGGTGGGTGCAGCCCGTGCATTTCTGCGCGATCTCAAGATCGCCGTTCATATAGATGACATCGTAGGGGCACGCTTCCAGGCAGAGCTTGCAGCCTGTGCAGGCGCCGGGGTCAATCCATACCAGACCATCGGGTCGCGTCTTAATGGCTCCATCGGAGCATACCTTGACGCAGGGCGCATTTTCACAGTGCTGGCATAGAACCGGCAGATAAGACATTCTGACCCTTGGCATTCGGCCCCTTTCCATCGCTTGGACATTGATCCAGAACTGCCCTGAGCCAGATTGAGGCTTTGTCCAAGGTGAATATTCGCTATCAACGTGCTCATCTTTGCAGGCGAAAGAGCACAACATGCAGCCCGTGCATTTTTCGACATCAAAGAGGAAAGTTTTCTTAGCCATTGGACACCACCGCTCCGTCTCCCAGGCCAGTACTCGCCACAATGTCCGACGGATCTACTTTGGCGACTTGCGCCAGATAGCCGCTGACGTTCATTTCCGGCACCTTGATCTCTTCTCCGGCGCCATATTTTTCCTGCGGCGTGGGTGCGATCAAATTGATGCAGCCGCCCCGGTCAACCTGCTGGTTGCGCAACGTCGCTAGGTCCATCTTGGCGCCGTGGTCGACAGATAAAGCCCCCGGAATAATTCTCTCGGTCACCACGGCGCCGCACAATACGCAACCACGGTCATTATGAACCATGACGATATCACCGTTAGCGATGCCTCTGGCGTCAGCATCGGCGGGATTGATCCAGCACGGTTCGTACTGGTAACCGTCCGGCCCGGAAACCTTGGCGACCTCTCTAATCCAGTCGATATCGTCGCCTTGAACATGAAATCTAAATCTCGAATGATTCGACATGACCGTCAGGGGATATTCTTTTCCTTTGACGGACTCTTGCTGTTCGGGATGCGAAATCCATTTTGCCAGAGGCGGTCTTTCTTTATCATCGGAATCCAAATCCGCAATCATCGATGATACGAACTCGATTTTTCCCGACTGTGTATCCAGCCCGCCGCCCGTCGACCAGAATGGGTGAAGCCCACCGTTCTTCGGCCCATAACCGTATTCCTTTTTGATATCCACCCATTCGTCCCAGGTTGGGCAATCGTAGATGAAGTGTTTCCGTTCTTTGAACTCTTCCCAGCCTACCTTGTGCTTGGAGAATGCCAGCGTTCCCTCATAGGCGGCTTTCAACCATTCTTCGGCGGGCGGAAAGGCCTCATCCAATCCCAGCCGCTGGCCGATCATCCGATGAATTTCAAAGTCGCTTTTCGATTCG
>CAJWAR010000070.1 GCA_913020445.1 uncultured Rhodospirillaceae bacterium
CCTGCACCGAATCGACGCGCGCATAGGCCCAGATATTGACTTCGTAATCCCGTTCAATCAGCAAATCACAAATGCCCAAGACATGGCTTTTATTAAGGACAAACATTTCATCAACAAATTTGAGATTCTTAATGCCGTAAGTCTCGACCAGATGATCGATTTCCTTGATCACGCTTTCGGGCGACCACATCCGGTAAGACGATTTGCCGAAGGGTGAATTGATGCAGCAAAAATGGCATTTGTAGGGGCAGCCGAGGCTGGTATGAATGGCGGCATAAGGCGAGCGGTCATGGATATGGTCGAAGCTGTGCCAATTATGCGCCCGGTATTTATCCATTGGCAGCAAATCCCAGGCAATGCCCGGCATTTCATTATCAAGATCGGTGAGTAACGCTTCTGCACTGGAAGGCGGCACAATGTCGCTACCGTCGCGCGTCCACAAGCTCGGGATGCCGCTGAAATCATTTGCTTTAGCGTCAATGGCTTGGAGCGTTTTAAGGATCGTCACCGGTCCTTCAAGATCGCAGACAAAATCCACCGCCTCTTGCTGCATGGTAAGCTCGGGGAGCGCCGACGGATGAGTGCCGGTCATCATCACTTTGGCATCGGTTCCGGCTTCCCGGATCAGGCGTGCGATATCACCGGCTGCGGTCATGTTTTGTGTCGACGCTGATGGCTGCAAGCCGTAGCACACAATGACAATAAGTTTGGGAGCATAATCCTCGGTCGCGACCCGCGCCGTTTCCGCCGCACTGGCACCCATCGCCGGCGCGTCATAGATTGCAGCGCTGCAGCCTTTGCCGCGCACATAAGTCGCAAATAGGCCAGCGAAGACCGGCGGTTCGATCGCCGGAAATTCGTCACCTAGGTCCTGATAGATTTGTTTTCTATCACCAGGATTGATGAACAGGACATCCACACCCTCGGCCATTAAGGGTTCTCCATTTTATTCTTGAAACATACTAGCCGAAAGAAGGAGTATAGACGACAGAACGTTAAACAAAGCCTAAATTATTAGAGTCCAAGAATGGCCGGCAATTCGTCTAACGCTTTGATTTCATTGACTGGCTTACCGGGCAGTCTTTCCGTCGCTTGACCGAAGCGGTTTACCCAATTTACTTTGAAACCGAAATTGGCGGCACCGGCGACATCCCACGCATTAGATGACATGAAACAGATTCGCTCCGCCGCCAAGCCTAGCTCATCGACCGCCAATTGATAAACCGACGGGTGCGGCTTATAAATTTCAATCGTATCGACGGAGATCACCGCATTGAATAAATCACCGAGCCCGGCACTTTCCACGGCGGAATTGAGCATGTACATATTACCATTCGATAAAATGGCCGTTTGAACGTCATTTGAACGGAGCGTTTCAAGCATAGCCGGCACTTCCGGGTAGGCATCTAAGGTGGCGTAGAGGTTTATCAATTTCCCCTTAAGCGCATTATCTTCAATGCCGAGCGTATCCATGGCGAAATCCAAGGCATCGTCCGTTACCTGCCAGAAATCCTTATATTCCTCCATCAAACTTCGCAGCCAAGTGTAGTTAAGTTGCTTCATACGCCAGATATCCGACAACGGCTCCCATTTATCGCCAAGCTCATCTTTGCATTGAGCGGCGGCCGAGGTGACATCAAACAGCGTGCCATACGCATCGAATACGCAAGCGCCAATATTTTCCAGTTTCTCAACCATCTGTCAGCCTCTCTCTTTTTCGATCGGGTCAAACAAACTCATAATCTCACCAATATCTTTTTCACCGAGCCCCATGGCTGAAAGTTTTCTAAAGGTTTCGGAGGCCAGGGTCGCCATCGGCAAGGGCGCAGTGTTTTCTAATGCAACATCCCGGGCGGTATCCAAATCTTTCAGCATGGTGTTGCCGGCCCCAATCATCGGTTCGGTGTTCCGGGCCGCAAAGCGCGGCGCCATGATCTGAAACGGCTGCGAATCGGCCCAACCTCCTTTGAGGGCTTCCGCCAATTTTTTTGCATCAACAATACCGGATTTTTCGGCAAAGCTGATGGCTTCCGCAAGAGTGGCGACACCGCTGGCGACAATAATCTGGTTACAAAGCTTGGTTACCTGCCCGGCACCGCTTTCGCCCATATGGGTAAAACGCTGTGAAAACGCCGCGACGATGGGCCGAACGCGCTTGATGTCTGTTGCCTCGCCGCCCGCCATAATCGCCAGCGTTCCTTCAGCGGCCCCTTTGGCGCCACCCGAAACCGGCGCATCAACCCAGCCCATACCGGTTTCTTCCTTGAGCCTGGCTGATAGTTCCCGCGTCATGTCAGGGCGCATGCTGGAAAAATCGACCAGGAGTTGGTCTTGAGCACCGGCGCTCGCCACCCCGCCGTCGCCAAAGACCGCGATCTCTACGGCTTTGGCATCGGTGAGGCACATCAGGACGATATCGACATTGGTGACGAGTTCAGCCACGTTGGCGGCTTCTGTCGCACCTTTGTCCAACGCCGGTAGGATTTTTTCGCGCGACCGATTCCAAACCGTGACGTCGTGACCAGCCTCCAGCAACCGGTCCACCATCGGTCCACCCATTATGCCAAGCCCGATATAGCCCAACTTAATATTTTCTTGGTCGCTCATGAGATATCTCCCGAATCAATCGGCTCTTCGACGTCCCATTGTACATTACCGGCATGAGTAACCGCCCCCAGATTAGCCGGCCCCACGGTCGCGGCATATTTCTGCTGAGCACCAGCAAGTTTGGTAAAATCAGGCGGCGTCCAGTTTTTCTGCCGCTCGTTCATTTCCTGATCAGAGATTTTGACATCTATCGTGCGCGCCCCGCCATCAATGCGAATGATATCGCCGGTTTGAATGAGCCCGATGGGACCGCCGGATGCCGCTTCCGGTGAGGCGTAGCCGATACACATACCGCGGGTCGCACCGGAAAAACGTCCATCGGTCAACAGCGCAACTTTCTCGCCCATACCCTGGCCATAGATAATCGCCGTCACGCCGAGCATTTCCCGCATGCCCGGCCCACCCTTGGGACCTTCGTTGCGGATGACGATGACCGAGCCTTCGTCGTATGACCGGTCACGAATAACCGCCATGCAGTCTTCTTCGCTTTCAAATACCAATGCCGGACCTTCATGGATCAATGATTTCAGCCCAGCGACTTTCAGTAGCGCACCATCTGGACACAGATTGCCTTTGAGCACGACAACCCCACCGGTTTCGGAAAACGCCTCTTCTTTGGGCAAAAACACTTGGCCGTCCGGGTCCGGCGCGTCGGCCAAAGCGTCAGCCAGCGTGCTGCCATCAACCGTCAGACACTCACCATGCAGATAGCCGCCTTTGAGCATTTCTTTCAGCAATACCGGCACGCCGCCGACCTCATAGACATCCTTGGCATGGTAGAGCCCACCGGGCCGCAAACTGGCAATTAACGGCGTGCGATCAAAAACCTCGGCGACATCATCGAGGGTAAACTTGATACCGGCCTCATGGCCGATTGCTGGAATATGCAGCCCGGCATTGGTCGAACCGCCGGTGGCGGCGACAACGGCGCTGGCGTTCTCGAGGGCTTTGCGGGTGACGATATCGCGGGGCAGCGGTCCCTCACCCAGCACGCCTTGCATAACAATCTCGCCGGCCTTTTTTGCGACGTCAAAGCGCTCTTCATAAATACCGGGGATCATCGACGAACCCAGAGGCGCCAGACCGAGGACTTCGGAAACCATGCCCATCGTATTGGCGGTGAACTGACCGGCACAGGCACCGGTCGTCGGCAGGCAGGCGCGCTCCAACTCATCAATTTCATCCAAACTCATTTCATTGGTCATCACCGCGCCGACGGCTTCATATGAATCCAATACGCTGACGTCTTTACCGCGCCACGTTCCTGGCAATGCTGAGCCACCATAGATAAAGACCGATGGCACATTGCAGCGCACCATCCCCATCATCAGACCGGGCAGGTTCTTATCACAGCCGCCAAAACCAATAATGCCGTCATAGGCATGGCCGCGGACAACGAGTTCAACACTATCGGCGATGACTTCACGGGAAATCAGCGAGAACTTCATACCCTGATGGTTCATCGACAGACCATCGGAAACCGAGATCGTTGTAAATTCTCTAGGTGTGCCGCCCGCTGCCGCCACGCCTTCTTTGGCAGCTGTCGCTTGCGGCGCCAAGTTCATCACGCAGGGCGTGGTTTCCCCGGCTGTTGTGACGACGCCAATAAAAGGCTTGGCGATGGCCTCATCATCCAACCCCATGCCACGTAAAAAAGCGCGGTGAGGTGTTCGATCTAAGCCATCTGTGGTGACCCGTGAGTGCAGCGATTGTTTTTTTCCGTCAGACATTAATTGCCTCTTAAAATTTTATCGGTCATACCTTTAGGACATCGGCAAAAGCGCCTATTGTCAAGCTACTGCGATAACATCCGGGAACCAGACCAAATATGTCACCTGATAATTATGAATCTTATGTCACCGAGGAGAACGTTTGGTGCCAAATTATAGCGGCTAAGAGTTCGACAGCCGATCACCCTGCCCTGTTCCTTGATCGCGACGGCGCCATTGTTGAAGAAGTAAACTATCTCCACCGCCCGGAAGATATCGCCTTCATTCCAGGCGCGACTGATGTCATCCGCATGGCCAATCAACTGGAAATTCCGGTGGTTATCGTCACCAATCAAGCCGGCATTGGCCGTCATTATTATAACTGGTCTCATTTTATCGATGTCCAGAAAAAACTATTAGCCGACATATATGACGCGGGAGCCCATATTGATGGCGTCTTTGCCTGCCCGCACCACATTGATGCGCGCGCACCCTTTAATCATAAAGACCATCCGTGGCAAAAACCCAATCCTGGGATGTTAATAGCAGCTCAAAATCAAATGGGTATTGATTTGAGTGGGTCCTGGATTGCCGGCGATCGGGCGAGAGATCTAAGATCTGGCTTAAATGCCAATTGCGCTGGCGGCATTCATCTGCAAACAGGGCACGGCATCAGAGAAATGGAACGCGAATCATCTTTGGCCTTGGCCAGTAGTGAATTTCAGGTGATGTCGGTGGACTCGATTGCCGATCTGCTGACGGAACTGCCGCTGTTTAAACAACGGATAAATTAGTTAACAATTAAAATGGTGCCAGGCACCTTTGAAAAAATTAACGATTTAATTTCCGTGTAATTTCGGGGCTAGGACGGGCCGTAATGGATGTAGTCGCCCCAGACCCGCTCGAGGCGTTTGAGGGTGCGCTGGACCTGTTCAACCTCTTCGGTCGTCAGCCCTTCTTCAACGAGTGATTTTGCATTGCGCTCTTCAAGGTCTTTAATTTTCTCACAAATTTCGCGCGATTTATCGGTCAATTTGATTCGCACTGAGCGCTTATCATGCTCAGCGCGCCGCTGTTCTATATAGCCGCCATCGACCAGCTTTTTCATATTGTAGGAAACGTTTGAACCCTGGTAGTAGCCGCGCTCGATTAGATCGCGAATAACGATCTCTTCGTCGCCAATATTGGTCAGCAGCATGGCCTGGACAGCGGTTAAATCCCGATAGCCTAATCGCGTCAGCTCGGTGCGCACGACATCCAAAAAGCGGCGGTGCAGCCGTTCAATCGTTTTGGCGAGGTCGACATATACAGTTTCCACGATTATCCTTATCTATTACGATGAAATTGAGCTATATTAATCAAATAGATACGTAACAATTTCAACCCTTATATTCAAACCATGACAGTTAAAACGAATTTATTCTCTTTGTCTGTAATGCTGATCACAGCTCTTGCCCTGTCGGCGTGCGGCGGCATGGTCCCGACCCCGCAGGAGCAAAAGACCGAGAAAAAGCTCGCCAATTATGAGCAACTCCTGCGTTTTGCCAAAATGTCGGAAAGCGGCGGCGATATGCAGATGGCCAAACTGCGCTACAGCCGGGCCTATAAAATGCGGCCGAAAGCAGTTGAACCGATTACCGGTATCGGCCGGACATCTTTCGCTATTGGTGATTTCGATGTTGCCGCCCAAGCCTATAATAAACTGGTGCATTTGCGGCCGAATGACGGCTCAGCGCGCCGCGATTACGGTAAATCTCTCATCCGTATCGGTAAAGCAGATATAGCGGTTGGCCAATATGAAGCCGCCTTGCAAATCAACCACAAGGATTATGACGCCTATAACGGGCTCGGCGTGGCGCTCAACATATTGGGCCGCCACAAAGACGCCGAAAACAAATATCTGGATGGCTTGGAACTGGCGCCGGATCAACTGCCGTTGCGCAATAATCTGGCGCTCTCCTTGGCGCTCGGCGGTAATTACACCGAAGCCATCGGCATTTTGAAGCAAATCGTTGCCGACCGGGCAGCGACGCCCACCAATCGTTTTAACCTAGCATTAGTCTATGGTCTCGCCGGGCAAAATGAAAATGCGGCAGCACTCTCGAAGCAGGATTTGAAGCCGTCACAAATCCAAAATAATCTGAACCTCTATAAAGAGCTTCGGGCACTATCGAGCAAGGAACGCGCGGCCCGCATCTTTGGCATCAATTAGAGGCCGTTATGAAGCGATGGCATATCGCCTGTGTGGTAGCGTTTCTGATTTCAAGTAATACCTTCGCGCAATCGCGGGATCAGCTCCCGCTGATTGATGCTCACAGCCAGATCGACACCGAAGTAAATCGTGACGACATCGTCGGTCTGATGGATAAGGCCGGTATCGCGCATGTTATTTTAGCCGCCCGCGGCAAAGTGAAACCCTGGCATATCGCGGAACTGGCCCGCCAGCATCCGACCCGCATAACCGCCTCGGTTCGCACCAAAGGCGGCGTTTACTTCCGCAATAGTGCGAAATATTACCGGCTTCTTGATATTCAACTCGGCATGCCTGAATTTAAAGCGATGGCCGAGCTCATTGTCTGGCACGCACAGAAAGGCAAAAAGGCGCGTGAGGTGATCCTGCCGATTGACAGCGAACAGGTGCAAACAGCCTTCCAAGCAGCGAAAGCGCGCGATTGGCCGTTTATTGTCCATATCGAACATAAAGCGGCCGGAAAAGATGGGCCGGTATTTCTTAAGTCATTTGAAAAACTTGCGGCATCTAATCGCGAGATGAAATTTATTTTGATCCACATGGCGCAGCTTGAAGCAGAGCAAGTGGAACGGTTGATCAAAGCGCATCCGAATGTTTATTTCATGACCTCGCACGCAAACCCGGTCGTAACGCGTAAATCAAGTCAGCCCTGGACCAATTTATTTACTGGCGGCGTCCTAAAACCCGTCTGGACAAAACTTATGACCACGCACGCCGATCGATTCGTGTTGGCAATTGATAATGTTTGGCAACAACATTGGTACAATAATTATGCTGACCAGGCCAATATTTGGCGGCGGGCCCTGGCGAAGCTGCCAAAAAAAGCCGCCCATGCGATTGCCCATAAAAATGCCGAACAACTATGGAAATTATCTCCCGTCAAATAAGGAAAAATTATGATTACAAAAGGTGTTAAAGACCTGATCGCCGAGGCCGAAGCTGAAATTGAAACCCTGAGCGTCGAAGAAGCGCGCGCTGCCAAGGATGACGACGACGTGCAGTTTGTCGATCTTCGCGATATTCGTGAGCTCTGGCGCGAAGGGGTAATCCCGGGCGCACTGCATGTGCCGCGCGGTATGCTCGAGTTTTGGGTCGATCCGGACAGCACGTATCACAAGGATATTTTTGCCTCAGGTAAAAAATTTATATTTTTCTGCGCGCTTGGTCATCGCTCGGCACTGGCGACATTCGCTGCCCATAATATGGGGCTGGCGCCCGTGGCGCATATCGAAGGTGGTTACACAGCCTGGAAAGAAGCCGGCGCCCCAACCGAAGTTAAAGAGCGCAAATAGAGCGATGATTTTGCGATGATAATATTTTGGCGCAGTGTGGTCTTAATGTTTCTCACCTTCGCGCCGCTTGACGCCATCGCGCATCAGGTATTTTTATCTTCAGCACGAATTACCGAAAACCCTGATCGCCAAGTATCGGTAGAGCTGCGCGTCGAAGGCTCCGACCTTGAAAAAGTTTTTAAGGTGCCGCTGACCATTCGGGGCGGCATCGTCAATCCTCATGAACTTGCCAAACATCGGAGTAAAATTACCGATTACCTTATGGTCAAAATGGCTGTCGCCAATGGCGCCGGCGACAGTTGCCGCTTTGCCTCAAAAAGCAGCCATGAATATTTCAATGCCGTCTTACTGGAAACAAAATGGGATTGCAAAAAGACCGCCGGCGAATTGTTTTATCACACGTCGCTATTTTTCGACGAGAGCCCAACCGCCGGGCAGCTTGTTTTCATCACGGGTATGAAGCAAAAGACGCCCCCTTTGCTCAATGCAAAAACGCCGAAGATCAGCATCACCGGACGGCCGCCGACTTTCATGGAAACCACGACGCGGTTTGTCGCGTCAGGAATCGAGCATATTTTTATCGGCTTTGATCACATTGCTTTTCTGGTCGCCCTACTATTGTGGGCCAGACGGATCTGGTCAGTGGTTAAGGTCGTCACCGCCTTTACGATTGCACACACTATCACGCTTACGCTGGCGACGCTCGATATCGTGACACTGCCATCATCGTTTGTTGAGGCAGCGATTGCCGGCACGATTATCTATGTCGCGGCGGAAAATTTTTTCAGGCGGGAAGTCGAGACGCGCTGGCTGGTAACGTTTATCCTCGGCCTCGTTCATGGTTTTGGTTTTGCCAGCGTGCTAAAAAATTTCGGTTTGCCCGACAATGCTCTGGTGACGGCTTTGGCGATGTTCAATGTCGGTGTCGAGATTGGCCAAATCGCCATTGTCGGTATTTGCCTGCCGATCATTTTAACAGTGGATTATGTGATCGTCCGCAACGCCCCCAATGCCCCCAACAATCGCCGCAATCCAGCTTTTGTTTATCTTGCCTCCGGCGGCATTCTATTGCTTGGGGTTTATTGGTTTGTTGAACGCGTGTTTTAATTAAGGATGTTGTGAATTTGTGTGAATTTCACGACAGTCGGAAATTAACGAATGGGATAAATGATGTGGGTAAAATAGTAATCGCCTTATCGTTGGCAGCAGTAGTTTCCACGTCAGCTGCGGCCGGCTCCAGGGAAGTTATTAAAATCGACACCCGGAGCGGCGTTACCGTCGAAATTCTGATCAAACAAACAAATGAGGCAACGGCAGCACTTATCCTATTGCCGGGTGGCGCCGGGTATTTAGACTTATCCGGCACCCGGATAAATCGTGATCGCGGCTTTATTGCCGCGAATTTTGATAGTTTCGCCGCGCTCGGCTTTACTGTGGCGGCGGTTGAAACACCTTCTGATAACGCTGGCGGGATGCAACCTCGTTTTCGCCAAACCGAGGCTCATTTAAAAGATCTGGAAGCAGCCATTTCCCACATTAAAAATATCACCAAATTGCCGGTCTGGCTCATTGGCATCAGCCGCAGCACTATTTCGGTGATGCATGCGGCGATCAACTCAAGCGTTAAAATCAACGGCCTGGTCGTCTTGTCGAGCACGACACGCCTTCCACCCCGCGCCGGTGTGACAAGATTAACGAGTTTGGCCTTGGATCGCATCGCCGTCCCCGCGCTCGCCATCGGCCACGAACATGACGGCTGTCGGGGCACGCCCCCGGAAGGCGCCCGGCAACTTGCCAATGGTATGACTGGTTCTGCCAAGGCTGTCGCCAAGATTTTCAGTGGTGGTGGTGGTAATCCGGGACGAAACCCGTGCGGCCCCGGCTCACATCATACCTTTGAAGGCATGCAGGATGAGGTGGTGAATTTTATCGCTGCCTTCATTAAATCTAACCCGGGTTAAATTAATACCAAAAAGAGTGCGGGAGAGCACCCCCACGACGCTCTCCCGTTGAACTGTGCCAGCCCGGATCCCGCTGGGCGTCACAGTTGTTCTGTTAAATATCCGGCTCTAATTCATTCCCTTAAGCGCATCGATGGCGTTAATACCGGCGGGACCCAACAGCACGATAAAGAGCGTCGGCAAGATAAAAAGGATCATCGGCACGGTAAGCGTCGCCGGCAGTTTGGCGGCCTTCGCTTCCGCTCTTAGCATCCGCTCACCCCGAAATTCCGCTCCGAGGACTCGCAGGCTGCTGGCCAACGGCGTGCCATATTTTTCAGTTTGGACCAGCGTGTTGACGACGCCGCGGATGGCGGCAAGATCGGTCCGCGCATTTAAATTATCCAAGGCTTTTTTGCGCTCTGGCAGAAAGCCAAGCTCTAATGCAGTCAGGGTCAGTTCGTCGGCTAGCTCGGGCGAATTCGGTGCGATTTCACCTGAAACCCGGTTCAGTGCCGCATCCAAGCCCAATCCTGCTTCGGTGCAGATGACCAACAAATCGAGCGCATCCGGCAAGCCTTTTTGAATGGCTTTGCGGCGTTTAGAGATGACGTTTCGGACATAAACTTCTGGTCCAAAGACACCGGCGACAATAGCCGTCATCGTCAGCGTAATCCGCATCATCGCCGGACCATCATATATTTCTGTTAAATAGAGCAAACTCGCCGCCAAAGCGCCTAAAATTATTGGCAGGCAAACTTTAAAAAACAGATAGACCACGAGCGCATCTTTGCCGCGCCAGCCGGCTTGCGAGAGTTTAAACTCGATATCCTCCGCTTGCTTGCTGCGCATTAAGTTTAGCTTGGTCGTCACATTGCGCATAAAGCCCATGGCTGGAACGGTGTTGTTGCGGCGGCGCGGCGCCGTTAGGCCCTGCTTCATGGCATGGCGTTGCGCCACCAGCGTTTTTACCCGCCCCCGCATGGGATCACGCGCAATCAAGCTATACCAAACCGCCAACACCGTCAGGAAGGTGGAGCCTGCTACCATCAACATAATGAAGGTATCGGTACTAATCATACTGGGGAGAAAATCTGCCGGGTTCATATCTCAAACCTCACCATTCTAAACATCACGGTAACGCCAATTGTCAAACTCACCAGGCCACCAATGATCAATGTATGACCACGCGGATCGCGGACCAAAGTCATGATGTAATCAGAATTAACGAAAAACAGAATACCGGCCATCAGGAATGGCAGCGATCCCAGAATATAGGCGCTCGCTTTGGCCTCTGAGGACAGCGCCTTAATCTTCAGTTTCATTTGTTTGCGTTGACGCAGAATGTTCGACAAATTGGCCAGCGTCTCGGCCAAATTACCGCAGGTTTCTTTTTGCACGTTGAGCGTAATTACAAAAAACTTGAAATCCGGCGTATCAAGACGTCCAGCCGTTTCCCATAGGGACTCTTCTAACGTAGTGCCGAATTTGACAGCATCGGTAATGCGGCGAAACTCAACTCCCACCGGATCGGCCATTTCGGCGCCAACCGAGGCGACACATTCGGAGATTGGTAATCCTGATTTCAGACCACGCACCATCAAATCAATGGCATCAGGGAATATTGTCGTGAAGGCTTTGAGGCGGCGTTCACCTAAAATACCGACAATTTTATAAGGAATGGCAACACCCGCCGCGATCCCGCCCAACACGCTAAGAGCTGGGTTTAATCCAAACACAAGGGCATTGAGGGCAGCGATAACGAGGGTCAATGAAATCATGGCGGCGACAAAAGAGCCGATGGGTATGGTTTTACCTGTACGCGCCAATTTAGCTTTCAGTATATCGACGTTCGGTAATAAACGTTTGGTCAGTGTTTCTAAAAATTTAAAGCGATCGCCGCCTATTTCGCGGCGCAGACTGGTAGACTCACCAACATCACCCCCGCCGAGCGCCATCCGCGTTTGCAGCGTACGCACGCGTCTCGCCATTTGCTTACGCGACTGGCCGACAACTGCCTGGACAGCAAAGGCAACGCCGATAAATATAATCGAAATACCGGCAAAAATGATGAGCGTTCCCGTATCCATTAGAGAGTGACCTCCAATAGCGCTTTATCGAGGCCGAAATAGGATGCGCGTTCGGTAAAGTGAGGACGCAAGCCGGCACTTTCGAAATCACCGATTAATTTACCGTCGGCACCCTCGCCTTTGAATTTGTAGGTATAGAGTTCCTGCGTCGTAATAACTTCGCCTTCCATACCGATGATTTCGGTGATGTGGGTGATGCGGCGCATGCCGTCGCGCATGCGGCTGATCTGGACGATCATGTGGACAGCGCCGGCGATCTGCGCCCGGACGGCTTCATTGGGCAGTTTGACGCCCGACATGGCGACCATATTTTCCAGCCGGGTTAAAGCTTCGCGTGGATTATTTGCGTGAACGGTGCCGAGCGAACCATCATGGCCGGTGTTCATGGCCTGCAGCATATCCATCGCTTCGCCGCCACGTATCTCGCCGAGGATAATCCGGTCAGGACGCATACGCAGTGCGTTCTTCACCAGATCGGTCTGCGATATTTCGCCGCCGCCTTCAAGATTTGGCGGCCGGGTTTCGAGACGTACGACATGAGGCTGCTGCAATTGAAGCTCCGCCGCATCCTCAATCGTGACAACGCGTTCACCATGATCGATCATTTGCGACAGTGCATTTAGCAACGTTGTTTTACCCGAGCCGGTGCCGCCTGAAATCAATATGTTAAGGCGCGACCGCGACGCGATTTTCAACACCTTGCTCATATCATCGGAAATATTGCCCTGCTTGGCCATGACGTCGAGGGTGATTTTCTTTTCTGAGAATTTGCGGATCGAGATGGTCGGCCCGTCGATCGCCAAGGGCGGGATTATGATGTTGACGCGCGAACCATCAGCCAGACGCGCATCAACCAGGGGCGAAGATTCATCAACCCGGCGGCCGACGCCGGAGACAATCCGCTGCGAAATATTCATGACATGTGCGTTATCGCGGAACTGCACATCGGACAGCACCAACTTACCGCCCTGCTCGATAAAGACCTGCTTTGGTCCGTTAACCATAATGTCGGTGATGCTGTCATCTTCCAACAATGGCTCAAGCGGACCAAGCCCAAGCATATCGTTGAGCAGCTTGGTGATCAGGCTGCGCTGTTCCACCAAATTCAGCTGCAGTTTTTCTTCAACCAGGATTTCCGCAACGACTTCGGTTATCTGGGCCGCCAATTCATTGCGCGGCAATTCACTTGCTTTGGCAACATCAATGCGCTCCATCAGCAGCGGCTGAATTCGCTCTTTGGCCGATTGAACGGGATCATCAATGTTCGGATCCACTCCCGGCACTGGCAGATTTTTTCGCGCCTCGTCCAAGCGTCTGTTAATCAAGACGGTGATAGCGTCACGCTGCTCATGCTCATCAAGGGACAATCCGGTTTCAGACTGAACTTTCTCAATTGTTTGCTCAATCGCCGTAGCTAATTTGCCGCGTGCCATATCAATCACTTCAGCGTCGGAAAACTGACTGGCAACTAAAATATCAGTGGAGGCGATCGCTTTATCGATAATGTCGTCACGCGCGGCGTATTGATCAAAAGCAACGTCTATCGCCACATCTATCGCCAAATCACTGGTTTCGTCGATCGCCTGATCGGTTGGTTGTACAGTCTTTTTTAACGGTACGGGTGTTGCTTGTGGTTGCGCAACCGGCTCGGGAGAAAATGGGATAACTTCGGAAGTCTGCCGTTTTCCAAACATGGCTATTTCCCCATCAATTTGGCAAACAAGCCGGATTTGGCTGGCTCAACGAGGTCAAAGATTTCTTCGGTCATTTGGCGAATGGCTTTAATCGCCAGGCCTTTGCCACCGACTTCAGCGAGCGCCTTACCGGCAATCGCCGCATCGGTGACGCCTTTGGCATCAAACGGCACGGAAAAATTAATTTTAAACCCGGTGCCCTCTTCAAAATCCTGAGCCGCGACCTCGGCTTTCTTAAAGCGGCCTTCCTGATTAATTACAATATTGACCGACGCCGTTGGGGCAGCCAGGTGGATTGCCGACACCAACTGTTTGCTATCGCGCAAACCCGCCAACGATAAATCAGCGATGACAAAAACCTGATCACAAAATGTCAGCACATCCGGATGACTGACCACTATATGAAGCGGCAGATCGACGACAATGTGTTCAAACTTGGAGCGTAACTTCGTCACCAGAACATCGAATGCGTCTGATTTAAACCCGTTGCCGCGTTCGATTGGTTCTTCCGATCCCAAAACCATCAGATTGTCAGATTCACGCACCATGGCGCGTTCGATAAAGAGATCATCGATGCGGCTCGGATTTGCCAATGCTTCGCTTAAACCGGTACCAGGTTCGAGATCAAGCGCCAGGGTAACCGAGCCAAAATGCTGATCCATATCGACGAGGGCGACCTGCTTGCCAAACTCATGAGCTAGCAGCCACGCGCTGTTAACCGCCATGGTCGTCGAGCCAACGCCACCATGGGCGCCAATGATTGCGGTTACTTGACCAGTCTCGTTCGACGTTTCGCTGCTTTGAACTACCTCTGCCGGTTTATCAGACTGCGCCAAGGCATTTTTAAAATCATCCGCGGATACCGGCTTAACAAGATAATCGGTAACACCAAAGCTGATCAAATCGCGATACAATTGAATATCGTTAACCGCGCCGATGACAAATACCCGGGCACCCGGATCGCAGACTTCCGCCAAGCGATTAACATCGCTCATAACATCGACACTGGTGGAGAGATCAACGATTAAAACATTTGGTGTCGAAATTTCACCAAGACCGGCAATTGCCTCATTGACGCCACCGCTGAGAATATTCTCTTCAGCCCAACCTTGGCCGCTGGCAACACCGGCTAGAGTAGCTCGAGTACTATCGTCGGCGACAAAGGCTAAGAATTCCGTGGTTTCGGTCATCGTCTCGGTAGCTAATTGTTCAGCTACCGCACTCATGATCCCTCTCCCGAACCCGAGCCCGAGGAAGAGTCTCCTGATTCGCCACCACCCGAACCTCCAATATTGGTGGCGCTGGCGCCATCTTGGAGCAGCGGTTTGGTCTCACCTTTGCGGTAAGCTTCGATTGATCGCGCGCCATATTCGCCATCAACCAAGCCAGGCTGGCGGCCATGCGCAAGATCCCGCGGATTAGCAACCATCATGCCGAGATTGGTGGCGGTAGAGCAGCCGAAATTGGAATGCACGGAATTGCCAAAATTATTGTACGTTTTTTTGGTCCAATCGGGGCAACCGGGTAAGGTCACTAA
This sequence comes from uncultured Rhodospirillaceae bacterium, assembly GCA_913020445.1. Classification (GTDB taxonomy): domain Bacteria; phylum Pseudomonadota; class Alphaproteobacteria; order Rhodospirillales; family UBA2165; genus TMED23. The sequence continues at coordinate 15,121 of CAJWAR010000070.1, forward strand.
GTGCCGGCGCACCGAAACGCGAACAGTATTGTTGGCGGAGGGGGCTGAGGCGAACTTCGTCAACGTTTGAACAACATTCAATCGGCGATGGGTTAAGAAAGCGCGCACTATCTCGACGCGGCGGCGGGAATTAACGCTCTGACCCGTCGACGAAACAATAACGCTATCAGCGGAACGCGCATCGGCTTCGTTGAGGAAAACCTCCAGGCGGCGGCGTTCTTGTAAGGACAACCGGGTTGCATCTTTGGCAAATACCACATCATGACCGAACTGCACTTCTGGCGTCGCCAGGCTTTTCTGGGGCGGCATCGGCGGCACATTCGCGTCGATAAATTTTTCCGTGCAACCACCGAGCAATATGACGCTGGCAACAATGAGGATGAATTTAGATTGATCGTATTTCATAGCGGGATCTCCGATCAGATTAGTTCAATTGGAAGCCAACGGGGCCAATCAACGATTTACCGCGGCGGCTTACTGTCTTTGGTTTGGGGGCAGATTTGGAATGACGGTTGGTGCCACCTTTGCCGTAACGTTGGATATCGTGGGGTGCTTGAAAACCATCCAACGGCGTGGCGAGTTTTTGTGATACCGGGCGTACCAAATACGGTGTGACGATGATAACCAATTCGCTTTCATCACGCTGGAAGCGGTCTGATTTAAACAGCGCGCCCAATATCGGTACATCACCGAGGCCCGGGAATTTGGAGATATCGTGGGTGATGTTATTTTGGATTAGACCAGCGATGGCGAAACTTTGACCGCTGCCAAGCTCGACCGTGGTTTCGGCGCGGCGCGTCGTCAGCGATGGAATTTGGAAATTATTGAGCGTCACGGAATTCGACGTCGAAAGCTGGCTCACTTCCGGACGCACATGTAAATTCACCCGGTTTTTACCAACGATGGTCGGCGTGAAGGCTAAGGAGACGCCAAATTTCTTAAATTCGATGGTGACGCGGCCATTGCTGTCCGGCACCAGGATCGGAAACTCACCACCGGCCAGGAAGCTCGCTGTTTCACCATTGGTCGCCGTCAGATTGGGTTCAGCCAAAACATTTACCAAACCTTCTTCTTCAAGCGCATCAATAATAGCATTGAAACTAAAGCCTTTGAAATTGCGGGTGGCGGTCAGCGCATGTTGCGTCACACTGGCGGCAAATGGATTGGTGGTTGTGATACCAAGCGCCGCACCAGCCAACGTGCCGGCGATATTCCAGTTAAAGCCAAGCTGTTTATCAACGCCGCGGGAAATTTCAGCAACACGGACCCGCAAATTAACTTGGTTGGGCGCATCAACGCCGAGACGGCTGATGACGGCATCTTTTTCCGGTGCGAATTTTGTCGCGAGGCGGCGAATATTCTCAGCATCGGTGCTGGAGTTAACCACGCCGTCCAGGATTACTGAACCTTCAACACTCGAAACTTCGACATTTAAATCGGGGTGCAACTCTTTGATCGCTTTACGCAGGCGGGAGAGATTATGCGTCACCTTAACGCCGATATTAGCCAACACGCGCTCTTTAGCATCGACGGCAAAAAGCGTTGTCGAACCTGGTTTCTTAGCCAACAGATAGACCAAACGCGGCGACTTAACCTGGATATCTGCAATCGTTGGGTCGGCGACAAAAACCGTTTTAGCCGGCTTATCAAGGCGTACCAATTTTCCTTTGCTGATTTCCAGCTGGAGAGTTTGGCTGCTGCCGTCAATGATTTCTACGCTGTTGACCGGCGCGGCGAAAATCAAGCCACTTAAAAAACCAGCCGCGATCAATATTTTCCGGAGTTTCATCATCCTCTCCTAAAACTTTGCTTTTTCGGCTTTATCGCCGCGCAATATGTCGACCCGATGGGTCCGTGGAGCCGCTGACTTTTTGGCACCCTGGTTCATGAAATAAACGTCGCGATCAAGGGTGTAGCTTTTCTCCGCTTTCCTTAAATCAGCGAGTTTTAATTCCATTTCATCTTGCGCCAAACTATGAAGGCTGAGCGAGATCGAACCCATATTGAGCGCAATTGCGACACTTTCAGCCTGTTTTGGCGAAACTTCGACAGTGACGGTTTTAATCGGTTTTACTTTACCGTCGGCATTTTCGATTTTTTGGTCAATCGCCAGCACGCGAATGTCACGCATCAGGGTTTCGCTGAAGTAACGCGTGGTTTCCTTGCCGGCACGATTTTTACCTTTGAACTTAACCGTCAGCAGCAAATCAACCTTATCGCCCGGGAAGACAAAGCCGGAAATACCGGTCGTCGTGTTAACCGGTACGGACACGGCGCGCTGACCCGGGGTTAAGACAGCTGCCAGAAAACCGCGATCGCCCGGGTGCACAATCCGTTTATTGGTCACCGGCTCACCGGCATTGATCGTTGTCCGCGCAACGGCACCGATAAAGACTTCCTTGCCGTTTTTACCCTTTTCAAGTTTTTTAGGTTTAACGTGGAAGCCGTCGGTAACTCCATCTTTCGGCCAGACTTGCCATTTCAACTGTTTATCCTGGACGAAGGAACCAGCGGTCAAAGTTTCACTGGCGACCAAAACCATCGTTTTTGGTTCGGTTTTCTCAACGGCCAAAACTTGTTTGTTGGCGGCCCGTTCGGCCGACAGCCAGCTTTTAGCAAACACCGCAGTCATTCCTGCTGCGCCGAGGGCTGAAACCAGTAAAAGAACGTTGCGTAAGGTCATTTTATTATCTCCTTAAGCCGTCATCTGACGCAGGCCGACGACAACGCCGCCAACTGCGATTGCCACGCCGTAGGGCAGGACATTTGCCAATAAAATTTCGCGCGGACGGCGCAAACCAATGGTGTCAAAGGCTGAAGCCAAAGCGAGCCGGGCCGGTGTCACCATGATAATGGACATCACACCACCGACGATCGCCGTGACGAAAAGGAATTCGACGAGATGCGCGGGACCGGCCCAGAGAGCCACGGCACTTATGAGTTTCACATCACCGCCGCCCATAACGCCAAAGCTGAACAACGCGAAGCCGATGGCAAAGGCGCCAGCTGCACCGGCCAGGGCATATAACCAATCAACTTGCAGCTCGGTGGAAAAAACGAAGATGGGATAGAGTGCCACAATCGCCATGACGACCCAATTGGGGATGCGATAAACACAAAGATCGTTCAAGGCGGCAGCGATCAATAGGCCGACAAATACGGCGATTACTGCGCTTGAAATAATTTCGGAAAATTCTGTTGAAAAAAACATGAGTGGGATCCGTTTTTCCTATTTGGTTTTGGCTAATTTTTCCTAATTTTCATGAGGTCTTCTCTAAATTTGGGGGGAATTAAGAGAGGACGAAATTTTTCTCACTCTTTTTTTAGTGGTCCCTTTTGGTGGTTCCGGGGGTGGTTTTAACACCACCCCCCGAGGAGGGAACCTGCAGGTGGGTGGAGCACCTGCTAACTTAGTTTTGGCTGAGTATTAGCCGCCAACTGCGGTTGTTAATTCGACGGCGACTTTGTTGAACATGGTCTGCAAACCACCGCCCATTGCGGTCAATGCAGTAATACCAGCGACTGAAACGAGAGCAGCGATAAGGCCATATTCAATGGCGGTTGCGCCGGAGTCGTCTTTAATCAATTTCACTAGATGTTTCATTTTTAGGTCTCCTTTAGAATTTAGGTGTTCTCTAAATTGTTAATAATTACGTAGTCCTTTGATGCTTAATAATCTAATACAGAGTAAAGTAATAGTCAAGTATTTTTAAATATAATGTTTCACTATACTTTTAAATTACTTTATTTTTACTTTGCATGTACTTTAATGGCAATTTAAATGGAAAATTAGATAAAATTTGAAGTATTCTAAATAGGAGTTTTTCCCAGAAAAAAGCCATTTTCTGATAAATCAGATGATATAGTTTTCATTTTTAAACGGAGTTTTACTTAAGATGCAGCGCCGAGACCGCCACCCATTTGGCTGGTTTCAAAATCCGGGTAG
>CAJWAR010000071.1 GCA_913020445.1 uncultured Rhodospirillaceae bacterium
CAAGATTCCGTCTGCTGCTTTCCCAACTCACGCCCAAAACCGCACGACGCCTCGCTTACCAAAACGCGCAAGATATTTTCGGGCTCAAGCCGGTCGTAGGGAATTAGGACTATTATGTTCCCACAATGTCCGATTTCGGAGGGATGCTGTTGCAAAACTCTTCATTTAAATTGCCGGGGTCGCCAGCCTTCGCCAAGGCTACGGCTGGCTCAGGTCAATGTGATTTTGTTCGATCTTTATATTCAAACTCTCCACGGGCATCGTTAAAAGCGAGTTCGTGAATGTCCCATTTACGATCCTTGCCGCTGGGCTCTTCTATTTTCTGCGCGATAATCACCGTGTCACCATCTGTGCGTAATGTAATCATGCCGTAGACAGCTACATTACGACTTTTTTCCTGCTCAATCTCCTTTTGAAGGCGGGCCTTCTCGCGCTTGCTTTGAGCTGCCTTTATGTCGGCTTCGAATTTCTTGATGCGGTCATAAAATTTGAACACGGGTGTGAATTCGCGCGTGCTGCGGGCAATTTCGGTACTAAAAAGCAATGGCCGATGACCACGGCCATATTTACCAAATGCGCCAAGGGCGTCCGGTCTGGGATGCGAATAGGCTTCAGCGTCACCGCTGGAGATAACCACGGCGATAGCATTAATGGCCTTCAGGAAAGTCTCAGAAAAATGGTGGCTGCCATGATGGCAAGCTTTTGCTACATCAACTTGAAAGGTTTGCCGGCCTTTGCTGACAATGGCGGCGAGGGACGTTTCCGCGACCTGCAATTTACCTTTTTCATCCTCAGTCAATTTGTCGCCTCTGGCACGTAATTGGTGAACCTCATTTTCCAGGTGCGATGTATCTTCGTTAATGCCGCAATAGTGACGCAACAGGTAGTCTTCCGACTCGGTATTAAGGTCTCCGCCAAGCATGACTTTGAGCTTGCCGATTTTCAGTTGGAAGACAACGGAATGGCCATTTTTGGTGACGCCTTCGTTGCCAATGGTCCGCAGTGCTTGATGGTTTTTCCCGCCATGTGCCACCTTTTCAGCAACTGGCCCGAGAATATCGATCGTAACCTGTCCGGCACCATCATATCCTGGGAGTTGTTTGTCGTTTGCCGTTATCGCCCTTTACCGCCAAACCAAGATCGGAAAAATATTTGATGTTTTTTTTGCTTTTAACCAAGTCTTTGTCTTCTTTGCTGATTGGTCGTTCAACGATGCCGTTGTGAAAGACCGTGCCAAAGCTCAATTTGGGGTGGGCAAAAAGATTTTTAAACCCGTAATAGTGATCTAAATCGGGATGCGAAATTACCGCCTGCTCAATATTGAAAGGCTTTCTAGCCCCGCTGTCAGAAGCTTTTACGCCATCCACACCCGCAACTTTGCGATTATGCAAATTGTATCGCCACGACAGAAATCTGAACATGTTTTCAGTTTTACCGGCATCAATGACAATGACCTTGTCCTCCGGAGTTACAATATGTGCGCCGTCACCCTGACCAATATCGACGAAGTTAATCTCAAGAATGCGTTGATTGTTAAATTCTGATGTTTTGATCCAACCTTCATCGCCGCGACACCGCACTTTTTGCCAAGCCCCCTTTGTTTCACCGCGCCAACGCAACCAATCGCCGAATATCAAATGATTGAGTGCCGTGCCCTTTGGGCTCGCCGTTTTCCGCAAAACCACAGAGGTTTTTGAGATAAAGTAGTTTCCTCTTTTACTGAGTGCCATGTTCCCCTCACTCAAGATAATTCGTTCCGATTACTTGCAAGTTATAATATTTCTAATTAGTCGTAAAAGTAAAGAAGTTTGATATTTTTACACTTCATAAAATTTAGGTAGGTTTAAGGAACCCTGATAAATTGGTATTTGCGTAGTCACGTTGCCGTCGGACTGCCAAATAACCGAGGTCCTCAAGTCTTTATAATTTCGCTAATTCGTATATGCTTCAATTGTAATCGGGAATATGTGGACAAAGAAATGTTAGAGAAAACTAATAACCCCATCATCGAATTTTTACGCACACGGCGGTCTGTCGTGGCGGCCAATTTGGGTGAGCCGGGTCCGACCGAAGATGAGCTTAATACCATCATTGAAATTGGTCTCCGGGTACCGGATCATTCGCGCTGCGGGCCGTGGCGGATCCAGATTATCCGCAAAGAAGCACAAGCTAAATTAGGCGAGCTCTATGCCGAGCTGTTTGCCAAAGAAAATGAAACACCAACCGAAGAAATGATTGAGTATTGGCGCCAACGCCCACAATCGGCGCCGATCTTGCTAGCGGTCACCTGCTATCCAAACGAAGAGAAGATGGATAAAATTCCACTCTGGGAGCAGATCCTGTCGGGTGGCGCGCTGTGTCAGAATATTCTGAACGCTTCCCATGCGATGGGGTATTCAGCACAATGGCTGTCGGAATGGCCGTCCTATCATAAAGCTGTCAAGAACCTGCTGGGCCATAAAGAAGCTATCGAAATCTATGGCTTTATTTTTATTGGTACGGCAACCATGCCGCCCAAGGAACGCAAACGTATCGGTGCCGAAGACGTCGTTTCGGAGTGGTTGGGGTAGTCAAAGATGGCCGACACAAATCAAAGATCAGACAATGAGGCCTGGCTTTTTGATTTGATGGCTGAGCTTGAAGATAAAAACCTGCTGGCTGATTTTTGCCGCCATATCGGTATTGCGATCCCAATTCGCTCAACGGTGATTGCCGAGGGTGTGTGGCCGCTGGTACGCCAGCATTACCAATTGCCCAACGCCGATTTTGACATCACTCAGGCGTCGCGTGATATGCTGCGCTTTGAGCCGCTCAATAAATCAATCGGCGAAATGTTCAAGAAAAGACAACCACCAAAAAAGAAACAGCGCTAAATAGCGTCCGGCCGTTTGGTAATTATTTGACCGCCGAGACTGCGACGATCAAAGGCAACGGCCTTGACCATGGCGAAGACGGTTTTGCCGACGGCCAAATTTAAATCGTTGTAGGATTTCCGGGTAACTCGAGCTAGTAGCGGCGAGCCAATATCGATTTTGAGGTCAAGCTGCGGCCCGCCTTCATCACGAACTTCAATAATCCTCCCTTCAAAAACGTTGAGAACACTGGTGCCTTCAGGCCGCTTAAGCATCAAAGAGACATCACGCGCCCGAATATGCGCCCGTAAAGCTGTGCCCATCGGTAGGTCAACGCCGGTGACGCGGAGGTGGCCACCATCGAAGGCAAGCTCAGCTAAATCATACTCTGCATCATAGCTGGCCACTTTGGTCGACAGCACGGCACCTGCATCAAAGCGTCCGGTCAACGGATGAAGATCAAGGCGGCTCATGATTTCTTCAACATTACCTTCGGCAGCTTTGGCGCCATTAGTCAGCAGCACCATTTTGTCGGCGAGGCGGATGACTTCCTCAATGGCGTGACTGACGTAGATAACCGTTAAACCGAAAGTGTCGCGGAGTTCCTCAATAAAGGGCAGGATTTCACTTCTGAGCTGAACATCGATCGAAGCTAGTGGTTCATCCATCATCAGCAGCCGTGGTTGCGACAAGAGGGCGCGGCCAATGGCAACCCGCTGTTTCTCGCCGCCTGACAATTTAGCTGGTTTGCGTTCCAGTAACGCTCCAATGTCGAGCACGTCGACCACCCGGTCAAAGGTGATTTCTTGGGCGTTGCCCGACGACGCTTTCGCGCCATAGAGCATATTGTTGCGCACGTTGAGATGTGGGAAAAGCCGGCTGTCTTGAAAAATATAGCCAAGCCGTCGTTTCTCCGGTGGCACGTCGATGCCCGTGGTGGAATCAAACAACACATCATCGCCGACTTTGACAAATCCAGTTTCCGGTTTGGTCAACCCGGCAATCATATTGATCACTGATGTTTTGCCGGTACCCGAGCGGCCGAACAGGCTGGTGATGCTGCCGGCTTGGGCTTGGAACTCGAGCTCGACCCGAAACTCTTCAAAGCGATGATTGAAAGAAACTTCCAGCATCGCTTAACCCCCGATCCGGCGTTTGGCGCGAACTGCCAGATATTCGGATATCAGCAAGGCCGCCAGAGCCAGGATGATAGACAAGACAACGAGCCGGAGCGCGCCCGCATCACCACTCGGTGTTTGGAGGAGAGAAAAGATTGCCAGTGGCAAGGTGCGGGTTTCGCCCGGAATGTTGGAGACAAAGGTAATGGTCGCGCCGAATTCGCCAAGACTGCGGGCAAAGGCGAGGATAATGCCCGCCAAAATACCGGGTGAAATCAGGGGCAGGGTGATGGAATAAAACACCCGGAAGGGTGATGCGCCGAGGGTGCGGGCAGCGGCCTCCAGGCCGGTATCGACATTTTCCATCGATAAGCGGATGGCGCGAACCATTAAGGGAAACGCCATTACCGCCGAGGCGATGGCGGCGCCCTGCCAGGTAAAGGCGACGCTGAGGCCAAAGACATCATGGAGAAATGCTCCGACCGGTCCGTGGCGTTTCAGCAAGCTCAATAGAAAAAAGCCGATGACGACTGGCGGCAGCACTAATGGCAGATGGACAATGCCGTTGAGCAAGGCGTGGCCATAGAATCTCTTCCGCGCTAAAATCCACGCAAATAGAAGACCAAGCGGCAGCGTGATCAGCACACTCCAGAAGGCGACCTTGAGGCTTAGATAGAGCGCTTCCAATTCAAATGGGGTCGGGCTAAACATTTGCCTAGTTCACCAGAAAACCATGGCGTTTGAAAACAGCTTTTGCCGCTGGGCTCAAAAGAAATTCAAATAATGCCTGAGTTGCGGCGCCATTTTTATGCCTGACGCGTGCCGCCCAATAGCTGATTTTCTCATGTGACGCGGCAGGAAAACGGTAGATTACCGATACTTTTGAGTTTTTGAAGGCATCAGTCTGGTAAACAATACCAGCCGGTGTGGCGCCGCGCTCGACCATCGCCAAGGCTGCCCGCACGTTGTTCATGCGCGCCAGTTTGTCTTTCGCTGCTGGCCATAAATCGAGCCTTTTGAGGGCCTGGACAGCATAAATACCGGCGGGGACATGATCAGGATCACCGATTGCCAGGCGACCTTTCTGCAATATTTTGCTGAGTGTTAGCCGCGTCAGAGAGCCCACGGGCTGGATGGCTTTAGCGGGCGCAACCAGCACCAATCGATTGGATAACAAATGCTGCCTGCTGCTGGCGACCAAGGGTAGTTTTTTAGTTAAATAATCCATCCAGATTTGATTGGCGGATAAATAGATATCTGCCGGGGCGCCTTTGGCAATTTGGTGCGCCAAAGTGGCGCTACCGGCTAGGGATATACGGACCCGGTGGCGGGTCTTCGTAGTGAAGCTGTCGGCTATTTCCTGCAGCGGCAGGGCTAGACTGGCGGCGGCAAACACCAGCAAATCTTTGGCTTGGGCAGAGGGTTGAGAAAAAGTCAGCACCCCCACGGCGACCAGCGCCGAAATGAGCCAATTTTTGGGGTGCAGTGCCGTCATGTTACTTTTCGTAAAGCTGGTCTGGATCAATCTCGACTTCGGCAATGGTCTCTATCTTGCCGTCGCGCACCGCATTGAAAAAACAGTTGCGCCGCCCGGTGTGACAGGCGACGCCATCCTGATCGACCTGCAGGAGGATGGTGTCAGTGTCGCAATCCCAACGCATTTCTTTGAGCGTCTGAACTTGGCCGGAACTTTCACCCTTGCGCCACAGCGCTTGGCGGGAGCGGGACCAATAGACCACGCGGCCTTCTTCGAGAGTTGCCGCGACGGCGTCGCGGTTCATCCAAGCCATCATCAACACTTCGCCGGTATCGTGCTGTTGGGCGATCGCCGGGATCAACCCGTCATCGTTAAACGACAGGGCGCCAAGTGCTTGTTCTATGGTTGCTTTTTCAATGGTACTCATAGCTAGGTAATCGTCTTTTCAGCTTGCGCTGTCAAGGTTTGCCCAAGGTTAATCCTGCAGACAGGATTTGAAGGAAGCCGCTAAATTTCGCATTAGTTTCAAATACAAGTCCGGGCCGGGCTCCAAATTAACACCGACGGAATCCAATATGGCAATCCGTACTGAGCTCTTGGCCGTAACCGTTCTGAGCAACTTTTGGCTATATTGCGGTTCACCAAAGACGCAGGCGATGCTTTGCGTTTTGATGAGTTTTCGGATCGTCGAGACGCGTTTTGCACCGGGTCGATGCTCCGGTGAAGCCATGATCGAACCTAGGTTTTTGAGCTCATTTTCTTTTTCAAAATACTGGAAGGCATCGTGCTGGACGATGTAAGGAGTTTTCCCAGCAAGCTCCAAGTCTTCGCTGATTTTGTTTCGTAGACGCTCTAGAGTCTGATCGTATTTTTGGAAATTTGAACTGTACAGTTTGGCATTTTTAGAATCTAACAGAGCCAATTTTCGCCACGCAATTTCAGCGATGACTAGTGCATTATGAAGGCTCAGCCAAATATGAGGGTCGATTTTATCGTGATGCTGGTCGTTATTTTTACCGCGAATTCCATAAATTTTAACCTCTTTTGATTTGAGTAATTCGACAATTGCAGCACTTTTTTTAATTTGGCGAATGGGCTTGCTCAGCCTGCTTTCCAGTGCGGGGCCAATCCAAAAAATAATATCCGCTCGATGAAGTGCTCGTATATCTGACGGCTTCAGCTTGTAGTCATGAGGCGAGACGGCAGAGCGCATCAATAAGGCCGGCTTACCTGCGCCTAACATGATGGTGCTGACGATGGAGTGGAGCGGTTTGATCGTCGTGACGACGTTAATCTCTGCACTTGCCGGATTGGCAAAAATCAATCCGAGCAGCAGGGCAATAAAGACAAACTTATATTTAATATGGAGCACGCCTAATAACCAATTTTAGCGATTGTTATATTATAACATTTATGGTTAAATGATATAACATAACATTATGAAATTAGACAGGATTTATTTGGTGGCTTCAAAGAAGAACCATAAACGTGACTGGGCGGGGTCGGCGGAGTCGCATGACCACCGTATTTGTATTGTCGATGCGCTTGATAAGGCGGCCGAGCTGTGCAGTCAGCGTGGCGCGCGGCTGACGCAGATCAGACGTCGGGTATTGGAGCTGATTTGGTCGAGCCACCGGCCAATTGGCGCCTATTCGCTGCTCAAAGTTCTTAAAGAGGAGCGCGCCAATGCCGCGCCGCCGACAGTTTACCGCGCCCTTGATTTTCTATTGGAGCAGGGCTTGGTCCATCGCATCCAAAGCCAAAACGCGTTTATTGGCTGTGCCGATCCTAATCATCAGCATAACGGCATGTTTTTGATCTGCACCGATTGCGGCAACGCGGTTGAGCTGGAAGAAACTAAAATTGACCGGCTCTTGAAAAGCTCGGCGTCCAGTCGGGGTTTTGTTATTGAAAGCCGGACGGTGGAGGCGGCAGGGCTGTGTCCCGATTGCCAAATTAACTGATGCTGGATACGGCAAAATTCTTAATCGAAGCCCAGGGCGTCAGTGTCAAAGCTGATGGCCGGATGATTATCGATCATGTGGATTTGACAGTTTCGCCAAGCGAGATCGTCACGCTGATCGGGCCCAATGGTGCTGGTAAGACAACGCTGATCAAATCCGTATTGGGTTTGCGAAAACTGACCGCTGGTTCGGTACATATCAGGCCCCATACGGTGATCGGTTATATGCCGCAGCGTTTGACGGTCGATCCAAATTTGCCGTTGACTGTGCGCCGGTTTATCGGTCTCGCCGGAAAGATGGCAAAAGGCAAACGCCAATCGGTCTTAGACGAAGTCGGTGTATTGCCGATTGTCGATAGCTCTATACATGATATCTCCGGGGGCGAAATGCAACGCGTTCTACTAGCCCGTGCGTTATTGCGCGACCCTGATCTGCTGGTGCTTGATGAGCCGGCCCAAGCGGTCGATATCAATGGCCAGGCCGAGCTCTATCAATTGATCTCCGCCATCCGGGCGGAGCGAGGCTGCGGTGTCTTGATGGTATCGCATGATCTGCATTTGGTGATGTCGGCAACCGACAAAGTATTATGTCTCAACAATCATCTTTGCTGTGTTGGCCATCCGGAAGCGGTTAGTAAAGATCCAAATTATGTCGAGTTGTTTGGCCCGCAAGTTGCTGACAGTCTCGCGCTCTATCACCATCATCATGATCACGAGCATGCGGTCGATGGCCATATAGTGCCAGGCGGCTCAGATGATGAAGCCTCTCATGAGGGCCATCAACATGGATGATTTTATTTTCTATGCATTGGCGGCCGGGCTCGGGGTGACGATTGTCGCCGGCCCCCTCGGCTCGTTTATTTTGTGGCGGCGGATGTCGTTTTTTGGCGATACGCTGGCTCATGCGTCTTTGCTGGGCGTGGCGCTTGGGCTGTTGCTCGGCGTAAGCGATCTAACGGTCGGCGTGGTAATTGTCTGTGTTGGCGCGGCGGCGTTTTTGGTTGTGTTGCAAAATCGCACCCGCCTCGGCAATGATGCGCTATTGGGAATTTTATCCCATGGCACCCTAGCGGTTGGTCTGGTTGCGATCTCGTTCATGGACAATGTCCGGCTGGATCTTATCGGCTTTCTGTTCGGTGATATCCTATCCGTCACCATGACTGACCTCGCCTGGATTTATGCGACTGTCGGGATAACTGTCATTATATTGTCCAAGATTTGGCGGCCTTTGCTGTCGATGACTATTCATGAAGATTTGGCGCGGGCCGAGGGCATCCAGGTCACGCGCCTGAATTTGCTGTTTATGATCATGATTGCACTGGTTGTCGCGGCGGCTATGAAAGTGGTTGGTATTCTTCTCATTGCCGCACTTTTGATCGTACCCGCATCGGCAGCCCGCCACTATGCCAAGACACCGGAGCAAATGGCCGGCATGGCGGTGGTCATCGGGGCATTTTCGGTGGTTGGCGGGTTGGCGCTGTCGCTCGCTTATGACACACCAGCCGGCCCCTCGATTGTCGTTATCGCCTTGGTGCTGTTTCTGATCAGCGCCTTAATGCCGGATGTCTCCCGCCAGCATCAATAATTAATCGACAGTCGATTAATTATTTAACCAAACGCTTCAGCCCCGCAGCGATATTTTCGATCAGATCATCCGGGTCTTCGAGGCCGATGTGGAAACGGATGCTTTGAGCATTTTCGGTCCACTCGGTGGCTGTCCGCGTGACATTGGTCGGCAGCACGAGGCTTTCATAGCCGCCCCAGGAGCCGCCGAGACTAAACAGTTCTAGGCCGTTAATAAACGCGTGCATGGCGGCCTCACTGTACGGTTTAAACACCACCCCAAACAAACCGTTCGAGCCGGAAAAATCGCGTTTCCAAAGCTCATGCCCGGGGCAAGTGCTAAGCGCAGGGTGTAGCACACGATCAACTTCCGGCCGCCCTGCCAGCCATTCAGCAACTTTAAGCGCATTGGTTTGGTGGCGCTTTAATCGCGCCGATAAGGTCCGCATGCCACGTAATGCGAGATAGGCATCATCCGGTGCAATGTTGTTACCAAGCACCCTTATGCAATCTATTACCGGCTGTACGTTATCACCACACATCGACACTGTGCCGACCATCGCATCCGAATGCCCAACATAGTATTTGGTCGCCGCCTGCACCGACACATCGACACCATGATCAAAGGGTTTGAAGAAATAACTAGCCGCCCAAGTGTTATCCATGACGACTTTAACGCCGGCCTTATGAGCAGCCTCGGTAATCGCCGGGATGTCCTGGATTTCGAACGTATGCGAGCCGGGTGATTCAGTGTAAATTGCTTTGGTGTTCTCGCGGAAAAGCTCACTAACACCCGCACCGATCAAAGGATCGTAGTAGGTCGTCTCAACGCCAAAGCGTTTGAGAAAGTTTTCGCTTAAATTGCGCGTCGGTGTGTAGGCACTGTCACAAACCAGGACATGATCCCCGGTTTTCACAAATGCCAGCATCGCCGCCGCAATCGCTGCCAGGCCCGATCCGACAGCCACGGTCCGGTCCGCGCCTTCAAGATCGGCGACGGCTTCTTCAAATGCGCTAGATGTCGGTGTGCCCCGGCGGCCATAGACGAAATTGTTTTCGGGATCGTTACGCAGTTCCTGCATTTCCGCAACAGTGCCGTAATCAACGGTTGAAGCGTGGTAGACCGGTGGATTGACGATGCCGGATTGATCCGCTGGTTGCGAACCACTATGGGCGAGCTTGGTGTCTCTTTTGGCATCCTTCCGCATGATCACGCCCTTCCGTTCAGGCGGTCGAAGCCGCGTTCCAGATCGGCGATCAGATCATCGACATCTTCCTGGCCGGCATGCAATCGCAGCATCGGGCCGGCAGCTTTCCATTTTGTTGCCGAGCGAATTGTAGCAGGATCAGACGGCACGATCAGACTTTCAAATCCACCCCACGAGTACCCCATGGCAAAATAATCCATACCGTCCAGCATCGCGGTCACCTGGGATTCTGAATAGTCATTTAAAACCACACTGAACAAACCGCTGGAACCGGTGAAGTCGCGCTGCCAAATGTCGTGGCCGGGACAGGAAGGGAATGCCGGATGCAGAATGGTGTCGACTTCGGGGCGTTCGTCCAACCAGCGCGCTAGGGTGAGGGCGCTCTCCTGATGTTGCTCAAGCCGAACGCTTAAGGTGCGCAAGCCGCGCAAGCCTAAATAACACACATCCGGGCTAACCGCCTGGCCAATCGTTGCGACGTTCACCTTTATTTTGCGCCAGTCCTTCTCGGTTTTGGCAATGATGTGACCGAGGACCAAATCGGCATGGCCGGCCTGATACTTGGTGGTCGCCTGGACAGAAATATCGACGCCATACTCAAACGGCTTGAAGTAATAGCCGGCGCTCCAGGTGTTATCCAAGATGACTTTGATGTCGTGTTGGTGGGCTACTTCGGCAATCGCCGGGAGGTCTTGAATTTCAAACGTGTCGGAGCCGGGCGATTCGGTAAAGATCACTTTGGTCTCGGGCTTGATCAGCTCCGCTATGCCGGCGCCGATCATGGGATCATAATAGGTCGTTTCGACACCGAAGCGCTTTAGTGCCGTATTGCAGAAATTACGCGTTGGCCCATAGGTGGTATCGACCATCAGCAAGTGATCACCCGTTTGCAGAAAAGTGATCAGCGCGGTCGTGATGGCCGCCAGGCCGGACGAAACCGATACAGCGCGATAACCGCCTTCCAAATCCGCCATCGCTTCTTCCAAGGCAAATTGTGTCGGCATGCCATGAACGCCGTAAAAGGTCGTATCAAACTTATTTTTCTCGGCGTCTTTCATCGCCTGCACGGTCGGAAACAGCACCGTCGAGGCACGATAGACCGGTGGGTTGACGACGCCTTTGTAGGATTTTGGATCAGACCCCGTATGAACAATACGCGTATCTGGACTTTTTGCTTTGCTCATTGCCGCGCTTCAAACATCAATTGGTGTATCGTCGCGGCCACCCCATTCGGTCCAGGAGCCGTCATAAATCGCGGCACGGGTATGGCCGAGCAAATACAGCGCCATGACGAGAGGTGCGGCGGTAACACCTGAGCCGCAATTTGAAACCAGCGGTTTTTCTGGATCAATACCAGTCTCATTGATGACCGCCGTCAATTCTTCGGCCGAGCGCATGACCATAAAGTTTCCGGTATCCATCAAATTTTGAAAGGGCAGGCTTATGGCCCCCGGAATATGACCCTTCCGCATGCCGGCACGGGGTTCTTCTTCAGTGCCGTTATAGCGCCCTTCGGAACGCGCATCGACCATTTGGTATTCATTGCTGTCGACATTGGCCATCATTTGATCGAAGCTTAGAACCAGCGAATGGTCGAACTTGGGAAAAAAGTGTTTCTCAACAATGGGTGTTTCATCCGCGGTAATTGGCCTACCTTCATCTTGCCATTTCGGCAGGCCACCGCTGAGCACCGATACCCGGTCATGGCCGAAAGCACGGAATGTCCACCAGGCCCGCATCGCCGCCGCCGGTCCGCCATTGGTGTCGTAGCAAATTACGTGGGTTTCGCTGCCAATGCCAAGTTTCCGCACCCGGCTCGAAAATTTTTCCGGGCTCGGCAGCATATGCGGCAGATCGCTGTCCGTATCGGCAATCTCGTCAACATCGAAGAAGACAGCTCCCGGAATGTGATTATCGGTGTATTCCGCTTGGGCATTGCGCCCAGCCGCCGCCATGTGAAAACTCGCATCGACAATTGCAATGTCAGATGCACCTAAATTGTTGGACAGCCATTCCGTGGTTACCAGGGCTTCAGGGTGAACATATTCCATAGGATTTAACCGGGTTTACGCGAGCCAGTCAGGATAAGGCAGGCCTTTTCCTTTGAGGAACGCTGGGTTGAACAATTTACTTTGATAGCGGGTACCGTAGTCACACAGCAACGTCACGATGTTGTGTCCGGGGCCCATTTCCTTTGCCATGCGCATTGCGCCGGCGATATTGATGCCGCTCGACGAGCCAACGCAAAGACCTTCATATTTCAATAGATCAAAGACGATCGGCAGCGCCTCTTCATCGGTGATCTGATAGGCGCCATCAATTGGCGCCCCTTTGAGGTTATCGGTTTCCCGTCCTTGGCCGATGCCTTCGGTGATTGATTCACCTTCGGCTTTGAGCTCGCCGTTTTCATAAAATTCATAAAGCGCCGAGCCCATCGGATCGGCGAGCTTAATCATGACATCCTTGTTGCGTTCTTTAAGTGCCATACCAACGCCGGCGAGCGTGCCGCCGGTACCGACCGAACAGGTAAAGCCGTCTACTTTACCGTCAAGCTGCGCCCATATTTCAGGGCCGGTGCCAAATTCATGGGCATCGCGGTTGGCCGTATTGTCGAACTGATTGGCCCAAATGGCACCGTGCGGATGAGTATCGGCCATTTCCTTGGCAATCCGTTCCGAGACATGAACATAGTTGCCGGGGTCTTTATAGGGCACCGCTTCAACTTCGCGTAAATCCGCGCCGGCGAGCCGCAACATGTCTTTCTTCTCTTCCGTTTGCGTTTCCGGAATAACGATGATCGTCCGGTAGCTGCTGGCGCAACCGACGAGCGCTAAGCCAATGCCGGTATTGCCGGCTGTACCTTCGACGATGACACCGCCTGGTTTCAGCAGGCCTTTTTCCTCAGCATCTTTAACGATGTAAAGTGCGGCACGATCCTTCACCGAGCCGCCGGGATTGAGGAATTCACATTTTGCATAAATATCGCATCCGGTGTTTTCGGAGGCTTCTCTCAATTTGATCATCGGCGTATTGCCGACGGCATCTCTAAATCCTTCGCGGACGTCCATAGTAACTCACTTCTTAATATTTTTTACGGGTTCCCTCTAGTCGCAGAGACTAGCGGGGGCGGGCAGGGTGATCAAGTATTCGCGGCATGCCATAGGAGCATTTTCTTGCCAAAAAGATCACGTTTCGTTGTTTGTCCAATTGAGACGCCATTTCTCGCGTATCATGTCGTGATGGAGCTTCAACCATTGGATGGCGATAATCGTCATTGCATTACCAATTTCACCGCGATCCAGCATGGCGAAGGCATCGTCTGCGCTGACGACAAAGACCCGGATATATTCGCCTTCTTCCGCTAAGCCGTAGACACCGCCGGCGCCTTCGGCATCAACGCAGCCGCAAAAGAGCTCGAGTGTTTCAGACGTGCAGCCGGGGCTCGATAAATACCGCATCATCGGCTCTAATTCGCTGATGCTTACGCCGGCTTCTTCTTCGGCCTCGCGGTGAGCGGTTTCCTCCGGTAAATGACCGGGATCAATCATGCCGGCGACGATTTCGATTTGCCACGGCGAGGCATTCGGCGCGGTGTAGCCGCCAATGCGGAATTGTTCGAGCAGCACAACTTCGTCGCGTTCCGGATCATAAGGCAGCAATCCGACACATTCGCCGCGCTCCAAAACCTCGCGCGATAGCTCGATGCTCCAACCCTGATCAAAAACCTTATGTTTAAGTTTGTAATGATCCATCCGCACAAACCCTCGATAGGGGGTCGTGCGTTCAAGTACCTGAACTTCTGCCTCGGTCATACTGCCTCCACTTTTTGATGGCAATATTCATGGCAGGTTAGGGCACAAATTGCCAGCCACAGAACCCCCAAAGAAATTGAGGAATACGCTGCCCGATAATCTCGACAGACTGCCCAAGGAGGAACCACTCGTTGTGATGTGCCATATCGGCGGTCGTTCAATTCAGGTTGCCTACTGGCTGAGCGAAAATGGCTATGAGATCGTATTAAACCTGGAGGGCGGCATTGCCGCCTGGGCACAAATTATTGATACAGATATGACGCAATATTAGGTAAGATATAAATCCAGGGTTTGCGTAAAGGGGTTGCCTATGGATGATATCTCGAAATCCGCAATTGACGTTGAAGATACCGTTGATTGGCTGGTTGACGGCGTTCGTTCGGTAAAAGTATCAGAGGATATTCTACGCGAGCTTGTTGAACGCCTCACAGGAGCTGGTCTGCCGCTGTATCGCGTTGCGGTTTTTGTGACGACACTCCATCCCAATGTTGCCGGCCGAGGTTTCTTCTGGCGCGAAGGTGAAGATGTCGTGGTCGCTGAAGCACCTTACGAAGTTCTCGATTCTGATCAGTATTATAACAACCCGATTTATGCTGTTTTTCTTGAAGGCAAGGAAATTCGCCGTAAAATCTGTGATCCTGACTGTCCCAATGATTTTCTGATCTTGGATGAACTGCGCGAAGAAGGGGTGACCGACTACATCGCTATGCCGCTCGATTTCACCAATGGCGAAAATCATTGCGCCAGTTATTCGACCCGCCAAGTTGGCGGCTTCACGGATGCAGAAATTGCCGCCGTGGAGCGTATCCGCCCGGCCCTAACCCGTGTCGCCGAAATATTTGCCCTCAAACGAACGGCAATGAATTTGCTTGATGCCTATCTCGGTCATCAGGCTGGCATGAAAGTTCTGACCGGCCAGATCAAACGCGGGGATGGTCAGGAAATCCATGCGGTGATCTGGTTTTGTGATCTGCGTAATTCAACGCCGCTGGCTGATTCGATGAGCCGTGAAGCTTTCCTGAGTTTACTTAATGACTATTTCGAATGCCTGGCGGGGGCGGTACTGGATCATGAAGGTGAGGTATTGCGTTTTATTGGTGATGCCGCTTTGGCGATTTTTCCTGTTACTGATGATGGCTGGTCGGTGGATGAGGCTTGCGAAGCTGCTGCCAGTGCTGCCAAAGACGCGCTCGGACGTATGGTCGAGCTAAATAATCAGCGGGAGAGCTTTGGTGCGCCACCGCTTGGTTTCGGCATTGGCCTGCATTTGGGCGATGTCATGTACGGCAATATCGGCACAGCGGAACGCATTGAATTTACCGTCATCGGCGCCGCCGCCAATGAAGCGGCCCGCATCGAGGGGCTCTGCAAAACCCTCGATGTAAATTTCTTGATCTCCGAGCAAGTGCGGGAACATTTAAAGGGTAAATGGCAATCGCTCGGCAAACACGCCCTGCGGGGCGTTGGTGATGAGATCGAAGTCTTTACGGTGAAAAGTTAACTTACGCCAAAATCTTTGTCGTAAAGCTGATCGAGCTCTGCCATGGCATCGTCGGGCAGCGGTCCCATATCGGCGGCCTGAACGCCTTCATCGAATTGATCGAGATCGGCGACAGCGAAATCGACGCAGGACACTTTTTGATTTGAGAGGGCGAAACGGAGCGCCGTCTGCGCTCTGGTGCCGTGCTCATCGCCGAGGAGGTCAAAAGCACCCGCGGCTTTGCGTTCATCATCTTCAACCGTATTGCCTTTGGTGATGATCATCTCCCGTCCGTGGCGTTCTTCGGTCGCCAAAACTCCCGCCGCCAAGGTCCGGATAGCGATGACGCCAACATCGAATTCTTCGCAGGCATGCAAAATACCGGTGAAATCCTGACCGGTACTTTTCTTTTTCATCATTTGGCTGGAACTATGACGCGGCGTTGCGTGCGCCGCTGTTGGATTAATCATGTTGAAATAGACTTGGGCGGTATCGAGACGGCCTGACTCGATCATCCGGCGGCAGAGCGGAGCATCTCCGAGCGCCGTCATGCCGATCCATTTAATCAGACCTTGTTCGCGCAGACACTCCATGCCGTAGATGGCGCCCACGCGGCCGAGAATATTGTCGGTGCAGAGGCTGCGGCCGCCGTCGACGCCTTCGATGCCATTGTGAAGTTGCACGAGGTCAATGTGATCAAGCTGCATTCTTTCTAGGCTTTCATGGAACTTGCGCTCGATCTGCCCCGGGATATCAACGGTGTTTTCTGGATCAATGCGTATTTTAGTAGAGGTAAATGGTTTGGCGTCGAGCTCTTTGAGAACGCGCCCGAGATTCTCCTCCGATTTTCCATTGCCGTAGCCGGCCGCCGTATCAAACCAATTGATACCGGCAGCTAAGGCTTTCTCGACGGCTTCTGTCATAACGGCTTCTTCAGCGCGAATCATGATACCGCCAACATTGCCGCAGCCAAAGATAAGCTCCGAAACCTGAGCTTCCGTTTTACCTAATCTTCGTGTCCTCATATTCCCCTCAGGACTCCATCTTTTGGTATTTCCGAACGAGATCATCTGGATCTAAACTGTCCACCTCTCTCAATTGTGGAAATATCTTAGCAAATAATCCAGCAATAAAAATAGTCCCAATTCCTCCAACGATAACAGCCGGGACGACACCCCACCATTCAGCGGTCACACCGCTCTCAAATTCGCCGACTTCATTGGATGCACCGACAAAGACGGAACTGACGGCACTCACTCGTCCGCGCATGTCATCCGGCGTGATGATCTGCACCAAATTGTTGCGGACGAATATACTGACCGAATCGGCTGCGCCCAAGACAAAGAGCGCAGTGAGCGAAATCCAGAATATTGTCGAAATCCCAAAGGCGATAATGCCGGCGCCAAAAATCGCCACGGCAATCAACAAAGTTTTTCCTGCCTTCCGCGTTATTGGGTATTGGGTGAGGAATAGTGCTCCAGCGAAGGCGCCGACCATATGGGTTGCCCGCAAAGCACCAAAGCCGGCGGCGCCGACATTCAGGATGTCCGTCGCGTAAATCGGCAGAAGTGCCGTCGCGCCACCCAATAATACAGCAAACAAATCCAGGCCGATGGCACCAATAATGATTTGGCGTTTCATGATAAATTTAAAACCGGCGAGGATATTCTCGATTGTTATCGGCGCGGTGCTGATGATCTGTGTATTGGTTTTGATCAGGAAAGTCAGTGCGGCTGAACAAAAGAAAAGGATAACAGCTGTGCCATAAACCCATTGTTCGCCGGCGACAATCATAATGCCGGCAATCCCAGGTCCGGCGATCCTGGCCATTTGAAAGCCGCTGGAGGTCCAGGCCACTGCGTTGGCGAAATGCTCTTTGGGTACAAGCAGTGGTACAATTGCCTGCTGCGCCGGGGATTGGAAGGTACGTGCAACACCAAGAAAGATCAGGATGGTAAAAATCGCCGGAAAATTAGCATTGCCGGTCGCCGTCATGACAAAAAAAGCTATGGCGCAGAGCGTTTGAATACTGACGCAAACCGACATGATGCGCTTGCGTTGATAGCGATCTGCCACGGTGCCGGATACTAAAAATAAGAGAAAGAAGGGCGCGAACTGGGCCAAGCCGACCAGCCCCAAATCCAGCGGCTTGCCAGTCAGCTGGTAAACCTGCCAACTAACGGCTGTAATTTGCATATCAATGGCAAAAACACCCAATACCCGGGCCAGCCAGAATGAGCGATAGTCGGCATGCTGAAAAGCGACGCGGCCGGCTTTGGATTTAAAAGATGCCTCTGATTCTGATGTGTCGCTCAAGGCGAATCCCCGATAGGTCTTATTGTTGTTGGTGTCGAGTTTGCGCTTTTTTTTCGGATTGTCTAGCACAATGCCTTAATGAAAATCGCGGGAGCCCGGCACCAGTTTCTTGGTCTGATTTTGGGGTTTAACCTTGGGTGAGGAGGGGTTGTCGCGGGTGCCCGTATCGCCGCTATTGAGATAGCCGAGGCGATAAGAGAAATCATAAAGCTTTTCGGCAACGACATGGGTGACGATGCCTTCCCGTTGCAACTTACCTTCAACACCCAGCAAATAAGAGCCGATCACGGTGCGGCGGTAGCGCTCCATCTTATGGGGCCAGACGATTAGATTGGCGATGCCGGTCTCGTCCTCAATGGTGATAAAGATCACGCCCTTGGCGCTGCCGGGGCGCTGGCGGATCAGCACAACGCCAGCCAGCCGCACCATGCTTTCGGGCTCCGTTGTCGCCAGATCTGCGCAGGTGATTATTTTTTCCGGGGCGAAGCCGTCCCGGAGCAGCGCCATTGGGTGCGCTTTGAGCGACAGCCGGAGCGCCTTGTAATCAGCCGCCACATTCTCGCCGAGGCTCATATTCGGCAGCGTGACCGAAGGCTCGCGGCGGAAGCGATGCTCCGGCATCCCAGTTATTTTCAGACTCAACAGCTATAAGGGCTGGGCGGGCTTCACTGGCGCATTCGGGCAGATGACTTTCAACCGGATGCAGGCGAATGACATTGC
>CAJWAR010000072.1 GCA_913020445.1 uncultured Rhodospirillaceae bacterium
TCACTGGCGCATTCGGGCAGATGACTTTCAACCGGATGCAGGCGAATGACATTGCCTATACCCAAACGCCCGGATAGCCGGTCTACCAGCTTGGCGGCATTTTCATTCGCTTGTTGGGCAGTTTTGCCGGCGATATCGATCTGGCGGGCAGCCAGGGCGTTGGTTTCGGCGGCGGCCAGGACGATCACTTCAATGCCAAAGCCGGGATCAAGTTTGTCGAGATCATCCCGGAACAACCGCGCCAGGTGATCCGGGTCGCGCGACGGCTGGCTGGTGCCGATGACAAGACTATCCCGCGTATTATCGACCCGGAAGATGATCAGTTCCAGCCGCCGTGCCCCAAGCGTTGCTTCCTCAAGTTCGGGACAGAGCGTTGCTAATAATTTATCGAGCGCCAGGCTGATATCTTCGCTGCGGCCAATCGGCTCGGCAAAGACCAGCCGGGCATAATGGCTGGGTGCGGGTCGGCGCGGCGAGATCGGCTCTTCCAACCGGCCCAGCAGTTGATCCAACCGGCGGAGTGCCTGGCCGCCGAAACGGGACGCCAATGGCGCCCGTGGCATCTCATAAAGATCACCGATTTGGCGGAGGCCCAAGCTTTCCAGCCCTTCCATGGTTGCTGGATCGAGCCGCAACCCGGCGATGGGTAAGGGTGCAAGGCTGTGTTTCTGTGTTTTTGGCGGGATAATACTCAAAGAAGTATCCGAAAAGCGCGCCGCCGCCCAAGCCGCCCCCGGCGTACCGGCCAAACCGATGCGGGGTTGATAGCCGGCGTGCCGGCAGCGGTCGTGGAGGTCTTTGACTAACGCCAGCTCGCCTTTAATTACACTGGTGCTTTCCCCCTCACCCCCCACCCTAACCCTCCCCCGCAAGGAGGGAGGGGATTGGATTGTGCGCGTTGCAACAACAGCTCCTTCCCTCTCCAATTTATTGGGCGGGGGAAGGTTGGGATGGGGAGGGTCTTTTAGTGCTTCCGAAAACTCCTCGCTTTGATCTTTCCCGGCACCCACCCCGCCAAACAAATGCGCGCAGCCGATGACATCAAGCCATAACCCGCCGCTGCCGCTCATATCGGTCAGCAACCCGCCGCCGAAAGGATCAATCGCCGTCCAGGGGGTATAGCGCTCACAGGCCGCCACCAGCTTATCGAGGGCTTTTAAGTCAGCCGCCGGATCCGCTTGTTTGACGATGAGATCCGGAAATAATGCCCGGGCATCAGCGAGGGAGAGGCCCGGCTTGATGCCTTGCGCATCCGCTGCCTGATTTGCCGCCGCAATCCGTTGTCCCCCGTGCTGTGTTGTGACTGTAACGAGTGGGAGGGAGTGGGGATCGTTAGCCGGTCTTTTGCCGCCTCGTATTGTTTTCCTGCGGCTGAGCCGATCCGTCGCAAAGGTCGGTAACCACAGAGAGATCACCCGTTTCATGACACCATTCCACCTGCCAGAAATTCACCTTTCCGGCTATTTTTCGTTTTTGCGCCTGCTTTTGCAGATTAAGCGCACTGTACCGATAACGTTGTAATTCCAAATTCCACTTGGGTGCACCAAGACCAATGCCACTGGCCGGCGTGATGCTAGGCGCTGCCGTGACATGCCAGCGGGTGAGGGCCGCGCTGGTTGGCGCTGCACTTTGGTTTCTCCCGGCACCCGCCCCGGTTTGAGTTTTCTGTTGAGGACGCAGCAACAGTCCGGGCACACCATTTTCTTCCGCTGCCAATTGCAAGCGCCGCCCGGCAATCGGCGGGATTTTATAGGGCCTGCCGACGACAGCGGCGATGCCCGAACTGCGCAGACCTTCTTCCATCGCCCACAGAATGTCAGTATCGCTTTTGCCCTGCACGAGAATGAGCCGGTCGGGATCAATGCCGAATTCCGCCACGCCATGCCCATAGAGATCATTGCCATGCTGACACCAGAGGATCGGCGCCTCAGAGTCTCCGGCTATTTTTTGGATCAGCGCCGCCGCAAACCCCACCGCCGCCGTATCGCCAAAAATCTCATGCAGGCCGGTGACCGGCAGGCCGCCCCAGGGCAGGGCACCATCAATTTCAGGATCACCGAGGGAAATAGTCGGTTCAGCTTGGGTAGAGAGAACACTGCCCAGTTCACCGCCACGCTCGAGCTGGCGAATTTGTCTGCGTAGACTGTCCAAAACCGCAGGGTTCGGGTGAAAAACGTTACGTGATGTGGGCGCACTCTCAAGCGTTTCGACTTGCATTCTGCCCTCCTTGGTCCTTTTTGATCCTGTGTTCTCGTTAAATGTTCTTCTTTTGTTCTAATTCAGAACGGACCGTTTGTCAAATGGAAAAGAGGGGGAGCTGATAGGGGTTAAGTTGAAATTACAAAATAAACCTTGCACCCATTCTCACCGTCATGCGCGGGCTTGACCCGCGTATCCAGTTTCCGCAATAAGCTGGACCCCGGATCAAGCCTAGGGAGATGGGAGATATTCAGCTTTGTGAACTTTGTGTTCTTCGTGGTGAATAATTTTTTTCTGGCGCTACTTCAACGCTCTAAGAGGGGACACCTTAGGCGACCATCCGAGAGGTCGATAGGAAGTGCCAAGAAGATGTCCCCTTTAGACTTAAAACCGATCCAAGCCGACGTCGCTGATATCGACCGACGGAGTTCTCCCGGCGACCAGATCAGCCGTGAGTTGGCCGGAGCTTGCGCACATCGTCCAGCCGAGGGTGCCGTGACCGGTGTTCATGTAGAGGTTCTCATACGGCGTTGGTCCGATGATCGGCACACCGTCCGGCGTCATCGGGCGGAGACCGGTCCAAAACTCGGTCGCCGCGTAATCACCGGCATTGGGAAACAGTTTTTGGGCGAGATCGCGCAAGGAGGTAACGCGGCGGTCGTTTAATTCAGTGTCATAGCCGGTAAACTCGGCCGTGCCGGCAACGCGCATGCGCTCGCCGACCCGGCTAAACACCAGCTTATGATCATTGTCGGTGAGACTAACGGTTGGTGCGCCATTATGACCAGCGGTCGGCACCGTGATCGAATAGCCTTTGACCGGCTGGATCGGAGCTTTGATGCCGAGCGGCCGCAAAAAAAGCGGTGAATAGCTGCCCATGCTCATGACGAAAGTATCGGCTTCGATAGTGCCTTTGTCGGTCGTGACAGAGGTGATCTTCGAGCCATCTTTATTGAGCGATTTGATGGTCTCATTATAGCGGAACGTGACGCCTTTGCCGGCCGCATATTTGGCAAGCTCGTGTGAGAACTTAAAGGCATCGCCGCTCTCGTCATCTTTGGTATAAATGCCGCCGATTATTTTATCGGGACTGGAATTATAGGCGGGCTCAAGTGCCCGGACGCCATTTGCATCTAAAACTTGGTGCTCGCAGCCAAGTTTATGCAATGCGTCATTAAATTTAGCGGCTTTATCCAGTTCTTTCTGGTTGCGGTAAATCTGCAGTATGCCCTTTTCCAGACAATCGTATTCAATGCCGGTTTCTTTTCTAATTTCAGGCAACAGGGAGCGGCTATAGAGCGACATACGGAGATTCTTCACCGTGTTTTTCATAAAATTGCCGGGCGTGCAATTGGCGAGAAATTGCAAACTCCAAATCCAAAGCCGGGGATCAAGGCGCATGCGGTAGAGCAAGGGCGCATCATTACGGCCCAGCCATTTTAGCATCAAAAAGGGGACTTCCGGCGCCGCCCAGGGATAGGCTTGGCTTGGCGATATCTGTCCACCATTGGCAAAGCTGGTTTCAAGACCGGCGCCGTCTTGCCGGTCGACAACGGTGACTTCATGGCCATCTTTTTGGAGGTAATAGGCGGCGGTGACGCCAACAACGCCGGCTCCGAGGATAACTACTTTCACGATTGGGGCTTCCTTATTTTATTGCGAGCCGAGTTATATCTTCAAAAACCCCCTCTAGCCAGTCCATAGGTATAGATAGATTTAATAATATTGGAGTGGGTTAAAGTGACGGAAGTAGATATTCTAAATGAAAAACGTAAGCTGTATGCGACGTATTTCAATAATATTGGTGTTGCAATATTTGCTATTGGCATGGTGGGGCCGCTGTTTAAAAATGTGTTGGTACTATCGTCTGATTTTGGCAATTTATCGAATATGGGCTATATTATAATGGTGCTTGGGCTTAGTGTATTTTTTCACGGCATTGGTCGGAGTAAATTGGAAGAATTGGAGTAAAACCGTGGATTTTTATACTTCCTTTTTTACGCTGTGCGGATTGATGGTAGTCGCTGCGATCATCATGCATAAATACGATACTCATATGTCAAAACCTGGTTCCGGAAAAAATTCAAAAACGCCGAAAGAATAATATTTGAGACGTAATTTAATCATGAATGAATTAGTAGAAATTCGATCTAATCTTAGCGAAATCAAACTTAAAATTTATCAATTGCAATGGATGTTAATTGTCGTGTTTATCATCCAAATTATTTCTTCCTAGTTTTTTGTCGGTTGGTCATATGGCCCACTCCCCTAAATCCCAACTCCTGACCGTTGAAGAAATGGGCCGCGCGGATGCCTTGGCGGTAAAAGCGGGTGTGCCCAGTCTTGATCTTATGGAAAACGCCGGACAAAGCGTTTTTAAGGCGCTGCGTCAGCGCTGGACGCGGCGACGGGTGGTTGTGCTGTGTGGACCCGGTAACAATGGTGGCGACGGTTTTGTCGTCGCACGCTCTCTCAAAGAAGCCGGCTGGCCCGTGACGCTCGGATTGCTGGGCGATCTTAAAAAACTCAAAGGGGATGCCCAAGCGAATGCCAAGCTTTGGGCCAAGGAAAACAATGGCGAAATTTTACCGCTTAATGTTTCGCTGCTTGATGAAGCCGAGCTGGTTGTTGATGCGTTGTTCGGGGCCGGATTGACCCGCGACATTGAGAGCACGGCTAAAGACATCATCGACGAAATCAACTCCCGTAATTTGGATTGCCTCGCGATTGATGTGCCGAGTGGCGTTGATGGCGATGGTGGGCAAGTTCGGGGTGCCGCGCCACAAGCTCAATTGACGGTGACGTTTTTTCGTAAAAAGCCAGGGCATTTGCTATTGCCGGGTCGAGCATTGTGCGGCGATGTGTCGGTAACGGATATCGGTATTCCTGAAGCGGTCCTAAATGAGATTAAACCCGGCGCTGCTGAAAACGCGCCGGCGAACTGGCTCGATCATTTCCCGCAGCCAACCCAAAGCGACCACAAATATTCCCGTGGTCATGCCGTGATTTCCGGTGGTGCTGAAATGACCGGTGCAGCGCGATTGGCGGCGCGGGCGGCCCGGCGGATTGGCGCCGGGCTCGTAACCATCGCTGCCGATCAATCCGCCAAAAACATATATCTCACCGGCGATCCCGGTTGCATGTTTTCGCCACTGGGTGATCAGACTTTCGAAGACGCCATCAACGATCCTCGTCGCAATGCTGTTTTGGTCGGCCCAGGCAATGGTGTCACGGATGAAACGCGGCGCCGGACGATTACGGCTCTCAGGGCGGAAAAGGCAACTGTCATCGATGCCGATGCGCTGACCATAATTGAGGATGATCCCACGAATCTATTTAACTGGATTAAGGGGTCGACAGTTCTCACACCCCATGAAGGGGAATTTGCCCGGCTGTTCGACACCACTAATGATAAAGTAACGAATGCCAGAAAAGCTGCCCAACAGAGCGGGGCGGTCGTTCTTTTGAAAGGTGCCGATACAGTGATTGCGGCGCCGGATGGGCGGATTGCGATCAATGTCAATGCGCCTGCGACATTAGCGACAGCGGGATCGGGTGATGTGTTGGCCGGTTTGATCACCGGCCTGCTGGCGCAAGGGATGCCAGCCTTTGAGGCGGCCTCGGCTGGTGCCTGGATACATGGCGAGGCAGCGCGTCTGTTTGGCGCTGGACTAATTGCCGAAGATATCACCGAAAATGTACCTAAAGTCTTGGTCACTCTATAGACGTATTGGCAAAATGTGCTAAATGAGTGGCATAAACAGAACTCTTTTGAAAATTTGGTAGAATGACTGAACATAAAAAATCGAGCTTTTGGGATCGCGCGTTGCGGAACTTGCGCGGTGCTTGGGACAAAATAGCATCCGATACCGGCGAAACGCTTGAAGTATCAGTGACGCCCGACCTGAATGAAGATGATCGTCTTCATTTGATCGAGCATATGCAGGCGTGTCTTGATGCACGCGGTGGAGAAGTTTCAGCGCGTAAGCGTGCCGCGGCGCTCGGTCATGCTTATTTGTCGCTCAACGAAAATGGCCGTCAAAAGTTTCTATGCATTCTCGCCACTGAATTCGACACCGATCACGAGGCGATCAATGAAGCGGTGAGCAATCTCTCCCAAGCTGAAGACGGTGAATCGCGGTTTAAAGCGGAGCAAAATTTGCGCAAAGCGTTGAAAGCACCGCGCGTACATTTGCTGACCCAGTTTAATGCGCTGCCGGAGGGGGTAAAGTTTCTGGTCGATATGCGGGAAGAGCTGCTCCCATGGGCCAGACAAGACGCTTCTCTTAAAGGATTGGAAGGTGATCTCAAATCACTTTTAACCGGCTGGTTCGATGTTGGATTCCTTGAATTGCAACAAATTACCTGGCAGGCACCAGCGTCGTTGTTGGAAAAACTGTTCGCCTATGAAGCCGTTCACGAGATTAAGGATTGGGATGATCTCAAGAACCGATTGGCGTCTGATCGCCGTTGTTTTGCTTTCTTTCATCCACGCATGCCGGAAGAGCCGCTGATTTTCGTTTGGGTGGCGCTGGTAAATGGCATTGCTGACAATGTTCAGGTGCTGCTTGATCAGGATGCCCCCTTAGGTGATCCGGAAACAGCTGATTCGGCGATTTTTTATTCGATCTCCAATGCTCAAGCCGGCTTGTTGGGTATTAATTTCGGCAATTTTCTGATCAAACGCGTTGTCGACAGCTTGTCCAAAGAACTGCCGAATTTAAGAATCTTTGCCACTCTTTCGCCGTTACCTGGATTTAGGCGCTGGCTGGATGGGCGCTTGCTCGAAAGTAATTTTGACCTGCTGACAACAGAACAAGACGAAGCGATTATGGCTGTCGCCTCCAAAGGCTCACCTGAAGCCGCTTTGGTTGAGTTGCTGGCGCGCGACAAGTGGTATGAAGACGCAATGGTGTCCGATGCGCTGAAGGAACCGCTACTCCGATTGTGCGCGCACTATTTACTGTATGAAAAGCGGGGTGGTGGCACGTCGACGGATTCAGTTGCGCATTTCCATCTCAACAATGGCGCCCAGGTTGAGCAGCTTAATTGGCGGGCCGATATGTCGGTGCGTGGAATCGAACAATCTGCCGGCGTAATGCTAAATTATCTCTACAATTTGAAAACCATCGACAGCAATCACGAATCTTACCGGGCCGGCGAAGATGTTAACTCGTCAACTCAAGTTAAAAATCTGTTGAAAAACTAAAAGTGCCGAGGTCAATTAAACCCCGGCACCTATTTAGTTAAAGTGAGTGTTTAGGCGGTCTGAATATTTTCCAGGAAAGTGCGTACTGACTGTGCCAGAACTTGTGATTCTTTCTGCAAATCCATGGCTGATTCTTGGACATTTTGTGCAGACCCACCGGTACTGTCAGCGGCAAGCGTTACATCAGAAATATTGGATGAAACTTCTTGAGTTCCCGCCGCAGCTTGTTCGACATTTCGAGCAATTTCTTGGGTCGAAGCACCTTGCTCTTCAACGGCAGCAGCAATACTTGTTGTGATCTGATTAATTTCTTTAATCGTACCTGTTATGTTTTGAATTGCATCCACTGAGCTATTCGTTGCCGCTTGAATTCCAGCAATCTGGGAGCCAATTTCTTCGGTTGCTTTGGCTGTTTGATTGGCAAGATTGCCGACTTCAGAGGCAACAACAGCAAACCCTTTACCTGCTTCGCCAGCGCGCGCAGCTTCAATAGTTGCATTGAGAGCC
This sequence comes from uncultured Rhodospirillaceae bacterium, assembly GCA_913020445.1. Lineage (GTDB taxonomy): Bacteria > Pseudomonadota > Alphaproteobacteria > Rhodospirillales > UBA2165 > TMED23. Next base: position 7,916 of record CAJWAR010000072.1, read on the forward strand.
AACAAATTCGTTTGACTGGCAATATCATTGATTAGCTCAACAACTTCACCAATTTTGGTAGCGGCTTCTGCCAAACCGGTAACAGTCTCATTGGTCTGCTCGGCTTCTTCAACGGCATCTGCAGCGATATTAGTTGACTGAGAAACTTGATGAGAAATTTCTGAAATTGATGCAGATAATTCCTCTGCCGCAGCCGAGACAGTTTGAACATTTGCCGAAGCCTGTTCCGCTGCTGCAGCAACAGCCGTTGCTTTTTCGCTGGTGCCTTGTGCATCGGTCGTCAGAGATTCAGAAGTCACACTTAAACCGCCGATTGCTTTTTCAATGATGTTCAGCACGCCGTTCACTTCACCATCAAAACTAGAGGTTAAATGTTGAATGGTTTCAGCGCGCATTGCTTCAGCCGCTGCCACCTCTTGTTGACGCGTCATTTCAGCTTTCTGGCGTTCGGCATTTGATGCAGCTTCCTCACGCTCACGTTGCGCCTGCCTTTCGGCTGATTCGCGTTCGCGATTTTGCTCTTCTTTCTCGCGTTCAGCTTCTGCTTCGGCGCGCCGGCTCTCTTCGACCCGCTGATTTTCTTTGGCAGTTTCTGCTTCTACGCGCTGGCGCTCGGTCTCAGTTTCAAGTCGTTCACGTTCAATCGCATTTTGCTTAAATACTTCAACATTAGATGCCATCGCACCCAATTCATCCAGACGATCCAAACCAGGAACTTCTGTTTCATTGTCACCATTAGCAAGTTCCTGCATCGCTGCAGTCATTGTTGTCAGCGGACGCGTTACAATTCGAGTGACGGTCAAAAGGAGTAAAACAGCCACCGCAATCAATACCGCGACAATTAGGCCAATTTGAATTTCCAGATTCTTAACTAAGGCAGCATTGAGAGAATCCAAGCTCCAGGCGACGGCAAGCGTACCGACCCAGCGCTTCTTTTTACCAGACAATACTGGTGTTAACACGATGACATGATCACCGGTCGTTTCGGTGATTGTTTCCCGCTTCTCAATTTGTGCCGCATGACTTTTGAAAAATGGCGCGAAATCAACGCCTTTATAATATTCAGAAGTATAGGAAGTGAACTTTTTATTTTTCTGATCAAATGTTTCCACTGCTGCCATATTGGCAGTCTTGTCAGCCGCAAAACTTTGATAGGCAGCTGTCACGGAATTTTTTTGCCCGAAACGAAGGCCGCCAGCGAGTTGGATCGCCAAAAGCTTGGTGATACGTGTATTGGCCGCAGCAGCTTGCTCGAAGCTGTCACTGCGCGTCCCGATAGACTGCATAGTAAGTGAAAACCCAAACCCGACGGTTACAACCGCGACCAAAATGAATGCCATTTTGCGCCCGATTGTCCAAAAAGTTTTTTTATCTTCCATAATTATTATGACCCTCTGAATTTACTCATATTATATTGGGAATTTGATCGTGGACCCGGGAATTAAACCACCCAGGCCCACAATCGTAGAATTAAATTAAAGTTCTTCGACGTTGACGCCAACTGTCACGGCACCGATTACTTTGCCGCCTTCGGAAATAGCAACACTGACCTGTGATTGGAATTTCTGTGACGATTCATCTTGTTTGACTTTGCCAATATGGACGGCACCTGCACCGTTGCCATAAGATTTTTTCCATTTGGCTTCATCACCCTGCCAATAGTCAGATGTGATAGCGCTTTGTCCGACATTCATTCCTTTGTTGTCCATAACAAAAATTTCGGTAAACAAATCACCGTTTTTGCCTTGAATGCCTTTAAGGAAAGCAGAGAGGTCATTTCCCAAAATACCATCGATCATGGGTTTGCTGGAGGCAGAAGTTTCTGCGCGCCATTGTTTGTCCAATTTGATAATACTCGCTTGATCGAGAGCGGCATGTTTGGCGTTTTGTGCCTTAATTGCGGCGATGACTTTAGCGTCATGAGCCCAGACTTTAATTTTGGCATTAGCCATAGCTTTAAGATCTGCAGCCTGGTCAGCCTGTACCGGAGCAGAGGTTACGGCGAAAGCAACGCCGACAGTTGCAATAAGCATAGTAAGTTTACGCATGTTGATATAACTCCTTAGATTTTTAGTAATTGCTTGCAAAGTATTGGTTAAAATCTTGTTCAAAGAGCACATTAAATCCTTGCTCTTTACCGCATATCGTAAATAGATTTGAATTATCAACCATCCGTGATCAAGATTATTGAGATTGAAATAAATTGAAATAAATTGATAAGTTGGGGTTACGTTTGCCGCAAAAATTGGCCGAGATGCAGTCTTTTAAAGTTCAATCAGGGCAGTGGCCGGGTATATTACGCAGGGCAAAAACTAAGGCATGTTTTTAGATCTAGTACTTTTGACTAGCGAAAAATTTAACACGATTATATTATGTTCAACTTAGGGCACTCTTAATCGCCGTAAGAGTTTCAGGTATGTTTATCGGTTTGGTTAGATACTGATTGAATCCGGCCTCCAACTCCTGCTTAATTTGGTTCGGCATGGCGTTCGCCGTGATTGCGATAACCGGGACAGAATTTACCCTGCCTCTTTTACTTTTTTTCGACACAACGTTTGACACTGGGGACTTTTTTTATAGAGTGCGCGCTCTGGCGATGGCTACTCAGCGCTAGGCTATTTTAAGTGCGGGTGTGGCGGAATTGGTAGACGCGCTGGTTTTAGGTACCAGTGGCTTAGGCCGTGGGGGTTCAAGTCCCTTCACCCGCACCAAAAAATGACTGAATTCAACGCCTAAATTTATTGTCTCAAAGAGAATTTGATTTAGGATTATGGCTCTCGATTAACGATAGAACGAACGGAATTACCATGCAGGTAACGGAAACAACCAACGAAGGTTTGAAGCGGGCATATAAGATTATTGTGCCGGCTGCTGATATCGAAGACAAAATTACGGCGCGTCTCACGGAAATTGCCGCGACCATTCGCATGCCGGGCTTCCGTCCGGGTAAGGTGCCGGTTAATTTGCTGAGAAAACAGCATGGTCAGGCTATTATGGGCGAAATATTAGAGGCGACCGTTGGTGAAAGTTCTCAAAAAGCCATCACCGATAACGACCTCCGTCCGGTTGCTCAGCCGAAAATCGAGATTGATAAATTTGATGAAGGCCAAGATCTCGAATACTCCATTGAATTGGAAGTCTTCCCCGATATCGAACTCACCGATTTCAGCAAGCTCAAGCTTGAGCGGATGAAAGTGCCGGCCAATGAAGAGCAGATCGATGAGATGATCGGTCAGATGGCCGATGGTCAGAAGGATTCGAAGCCAGTTGAGAAAGCCCGCAAGATTGCGTCTGGTGATGTTGCCGTTATCGATTTCACCGGTAGCGTCGATGGCGAAGAATTTGCCGGTGGTAAAGCTGAGGATTATGGCCTGGAGATTGGCTCCGGTTCTTTTATCCCCGGCTTCGAAGAACAGATTATCGGCAAGGACGTCGGTGATGAGTTTGATGTAAACGTCACTTTCCCGGAACAATACACCGCCGAGCTCGCTGGTAAAGAAGCTGTTTTTGCTGTCAAAATCAAAGAGTTACGGGAAACTATCCCAGCGACCTTTGATGACGAGTTTGCCAAAAAAATGGGTGCCGAAAGCCTTGATGATCTCAAGGCAAAGTTGCGGGAAAATCAGGAAGCGGAACTTGGTCAATATACCCGCATGCGGGTGAAGCGCGATCTGTTGGATGTGTTGGACGAGAAGCATGAGTTCGATTTGCCTGAAGGCATGATCGAAACCGAGTTTGATGCGGTGTGGCATCAGTTCGAGCATCAGCGCAAGGATCATCCTGACCAAATCGATGAAGATGACAAAGATAAATCTGATGATGAACTGAAAGAAGAATATCGTGAGATATCGGCCCGCCGCGTGCGCCTTGGCCTGTTGTTGGCCGAAATTGGCCGGATTAATGAAATCACGGTGACGCCGGAAGAGGTCAATCGCGCGATCATGCAAGAAGCCCAACAACATCAAGGTCAGGAAAAGGAAGTTTTTGACTATTACAAAAACAATCCTCAAGCCATGCAGGCTATTCAATCGCCGCTGCTCGAAGAAAAAGTTGTTGATTACATTCTCGAATTAGCCGATGTCAGTGAGAAGTCGACCACAATTGAAGAATTGATGGCCGAGCCGGAACCGGCTAAGCCAAAGAAGAAGTCTAAATCATCAAAAGAGTCCGGGGGCAAGAAGAAAGCGCCGGCTAAGAAAAAGGCGGCGGCGAAAAAGAAAGCTGCTGCTAAAAAAGGCGATGATAAATAATTAAGGTATTTATGAGATAGTGCTTGCTTGAGTAGAAGAATTAACTCACGCAGGCAGTTGAAAAACCCGATAAGAAAACCCAAATAGAAGGTTAAGATGAGTGATCCGATAGAAGTCTACAATAATTCCCTGGTGCCCATGGTGGTTGAGACCACCAATCGGGGTGAACGGGCCTATGATATTTATTCGCGTCTGCTGAAAGAGCGGATTATTTTTATCACCGGCGGGGTTGAGGATCATGTTGCCAGCCTTATTTGTGCGCAGTTGCTTTATCTTGAATCGGAAAATCCGAAAAAAGATATCGCCATGTATATCAATTCGCCAGGCGGTGTCGTGACGTCAGGGCTCGCGATCTACGATACCATGCAATATATCCGTCCTGCAGTTTCCACTGTCTGTATTGGTCAGGCTGCATCCATGGGGTCGTTATTGCTGGCGGCCGGAGCTAAAGAAAAGCGATTCGCGCTTCCTAACTCAAGAATCATGATCCACCAGCCATCCGGCGGTGCTCAAGGTCAGGCCACAGACATCGAAATTCAAGCCCGCGAAATTCTCGCTTTGAGGGCCCGGCTTAATGATATTTATGTCAGTCATACCGGCCAGGAACTGGCAGTTATTGAAGAGGCGCTCGAACGGGATACCTACATGACCCCCGAAGATGCGCAGAAATTCGGCCTTATTGACCAAGTTGTCGAGCAACGTCCCGTCGTCGACGAAGATGGCGAAGTAACGAGTGGTGATGCCGATGATGACAGCAATGGAGATGAAAGCTAAGCGCATGGGCGCATGTTTAACGACGCTTAGTTCTCTAGAGGCCTTGCCTCGCTCCGTTTTTTAAGAAACTATAGTTTCTGCATGGTTTTGCCATATATGATAACCTTGCTGGACTAAATTGGAGGGCCTATGACCAAGTCCACCGGCAATGATTCTAAAAATACGCTCTATTGCTCATTTTGTGGCAAGAGTCAGCATGAAGTGCGTAAGCTCATCGCTGGCCCAACCGTATTCATTTGTGATGAATGCGTTGAGTTGTGCATGGATATCATTCGTGAGGAAAATAAAACTCACATCGTTAAATCCGGTGATGGCGTACCAGCCCCTAAAGAAATCTGCGAAGTATTGGACGACTACGTTATTGGTCAAGCCTATGCTAAACGGGTGCTGTCGGTCGCCGTTCACAATCACTACAAACGTTTAGGCAGCAGCACCAAAGCCAACGACGTCGAGCTGGCTAAATCGAACATTCTTTTGGTCGGCCCAACCGGTTGCGGTAAAACACTGTTGGCTCAGACATTGGCGCGAATTCTTGAAGTACCGTTTACGATGGCGGATGCCACGACATTGACCGAAGCCGGGTATGTTGGTGAAGACGTTGAGAACATTATCCTCAAATTGCTGCAAGCTGCCGATTATAACGTCGAGCGGGCGCAGCGCGGCATCGTTTATATTGATGAAGTCGATAAGATTTCGCGCAAATCCGATAATCCGTCGATTACCCGCGATGTGTCGGGCGAAGGTGTGCAACAGGCTCTGCTGAAAATTATGGAAGGTACCGTTGCCAGTGTACCGCCGCAGGGTGGCCGCAAACATCCGCAACAGGAATTCCTGCAAGTCGATACGACCAATATCTTATTTGTCTGTGGTGGCGCCTTTGCCGGGCTCGACAAAATTATCTCGGCGCGCGGTCAGGGATCATCGATTGGTTTTGGCGCTGATGTGAGCAGCCCGGACGATCGCCAAACCGGTGAAATTCTAAGGGATCTAGAGCCTGAAGATTTGCTGAAATTTGGCCTTATTCCGGAATTTGTCGGCCGCTTGCCCGTGTTGGCGACGCTCGAAGAGCTTGATAAAGAGGCGCTCGTGCAAATTTTAACTGAACCCAAGAATGCCTTGGTTAAACAATACCAACGGCTATTCGATATGGAGGAAGTTAAATTGCAATTCCTCGATGCGGCGTTGGATACAGTCGCTGAAAAAGCAGTGGACCGTAAGACCGGGGCGCGAGGCTTGCGTTCGATCATGGAAGATATTTTGCTCGATACGATGTATGAACTGCCCGATTTAGAGGGTGTTGAAGAGGTTGTCATCAATCGTGAAGTTGCCGAGGAGGGCGCTCGTCCGCTCTATATCTATGCCGATCGCCGGCAGGAAGACCTCGATAACAGCGCATAACGCCAAAAAACAGGCAAAAATAGGGGGCTAGTACACTTCTTTCGAATTTCAAGTCTTGATTTCCACCTGGGGCAACATAAATCGAAAGAGTACGAATATTAATATTGCCGCACATATCCGATCTGGCGGCAAAGTAGGAGAATAAAATTGGAATCTACCTCAGGTGAAATATTTCCTGTCTTACCACTACGCGATATCGTCGTTTTCCCACATATGATCGTGCCGCTTTTTGTTGGCCGCGACAAATCCGTTCGCGCCCTCGAAGATGTCATGAAAGACGATAAACAAATCCTGCTGGTCGCCCAGAAAAATGCTGCCGATGACGATCCATCACCGGAAGAAATTTATGACGTTGGTACGGTTTCAACTGTTCTTCAACTGCTTAAATTGCCGGATGGAACGGTTAAAGTTTTAGTCGAAGGCGGCCAACGTGCTAAAATCGATCGCTTCCTCGGAAATGAAGAATTTTTTGAAGCCCGCGCCGATGTTATTTTTGACGACGAAGGTGATAATGCTGAACTTGAGGCGTTATCTCGCTCGGTCGTCAGCCAGTTCGAACAATACATAAAGTTAAATAAGAAAATACCGCCTGAAGCCCTTGTTTCTGTTAATCAAATTGAAGATTACGGTAAGCTGTCTGATACGGTTGCCTCCCATCTCGCACTGAAGATTTCTGAAAAACAAGAGCTGCTGGAAATTGAATCGATTGCCGCCCGGATGGAGCGGGTCATTTCCTTTATGGAAGGCGAGATCGGCGTTCTTCAAGTCGAGAAAAAAATCCGCAGCCGAGTCAAGCGGCAGATGGAGAAAACTCAGCGCGAGTACTATTTGAATGAACAGTTGAAAGCCATTCAGAAAGAACTCGGTGAGACCGAAGAGGGCAAAGACGAAAACGCCGAGCTTGAAGATAAAATCAAAAAAATCAAGCTGAGCAAAGAAGCCAAAGAAAAAGCCCAAGGTGAGTTGAAAAAGCTCCGTAATATGAGCCCGATGTCGGCTGAAGCGACGGTGGTCCGTAACTACCTTGATTGGATGCTTGGCATCCCGTGGAAGAAACGCAGCCGGGTCAATAAAGACATCAAAAAGGCGGAAGAAATTCTCAACGCGGATCACTATGGTCTGGAAAAAGTCAAAGAGCGGATCCTGGAATATCTGGCCGTTCAACAACGGACCAAAAAGATCAAAGGGCCGATTTTGTGTCTCGTTGGTCCTCCCGGTGTCGGTAAAACCTCACTCGGTAAGTCGATTGGTAACGCAACGGGGCGTAATTTCGTCCGCATGAGCCTTGGTGGCGTACGCGACGAGTCGGAAATTCGCGGTCACCGCCGGACTTATATCGGCTCAATGCCCGGTAAAATTTTGCAAGGCATGAAAAAAGCCAAAAGCTCAAACCCGCTCTTCCTGCTCGATGAGATTGACAAAATGGGCCAGGATTGGCGCGGCGACCCGGCGTCAGCGTTGCTAGAAGTACTTGATCCCGAGCAAAACGATACCTTCCAGGATCACTATCTCGAAGTGGATTATGATCTGTCGGACGTCATGTTTGTGACGACAGCCAATACCTTACGGATACCTAGCCCGCTTATGGATCGCATGGAAATCATCCGTATCGAAGGCTACACCGAAGACGATAAAGTTGAAATCGCCCGCCGCCATCTTATTGAGAAGCAAATGCAGGCTCATGGATTGAAAACTGATGAGTGGTCGATATCCGATACAGCTTTGCGCGATCTTATCCGTTATTACACGCGCGAAGCCGGCGTCCGTAATCTTGAGCGCGAACTGGCCAATCTGACCCGCAAAGCGACCAAGGAAATTCTGATGAATAGCCTTGAGAAGATAGCGGTGACGCAACGCAATCTCGGCAAATACGCCGGCATTAAGAAATTCCGCTACGGCGAAGTTGAAGAAGAAGACATTGTCGGCGTCACCACGGGTCTCGCCTGGACCGAAGTCGGTGGTGAAATCCTCACCATTGAAGCCGTTATGGTACCCGGCAAAGGCAAAATGGTGATCACCGGCAAGCTCGGTGATGTCATGCAGGAATCTATTCAGGCGGCGCGGTCTTTTGTGCAGTCCCGCGCGGTCGAATTTGGCGTTAAGCCGACTTTGTTTGATAAGCGCGACATTCACGTTCACGTACCAGAGGGCGCAACGCCGAAAGACGGTCCTTCAGCCGGTGTCGGTATGGTGACATCTATTGTCTCGGTGCTCACCGGCATACCGGTACGCAAAGACATTGCCATGACCGGAGAGATAACCTTGCGTGGCCGGGTCCTGCCGATTGGCGGCTTGAAAGAGAAACTGCTGGCAGCACTTCGTGGCGGCATCAAGAAAGTTATGGTGCCCAAAGAGAACGAAAAGGATCTCGCTGATATTCCTGATAATGTTAAAAAAGGCATGGAGATTGTGCCGGTTACCAGCGTCGAAGAAGTGCTGGAACATGCTTTGGTTAGTCCGCTCGTACCCATCGAATGGGATGAAGATACCGAAGGTGAAAGCGTACCGTCGACCCAGACCGATGAGGATGATGATCGCTCCGGCGTCGTAAAACACTAATTTCTGACTTATTGCTAATGTAAAACGATTCGCAGAATTCTGCGGATCGTTTGCTTTTTAGGGGTTGAAATGGTGCGGAAACCACCAGTTATCCCCAAAAAAATGGCCTGTAACCCCCTAAAATGACAAAGAATCCCAGAAAACTGTAGAAAACTGCGGTTCTTCGATTGACGGCGTGAAATATACCGGCTTAAACTTCCCGCGCATTACAGTTTTTATGGCCGAGATGTTCGGTCACTTCTCAACCCAAAATTTGATAGCAAAGGGGGCCTTTAACGTGAATAAAAATGATCTTATATCCGCAGTAGCCGACAACTCAGGTTTGTCCAAAGCCGACGCAGGTAAAGCAGTTGATGGTGTCTTTGACGCAATCACCAGTACTTTACAAGGTGGCGGTGATGTTCGGGTCGTTGGTTTTGGAACATTTTCCACTGCTCAACGTAAAGCTACTACTGGTCGTAATCCACGTACTGGCGAAGCAATTCAGATCCCAGCTTCTACTCAGCCTAAGTTCAAAGCTGGTAAAGGTTTGAAAGAAGCCGTTAACGGTTAAACCGTTTTTTATAAATTTTGATGGTGCCGGCTGTGGCGACGCAGTCGGCATTATTATTGCCAAATTATTAC
>CAJWAR010000073.1 GCA_913020445.1 uncultured Rhodospirillaceae bacterium
CGGCAATGTTCATCGCCCTTTTGGCAGCACTCACGGTGCTGCCAAAGCTGATTTTGCTTTGGAAACCATTCGGCTGATGCTGGATCAAACGCTGGCAGACGGGCGCCCGCCGACGGCGACTATGAGTCCTGGACATTGGGCTGGGACTGGGAATAAAGTCTCACGAGACGAATTTTGACATTCTAATCAGTTTCTCCAACCACACCCTATTTCGGCGTATGGGTGTAGAGCACAGCCCGTGGCCGCGTGGCGGCTTCGGCGGATAGGTCACTGGTCAGGCCGAATTTCATACACGCCGTCTGGCAATGTTTGACGCAGCTTGGCCGCTCTCCTTCAGCTTGGCGGCCCATACAGAGATCGCACAAATCGGTGAGAAACGGCAGGCAATCGATTTTCACTTTGCCGTTGGCCAGTTTGTACTCGTACTCGGTGACTTTGATGCCGTTGAGCCCGACCGGATAGTCATGTTCCTGCTGACAGGCGATTTCGCAAGTGTGACAGCCGGTACAAAAGTCCGTGTCAATTAAGATGCCGTATTTAGCCATGGGTTACGCTCCCCCTTCGGAAATCTTGGCGAGGCGCACCAATGTGGTTTTATACTGACCGCCGCCAAAGCCTGATTTACTGGCCTGCGGTCCAGGGATGATCTGGTTGACCTGATAATCCCAGACATTGAACAAATTAGGCTCTGCGCCCTCGGCTTCGGGTTTAAACCAGCCATGCAGGGTTTGCACATGGTTCGGTTTGACCTTCAACGAGATAAGCGCTTTGCGTTTAATGTGGCCCATGTCGTTTTCAAGATGGATCCATTCGCCATCGTAAATGCCGTACTCCTTGGCGGTGTCGGGATGAATTTCAACGGTCGGGTCCGGCTCTTTCTCCCGCAGCCACGGGATTTGGCGATGCTCTGAATGGAAAAACAGATTGGAGCGGGCGCCGGTGATCATCACCAGGGGATATTTTTTGAATAGCTCAGGCGTTGAAGCTTCGCTTTGCGGCGGCTCGGTGTAGAACGGCAGCGGATCCATGCCCCAGCTCTCGAAGGATTTGTTATAGAGCTCAACCTTGCCCGACGGCGTGTTGAAGCCGGGTTTGCCATCTGCCCGTAAATGACCTTTCTCGTGGCGCCGATAGGGCCGGCCAGGGCCTTCGGGTGACATCGCCCAGCCGCCCTTGGCATCCAGTTCGTCAAACGTCATGCCGGAGGGTTCCATCCGCTCATCAAAATAATCGATGACGGTCGCCCAGCGTTGCAGGCCTTCCGGATTGAAACGCTTAGCGAGCTCGAAATTAATTTCCCAGTCAGAACGGCATTCGCCGACTTGGACGCGTTTCTTGATGCTGTCCATTGGTGTCCACCAGGAGCGAAAACTGTTTTTCTCCGGGAACGTCGCGGCCGGCAGAATAATATCCGCCAAGGCCATGGTGGTTGGATTATGGAACAGATCGACGATGGCGACAAAGTCGAGCTTTTTCATTGCATCATAATGGAATTTGGCGCGCGCCGCTTGGCCACCAATCACATTGGCGGTTTGAATCCAGGCACCTTTAATCGGGTAGGGGTTACCGGTCTCGATTTGCTCAATGGTGACATCGGGCGAGGCCCAGCCGCGGAAATGTTTATACATCGGATAAATATCGGCGCCGATGCGTTTCTCGTTCATGCGCTCGACCAGGTCTTTGCCATAAAGCTCGACCAGTTCTTCCGAGGAAAACGGATAGGCGGTAACGCCGAAGGCCGGCTTGGCAATGACCTGGCCGCCCGGAATATCGATATTGCCGGTGACCGTCCAGAGGCACGAAATAGCGTGGGCGACCGCCGTGCCGTCCGGGCACATATCAATCGGCACGCCCCACTGGATGGCGGCTTGCTTGGCATTGGCATAAGCGCGGGCAGCGGCTTGAATATCAGCGGCGGGAATTTCGGTAATAGCCGCGACTTTATCTAACGGATATTCGGCGGCGCGTTCTTTGATCGCATCAAAGCCGTCGACCCATTTTTCAACGAAGTCTTTGTCGTAAATACCTTCTTCAATAATGATGTTGAGCATGCCGAGCGCCAGTGCGCCATCGGTACCGGGGCGGATTTGCAGATGATACTCCGCCCGGGTCGACATCCAGGTATTACGGGGATCGACCGAGATAATTTTTGAGCCGCGCTGCATGCAATCGACAATCCACGGCCCGTAAAAGCCATCGGGGCAGGTGTTGGGCGGATTTTGGCCCCAGACTATAATATATTCCGGCGCTTCCCATTCCGGATCATCATAGCGTTTTTCCAAAAACTGTGAGCAATCAGCGACGGCGAATTCACCGAGGGTGGTTTTCATCGCTCCCAAACGCGGCGTATAGCAGGAATGACCGGAAAGACCGAGCTGAACCCAGTTGGGACTGCCGTAACTGTAAGCGAGGAAGGTGATCGGTCCGCCGATATCGCGGCCGGTGCCTTGCACAAAGATCACCGATTCCGCGCCATGTTCGTCGCGGATAGCGCCCATCTTTTCTTCGCAATAATCAAGCGCTTCATCCCAGGAAATGGGCTCGAACTTGCCTTCACCGCGTTCGCCCACCCGGATCAAAGGCTCGGTGATGCGATCCTCGTGATAGACGTACTGGGTCATCGCCAAGGCGCGGGGGCAGGACCGGCCCTGGTTCCACGGATGATCTTCGTTGCCTTCTACCTTGACGAGCTTGCCATCCTCAACGAAGAGGTTCTGGCCGCAGCCGCCGTGACACCCGGTGCCGGCGGACCAAGCTGTCGTCGGATATACGTCTATCTTTCCCATAACTATAAACCTTCATCTTCATCGCAAAAATTTGCATTTATTTTCCCAATTCGCCAAGCTATCAAAAAGTGAATTAGAATGACTTGATATCTGTCAAATCGAGCGATAACTGGCTGAATAATCGTTCGAATGATGCCGGTTCAGGCGCTGACCGTCCAATGGTAGTTCATGCAACAGACATAACCGGTAGTTATGGGAAAATATTTTTTTAAGGCTCACTGGTAATCACTCGCAACAAATAAGTGGGCACTATTACCTATAGGTATATCTGGCTTAATGTAGGACAAACTGTTTTCGCCTTTACTTGGTAATTCTGCCTTTTAACATGGGGTCTGGCTTGGTAAGTCCTTGCCAAGGTGTTTGGGTCAGTTGATACAACCAAAATTCAGGGACCTGAAAAATTTGAATAAGAGTCATAATTTAAGTCACTTTCGATCACAGGGGAATTCATGACAAGAGCAGCGGATATATTGGTGCAAACCTTAACGGCCCATGGCGTTGATCGCGTCTTCTGTGTGCCGGGCGAAAGTTATCTGGCTGTCATTGATGCCATGTATGATGCGCCTGAAATTGATGTCGTGACAACGCGCCATGAAGGCGGCGCCGGCTTTATGGCCGTGGCCGATGCCAAGATGACCGGCCAGCCGGGTGTCGTTATGGTCAGCCGCGGGCCCGGTGCGACCAATGTTTCAATCGGCGTTCATGTCGCCCAACAGGATGCCGTGCCGATGGTGCTGTTTGTCGGCCAGGTCGCACGGGCGGATTTGGGCCGGAGCGCTTTTCAGGAAGTTAATTACAGCCAGACCTTTGGCGATATGGCGAAATGGGTTATTGAAGTCCATGACGCCGATAAGCTCGCCGAAAATGTGCGGCGTGCTTTCACCATTGCGCGGTCCGGCATTCCGGGTCCGGTGATTGTCTCGCTGCCGGAAGATATGCTGCTGGATGAAACCGACGCGCCCGCTTTAGGGCCGACGAAAATTGCCCAGCCGCTGACGGATGCCGGCGATATCGTTGAGCTTTGCGACATGTTGAGAGCGGCCGAACGCCCCTTGATCATCGCCGGGGGTCAGGTCGGCGGTGAGCTCGGCCGCCAAGCACTGCGGATGGTTAGTGAAGCTTGGAGCATACCGGTGGCTGTCGCGTGGCGGCACCAGGACATCTTTGATGTCGCCCATCCGAATTTCGCCTGTCATTTGGCGTTTAATATGCCGCCATTGTTTAAAGATACCCTCAACGAAGCTGATCTGGTGGTCGCTATCGGCACGCGCTTGGGTGATGTCGTCACCCAAGGCTATAAAATTCCTGAAGCGCCTAGACCTAAGCAGAAACTCGTGCATGTCTATAATGACGTCGAGCCGATTGGCAATGTTTTCGAAACTGATCTCGGCGTTGTCGCCGATGCGACCGAGACGTTGCTGGCGGTCGTGCAGATGAATGCGCCGGAACCACCGGAAGGCCGCGCCGATTGGCTTAAGAAAACCCACGCCTTGAGCGCTGATAAGATGCACTGGGAGATGGCTGAAGCCGATGATGGTGTGCCGTTTGGCAATATTGTCGCGCATCTGCGCGAGATCGTCGACGATGACGCCGTTACCTGTATCGATGCCGGAAATTTCTCGACCTTTGTCCATCGCCTGTTTGATTACAAAACCACCCATACGCAATTGGCGGCGGTTGCGGGCGCCATGGGCATGGGTGTGCCCTCGGCAGTGGCTGGCGCGCTTAGGGCCCCGGATCGCCAAATCATTTGTTTTGTCGGCGATGGCGGCTACCAGATGACGGGTAACGAGATTTCGGTCGCGGTTGAGCGCAATCTGCCGATCCGTATATTTCTCTCCAATAATAGCAGCCTTGGCACCATTCGGCTTTATCAGGAGAAAACTTATCCGGACCGGACCTTGGCGACTGATATGACCAATCCGGATTTTGCCAAGATCGCCGAGGCTTACGGTGCCAAAGGCTTCAAGATCGAAACCAATGACGATATCGCGCCGGTGATCAAGAAAGCCTTTAAAGTCGATGGCCCGGCATTAATCGAGGTCAATGCCAGCCTCGAATATTTGGCCGCCTATATCAATATGTCGCAAATTCGCGAGGCCAACAAAAAATAAACTAGTATTTAGGGGATCTTCAGTGAAGTTTGGAATATTCGATCATGTCGACCGCGGCACGGCGCCGCTCAATGATTTCTATGAAGACCGGTTAAAGCTTGCCGAGAAATACGACCAAGCCGGCTTTTACGCCTATCATACGGCAGAGCACCATGCGACGACCCTCGGCATGGCGTCGTCACCGAGCGTCTACTTATCGGCCGTCGCCCAACGGACCAAGCGGCTGCGTTTCGGCCCGTTGGTGTACGTACTGCCGCAATATCATCCGGTTCGCTTGTATGAAGAAATATGTATGCTCGACCAAATGAGCGGTGGGCGTCTTGAAATCGGCGTCGGCAAAGGTATTTCATCGATAGAATCCTCCTATTACGGGCTTGATCCGAAAGAAGTCACCGAGATGTATCAGGAATATTATCAGTTCCTGCTGGCGGCGATGAAAAGCGACGAAGTCACGTTCAACGGCAAGTATTTCAGCGTTGATCAAATGCCGATTGAGATGAAGCCGATGCAACAGCCCCATCCGCCGCTCTGGAATGGCTTTGGCAATCCCGCAGCAACCGCCTGGCCGGCTGAAAACGCGATCAACATCATCAGCAATCACAATGCTGAAACCATGCGGACGATTACCGATGCGTATCGCGCGGAATGGCATCGGCTGGGGCGCGATCTCAATGATATTCCAATGATGGGGATGACCCGCTTTATTGTCATTGCCGATACTGATGACGCGGCGCTGGCAATTGCGCGCCGCATTTATCCGATTTGGTATGCGAGCTTTATGAAGCTCTGGTGGCGGCACGATAAAATTCCGCCACTTGCCGCCTACACCGAAGACTTTGACGGCATAGTCGAAAGCGGGTTGGCCGTTGCTGGTAGCGCCAAAACCGTGCATGAGACGCTGACGGATCACATTGAGGATAGCGGTATCAATTATTTCCTCTGCCGCTTCGCCTTTGGCAATATCACTTATGAAGAGGCGGCGTATTCCATTGATGCCTTTACCGAGATGTTTTTAAACGACTAAATTACTCAATCTATAATTCAAATAAGGGGAACAATTATGGCTGTAGCAAAAATGAAAGAAGTTGTCGGACGCAAAGTGCGCGTGGTCGACATAAGTTGCCCGGAAGGGGTGCGCTGTGAAGTTGATACGGGCGATGGCCACACGGTTATCACCGATGAGCCGGAAGCGCGCGGCGGCACCGATACGGCAACCTCACCGTTGATGTATTTCACCACATCACTCGGCGCGTGTCAGAATGTGCAGATCGTCAAAGTGGCCGAGGCCATGCGCTTCAAACATGGCGCCATCAATATCCATGTTGAAACAATAACAGATTTAATCGATGGCCTCGAAGGCAATGCCAATGGCGTCATGCATTTTGTCGGTGCTAAATTGGATATTGAAATCGAGACCAATGAGCCACCTGAAAAACTCCAGCGGCTTGCTGATCTTTCCGAAGACCGGTGCCCGGTCGGTCGCCTCTTCGCCGATGCCGGCTTCGAGCCGGAATGCAATTGGACCGCTTTGCCGCTGAAGGAGTAGGGAAAGCTCACGGCACGCGCGAGGATCAATAGACTTTTCAGCCGAGCGGCATGCCGTTGCCTTTGGTCAGTTTTGATTGATAGGCAAGCTTGCCAGCGCTATCGAAAAATGAAATTTTGGTGCCGTCGATTTTTGGCTTTAGACACGTCTTACCGTCACGCCGGCTTTTATCAGCTCTGTCTTCCAGGCAGAGCGCACCAGCAGTGGTGATCCGCCAGGTGCCGTCAACAAATTTGCACGGGAAATACTCATCATAGACCTTGCCGAACCGGCCAAAATAGATCGTATGCTCGAGGCCGGTTTTCTTATCGATATAGACGAAAGTGTGATTGCGCAGTTGGCGATCGAGATTAGCCGTATCGGCCATCGCATAAATTGGTGCGAAAAGCATAATCACCAGCAGTGTGAAAAATAGCTTTTTCATCATGGCAAGAGTTTACCAGATAAAAGGTGTTGATTCACTGATGATTATTGCCCTTCTAAATCGTACAGCATGCCGAGTTCAAATTGGCGTTTATCTATTTCGGCTTCACTGAGATTATCCGTTGAAAGTGCTTCGAGCTTATTGATCGCCTCCTGGTTTAGTCCTTGGCGGCGGAGGACAGCAGCCAGGGCGATTTCAGCGGCAGCATAGTCTGGGCTGATTTCTAAGGCTTTTTCCAATTGCGCCTTAGCGTCATCGAATTTATGCGTTTTCTCGTAGAGCTCGCCTAAATTCAAAAACGCTTCTCTAAAGTTCGGCGCATATTCGATCGCCTTTTTATAGCTGGCGATGGCTTCTTCGGGCTGTTCAAGCGCTTCCTGCGCGGTGCCGAGATTGTTGTGAGCTTCGGCATAATTAGGTCTGATGGAAATTGCCCGGCGGTGACACGGGATGGCTTCCTCATATTTTTTTTGCGCCTGAAGGGCCAAACCCAAATTGTTATAGCCGTCCGGAAAGTCAGGCATGAGCGAGGTCGACTTTTTAAAACTTTCAATCGCGACGTCGATCTGACCAAGTTTAAATCGCATTGTGCCGAGATAATTATGCACTTCGGCAAAATTTGGCTCGATGTTGAGTGCTTTCTGATAACTTTCCGCCGCTTCATCCAGCATATTCAAATCGCTGAGAGAATTGCCCATATTGGCGTGCGCCAAGTAAAATTCCGGTGCCAGGGCAATGGCCCGTTTGTAATTCTCAATCGCCGCCATTGGGCGTCCTTGATAATGCCGCGCCAGACCAAGATTACTGTGGGCATCCGGATAATCTGGATTAATAGCAATAGCTTTATCAAAACAGACTATTGCTTCCTCCAAGCGCCCTTCATTTTGATAAATAAGGCCGATATTATTTTGCGCCTCGGCGTAGTCGGGTTGGATCAACAGCGCTTGGTTGATCAGCTTGATCGCCCCTTCATTGCTGCCGGCCTGATGCGCCAGCAAACCCAGCAAATGGAGCGCGACCGGATTGTTGGGCTCATCTTTAAGCACTTGACGATATAGATCTTCAGCCTTCGACAAATCACCGGATTGGTGAAGGTGTTGAGCCTGTTCAAGACGTTGTTGATTTATTGGCAGCATAAGGTGACCTGTTCCGTTTGGTTATTTTCCCCAATTCTATTCATTAAGCGGGAGCTTTGAAACCACCTTATTCGCCACCTTATTTGAATGGGGTTGGCGGCGCCTAAAAAAATAACTAACGTGGCGCCATGAATAGCGCCCCATCGCCTGCTCCTGCCTCCGGCCCAACACCCAAAACTCCTTTCGGTAGTCGATTGCCGTTCTTCTATGGCTGGGTTGTCATCGGTGTGGCTTTTATTACGATGGCGATCGCGGTGAATGCGCGGACGTCTTTTTCGCTGCTGTTCCCGCCGATCCTCGATGAGTTCGGTTGGGCAAGGGGGACGATCGCGGCAACTTTCTCAATCGGCTTTATCGTCTCGACAATATTAACACCTTTCACCGGCGTGCTGATGGATCGCTATGGTCCGCGCGTTGTCCTGCCATTGGGCGGGGTGCTAACGAGTATCGGATTAATCACTGCCACCTACGCAACTCAGCCCTGGCATTTTTATGTGACACTTGGCGTGCTGGTTGTCGGTGGATCCGTCTTTATGAGTTACATGGGTCACACGCTGTTTCTACCGAATTGGTTTGACCGCAAACGAGGGTTGGCTGTGGGGCTGGCTTTTTCCGGCGTCGGCGTTGGCTCAATGTTACTTTTCCCCTGGATGCAGCATGCCATTCAAACCGAAGGCTGGCGCTACAGCACTGTTGTTATTGCGATCATTATTCTTGTCATATTGGTGCCGCTTAATTTAATTTTTCAGCGGCATCGTCCGAGTGATTTAGGTCTCGAGCCGGATGGCGGCAAGATCGGCGACGAAACAGCTGATACGGCTAGAAAGGCCAGCCGCGAAAGTCGGATCGTTGATCAAGCCTGGGTTGATACCGATTGGACATTGACCAAGGCGCTGAAGACGATGCGTTTTTGGTGGCTGGGGCTGTCCTATATATCCGGTCTTTATGCCTGGTATGCGGTGCAAGTCCACCAAACGCGCTATCTGATCGATGTTGGTATTTCAGCAGAAATAGCCGCGGTTGCCTTAGGCCTTGTAGGCTTGGGCGGCATATTTGGACAAATCGCCGTTGGTGCCCTATCGGACCGCATCGGGCGGGAACTTGCCTGGACACTCAGCGTGCTGGGCTTTTTACTGACCTATGTCTGTCTGTTCATTTTGCGCGACCAGCCCTCAGAATGGTTGATGTATGTCATGGTCGGATTGCAGGGATTGCTAGGGTATGGCATGGCGTCGGTATTTGCCGCCGTGCCGGCTGATCTCTTTGCCGGCAGAAAGTATGGCGCGATTTTCGGTGTGCTTGGCGGGTTAAGCACGATCGGTGCAGCCATCGGTCCTTGGGCGACCGGGGTCTTTTTTGACATCTGGGGCGACTATGACAACGCTTTTATAATCGCCATAGTTATTTGTGTGTTTTCTGCCGCAACCATGTGGTTAGCTGCCCCCCGCAAGGTCATTCTGGTAGCCGGCAAGGCGCGAAAATCTTAATCGTAAACGGAATTTTCTCTGCTTAATGATTGTTCAAAAAGCTGCAGGTTCTCCCGGCAGCTATTTTTCCACCGCCGAGCCCATATCTCAGGCAAATCACCATGCTGTTTTTTCAGACAAAGCCAGCATACTTGACCGATATTCAAAGCAGCAAAAAACAAGTTCCAGCAGATAATAGTCACCATCGGTTCCGGGCGGAGAGAGAAATAGACCACGAGGCATGAGGTCGCGATGATGGTGAGCACGCGCAGCTTCAACATGTCGTTCATAAAATAGGCCAGTAGGTACATGCCGTTAGCTATATAGATGAGACTTTCCATCGTCCTAACTCCGAAAACAGTTTGGTTGTGTTTCGGAGGAGAAATTAACCAGCAGGGGGTTTTCTAAATACTGCGTGATGTGTAGTATCGAACTACTTTTTACGTAGTTAGAAAAAGATAGGGTAGAACAGGATGGCGGATACAAGTTATGGCCAATTTTGCCCGGTTTCTAAAGCAACGGAAATCGTCGGTGATAAATGGACGATGTTGATTTTGCGGGAATTGCTCCTTGGAACGTCAAAATTTAACGATTTCCAGCGCTCAATGTCGCGTATTTCTCCCACCATCTTGAACAAACGGCTCAAAATGCTCGAAGCAAAGGGTGTTGTTATCAAGAAAAGCCAATCCGGCAAAAAAGGTTATGACTATTTCCTGACTGCCATGGGCAAAGAACTGGAGCCGGTGGTTGATCAACTGGCGATTTGGGGTATGCGCTGGGCGCGTGGTCAAATGACCGATCAAGAGTTGGATGTTGAATTCTTGATGTGGGATATCCGCCGGACCATTGATTGCGGTAGTTTGCCGGGTGGCGAAACCGTTCTCTGTTTTCAATTCGCCGAACTCGACCAATATAATAGCTGGTGGCTAGTGTGCGTTAATGACGAGATTGACCTCTGCACCGAAAATCCCGGTAAAGATGTCGATTTGTTCGTTACGTCAGATGTGCGGACGATGATAGAAATCTGGCAAGGCGACCGAAGTCTGCAATCCGCCAAGGATGACGAGTTGATAACTGCGGTCGGTGAAGTCCATCTCATGCGGAACATGGAAAGTTGGTTTAAAATGTGCTCCTACAAAAATATTCGTCCCGCAGTGTAGTTACCGAGCCTCGGGAGGTCCTGGCACAGTAGCCGCAAAGCTTGGCCGCGACTGCATCCGGCTCAGCCAATCTTCGAGCGCAATTTGGCCATTGATCGTTTTTTCGGCTTCTGGAACTTGGGCCAGATAAAACGCCACCGGTAGCATCATAAAATCAGCGATGCTGGGTTCGCTGCCGGTCAAATAGTCGGATTTGCCAAGCCGTTCATTGGCCACTTTCATTGTATAGGCTGCGTGAGGAACGGCGTCGGCGACTTTTTCCTCATCGGTTTCGCCGCCTCTAGTCGGGACGACAATGCGCTCAACCACAATTCGGCGAATACACCAATCGTAATAATAATCTATGATCGATGAGATCCATTGATCCATTTCCGCTCTGGCAAAGCTATCCTTAGGTTGCAAAGCTGGGCCGTCGAATGCTTCATCAATATAGCGGCAAATTGCGCCGGTTTCATAAAGCCGCTTATCGCCATGCTCCATGATCGGAATTTTGGCAAAAGGATGCAGCGCCTTGTGGGGATCAGAGCCAAATTCGACCGGCAGCAATTCATGGGTGATGCCTTTTTCTTCGGCCGTTATTCGGGTGCTCCAAGTGTAACTTGACGGTGCAAAGCCATATAATTTGATATCTGCCATTTTGAATTTCTTTCCTAAGCTGCCAGCAATTCATCGAGGCTTTCAAACGAGCTGGTCCAGCCCATTTTGTGACCGTTCATGCTGTCTTCGGTTTCAAAGCCGCGGTGAGTGAGTACGAGATCTGTTTTCTCGCCATTGGCGCTTAATTCAATGGTAACTTCGGTGGCATGACCGACAACGCCGTCTTCCTCCCAGGCCCAGGTATAGACCAGCCGGTCGGGGCGCGAGATTTCGATATAAGTGCCGGTAACAAAATGATCAGTGCCGTCAGGCTCCCGCATACACATCCGATAGGTGCCGCCTTCCTGAGCATCCATTTCACATAGTGGGACTGTAAAGCCGTGCGGGCCAAACCACTGAACAGCTTGGTCGCGCTCGACCCAGGCATCGAACACCATTTCCGGCGCCGCATCAAAAGTTCGTTCAAGTCGAAGTTCAATTGCTTGTGCTGTATCAGGTGCCATTACCGGAGCCTCCGTTTCGTTCGCTTGTAGTTGTGCCATGAGATTTTTCCTCCTCAGTTTGGGGGTCGTTTGTTTGCAGGTCGATTAGGTAATCGGCAAGGGCATCAAACTGGCTTTCCCAGAATTGCCGGTAGTGAGAAATCCAATCAGCTGCGGTTTTTAAGCCTTTGGGATTTAATTTTAAGCGCCGCCATTGGGCATCGGTTTTGCGCTCAATGAGTTCGGCTTTCTCTAACACTTTTAAGTGCCGCGAGATGGCTGGTGCGGAAATATCGAAAGGTTCCGCCAGTTCGCCAACTGAAATCTCACCCAGCGACAATCGAGCTAGAATGGCCCGCCGCGTCGGGTCGGCAAGAGCAGCAAAGGTGGCGTCTAGGTTTTGATCCATATTATTTAACCAATTTGTTATTTAACATACTTGTTAATTACAATATATACATTTCTCTGTCAAGTGTCTGGTGCGCAGCTATTTTGGCGGGCTAAAATGATCGGCAATAAATTAAAGAATTAAACAGATAAATCAGACTGGGGAAAATAATGGCGAAACCAACGATAGGTCTAATGAGTCCGGGCGATATGGGCCACGCTGTCGCCGGCGTGCTGGTCGAAAAGGGCCATCGG
Organism: uncultured Rhodospirillaceae bacterium; assembly: GCA_913020445.1. Lineage (GTDB taxonomy): Bacteria > Pseudomonadota > Alphaproteobacteria > Rhodospirillales > UBA2165 > TMED23. The sequence continues at coordinate 12,354 of CAJWAR010000073.1, forward strand.
GTTATCACCGTGTTATCTGGTCGCAGCGATCTGACCAAAACGCGGGCAGAACGTGTCGGCATGGAAGATGTCACTGATCTCAAAGAACTCGTTGCCGAAAGTGATTTCATATTTTCGATCATGCCGCCGGAGCGGGCAGCTGGTTTTGCGGCAGATATTGCGGCGACCATAAAAGCCAATGGCGAGAGCACCATTTTTGTTGAATGTAATGCAATCTCGCCCGATACCACTTTGGCCATTGAGGCGATGATAAAAGATGCCGGGGTAACGATGATAAATGTCGGCATCATTGGGCCACCGCCCGGCCATGGACCAATGACCCATTTTTACGCCAGTGGTGCCGAGTTTGATTGCATTAATTTTATTGACGGTGAGGGTATTAAGTTCATGCCGATGGATGATGACATCACCAAGGCGTCGGCAATAAAAATGTGCTACGCCGGGCTGACCAAATGCATGATGACCCTGTATACCGGTGTTTTGGTAACGGCTGAATTACTCGGGATTAGTGAGGAACTTCAAAGTGAAATTGCCGACACTCAGAAGTTTCATTGGGAAGCTATGAACAAGCGCGTTTCCATGTACGCTTGCGATGCTGGGCGCTGGGCCGGTGAAATGGATCAAATCTCTGATACGTTCGGTTCCGCCGGCATAACGCCGAACCTCCACAAAGGGGCGGCTGATATTTTTCGCATGTTGGATACCTCCCCCTTGAGCGTTGAAACCCGGGAAACCTACGACAAAAGCAGGACTCTACAGCAATCAATTGAAATCTATGCCGCTGCCGCCCAGAAAATAAAAGAACAGCCATAAAAAATTGAGAAAAAGGGCGCAGATTAGCAATTTAAGGGACTGTTGATATCCACAGTTTGTGTTCCCGCAGAATTAGAATAATATTGGGCATATTCACTACCACTAGATACGTCTTGAGGGGTAATTAATGGGTAAATTGTTGCGTATTGGCCTAACCTGCCTGATTGTTTTGCTGCTTGCCGTGGCAATTGTTGTGTTTAAAGGTTCAGGCGTAGCGCAACTCATATCACTTGGTTTCGCCGTTGCTTTAATCATTGCCGTGTGGCTGGTCAAACGCATGGGCAATGTGCAGGAATTGCAAAGCCAAAATTCGCCCCAAGCCATTGACCGCAATACCAAGAAGCTCATTGGCATCATTAACACGAGTTTTAATAATCAAGGCATTGATGAGATCGGCACCAAAACGCAACAAACGATTGTTGAAACATTAAAAGGCGTGCAGACCGGCGAGTTTAAAAACATCAAACATGCAGTCGCAACTCTCAAACGAGTCCCAGCTTCCAAATTTCATGAGGCCAAAGACACCGGTTATCTCGCCGCAACCTTGGCGGCTTATTATATCCTGGCCGATGAAGAAGAAGAAATTGGCTTTAACACCAAAACCCGAGTCGATAACTTCATTGCCGGTATTGAAGACGATAATTTTTAGTTTATTGATCGCTTGATCGATAGGTGCGTAGACACTAAGTTACGCCCCTCAGAAAATTGATTTAGCGGAGCAAAGCAAGATGGATTTAACCGGTGAATATCGCATCCCGGCCACACGCGAAAAAGTGTGGGAAGCCCTCAATGACCCTGAAATATTGAAACAATGCATCGACGGTTGCCAGGAACTTAACAAAGATTCGGACACTGAGTTTTCGGCCAAGGTGACGGCGAAGGTTGGACCGGTGAAAGCTAAGTTTGCCGGTAAAGTGACACTGTCTGAGCTTGATCCGCCGAACGGTTATACGATTTCGGGTGAAGGTCAGGGCGGTGTGGCCGGCTTCGCCAAAGGGGGCGCCGATGTCAAACTCGTCGAGGACGGTGGTGAAACTGTGCTGAGCTACGAGGCTAAAGCCGAAGTGGGTGGTAAGCTCGCGAGTGTCGGCAGCCGTCTGGTTGAAGGGGTGGCGAAAAAACAGGCTGATGATTTCTTTGGTAAATTCAGTGAAATCGTTGGCGGTGTTGTTGAACCCGGAGAAGCCGCACCAGCTGAAGTTGCTGCGCCTGCAGCCGCTGCCGAAAGTGCGGGTATTTCCCCGATGGTCTGGGGTGTCGGCCTGGTCGTCGTTGTCGGCCTGTTGCTCTACATTTTCGCTGGCTAATTTCTTAATTAAGGGGACACGATACTTAATTAATAAAGTTATGAATTCTTGTTAATTTCACGACAGTCGGAAATTAACGAAGTTATGAAAGCATGTGAATTAAGTATCGTGTCCCCTTAATTCACCAACATTACGAAAGTTTAATAATGCGCTGAAAGCCGCAGAGTTCTGCTAAAAAATGGCGGAAATCTGACGATATTGTGAAGCTGGAAAGCCGAATTATCTTGATTTTAGACCGGTTATTCCATAATATTGCCACAGTTCCCGGTAATGGTTGCCTAATGAAGGGGCCAGACCCGGAAGCACCAAGCCCAAAGGTGGGTTGGAAGTTAGTTTTGATAGGCATGTTGCTCAATTAGGAGGATATGACTGATGGTTTTGGATCATCTCATAATTTGTCCCGTATAGGTATTTGCTAAGTATTTACGCGTGAGCGCCCGAAGTGGGTCTGCTCGATTGAAAGTACCCGTGCCGACTTTATTTTTTAGGCACAGACGAGAACGGGAGATATAAAGTGGCTACAACGACTTTACCTGCATTATCCAGCGATAGCGGATTGTCCCGCTATTTAAACGAAATTAAAGCTTTTCCGATCCTGACGGCGGAAGAAGAGGTTATGCTGGCCGAGCGTTATCTCGAACATGATGACAGCAAAGCGGCGCATAAACTGGTGACCAGCCATTTACGTCTGGTCGCTAAGATCGCCATGCAGTATCGCGGCTACGGTCTACCGGTCGCTGATTTGATTTCGGAAGGCAATATCGGCCTCATGAAGGCAGTTAAGAAGTTCGAGCCGGAACGCGGTTTCAGGCTCTCCACCTATGCAATGTGGTGGATTAAAGCTTCGGTCACCGAATATGTTCTTAAATCCTGGTCGATGGTCAAAATGGGCACGATGGCAGCGCAAAAGAAATTGTTCTTTAGCTTGCGTAAAGCCAAACGCCGGTTGGAAATCATCGATAGCAGCGACATTAATCCCGAACAGGCGAAGTTGCTGTCACAGCAGTTTAACCTGCCGGAAAAAGATATCATCCATATGAACGGTCGCATGACGATACGTGATCAGTCTTTGAATGCGCCGATTTCGCAAGGCGAAGAGGACTCGATAGAGTTCCAGGATACCCTTGTTGATAATACGCCGTCGCCGGAGGCCATCGTTGCGCACCGGGAAGAAGCGGGTATCCGCAGCGAACTTCTTAAAGACGCTTTGGCTGAGTTGCCGGAACGCGAACGCCATATTTTTATCGAACGTCGGTTAAAGGATGATCCGATCACGCTTGAGAAATTGGGTGAAGGATATGGCATCAGTCGCGAGCGGGTTCGCCAGCTCGAAAATCGGGCCTATGACAAGGTTCAAAAGGCCATCCGGGAAGCAGCTTTAAGCGATTGAAAATACTAGATTCTGGGAAGGTTTGAATTTTTTTATAAACAGCACTTGACCTAACCGGTCTCCCGGCATAAATCACTGGCACTCTCATAGTGAGAGTGCCAATTTTATTGGACAAAGTTTCGAGTTTAGGCCTGATATAAAATACTTTCTGGCTGAAATCCTGGGGTTAAATCAGGCTCGAACAAAAGGAGTTATAACAATGAGTTTTAAACCACTTCACGATCGCATTGCTGTGCGTCGCCTCGAACAAGGTGAAAAAACGGCCGGTGGCATCATCATTCCCGACACGGCTCAAGAAAAACCTTCAGAGGGCGTAATTGTCGCTGTTGGTTCTGGTGCCCGGGGCAAAGACGGCAAGCCCGTCACGATGGACGTCAAAAAAGGCGACAAAGTACTGTTCGGCAAATGGTCCGGCACAGAAATCACGGTTGACGGTAACGATCTGTTGATCATGCAGGAAACTGACATCATGGGTGTCATTGATTAATTGAGCGTAAAGCTCATGGGATTAATTAATTTAATTTAACGCTATGGAGA
>CAJWAR010000074.1 GCA_913020445.1 uncultured Rhodospirillaceae bacterium
TACCCCAAATAACCGAGAATTGGTGTTATCATGGGAACTATGCACAAGAGCCGTCCGAGTAAGTTTAAACAGGACCACCTGTAGTCCTCCTGGTTAAGCCATCGGCTCAAAGAACGCGGCGACATCACCAGCAAGCATCAACCAGAGATTGGCAAGAAACTTATTTCTTTTTCAAATCAGATTTTGGAAGAGGTAATTCCGCGATAAACTTATCCAGACATTCAAGACCATGAGAGGCAGCAAGGATAAACTTTGCTGCCTCTTTTGCGTTGAGGTGGAGCTTTCTTTTTGGATAAAAAATCGTTCGTTCATCGTTCATAGAACTATTTAGTCAAAACTAAAAAATTATATATATGGAAGCCAGTCTGGGGCGTTAATTCATCTATATAGGTGGATGTAAGAGGGGTATGGGTAAAGCCATCTGCTGACGCTTATACAGAGGCTTGGAAAGGCGTATCAATTTATCACGATACAAAAGTGTCTATAATTCTAACCGCTCTGTATCACTCTTAAATCGGTTTGTTCGTTAGTAATGATTCAAAAGGTTAGGGAAAACGACCTGCAACCCCTTGCAATCTGGTGCCATTAAAAACACCCTAACTTTCTGTTAAGTTATTGATTTTATTGAATTATGGTATTACCCTTGGGTATCCCAGCGGGCGCACCTCTTGCAAACTTTGCTTTTTTTAGCTTGTTTTTGAGCGTCCTTTTCTTGGCGCCGTCCTTCTTTGCGGTTCATAGCCATCCTATTATATTGCATTAAGTATAACCATTATCGGAAATACCGCTGATTGCTGCAATCCCAATGGCGTTGCTTTTTAACAATCTTGCGGCGTTTGATGCATTAATTCCACCTAAAGCATATATTGGCAATGTTGATTGACGGCACAGATTGGTGAAACGAAGGATACCCATGGCGTTTTGCTCAATATGACTGGCGGTCGGAAATACCGGTGATAACAGGGCAGCATCAATGCCAATTTTTCGGCAGATCTGCAGCATTCTTGGGGAATGGGCAGCGGCGGTAATAAATTTTCTCGGGCACTTTTGCCATAGGTGGACATTAATTGGCGGATTGAGGGCTAAATATTCAGGCAGGTGATAACCGTCGGCATCAAGATCTTGAGCCAAACAATAATCGCTTGCCACGACTAGGGATAAGCTATTTCGGTCACACAGATCTTTTGCTGCTAGGGCGAGCATTCGTCTGTTTTTTGCGCCGTAGTGGCGGAAAAGTACACCACTACCGGCCGGCAATTCAGCAATATCGGGTAATGGGTCTGGAACGCGGACGTCATCGGTTACATATATTAAGGATGGCAATTTAAGCAGCCCGCTGCTGGGTGCGCTGAAATTGAGCCGCCTTGCAATATTTGATAATGCTTGCTTATTCAAATTATTACTCATATTGGAACTCTGCAACGAATTAAGAAAACCAGGATTAATGTATTAAATGATTTCATCAGAGGATATCGCAAAAAATCTGTTATCCGTCAAAGCTTCTATTAGCGCAGCAGCGGCAGAAACGGAACGCGGAGCCGAGAGTATCAACCTTGTGGCGGTTTCCAAAACTCATGGACCGGAAACAATAAATGCTGCTTTTGTAGCCGGTCAAAAAATTTTTGGTGAAAACCGGGTTCAGGAAGCGGAGGCAAAGTGGCCCGAATTAAAGGCAGTTAATCCCGACGCCCAGCTCCATTTAATTGGCCCGCTGCAGCGCAATAAAGCAGCGCTGGCGGTTCGCCTGTTTGATGTTATTGAGACACTTGACCGAAACAAATTGGCCACCACTCTGGCCCGCCATATGGACGAAATTGGCCGCCGTCCCAATTGCTTCATTCAGATAAACACAGGTGAAGAACAGCAAAAAGCCGGTATTACGCCCCGTGATGCGGATGCTTTTATTAATCTGTGCCACACCGAGTTGGACTTGCCGGTTGTTGGACTTATGTGTATTCCGCCGGTCGATGAGGAGCCGGCCCTTCATTTCGCACTGTTGCGCGAAATTGCCGAACGCAACGGTCTCCGGGAATTAAGCATGGGCATGAGTGCTGATTTTGAGACCGCTATTCGATTTGGAGCCACTTATGTTCGTGTCGGTACGGCAATCTTTGGCCCACGCTCAGATTATTGGCAAAATCAAGGTGCTTAACGCGCGTTACCTGATTTTTAATTTAAATGACGATCCTTATGGGCTATGATAGCCGCTGAGCTAAACTTTCTTGGGAATTACCAGTGAATTTAAAAATAGAATTGGAAAATGGTATCCGTCTTGCTTGGCCGACACCATTATTTAGCAGAAAATTTGATGATACGGAGGACATGAACCGCCGCTTAGTTGAAATCATCCACGAAAAAGAAAAAAAAGACAGTGGCAATGCTAAAAGTGTGGTCAGCGGATGGCATTCAGCGGATGATGTCCACAGTTGGGATTATCCTGAAATTCACCGGCTCATCGGTTTTATTACAGAAGCCGTCACCGAGATGACCAAAATTTCAACCGGCCAGGAGTCCGATCAATTTGGTGCTGAGACAACTTTTATTGCCTGGGCAAATATCCTGCGAAATAACGGCTACCATAAAATGCACACCCATCCCGGGTGCGCTTGGTCGGGGGTATATTACATTCAAACCGGATCAGAAGACGCCTCGCCGGAGGGGCCGGATGACGCTGGTAAAATCGAGTTTTTTGACCCGCGAATGGCAGTGGAAATGGTGCCAGTGCCCGGAAATCCGTTTGGTCAGCGGCTGACGTTTCCACCCGAAGCTGGACGTATTTATTGTTTTCCGGCATGGCTCCGGCATATGGTTAATCCGTATCAGGGCAGTAGCGAACGTATCACCATTGCTTACAATGTACGGATTGAAAATTTTGAAACCTTTGATTAAACACTGGAAATCAATGCTCTGAAATTTCGATTTGGCTGTCAGGCGGTAATTCACTAATAATTTCCAACAAACCCTTGCGTTTTAACGCAACACAACCTTCGGTTGGTTCATAGTCTTCACGCGCAATATGCAAAAATATTGCGCTTCCCTTATTTGGAATTGGCGGATCGTCGTTATAACCAATAACGACAATCACGTCATAAATCGCCTCATCCCGCCAAAGCTCTTCACATCGGCCGGTATGGGGAAGCACAACTTTCTTATTGTAATTGGGATGATCCGGATCATCACACCAGCCATCTTCTTGCCTTAATTCTGATACCAGGAGTTTGGTTGGCGGCGGCGTTAGGCGGTCAGACCGGTAAAACACTTCGCGCAGTGGAAAAATTCCCACCGGCGTTGCGCCATCCCCTTCCCGTTTGTGTGCCGATACACCCATTTTACCCAGTGCACAGCGATAACTATTGCCCTGCCACAACAAATTTCCGGAAGAAGAAACACGAATGATATTTTTCTTGCTCATCTCAAAAGTATATCGCGTTATTATTTAATAAACAGCGGCTACCGATTTTTGAGTATTGGGGGCTAATCCGTCCAAGCTATGCCCAGGCCCCAATTTATCCAGGCGGTTTATCCCACCCACCATTGAATTAATCAACCAGTTATTATAGCTGCAGTTATTTTCTGATAAGCGGTCTCAACCTAGGGACGCGAGTTTCTGTTCCATTAAGTTTATATAACACATTCATTCTCAAATTTAATAAAATTACATTATTTGTATCGTGAATAATCTTAGAAAAAAGAAGAATCTGACAGGTTACCTAATCTCAAATAAACGACAAGTATCCGCTTCTGGCTGAGGCTGTTGAAAAACTATTTTTTGGTTAAATTTATGCAACAATAATTCAAGTTCCGGTCTTACTTTGTAACAATGAATCTGATTAGCGTATCAGATATTCTCCGATTTAAATCAAAGATTAATATCGTCGATATTGGAGCAAATCCGATTGACGGTGATCTACCATATAAATCCCTATTGAACGCAAAGTTGGCGCATGTCACCGATTTTGAGCCAAATCCAGATGCTTTGGAACAATTGATTTTAAAAAAGGGGCCTAATGAATGTGTTGCGTTGACCGGTTGAGGTCGCAGTCATTAGCGGACTCTTTTGCACTTGGATTCGCGCCTGATTGTTTGGAATTTCTGGCGCAGTAGTGTCCTTGATATAGGTGACTTGCTTTTCGGCGTTTAGAGCCTTCGCACGTTCCACGGTTTCATCTAGACCGGCTTGGTGTAATCAAAACTCACAACAATGTCAGACCATCTTGGCCAAATACTTGAAATTCCGCACTTTTTTGGATATAGAATCCTTATTTAAGGCAACAGAGTTGGCTGATTAGTCTTTTTCTGGCGCAAATAACGCCATTTACACCATTGCGCTGCCAGCTTGTACTATTATTTTTATCCCGTTCAATTTTATTTTATCGATTTTTATAGATTAGGGATTGCAAAATAGATGCCAAAGAATACATAGATATTATGTAATGTTTTCAATGTCTTTTTTAGGTGACTTTTAATTTGCTCCTTCCTACCGGTAATTTTTATCCGGTAAAAGTAGTGAATTCTTGATTATGGCTAAAAATTGATAGTTTAGCTCTCAAAATAGGATACATAACATGAACGTAGGAAGAAGAGTCCTCGTTGTTGATGATGATGAAGATCTTCGTCAAATGTTGGCAGAGCAGCTTGAAATTCATAAAGAATATATCACCGATGGTGTTGAAAATGGCGCAGAGGCCATTGAGAAGACTAAAAACCAATATTACGATATGATTCTACTGGATGTGGGCTTGCCCGATATGGATGGTCGCGAAGCATGCCGGGTGATGCGGCGCAATGGGGTCAAATCACCAATCATTATGCTTACCGGCACCGGCACCGATGCCGATACGATCCTTGGGCTTGATGCCGGCGCTAATGATTATGTTACCAAACCGTTTCGGATTGGTGTTTTGATGGCGCGTTTGCGAGCCCATGTGAGAGAACATGAGCAAAGTGAATATGCGGTCTTCCAAATCGGTCCCTATAGTTTTCGCCCCGCAGCCAAACTGATGCTTAATAATGAAACCGAGAAAAAGGTGCGCCTTACTGATAAAGAAACCGCTATTGTTAAGTTTCTTTATCTTGCAGGTGAGCAGGTGGTTGGCCGAGACGTTTTGCTTGGCGAAGTCTGGGACTATAATGCTGGAGTGACGACCCATACACTGGAAACCCATGTCTATCGCCTGCGCCAAAAGATAGAACGCGATCCTTCCAATGCCGAGCTTTTGGTGACAGAACCAAACGGTTATCGTCTCGTTCTTTGAATATTTACCATAACGGTCTGAACACGAGGTGATGCCGGATTTTGTGGGGCAATGCGGAACACGCAGACACCTCCGTTTTGCCGGACCGCATTCGCGTTAACATCAGGCAACAGCAGCAAGATAGCGAAAAGATTATTGGCTCGATTCAACTCGGTATCGTTTCGATATTTTCAACCCTCTATGCCGTCTCGCCCGAGGCGTTTACGATCAGTAATAACATCCGTCTGGTGCCGTACATTCTGGTAACCTATTTTGTATTTAGCCGAGCGCGGTAATGTCCTCACCCGGGAATAAATCCGTAATCACTTTAATTTCCTGGAGGCAGATTATGTCTGGTGCTGTTTCTTCGGCGAGGCGCTTAATCAGCGGCAGGCGCAGGCGGACGCTGTTGATATTCCACGTAGTTATTTTCATGCTGTCCCCGAAGTTTATTTTTGATTTACGTAAATGCGACATAAAACGGGTTATCGCAAAACCCGAATAAAAAAACGCCCGACACAGGGGGGTGGGCCGGGCGCTTAACTATTTGGAGAGCGGGACAACCAGGGGGGCCTATCTCGCCTATCGACTCTATTGCAGAATCAATCCATTCATATTCAATGCGTATCACGCATAGGTGACGCGTGTTTTTTGCATAACTCATGAAAAATAGAGGATTGACAGGGTTACTGCTCTTCTGGCGGGCGGTCAAAAGTAAAAAGTTTTGGGTCAATTTTTATACCACTTTCCAAATTACTGAGGGTTACGGTGGTTCTAATTCCTTGCTGGTCTGTAATGATCCATTGTCTCAAAGCCAGTGGCTGATCAGAGAAAATCATAGTGATTGAACCCTGCTCTGGGTCTTTGGTTCGCGCCAGCGTTACATACAGTATATTTGACCCTTTTTCAAATTTCGTTACTGTAACGTCACCATTGAGTTTGATGTCTTCTTCGACCAAAAAACCGATTAGTGAGGTACTGAGCCATGAATGGATGACATGTTTGAGCTCTTTATCAATATAAATTAGGAATGTACCATCAGCGATCATCATGATCGGCGCCGGTGGATCATATTCGAAGCGCATTTTTCCAGGCCGGGATAACAGTAGCTTACCGGTCGCTACAACACCGTTTGAAGACACTTGGAGAAATCCCGCGCGCGCGGTTTCCATACCATTGAGAAAGGTCTCTATGCGCTTTAAATTCTGTTGATTTTCAGCGCTGAGCTTGGCCGCAATTGCTTCAGCTGCTTTGACAGCGGATATTGTCGCCGCCTGGGCAAACAGCGATAGAATTCCAGCTAAAAGTAGGTTTCTAATAGATATCATCGAGAATATAACGAAACACCTAAATTGGGAGCTGCATCACTCAAGTGATGTAACAAGTAATCTATGGCAGGACCAGAGGAAAATTTTGGGCTGAGAGGTAAAATTATTTGATTAGTGAGTGTCGACAAGCACTTCGCGGCGGCCCACCCGATCAGCTTTGCTGACGACGCCTTTAGCTTCCATGCGTTCAATGATACGCGCCGCCCTGTTATAGCCAATTTGCAGATGACGCTGAATGAAGCTGGTTGATGCCTTACCTTCACGGGCAATGATGGCAACTGCCTCATCGTAAAGCTCATCACCGCCATCATTGCTAGTGGCAGCACCTGGAATATCAAAGCCGCCACCATCGTCTTCGGTGACTGCATCAACATAAACGGGTTCACCCTGGGCTTTTAAGAAATTAACGATGTGCTCAACTTCGCTATCGCTGATGAAAGGACCGTGGATACGGCTAATCTGACCACCGCCCACCATATAAAGCATATCGCCCTGGCCAAGCAGTTGCTCGGCACCCTGTTCACCCAAGATTGTCCGGCTGTCGATTTTTGAGGTTACCTGGAAACTGATCCGGGTGGGGAAGTTTGCCTTAATCGTGCCGGTGATAACGTCGACTGATGGTCGTTGGGTTGCCATGATCAGATAAATTCCGGCAGCGCGCGCCATTTGCGACAAACGCTGGATGGCGGCTTCAATGTCTTTACCGGCGACCATCATTAGATCGGCCATTTCGTCGACCACTACCACGATAAGCGGTAGGGGGTCGGTGTTGAGCGGTTGATCCTCATAAACCGGTTTGCCTTCCTCATCAAAGCCGGTTTGGACGCGCCGGGTGATCTCCTCGCCTTTCTTGCGTGCTTCGGCAAGCCGTGAGTTATAGCCGGTAATGTTGCGAACCCCCATCTGCGATATCAAACGGTAGCGATCTTCCATTTCGCGCACTGCCCATTTTAAAGCAACGATCGCCTTGGAAGGATCGGTCACAACCGGCGCTAATAAATTGGGGATACCGTCATAGATCGACAGCTCGAGCATTTTTGGATCAACCATGATGAACTTACATTCATCCGGATTAAGCCGGTATAACAGCGAGCAAATCATGGTATTAATGGCAACAGATTTACCGGAGCCAGTGGTACCAGCAATCAATAGATGCGGCATCTGGGCGAGATCAACAACTTTCGGTGAGCCGCCAATATCTTTCCCCAACACTAAAGGCAGGCTGCCGGTGGTTTTTTCATAAGCTGCCGAGGCCAGGAGTTCCCGGAAGAATACCATGTCCCGCTTGGCGTTGGGTAGCTCAATACCAATAACGCTGCGGCCAGGCACCACGGCAATACGGACTGATAATGCGCTCATCGAACGGGCAATGTCATCGGAAAGGCCAACGACCCGTGAGGTTTTAGTGCCGGGAACCGGGTCCAATTCATAGAGCGTAACCACCGGACCTGGGTGCACTTTAACGATTTCACCATTGACACCGAAATCCTGTAGCACTGATTCCAGCATCTCGGCATTTTGCGCTAAGGCATCCTTATCAGCCTTTTCGATCTTGGTTGCCGCCGGCGGCGCTACTAAAATATCAAGCGGCGGCAACTGATAAGTGTTTGAAACCGATAACCGCAGATTACCTTGTCCAGCATCTTTGGCGCGTTTACCGGCTGGCGCTTTTTTAGTTTTTTCAGTGACGACTGCCGAGGACTTTTTTCTCGCCTTAGAAATAAGCTCGCTTGAGCGCATCAATGGCGCCTCGACTTCTTCATCAGCCGTTTGGTTAACTTCATCGATTGGCTCTGCTTCACTATTTTCTGGTTTAGCGCCGAAGGTTGGTTCGATTCGTTCTTTTAAAGTTTGGGCTTGGTGGCCGAGAAAACTGACGCCGTGCCAAACTGAGACAACGGACTGCACCGCGCCCCGGCCAATGGCGATCCATTCGGACCGATCCAGGCCACCTGAATAGATTAAAATTACAACTCCGATCAAACCGCTTAAGAGCGCCACACCAACATCGCTATAAGCGAATTTGAGTGGAGCAAGCAGAGCAGTTGCTTGGCTGAGTAGGGCGTAGCCGGCTACGCCGCCAATACCGGTCCGGAACGGCCAGGCCTCAGGCACTGAAATCAGTGATAAAGCGAGCGACGTCACAACTACACCGGCGATCATGGTCAACAAGCGTAGCCAAACAAACCGCACCCCTTTTTTACTAAACAAGCGCCAGCCCCAGGCGGCGAATACCAGGCTCGGCAAAAACGCTGAGGCGCCAAAAATTTGTAACATAATATCGGACGTATAGGCACCAGCAAGACCCATCACGTTTTTGACCGGACCATCGGCAGCGCTGTTAAAAGAAGGGTCAGCATGATGATAGCTTAATAGCGCAATAATCAGCGCCAGCGCTAAGACAATCAGGCCGATCCCTAAAAACTCGACAATGCGGCGCCGGGCGATCTCAATAAAGCTTTGCGGGAAAAGCGCTGTAAGCCAAACTGGAATTACGGGTGCGTGAGGTGAACTAAGAGCTGAGCGTGCCATTCGTCAACTCTAGGTCGAGTTCCTTTACACTTCGTTAACAATGGTTGGATAACGCGCGCCAAACCCTTGAAAATAATCTCTTTTTGTTCTTTGGGTAAGGGTTTTTAGTAGAAGCTAGTCTTAATATTTTGGCGCGAGTGTTAGGCGATACTCGAAAGTCGCCAGCGCTGATTATTTAAGCGTCTCGACAACCCGGCCCAAAGCTTCCGAAATAAATTCAATTTTCTGAACCAAGGCAATTCGAATATACGGCGTGCCGGGATTGAAGCCGATTGCGTCCGGCCTCGCAAGATAGCCACCGGGTATCACTCTGACGCCAGCTTCCGCCCAGAGTCGGCGGGCGGTGGTTTCGCCATCACTGACATCGAGCCATAAATAAAATCCGCCTTCAGGCCGGTAATGGCCAAATTGATCGCCGAGAATTTGATCGGCCCGGTCAAATTTTTGGCGGTACAGTTTTTGATTTTCCTGAACGTGATCATCGTCGCGCCAAAGTGCCGCCGAAGCCGCCAAAATTGGAATCGGTAAAGTAGCACCGCCGTAATTGCGCAAGGTTTTAAATTTTTTGATTAAATCCGGATCACCGGCCACAAAGCCCGAACGGAGACCCGGCGCATTAGAGCGCTTGGACAAAGAATGAAAAACCAAAACATTTTCCATATTATTTTTTTGGTCGCCACCCAGTTCCTGGCAGGCTTCGAGTCCACCCGGCGGTGGCATCTGATCATAAATCTCGGCGTAACATTCATCGATCGCCAAGACAAAATCATATTTGCGGGCGAGGGTGATGGCCTTTTTTAAATAATCGAGATCAGCGACAGCGCCTTGCGGATTTGACGGCGAGCAGAGAAAAGCCAATGCTGTGCGCTCTAAAGTCGCCTCATCAAGCGCCGCGAAATCCGGTAAAAAATTATTTTCCGGTGTTGCCGACATATATACCGGCTCCGCCCGGCTCATCATCGCGGCGCCAATATAGACCTGGTAAAACGGGTTGGGGATCAGCACCACCGGCTCGCCACCGTTCTTTTGCGGCGGGATGGCAATATCGCCCGCCATATACAATGCCTCTCTGGTGCCGGAAACAACACAAATATTTTTGCTCGCCTCAACCATACCGGCGGACAAATTGTAGCGCGCGTTTAACCAGTCACGGATGGCGTCCAATAGATCAGGCGTGCCGGCAATCGGCGGATATTTTGCCCATTGATCAGCGTAATTATTAATCGTTTCCATAAGCAATGTTGGTGAGGGGTGTTGCGGCTCGCCTAAGGACATAATCATCGGTTCTTTGTCGGCCGGTGCATCGACGCCATCTAACAGGGCGCGTAGGCGATCAAAGGGATAATCCGTTAATTTATCAAGATTAGTATTGTACATCGTTAAACTAAACTCTTAAAAAAGAAGCCCCGCTTAAAGCGGGGCTTTAAAGCTCAGATAGTTTTAGCTCTCTCTGCCTGCTCTCACAAGTCAGAGAAAAGATATATTATTTTAAAGCGCTTCGTCGCCGCGCTCGCCGGTTCTAATCCGGATTGCATCGGTCAGTTCGTAGACGAAGATTTTACCATCACCGATATTTTCAGATCCGGCTTCATTGCGAACGGTTTCGATCACCCGGTCGGCCATATCATCCGAGACAGCGATCTCGATTTTGGTTTTGGGTACAAAGCTGATGGCATATTCGGCCCCGCGATAAATCTCGGTATGACCTTTTTGACGGCCAAAGCCCGATACTTCGCTGGTGGTCAGGCCTTGGACACCGACTTCCATAAGCGCTTCTCGTACCGCATCCAATTTAGACGGTTTGATGATTGCTACTATATATTTCATGAGCGCCGCTCCTTTTTATTAATCTTACAAGTCATAACTACGTTCGCCATGCGACGTAATATCCAGCCCTTCGGTTTCATCATCGGCGCTAACCCGCAAGCCAATCACAGCCTGGGTTATTTTAAGAAGAATGAAACTGGCAACACCAGCCCAAACGACTGTCACAATAACCGCAATCAATTGGCCAAGGAAAGCTGTTCCCATGGTGACGCCTTCCGGCAAGCCATTACCGCCCAGACTGACATCGGCGAAGAAGGCGGTCAGCAAGATACCCAAAATGCCACCAACACCGTGAACGGCAAAGACATCGAGAGAATCATCAATGTTCCATTTCGACTTCACGACATTGATCATATAGAAACAGATGGCACCGGAAGCGACACCATAAACCAAAGCACCGACCGGACCGACAAAGCCGGAGCCGGGCGTGATCGTGGCCAAGCCGGCAATCGCACCGGTGGCAATACCAACCAGGCTGGGTTTACCGAATTTAATATATTCGATCAAAATCCAGGTGAGGCAAGCAGCAGAGGCAGAAATATGCGTCACTGTCATGGCCATACCGGCACTGCCGTCAGCCG
This sequence comes from uncultured Rhodospirillaceae bacterium, assembly GCA_913020445.1. Classification (GTDB taxonomy): domain Bacteria; phylum Pseudomonadota; class Alphaproteobacteria; order Rhodospirillales; family UBA2165; genus TMED23. The sequence goes on from CAJWAR010000074.1 coordinate 11,503, forward strand.
CCAGAGCAGAGCCCGCATTAAAGCCGTACCAGCCAACCCACAGCATCGCCGCACCAATCATCACCAGACCGGGATTATGTGGTGGCCGTAAATCATTGGGAAAGCCGCGGCGGGCGCCAAGAACTTTGGCGATGATTATAGCAGCTACCGCGGCATTGGTGTGGACCACCAGACCGCCGGCGAAATCCATCGTTGCATAACCTTTAAGGGCGTCACTGGCCCAACCAAGATCAGCCAGTAAGCCACCGCCCCAAATCCAATGGGTGGAGGGCGCATAGACAAAGATCAGCCACAGGGCGCTAAACAGGATAACGGCGCCGAATTTAATGCGCTCGACATAGGCACCGACGACCAGAGCCGGTGTTATAATGGCAAAGGTCATCTGGAACATGAAAAAGACGTCTTCCGGAATGCTGCCGGAAAGCGTCTCTGTCGTCACACCCGCCAGGAAAGCCTTCGACAGGCCACCCCACCAAGCATTACCACCGCCAAAAGCGATACTGTAGCCGACGACCAGCCAGACGATGGAGGCCATGCAGCAAATTGTGAAACATTGCATCAACACGGAAAGCACGTTTTTCGAGCGTACCAAGCCGCCATAAAATAAAGCCAGACCCGGCATGGTCATAAATAACACCAAAGCCGTTGCCGTAATAATCCAAGCCGTATCACCGCCGCTGAGTTTATCGGCGGCGAAAGCTTCGCTTGGCATTAAAGATATTAAACTGATAAGAAAAATCGTCACTGAACTGATCGCAAGTTTGCGCATCTAATCGTCCTCCTATTGCACATAGTCAACGTAGCCTTCGAACTCGAACTAATCGAATTCCCCCTAAATTATGTGCGCCACGCCAGAATTAAGTATCAAGAACCGTGCCGGTTTACTTAATTCGTCAAATAACTATTTATTTTCAACAGGATGAGTGATGAATCGCTGATTGATTCGGCAACAAATACCAAAGATATTTGACTATTTTTTTAGCAATAACATTACTTTGACTATTTTTTAGTCAAAAAAAGATGGACCGTCTTACGGCGTGGCATGCGTAAGACGGTCCGGATGAGCGAAAGAACAAAGGAGGACAACCCCGTTCAGTCGCAAATTTTGGCGCCAAACTTGAAAACTTAAGAGCCCATCCCCGCAAGTAGGTTGGGGATGGGCGTCTTAAGCTTGGAGAGTGTTCCGGTTAATGGATCATTTCACCATGTTGGCTGAGATCCAGGCCTTCGGCTTCGGCGTCACTATCAACGCGGAGACCGATTGTTTTATCAACCACGAAGAGGATGACCGCCGAGGCGACCGCACTCCAGACAATGGTTGCGGCAATGCCGTAAAGCTGCGTGGTGATCTGGGCAACGTTACCTTCGAGCGCGCCGGCGGTGCCGCCAATCGCTTCGACGGCAAAGACACCCGTCAAGATCGCGCCGGTGATACCGCCGAGACCATGCACGGCGAAGACATCAAGTGAATCGTCATAGCCGAGTTTGTGTTTAAGCGAGGTGGCGCCCCAGAAGCAGACTAGACCAGCAAGAATACCGATCGCCAAGGCCCCTTTCGGACCGACAAAGCCCGATGCCGGGGTAATCGCCACCAAACCGGCGACGGCACCAGAAACGATACCAAGCACGGTTGGCTTTTTCTGCGAAACCCATTCAGCGAACATCCAGGCAAGACCCGCTGCCGCTGCCGCAATTTGCGTAACCGTCATTGCCATGGCTGCGCCACCATTGGCACCCAAGGCCGAGCCGCCGTTGAAACCAAACCAGCCAACCCACAACAGCGCGCCACCGATGACGGTGAGAACGAGGTTATGCGGAGCCAGGTTTTCAACGCCGTAGCCTTTACGTTTACCTAACATGATACAGGCAACGAGGGCTGCCACGCCTGAGTTAATATGGACAACAGTGCCGCCAGCGAAATCAAGCACGCCAGCATCACCGAGGAAGCCGCCGCCCCAAACCCAGAAAGTAATGGGCGAATAAACAACAATTGTCCAAACACCGATAAACCACAACAGGGCTGAGAACTTCATCCGCTCGGCAACGGCGCCGGTGATCAAGGCGGCGGTAATGATGGCAAACGTCATTTGGAAAACGACAAATAAAGAATCCGGGATTGTGCCGTTAATGGCGCCGACCGTCAAATGCTCCAAAAAGGCAAGGTCAAAATTGCCGACATATGAATTTCCACCTTTGGAGAACGCAAGGGTATAACCGATTACCATCCAGATCACTGAGACCAGGCAGGTAATGGCAAAGCTTTGCATTAATGTCGCGAGCACGTTTTTCTTGCGCGTCATGCCGCCATAAAACAGCGCGATGCCAGGAATCGTCATCAAGAGGACGATCGCCGTTGACGTCAGCATCCAGGCAGTATCGCCGGTATCAAGTTTGGGTTTTTCTGCTGCCAGTGCAGGGTCAACCATGAAGACAATCCCGGCCGCAACAATCGCCAGCAGAGATGTCAGTTTAAATATCTTAGTCATAATATTACTCCTGAGATCAATTAAAGGGCTTCGTCGCCGGTTTCGCCGGTGCGAATTCGGACGGCCTGACCCAGATCTAAAACGAAAATTTTGCCATCGCCGATATTGCCGGTACCGGCAGCTCCAGAGATGGCTTCAATCACGGCATCGACTTGACCGTCGGATACTGCGACTTCGATTTTTGTTTTCGGCACAAAACTGATGGCATATTCCGCGCCACGGTAAATTTCAGTATGCCCTTTTTGACGGCCAAAGCCTGATACTTCGCTCGACGTCAAACCCTGAATGCCAACATCCACCAAAGCGGCTCTGACATCTTCCAGCTTGGCTGGTTTTACAATCGCTGTGATGAGTTTCATCTCGCGACTCCTTTCTATTAAGCGTTCACTCAATTGCCACGACATTTACCCCCCTCACGTATGCTCCCGAGGACTAAGCTTGTCTTTGGCTCGATGGTATTTACATTCCAAGAACCGTGCCAGACTCATAAAATTGTTTAGATATAATGGGTTAGGTGATTTATCGGGCAGCTCGCATGAATTTAAATGCCTAATAAATAGCCAAAATAGCGCTATTATTAATAAATGATCATTATTTAAGCATAATCGAGTCTGGACAATTGGTGTTTGGGAGCGCAGTTCTTGCTGATGGTAAAAACAGCAGAAAATAAGCCTTCATTTGACCTTTTGGCGGACGTCCTGATCGTCGGTGGCGGTATGGCGGGGTGCAGCCTTGCTTGTGCGCTGGCCGGCGCCGGTTTCAATATTGTGGTGCTTGATCGCGTCGATCAGTCTGCCCAAACCGCAGATGAATTTGATGGCCGTGCTTCGGCGATTGCGGAGGCGCCGAAAAAAATGCTCGACCAAATTGGTATGTGGCGGTATTTGAGGGCAAATTTTGCGCCGATATTGGATATCCGCGTCGCCGATGGCGATTCGCGCTTGTTTCTTCATTACGATCATGAAGATATCGGTGAGGATGCGTTTGGCTATATGGTTGAGAACCGGCATTTTCGCCAAGCTGTCTTTGCCCGGCTCCAAGAACTGGCCACGGAATCTAATGGGGCGACTTATATCGCGCCGGCTGAGCTTAAAAGTGTCAGCAACGGGCCGGAAGGTGTGCGGGCAGAATTATCTGATGGCCGCCTCATCAAAGCCGGATTGCTGGTCGGTGCCGATGGCAGGCAATCGCAAATTCGCCAAGAGGCCGGCATCAAACTGACTAAATGGTCATATCATCAGACCGGGATTGTGCTGACGGTCGATCATGAAATCCCCCATCACAATGTCGCTCACGAGCATTTTCTGCCGGCGGGACCGTTTGCGATATTGCCGCTAAAAAACAATGTGGCTGGAGAGGCCGGGCAGAACAATCGCTCTTCCATTGTCTGGACCGAAAAGGATGAGCTGGTTGAAAGCATCATGGCCTTGCCCGAAAAGGAATTTGCCGAGGAGTTTCAAAAACGCTTTGGTGATTTTTTAGGCCACGTGAATTTCATCGGCCCGCGCTGGACCTATCCGCTAACCCTGCAATATGCCGAAACCAGCATCGCCGAACGC
>CAJWAR010000075.1 GCA_913020445.1 uncultured Rhodospirillaceae bacterium
TGATGGGCTATATCATTTTACCTCAGGCAATTCGAAATTCAGTGCCTGCTCTGGTTAATACCTGCATCAGTATTTTCAAAGAAACCACAATTGTGCTGCTGATTGGCTTCACTGATTTTCTTGGCATTATCCAATTATCGCTTGAAGATCCGAAATGGTTGGGCCCGCCGCATATTTTCAGTTCTGCCTATGTCTTCGCAGCCCTCATTTATTTTTCATTTACGTTCGGCATGTCGAAATATTCTCTGCGGTTGGAAAACCGCAGCAATGTCGAACAATAATTAGATTAGGAATCCCGTATGTCAGAAGCCCCTGTCATTCTATTCGATAAAGTGAACAAGTGGTTCGGTGACTTTCATGTCCTCCGTGATATTGATCTTAACGTTGCCAAGGGTGAGAGGATCGTTATTTGTGGGCCGTCCGGTTCCGGCAAATCAACATTGATCCGCTGCATTAACCGCCTCGAGGAACACCAGCAAGGCACGATCATCGTCGATGGCGTTGAGATTACTGACGATCTTAAGCACATTGATCACATCCGTTCAGAAGTCGGTATGGTCTTTCAGTCCTTCAATTTGTTTCCGCATATGACGGTGCTGGACAATCTGGTCATTGGTCAACATTTGGTGCGACGCCTGCCGAAAGCCGAGGCCGAAGAAGTCGCCATGACCTATTTGGAGCGGGTCATGATTGCTGATCAAGCCGAAAAGTATCCGGGGCAATTATCAGGCGGTCAGCAACAGCGCGTGGCTATTGCCCGGTCTCTTTGTATGAAGCCAAAAATCATGCTGTTTGACGAGGTCACTTCGGCGCTTGATCCCGAAATGGTCAAAGAAGTCCTGGATGTGATGGTCGATCTTGCCCAGGAAGGCATGACCATGCTGGTCGTCACCCATGAGATGGGATTCGCCCGAACCGTCGCCGATCGTGTTATTTTTATGGACGAAGGGCAAATAATAGAGGAAAACACCCCCGACGCGTTTTTTGATAACCCGGCATCGGAGCGCGCCCAGAACTTTATCGGCCAGGTTTTGCATCACCTTTAAGACAAATTACGGATACTATTATGGACAAAGAAGTAAATCAGCCCAACCATATCAGGCCAATATTCCAAAACATCCCATTTTGGAATCCGACCAAAATACTCGATCACGAAATCGGTAAAAAAATTCATCGCATGGATTTGAACGAATGCCCCTATTCTCCTTCGCCGAAGGTTATCGAAGCGATGAGTGGCGTAGCGGATACGTTGAACCGTTATCCCGACGGCACTTGTCCCGAACTCACACCGATAATGGCTGAGCGCATTGGCGTGCCAGAAAATACCATTACCTGGGGTGGCGGTAGCACCCAATTGCTGACCAGCATTGCCGAAATATCAGTGGCGCCGGGACAAAATCTAGTGACGCCGGAACTCGTTTGGAAGCGATTCCATGGAGTTTACAAAATCGTCGATGCCGAAGTCAGTTGGGTGCCAAACAAAGCCGATGGCGGCATCGACGTTGAAGCGCTCACCGGAGCGATCGGTAACGACACCCGTTTACTGGTTTGCATCACGCCAAACAATCCAACCGGCATGATGCTTAGTGAAGAAGAAATTCGTCATGTTAGTGAAAACACACCCGAGAACGTCTTGCTGTTTATGGACGAAGCCTATCACGAATTCGCTGTTCACGCCGGGGGGCCAGATGCACTAGAGATTATGCGCGACCGCAAGGGCCCTTGGGCCATCACCCGAACATTTTCCAAAGCATACGCAATGGCCGGCGTGCGTTTGGGTTATGCGATCTGCTCATCGCCGGAAACGGTTGATGCCATCCGCATGGTCTCCAGTACCTTTAATCTTAATGGGTTCGCCGAAGCCGCTGCCGTTGCAGCGTTGAAAGACGCTGAGTACACCCAGTTTATTCTCGATAAAAATGCAGAAGAGCGCGACCGGATAGTCGAAGGGCTACGAGAACTAGGATATGAGCCGATGAAATCGGTCACCAATTTTGTTTCTTGTGATATTGGCCGTCCGGGAATGGAAGTCGTTAAAGCGATGCGCGAACGTGGCATTCGAATATCAACTGTCGGCGGCGATAATTTTATCAATTACATACGTGTGTCGATGGGCATACCTGAAGATACCGACGCATTTCTAAGAGAATTAAAGGAAGTTTTAGGTTAAATAAAAAAAATATGAGAATTTTATTATTTAGGCCTTAAAACTATTAAGGGTTATCCCTATATATAATTTGACGGCGAATAATATAAAAAAAACAGCGCGCCAAATATTAACGGACAAGAAATTAATGGCAAATGTTCTCATCGTTGATGACGATCAGGCAATTCTAGATATTGTAGGCTTATGGCTTGAAAATGAAGGACATACCGTCGCCCACGCCCTTGATGGCGATATCGCGCTCAATTCATTGAAAGACCAAGACTTCGATGTCGTGATCACCGACATCATTATGCCCAGAACCGAAGGTATCCAGCTGATCCGGGAAATCCGCCAAAGCCAAAAAAATATGGGTATTGTGGCTATTTCTGCTGGTGGAAAAAAGGGTGCCAATTATTTAAAAGCCGCTAAATCCATGGGCGCAAATACCATCCTTTCAAAACCACTGGATCAGGATAAAATCGTCAGCGCGGTAAAAGACCTGCTCGACTGATATTTATTTTCTGGGAACAATAAACTTCCACGGCGAAACTTCGCTCGCATGGTCAGTCTTGACCTCGATCAGTGCCGGAACGTCTTTGGCGATGGCCGTCTTAAGTGATTTTTTTAATTCATCCGGTGTATTCGCCTGATAAGAATCAACGCCGAAACTATCCGCCAGGGCAGTGAAATCCGGATTGCTTAGTTCAGAGCCAATAATGTGGCTGTCATAGCGGGTTTGCTGGTCGCGTTTGACGTTACCGAAGGCGCTGTTGTTGAAAACAATGGTGATCAAACCGATGTTATGTTGAGCAGCGGTTGCAAGTTCCTGGACACCGAACATAAATCCGCCATCGCCGGTAATCGAGACCACAGCTTTATCAGGATTGGCGATTTTGACGCCGAGCGCGGTTGAAAAACCAAAACCGAGCGTCCCCTGATAGCCGCAGGTGACATAGGTACGCGGTTCATGGACGGCAAAGCCATAATTCGAGGTGAAGCCGGCTTGCGTGAGTTCCTCGACAAAAAAGCCATTACGTGGCAATTCATCCCGGATGACATCAAGATGAGACATTTGCGGTTGAATTTCCTGCATCGCCTGCCACGTCGCCTGTTTTATGTCAGCTAATTGGGCACTGCGATCTTCGAAATTCGTGCCGCGTTCGGTTAGCGCCTCAATTAACGCACGGGTTGCCGGTTTGGCGTCACCGACGATACCGGCATGCGGTGTAAAACGTTCCATCTCAACCGGATCGATATCAATCCGGATGAGAGTCGGGCCTTCACTATCTTCAGATTTTCCCGGACCTTCGACCCATTGCATGCCGGCCCAACGCATATAAGGACCTTCAAGCCTGGTGCCAATACCGATCAGCAAATCAGTCTCCGGCCAAACTTCATAGGCGCAGGGCAGCGAGAACGTCAACGGATGGTCTTCATCCATAACACCGCGGCCGCCCCGGAAAGACGACACCGGCGCACCTAAGCGCTCAGCCAGTTCTTTGACTTCTGCACCAGCCTCGAGCGCGCCACTGCCGACATAGATCATTGGCCGCTTGGCTTTGGCAATAAGATCGGCTGCAGCGGCTATCTCAGCTTCATTAACTGAAGGCTTCACCAATTCGTAGGGCGCGTCCGGCAGCACAATCTCGCCTCGCTGTCCCAACACGTCCCAGGAAGTTTCCAGCGAAACCGGACCGGGCCGCCCACTTTGCGCTTGCTTAAACGCCTCAAAGACTTTGTCCGGAGTGTCTTCCGGCGTCTCGATCCGCTCCGCCCATTTGAGCATCGAACGCAAGGTCGCCAATTGATCCGGCAATTCATGCAGGTGACCGCGGCCTTTGCCTAGAAAAGCTGAGGGCACTTGGCCGGTTAAACACACCACCGGCACATTACAGCCAAGCGCTGTGCAAAGGGCCGCCATGGTGTTGAGCACGCCCGGACCCGGTACGACGGTGAAAACACCGACTTTGCCCGTGGACCGCGCATAACCAAATGCCATATAGGCCGCCGCCTGTTCATGGCGCACGGTTATCATCTTAATTTTATCAGCTGCCTGATAGAGCGCTTCAAACAGGTCGTATGTTTGCGCGCCGGGAACGCCAAAAATCGTATCGACCCCGTGTCGCAGCAGCGAGGCGACGATTGCCTCACCGGTAGTTTGTTCCGTTGTGGATGCCATGCTTATTACTTTGCCAGTTTTTCGACCAGAGTATCTAATTTCTGGTAAAGGTCTTCAAGCTCTTCAGCGCCAAATTCTTCGGCGATCTGCGCATAAATTTGTTCAGAGATTGGGCCTATTTTGGTGATCAGCTCGCGTCCTTCAGCAGTGATCGATACGATCATCCGCCGTTGATCATTCGCATCCGCCCGCTTTATCAGCAAAGCTCGTGATTCCATTGACCGGATGATACGGGTAATGCTCGGTTTTAAGAGACAGCACATATCAGCCAATTCGCCCAAATCTTTTTGGCCATGATCATAAAGTGCGCGCAATACCCGCCATTGCTGATCAGTCAAATCATGGGCTCTTAAACTTGGGCGAAATCGCTCCATCGCCGCTTCTCGGGCGCGTAGCAACGCCATCGGCAGCGAGCGGGAAAAATCACGCAAGCTTTCTTGGCTCCATTTTTTCACAGCATTGGCATCGCCCATTAAACTAAACTCTCATCGGCAAAAGTATTGCGCAGCACACCAACCGCCGGCACTTCAATTTCCAGCACGTCACCCGGCTTTAGCCAAATTGGCGGATCAAAGCGCGCACCTGCACCCACCGGCGTGCCGGTAGCGATCAAATCGCCCGGTTTCAATTCCATGAATGTCGATAGATAGTGCAGCAGAAAAGGAAATTTAAAAATCATATTGTCGATCACGTCATCTTGCCGCACCTCGCCATTGACCCGGGTCTGCACGGCCAGCTCATCATAATTTTCGAATTCGTCCGCCGTCACCATCCACGGCCCGATCGAGCCGCTGGAAGCAAAGTTTTTGCCTTGGGTAACGTTAAATTTAGCGTGACGCACCCAATCGCGGATGGTGCCCTCGTTCATTATACTCAGGCCCGCAATATGATCGGCATAATTTTCTTCGGCGATGCGGCGTCCGGCCTTGCCGATAACCAGGACAATCTCACCTTCGTAGTCTAACTGATCCGATTCCGGCGGGCGCAGAATGTCTTCATTGTGGCCGACGAAGGATCCCGGTGTACGCAGAAAAACACTGGGGTTTTTTGGCGCATCCGAGCCGTCTTTGTATTCTTCGTTGCGATTGCCGTAATTGACGCCAATGCAGATAATTTTTTCAGGAAATGGTACCGGGCTTTGCAGGGTGACGTCGTCCAAGCTGAAATCAGGTGACTGGTCCGCTGCCGCTGCGCTTACTTTCTCGATGGCGTCAGCCTGCAATACATTAATCAGAGCCGGATAATCGCCACCAAGGCGCGCACCCATGTCAATAATGCCGTCATCGGCAACGACGCCGTAACTGCTTTTTCCAGCTTTTTCAAAACTAGCGATTTTCATTGATCATTTCCCCCGTTTTAAAGCAAGCCAGCGCGCTCAAGCACGCCGTCCAGCCTTTCTTCAAGGGCGGGTTCCGCCGGCATCATCGGCAAGCGATGATGATTTTCAGGAATAATACCAAGCCGCTTCATCATGTATTTAATCGGGATTGGATTAGTGTCATAGAACACACTTTGATTAATTTCGAGCAGACGCTGATGTAGTTCCTTGCCCTTAGCGAGATCATTGTCCCAAACAGCCTGACAGATATCGGCGAGTAAATCAGGCCTGAGATTACCGACAGCGTTCATCAAACCAACCGCGCCAATCGCCATTTCCGGGAAACTTAGTTCTTCCAAGCCGACAAACACCAGATAGTCGGGAAACGCATCAAGACACTCTGACACGAAAGCCAGATCATTTACCGCGTGTTTCATGCCGACAAAGCTTGGTGAGCGATCTTTAAGTTCTTTCACCGTGTCGAGTGTCACCGAAACGGCAGCGCGGCCGGGAATATGATAAATCATCCACGGCACATCGATCCCTTCCATGACAGCGAGATAATATTCGATTAAACCCCGCTGGGGCGGCCTGATGTAATAAGGCGTCACAATCAACAAAGCATCGGCGCCCGCATCGGCGGCATGGCGGGTGAGAATTTTCGATTCCGCCAGTGACTGGGAGCCGGTCGCTGCAACAATCGGCAAGCGGCCATTATTGGTTTTAATCGCCACATCGACCGTTGTGTTGCGCTCTTCTGTCGTCAGCGTCGACGGTTCCGACGTCGTACCGTTGACCAAAATTCCGTGGGAACCTTTATCAATTTGAAACTCGACCAAGCCGGCATAAGCGTCATAATCAACTTCGCCATTTTTGAACGGCGTAATCAACGGCGGGATTGAGCCTTTTAATTTCGAAAGATCATATGACACGGGTGTCCTCCTGATATTATTCTTATTGTTGACTCATTTTGTTATTTAGTTAACATGTTAAACAATAAAAAATCGATGTCAATTTAAATGTCGAGACTGCAGGGAAGAGAGGCCGAACATGCCGCATATCATTATCGAATACTCCGGTAATATTGAAACCAAAATGGATCTGGACACCCTCATTGAGAAAGTCCACAGCACCGCCATTGAAACCGGCGTTTTCCCGGTTGGCGGTTTGCGGGTGCGGGCGGCTAAGCGCGAAAATTATAAAATTGGCGACGGCCATCCTGACAATGGCTTTGTTCATGTTGAGCTTAAAATTGGCCCGGGCCGGGATCACGAGACTAAATTAGGCGCGCTCAACCAAATCTTTGCGACCGTGGATAATCACCTAAAACCCCTCCATGAGAACGGCCCGCTTGCTATGTCGGCTGAGCTGAACGAGTTTGATGGCGAGCTCAGAATTAACAAAAACAATGTGCACAAATACATTGAAGAGCGCGGCAAATAGTTAAGGATATGATTTATGAGCAATGAACTTGCAGGAAAAATTGCTTTTGTTACCGGTGGCAGCAATGGCATCGGCGCCGCCGCCGTTCGCAAATTAGCTGACGCCGGCGCCCAGGTGATCATTGGCTACAATAAGGGCGAGGACCGCGCTAAAGCAATAATGGCTGATCTGCCGGGTGAGGGTCACTCGATCCAACAGCTTGCCCTCGAAGATGGCGCATCGGTCAAACAAGCGGCAGAAGTCACTGAAACCAACCATGGCAAGCTTGACATATTGGTGAACTCCGCAGGCTTTACCAAGCCAATCCCGCATGATGATCTTGATGCTTTAGATGACGAATTTATGGATCAAATGCTGATCGCTAATGTGCGCGGCCCGTTTTCGGTCATCCGGGAATTTCGCGCGCTGTTAAAAGCCGGCGGTGACAGCGTGATCGTAAATTTATCCTCGGTTTCCGGATTTAAAGGCTCTGGCAGTTCCATCGCCTATTGTGCCTGCAAGGCGGCGATTGATACGATGAGCCTCTCGCTCGCCCGTGTATTAGGCCCGGAAATCCGCGTCAATTGTGTCTCGCCGGGCGCTGTCGCGACGGACTTTGTCACCGGACGGGATCGCGATAAGCTGAAGAAACAGGCCGAGACCTCGCCGCTGCAAACAGTTGTTGAACCTGAAGATGTTGCCGATGCCATTATGGCCTGCGTGACTCACCTGAAAACTTCGACCGGTGCCCGTATCGTTGTCGACGCCGGCCGGTTTTTGAAATAGAAATTTAGGAGAACCCCCATGGGCGAACTCGTCTTCACTGCTAAAGTCACGCATGTACCATCCATTTGGATGTCGGAAATGTATGAACAGCACAAAGGCATTCGCGACAATGCCATCAATGGGCTGGTGGAACTCGGCAAACGCGCCAAGGCAAGTGGTGTTGAAACTTTTGCCGTTATCGACACCCATTGGATCGTCAACCAGGGCTTCCACCTCAATGCGGCTGGCCATCATGCCGCGACATTTACCAGCCATGAACTGCCGCATTTCCTTGAAGATATGGAATATGCTTATGATGGCGATCAGGAGCTGGGCAATTTACTGGCCGATACGGTGCGGGACGCAGGCTTTCGCTCAATGGCTCATGACACAACTAATCTAAAAGTCGAATACGGCACCTTGATTCCGATGCGCCACATGAATAAAGGCCCGTATGCACGGGTTCTGCCGATCGCCGCCAATCAATTTGCCAGCATTGATGAGGGCCGCCGCATGGGTGAAGCCGTTCGGGAAGCGATTGAAAAAAGTGACCGTAAAGTTGGCCTGATCGCCAGCGGCTCCCTGTCGCACCAGTTTTTCCCCAATGATCAATCCGAAGCCGGCGCCTTTGAAACCAACACCGAGTTTAACCGGCAAGTTGATATCCGCGTGCTGGAGCTTTGGCAGACCGGCCAAATCAAAGAGTTTATCAAAATGCTGCCGGACTATGCCGCCCGCTGCGCCGGCGAATGCCAGATGATCGACACAGCAATGCTGTTAGGCGCGCTCGGCTGGGACAACTACACCGGTAAAGCCGAATTGTTAGGTGAGTATTTCGGCAGCTCCGGCACCGGTCAGGCGAATTTAGAGTTTGGGGTTTAGGGGTGGGATTCTAGGCAGAAGCATTGAGACACTCAAAACAGAACTGGATTAAGCGCACAAGGAGTGAAAACTCGGTAGGTTAGAAAGTTGGTGTTTATGAACAACGGCCCTCTCGCAAATCAAGATGGTTGCAAGCCCCCGCAACCATTGTTACTTGCAGCCCCTCGTTTTCGGACGTGGGGCTGTTGTTTGCCAGGGCCAACATCCCCGCTAAGTGGCCGTAGAGTTCAATTTTGAGGCTCCCGTTGTCGGGCAACAACCGAATTTCATCAATCAGACCTCTAATGACCTCGGACGCTTCAGATTGAATATTATCTCGGTTCAGTGTTTCGTGTAACTTATCGATTTTCTGGCGGTAGAGCTCAGACAGATTAGGATGGAGACGTGGCATCGGCGATGGGGCTTGGTCAATTTCCTGCTCCAACTCTGCTTTCCTATTTTCCAGTGATGCCAATTCATCTTTGAGAGTGAGCGCAGGAACACCGTCCTTGATGGCTGTGATGATAAGTTTTAATTCGCGCTCAACTTTTGCCAGATCAAGAGTGTGACGATCCTGATCTATATCGCGATTGGCAGCGAGACGATTAACTTCGCGGTGGAACTCTTTGACAAACTCTTTTACTAGATCTGGATGCATGAGTTGGTGACGTAAACCATCTAGGACTTTGGCTTCAACTTCATCTCTCCGGATAGTCAATTTGTTGGAACAGGTGCCCTTGTTGATGGCTGTGGAGCAGCCATATCGTTTGGCGCCATTCATGCTGTATCCACCTCCACAGACACCGCATTTGAGTAATCCTGAGAGTAGATAACGGGGTCGGCGGGCGAGTTCTGATCGAAGCTTTCCTGGCTCCCGAACAATGCGAGAGCGGGTTTTCTCCTGACGGGTTTTGACTTTGGCCCAAAGGGCATCATCGATAATGCGATGGGCAGGAACTTCTTCGATAATCCATTCTTCTTCAGGATTAAGCCGGGCTTGCCGTTTTCCGGAGTTTGGGTCCTTGATAAATTGCTGTCGGTTCCAGACCAACCTGCCAATATAAAGTTCATTGTTAAGAATGCCTGTTCCTCGGCGCCAATTGCCGTATATCGTCGATGGTCCCCATTCATTGGATTTAGGGCCGGGTACTCCTTCTTGATTGAGCCGATGGGCGATAGTCTTGGGAGATTTGCCTAAAGAATATTCTTTGAATATACGCTGGACGATGCCAGCTTCTTCCCGGTTTATTTTTCGCTTTCCCCGAACAGGTGTTCCATCAACGGCCAGTTCATGAATGACGTCATAGCCGAAGGCATTGCCGCCGCCAGAAAACCCTTTTCGCACCCGGCCTTCTAATCCCCGTTTGGTTTTCTGAGCGAGGTCTTTTAGGTAGAGCGCATTCATGGTGCCCTTGAGACCGATATGAAGTTCATTAATCTCACCATCAGCGAGGGTGATTAGTTTAACACCGGCAAAATTAAGCTGCTTATAGAGGCCAGCAATATCCTCTTGATCCCGGGAGAAGCGGTCGAGGGATTCAGCGATGGCGACATCGAACTTGCCGGCTCGGGCATCCATGAGCAATTGTTGATAGCCGGGGCGGAGGGTGGTCGCGCCACTGATGGCGCGATCAGCGTAAGTATCGATGATTGACCAATCTTCACCATCAATCTTTTTGGTGCAAAGGCGCACCTGATCCTCAATAGAAGCGTCTCTCTGGTTATCACTGCTATATCTGGCGTAGATTGCGGCACGCATCATCCATCTCCTTCCTGCTTGTAGGGCCCTTGATATTCAGCTGCGAGGGTTTGTCTTAAAGTGGCGACCGAGTCTGCATATCGACGACCGGCAATAAGCTGGTTGGCATGGATATAATGATCCTCAGTGGTCTTCGGATTAATGTGGCCAAGCAGGGGGGCGGTAATGCCGATATTCTTTGGTATCTCATCGGCGATGCTGGTCACGGCGATGTCGCGGAAAAGATGAGGATTGATGGCGACGCCGAAGGCGGCTTCTGTGGTAGCGGTAATCCGTAAATATATGCCCCTTTCGTGCATGGGTGCACCCCGGATGCCGATCCATAAGGCGTCATGGGTATGGTCTCGGAGAAGATGAGACCGCCAGTCATTTATCCAGTTATCTATGTAGCCGTTTAATAAGCTGGGTAACGGCAGCGATAAATACCGATTGGTTTTGACCTCATCAGGATCGAAGTCGAGGCGATAGACTTCACCGGTCCATTGTAGGTGTTTACCGATCCGGATCATGGCTAGATTGCGTAATCTCATGGGGCAATTGATCAAGATGGCAATGAGTAGGGCATCTCGATATTTAATCACTGTCGATGGATGGCGGCCAGGATCGGCATTGAGATCATCCAGCTGTTGATAAGCCCAGGAACTAATCTCGCTTGCTGATCGCATCCGGGTGATTTTGTTTCTGGATGCGACCCGGCGGATTTTGAGTTTGGTGGTAATCTTTTGGAGCCATGACCAATCTTGCTCTGGTGCAAATGCCAGGGCAACTTGGTGCAGGCAAAGGGCATAGCTCCAAATGGTCCAGGGAGATATCTGATCTTGTAGTAATAAGACATAATCTTTGACCCGTTCTCGGGTAATACGATCAGTGGGAAAATCACATATATCAAGATCATGATGGGCAATCAGATAGCTAAGCCAGCGACCGTAGCCTTTACGGTTTTTCTCTCGGGTTGGATCTCGCCAAGTCGCACTACGGCCGCCATCCTCATCCAGGACATGCCTGGGCACGGTTATTTTGCGCCACAACTCTTGGTCCGCCTCGGGCCATAAATCTAGCGGCAAGCAGCGTCGGATCGGGTCAGGCTGAATATTCATACCGCCTCCTGACCACGCCCACGAACCGTGTTGACCGATAATTGATAGGTCTCCAGCGCTGATTTTTGCTCAAACTGGGCATATGATTTTAAGATGGTCTCTATCCGGTCGCCCAGAACATGACTGATGGTAGCCGCATCACCGGCGCTAACAAGATTATGGATCTTGCTGGCCAGACTTCTGAACAGGTGAGCATTCACGGTCAATCCGGTCTCCGCCAGGATCTGGCGTTTGATCTGATTGGATAGGTCCGCTGGGTTCTTAGGCGTTCCATCCAATTTAGGAAACAGGGCCGTGCTGGGCGTATCTGACAAGCAGGGCCGCGCTTCATCAATGTAGTGGCGCATAATGTCGGCCGAGGCGCCAGTTAGTTCGTAATAAAGAGGCGTATCGTTTTTTACCTGATCGCCCGGGATAGTGATAAACAACCGCTGGTTCCGCCCCGATCCAATCCAGCGGAGATGCTGATCAATATCCAGATTGGCCAAATTGCCGATCCGCATGGGGCAGAAGAGCAGGGTCTCTATGACCACAGCACTTTGGATCAATAGAGCCGAACTGCGCGGCTTGGGCCCAGGCTTTTGGGCTTTTTTCATCAATCGTGCTGGAAGAGCCATAAGCCGGTATAGATTGCGAGGATCATCGAACTGAGCCAATCGATCCTTATTTTTCTTGCGATTGCGATCAGCTTGCTGATCAATTTTAGAACAGAGCCGTTTTAGCCGTTCCAAATGGTCATCATCCACTTTGACATGATACCTGGCGATAGACTTGATACCGGTGGCGAGCCCAAACATCGCCTCCGTTATTTTGCCGTCACGCCGGTTCATCATGAACTGAATGCCTGATTGGAAGTTTTCGATCGAGACGAGATCGGAAAGTGACGTGATCTCATCAATGGGTGTGCCCATGCGAACAATGGCTGAGGCCATCATTCTGATCTGGAACCGTCGGTGTTCTATCGTCGTTGGACGATTAGCTCGAACTGGTGCGTCCTCATCAAAAATATCACTCATGGCCAGGCGATCGCACCAGGCTTTGACCTCACGTTGGAAGCTCTCTGGGAAGAGATCCAGGGCAAATGTCCAGTGAACGCGTGAAGGGGCTCGGTATAGGATGATCTCAGGCCAGCCTTCGACTAAATCACGCATTCTATTCCAGGTTAAGACTGCGTTTCGGACGACCTTGGCAGGATTTTTATGGAAGGTTTCATTAAGGGTCATCGCTTCAAATCGTTCAATGACCGCGTCGTTAAGCTGATCAGGTGATAAATTCTGATGGCTGCACCAGCGGAACAAGCGCGACAGCTTAAATCCATCTGACTGATCTGGGACGCGATTATAAAGGCCCTTGAATGCCTCATTCATGGGCGGTTGCCAGGCGGTTTGTTTGTTGTTGGTGCCAGCAAGTTTAAGAGCTGCTAAAACAGCACTTTTAACATTAGCAAAATACTTATCGCTGATACCTGCCTGCTTGGGATGGAATTGGCGAAGACGTTGCCCGAGCCAGTAAGTATTTGCCGGCACCTCTTCTGGGCGGAGATCAAAAAACTTAGCCATGGATCGCAGGGCCGAGATGAGATCTCGGCGGCGAGACTTGGAGAGGTCATCCATCTTCTGGATAAGCTCAATAACATCCGCAAAAGTTCGAGGTGTGGATGGATCGATTATTGATGTTTCAGTCATCGTGATAACTCCTTCTTGGTCAATAGTGGACACGGGAATACTCGTGAGCAAACCAGTGTCGATTCGGGATACCGTAGCACATAAATCGGTGACCAATTCCAGCGCACCGTTCTCCCGATACGCCGATAACCCATTGAAAACAATTGACATAATTAGACATCTCTGGTCACCAGTTCAGGCGTTCTTGAATGAAGTGTTGGAGGTCTTTTGGTCGGATTCTCCACTGGTTACCGAGCCTTGCAGCGGCTAAATCTGATGCTTCTATCCAGCGTCGCACCGTCTTTATTGAGACGCCGCAAGTGGCGGAGACATCCTTAATCGTCAGCAGGTTTTCTAATGGTGGTGCCAATGGCTCTATCCTCAACAAGTTGATTGGAAGAGGGGCGCAAGGGTTTGGCATCATTGGTCACCAAAATTACCTCTGCTGCGGCATGGCGAGCCAGCAATCGAGCGAGATCATGAAGCGCGTCGGCGCCTGGTGCTGTTATCTCGCTTTGTTGATGTTTCTCGCCAGGCATTAATTGCTGTCCTCTTCCATTGAATGGAGAAGAAGCTAGCAGGCGCCCGGCAGGAATTCAGCAAAATGGCAGGTGCAAAAAATAGGAATTAATTAGGAATGGTCGTTCTCTTGGATGCGTGATTTGAGAGTGTCGTAGGCTCTTTTTACCGAATGCTCATCCAACCCGTCGAGTTCGGCGACGTTCTTTATGGCAGAGTCATAGGATCCTGGTCCGAGTTCGCTCATGCGGTCGAATACGTTGCGAAAGATCAGCCAGTCCCGCAGGAGAGGTTCCGGTCCCTTCTTACGGCGACCGCGTTTTGGTTTGCGAGATTTAGTAATTAACTCAAAAGGCAAGCTGTCAGGGGATGCTCCGGAACCCGGTTGGAGCATGCAGGCAATATAGTTGAGGGTAATCCTGGCAGGGCAGTGTCCTTCGTAAAACCACCATGCCATTGCCCGGGTGTCGCCAGATTTTAGATAACGAACAATTACGAGGTCAATGGCTTCAGCAATTGGGACATCTCTAATACTTGAGATCATTTCTGCTTCAATCGTCCAGGGCTGATCCGGTTGATTTTCAATATCTACATCGTTTGAAGGTATGCTCATATTGTCCCTATTTATTGTCGGGGGTCTGTTGGGTGATAGTAGTAATATCAAAGTAAGTAGAGCCGGTAAATTACAGCTTTAAAAATTGGCCGCATAGAGACAATGGCTGGGGATTGGTCCGCATGAAGTTAGACTTCGACGTTACGAAGCGAAAGTGGAAATCTGACATACATCATCACAGTGAGACG
>CAJWAR010000076.1 GCA_913020445.1 uncultured Rhodospirillaceae bacterium
GCCGAGCAGGCAGTCCGCGATATCCGCCGCGCCACGCGGCGGCAGTACTCAGCCGAAGAAAAGATCAGGATTGTTTTGGAAGGTCTTCGGGGCGAAGACAGCATAGCCGAACTGTGCCGCCGCGAGGGGATCAACCAGAACCTCTATTACCGTTGGTCGAAGGATTTTTTGGAAGCCGGCAAGAAGCGGTTATCGGGTGATACGGCCCACTGATTGAGAGTTGTGGCTAATTCACGTTCACTATATCGCGCGACGACCATTGTGTTTTTTCTTAGCGAGGCTGGTTTAGTTAGGCGCGCCAACGTGGAGTCCATTTTCCCCTCGATGCGCGTTACCGTAATATCTCCTTCGACCTTGGCAAAGTCATCAATCAAGACCAGACTTGGGCGGGGCTGGAATTCGTGTAATTCATCGTCACTATTTACTGAATGGGTTGAGTTGTTAAGGGTTTGAATTTTCATCATCTCTAATAATTCGATTGTTAGATCTCATATAATTAAATTTTTTAGGCCAAACAATGCAATTGACACCGATTTTTTATTTCTTTATTTATATAACTAGTTGGTTGAAACATTGTATATAGACAATCAATAATAAAAGGAAGTAAAATTAGTAGGGCGAAAAACTAATTTATAATCGCTCTTACTAGAAGAATTTATAATCTCTCTTGCTAGAAGAAGAGTAGTAGGAAAACTTACCAAACTAATCGAATGATAATATGGATTTTCTTTTAAAATGATGGGTGAGACAAAAGTTTTGTTTGGTGATATTCACAATCACAATGCCTATGGTTATGGCATCGGCTCGTTAGAGCGTAGCATTGACATAGCGCAAACTCATTTAGACTTTTTCGCCTTCACAGGACATTCTAGCTGGCACGATATGGAGAACATGGAGGGTGGGCGTGAGCAGCATTGGCTCAAGGGATTTGAAAAACTCAAAGAAGGCTGGGGGAATGTTCAGAAACTAATTGGCGATGCAAATCAAGATGATCAGTTTTCCGCTTTTTTAGGATTTGAATGGCATTCGAGCTCATTTGGTGATCAATGTGTTGTGTTTCCCGATGATAATCAGCCCATTTCTTATCCGAATCACATTCGAAAATTGAGAGAATTTTGCATCGATAAAAATGCATTAATGATACCTCATCATCTTGCTTATCCCCAAGGAAGTCGAGGCGTAAACTGGAGTGAGTTTGACGAGTGCTGCACACCAGTTGTTGAAATATTTTCCGAACATGGGAACTCGGAAGATGATCGGGGGCCTTTCACTTATTTCAATCATTCGATGGGTCCACGGGAATCTTCTCAGACCGTGAAATGCGCATTGGAACGAGGCTTGAAATTTGGGTTTGTCGCGTCTTCAGACAGCCACAGTGGTTTCCCAGGCGCCTATGGGGAAGGCCTGCTGGCAGTTCATAGTAAAGCGTTGGATCGCAACTCCATTATTCAGGCGATTAATAATCGCCATACTTATGCGTTAACCGGCGATCGCATATTGATCGATTTTTGTGTTGATGGGGCCATGATGGGCAGCACCATCAAAGCTGGATCCGAAGTAGAAGCTTCTTATGATGTTCGTTGCCCCGACGAGTTGGAGGTGGTTGAGATTATCCAGGATGGTGAGGTAGTTCATCGGGTTTATCCGAAAACCAAAATCGATCTCGACACAGCTGTCGCCGAGCCTTTTCAAATACGTCTGGAATGGGGCTGGGGTCCCTGGGGGGACTTGGCGCTTGATCGAATAGCCGATTGGGCTTTTGACTTATCAATCTCAAATGGCAAGATCTTAAATGTGGTCCCGTGCTTGCAGTCTGGGCCATTTGACGAAGATCGCCGACACCGTTTTGATTTAAAGTCAGATACCGAACTTGATATAGTCTCTTATTCAGCCCGCCATGGCGGATATCGGCAAAATCCCAACCAGAGCGTTGTGCTTGAGCTAGAAGGTAGCGCAGCTACCGAACTCAATCTTCAAATGATCAGGCCGACCCATGCGTCATCTTCTTCTACCATAGCAGAATTGCACCAAAGTTCGAGCAGCCTCTTTACCGGACCGTTCCCACAAGAATCATATCAGTGGCATCGTATTGTTCCGCTGCCATCCAGTCGCGCGTCTGGGAAAACAAAAATTAAAATTCCCGATAACCAGAGCAATGTTTATCTGCGGGTAAAACAGCAAAACGGGCATATAGCTTGGGCAAGCCCGGTCTTTATCAATTACTCCTGACTTAAGGAGAGTTATGAAGTCGTAATTCGAGAGCGCATTTTGCTGTGCCTGTGGTCGCCCACCATAATTTTCAATCCGTTCCAACAGCAATGGTTGGTGACAGTAAAAAATCTAGATCCGTGTGCACAATGCCGACGATTCATTCCAACGACCCAATGCAATAAACCATGACAATTTTGTTAAGGATGCTACCAAATAAGAAATCGCTCGACATTGTAGGCAGCATCACAAATTACAATTAAAATTCAACTAAACAGTTGACAATATCAACTGAATAGTTACATTACAGCCTGGAAATTTGAAGAAGAAATGGACCAATTAATGTTGTCAGAGGGATCTGAACGATTGCAAGAGGTCCAATATGTATTTTTTGTTTTAGCGTTTAAATGGAGATAAATGAGATGTCAGCTATGAACTACGATTTTATTATCGTTGGTGGAGGCCACAATGGCCTTACCTGTGCCGGGTACCTTGCCAAAACAGGCGCCACGGTCCTGGTTGTAGAGCGAAATAGGCATGTGGGTGGGAGCGTTCACACCGCCGAAGCAACACTCCCAGGATTCAAACATAACATCTGCTCCGTCGTTCACACTCATATCCCCACGAGCCCGGTTTTTCGCAACCTTGAGCTCGAAAAACACGGCGTTAGCTACGTCTACCCAGACCATCTGCGCGGCACAATATTTCCCGATAACAGTAGCATCGTGATGTATCGTGAACCGGAACGGACTGCTGCCGAGCTGGCAAAATTCTCCAAGAGAGACGCTCAGACTTTCATGCAGCTGGTGGAAGACTACGGCGAATTTTTTATGACCAATTACCTCCCGCTAGTGTATTCGCCACCGTTGCCCCCCTCTGTGCAAACTGCTGAGTTAGAGAAATCTGAGGAGGGAAGGACATTGCTTCAGTGGCAAGCGAGCACGCCGGTGCAGTTACTAAACGAGCTGTTCGAGAGCGAAGAGGTAAAAGTCCATTTCCTTAATCGACTGACGGTGCTGGGATTCGCCCCGAATGAATACGGACAGGGATGGATCCAACTGTTCCGTATCCTGCTAGCCGAGGCGCCCATCTGCGTAGGAGGCTCTGGGCAATTGGCTCATGGTCTAGGAAAGGCAGTTGAAGCGAACGGAGGTACCATTCAAACCGACATGGGTGTAAAGAAAATTTTGGTCCGGGACAACCAGGCGATCGGAGTCGAGCTCGAAGACGGAAAACAGATTGAAGCAACGAAAGCCGTGATCACCAATCTGGAGCCAAAAAGGAGCTTTCTGCAGCTGGTCGGAGAAGAAAACTTGCCCGACACGTTCACGACGCGTGTCAAAAACTATCATTCAAAAGGACGGTCGCTTTTCGTTATGCACTTGGCGCTTTCTGAACAGCCCAAGTACGTGGCGGGTGCTGGCAATCCTGCGATGAACAGCTGCTTCAGTCAGGAAATGTTTGGCTCAACCGTCCAGGATCAAATTGACGCCTACCAGGATATCGCGAAGGGCATCATCCCTCGAAAGGAGATGCTACAAATAACTATCCCTACGTTGTTCGATTCTACCCAGGCGCCAGCCGGCATGCACACGTCCGTCGTATGGCAGTACGCACCGTACAATTTGGGTGCCGAGGGACCCGAGGGTTGGCGAGATTTGAGAGAGGAATATGCATCGCATATATTGGAACTCTGGCGATCCTATGCACCGAATATGACTGACGACAAGATTATAGGCATGAAGATTCAAGACCCGACAGATACCCATCAGTACAATGACAACCTCTTGAACGGTGTCGATGTCGTAGGCGACATGACGCCAGACCAAATGGGATACTTCAGGCCCTTTGCAGGCTGGTCAAACTACAATACCCCCGTTGATGGCTTATACATGTGTGGTGGCTACTGTCACCCGGGCGGAGGCGTCCATGCGGGGGCAGGTCATAACGCGGCGACTAAAATCGTGGATGATTTCTCGCTAAACAAATGGTGGGATTGATGCCTAGCCGGGAGGAGAAATTTTTTGTAAACGCAACGCCCAATGAACTTTGGGACTTCATTCGCAATCTCGAATCATTGTGCGGCTGCATACCTGGTGTCGAACGCATCAACCTGATAGACGACAGGTCCGTCGAGCTGAGGGTGAAGGAGAAGGTCGGTATCATACCACTGACCGTTGATCTGGTTGGTCAGATAGAATTCGAAGACCCACCCCACAGCCTACGAGCCGTCTCGAAGGCAGATCATTTGACTATGGAAATCGATGTAGCCTTGCTGGGAGACGAATCCGGAACCGAGATTACTGCTCAGTTCGAAGTTGCTGGCGAAGGGCCGCTCAAATCTATTGTCGATAATTTATTCGAACGCAAAGCGACAGAGAAGGCTGCCCAGTTCGCCGAAATTCTCAAAGAACATTTTGGCGCCGATTCGTCCGAAGAAGTTCCAGCGGGCGCATGCCGAGGATCCGTTCCGGCGCCTAAGCAAACCGGGACGAATCGACGATGGCTATTCCGGCTCTGGCAGTTTCTTACCGGGCAGTCCACGCCCTCAGAAGAAAAGGAATAGAGCACGGGTCGATCGACTGAATTTTTAAATTTTAAGTAAAAGATTTAGAGGTTGAAGTAGCCAAGAGCCAAATAAGGTTCCATTGTGGCCGCGATGTATGTTCGCAGAAGCCGACTATCAGGGCTTTGTTATACGCGCACTGTTCCGCAAACGACATATCATCCAAAACTTCGTTGCAGAGTGCTTAATACATGGTTTGCACTAGATTTTTAAATACGCGGTAATGAATTCGAATATATGTTTACGTCTCGCTTCTTTCTGAGCGGCACCGGTCAAATTTCGGGCGAAGATCGCGGAAAGTGTATGATTGTTCGAGAAGAAAAAATAGCAAAGTGACGCAAGGGAAATGTAGAATTCAATCGGATCGACGTTTTTGCGAAAAAGGCCTTCCTTGGCGCCTCGTTTCAAAACTTCGCTCAACAATTCCAGCAATTTTGAATGCAGGCCCTTGATTGTTTTTGAGCGTTTGATGTGTTGGGCATGATGAATATTTTCATCGTTAAGTAGAGCCACGAACTGGCGGTTATGAGCGATGTAATCGAAAGTAAAACCGACCAAAGTTTCAATGGCCTGCCATGGGTTCATATCTTCAAGGTGCAGTTCCTTTTCTTTTTTTCGTAATTTTACATAAGCAGCCTCCAGCACTGCAACAAACAATTTTTCTTTGTCGCCGAAGTAATAGTAAAGCAATTGCTTGTTGACACCGGCGCGGGACGCAATGCCATCGACACGGGCTCCGTTAAGACCCTTATCAGCAAATTCTTTGGTTGCAGCCTTTAGCAATTTCAACTTAGTGCTTCGCGTGTTCCGCGACACTTTCTCGTCCTGCTTTTTTTGTTGACGGTTCATCCAACGAGTTCCAGACTATTTATTTCTAACTGTTTAGTTGATAAAATAAAATTTCTTACTTATAACTGTTTAGTTGATGATATAGCACGTCGGGCGCGGCAATGAAACAGCATTGTTTTATTCCATTTGTAGGACAACCAAATGTCTATAATTAATTACTTGTCAACGATAGATTTTGAATTTGGCGCTATTTCTGGAATTTATAGCACATTGCTTGATCTTGGCATTGCAAGACCAATGTTGGTTACGGATCGAGGGATTTTCGCGGCCGGGCTTTTTGATCAGATTTGCGAGAAACTGCCAAGAAATTCTTTGTCTGCGGTATTCGACCAGACCCCGTCAAATCCGACCGAAGAATCCGTGACCGCCGGGGTCGCGCTCTACAAAGAACACACCTGCGACGGAATTATCGCCCTTGGAGGTGGATCATCTATGGATCTAGCTAAGATAATTGCTCTCATGGGCACCCACCCCGGACCCTTGGCGTCCTATTCGGTGCCGGAGAACGGCAGCGCGTGCATCACTGACAAAGTGGCTCCCGTGATTGCGATACCCACAACCGCAGGCACCGGCAGTGAGGTCGGGCGCGCCGCTCTTATTGCCATGATTGATGGGCGCAAAATTGGCTTCATCAGTCCGCACCTGATTCCAAAGTATGCCATATGCGACCCTGACTTAACCATTGGTCTGCCGCCATATTTAACGGCGGCAACCGGCATGGACGCCTTGGCCCATTGTATCGAGGCCTTTTTGTCACCGGCTATTAATCCTCCGGCAGATGCCATTGCCCTTGATGGTTTGGTGCGGGCCATATCGTATATAGAAAAAGCAACGAAGGATGGCAGTGATCAAGATGCCAGATGGCAAATGATGATGGCCAGTCTGGAAGGTGGTCTGGCCTTTCAAAAGGGGCTGGGTGCAGTACATGCCCTGTCGCATCCGTTGGGCGGATTGCGCGCACCGATTCTTCACCACGGAACGCTAAATGCTGTTTTCCTGCCTGCTGTTTTGCGCTTCAATGCCAAATCTGCAGAGCAAAAATTCGAGACTTTGCAGGCTATTATGGAAGGCGATCCCGTCCAAATAATATTGGAATTGAATCGACGTTTAGGGCTGCCCGCATCCCTTGGCGATATGGACGTGCCCGACGCAATTTTTCCGGAAATAGCTAATGCAGCAGCAATGGATCATTGCACTGCCACTAATCCGCGCTCGGCAACCGCTGCTGATTATAGGTTACTCCTCGAAGAATCATTTTAGCTTGGTGCCGTCTTTTCAAATCGCTGTCGGATCAATCTGCCCATTGCATGATATAGTTCCATCTTAATCCCGTCCCGGGCCGACCACTCAATCTCCTCGAGCGAATTACCATAGTTCATGTTAATTATGGGCGGTATGTCAGTAGGCACCATCACGTGCTTCGAAATGTGTTGGCTTGCCTAAGTTAACGCCACCCTTGGCTACCCAATCGGCGCACCAGTCGATCATTTTATCGATGGGCACTACGGGGTCGCCGAACAGACTGGCGGCTTTTTCCGTATTGGCTAGCCAGGCGGACGCCGCCGGCTCACCAGTAAACGTAACTTGTTTTCCAAATCTGTTAGCAAATTCCTGGGCCAGCCATTTGACGGAAGTTGCTTTGCGTCCGCTGATGTTAAGTGGCCAGCTCGGAACCGAACAATTGTTCAGCGCCATCAGTATTTGTGCGTTGGCGTCTCCTTGCCAAATGACGTTGGCGTGACCCATGGAGATATCAACGCTACGCCCTTTGAAAACACTAGACGCAATGTCGAATAGCACGCCGTAGCGTGTATCGATGGCGTAGCTGAGGCGAATAATGCAGCCCGGCGTATCCAAAATCTTGGAAAAATGCTGAAACATTCGCTCCCGGCCTACGCAAGACTGGGCATATTCACCTGGTGGGTTGGGCGCTAGGTCTTCCAATGCGCCACCAGAATCGATGTCTACGAATGGATAAACGCAGACGGTTGAAAAAGTAACAATGCGTGAGGCACTGAAGGTTTCGGCGACCAGGCCCGGTACAAAGACGTTCATCGCCCATGTCAACTCTTCGGAACCGGATGAGCCGAACTTGCGCCCGGCCATGAAAACAATGTTTTCCGTCTTTGGTAATTGGGCCAAAGCTTGGCGGTCGAGCAAGTCAGCCTGAATGGTTTCGATGCCTTGGCTTTCAAGTTTGTTACGAATGCCCTTTTCGCTAAATCTAGCGACGCCAATGACATTTTTTGTCGGCGCTGCCCGTTTGGCCAGGCGGGCCAAAGTCGGTCCCATTTTTCCGCCGACTCCGAGAACCATTATGTCACAGCTAATGCGCTCCATTTTTTCCACCAGGGCATGGGACGGTCGAGTCATAAATTCTTCCAAATCTTCTTCATCGGCAAATAAACTTGGAAGATTTTGTTCTTCTAAATAGGATTCCATTACGCTTACTCCAGTGTCCGGCTTGTTTGTCCGCCCTTGAAGAGGGCATCTTGGTATACTGATTTTTCAAAATTTCAATCAGTATGTAACTGTTTAGTTGAAATTGGTCAACAAGTTTAGCAATGCCCGTTTTATCGAATATCCAGTCGGCTGGTAACTGTTTAGGTGAAATTGGTCAACATGGCTAGCAATGCTGCCTGCAGACATTACGTAATCTCATTTGGCGATATCCATAGTCACTCTGCAATGGCTATAGTATTCGGCGTTGGGACAAAGCGTTGAGATTGCGTAGGAATCTCAATTTTTTTCTTTCATCAGCCATTCCCAAAGGCGGCCCACCGGTGGCACCGCCCTGCGCCGAGACAGGCCATTCGGGCGCAAACCCATGTCAAACGCGATATTCTATAATGTTTTAATTATGTCTACCTAACGTTGTGTCATCAGAATAATTGCATGGTCTGAGCTAGACCAGTTTTCATAGACAATAGACAGCTTGTATAGAAAATATTCTTGACAGCTTTGTAGAATATATATTATTCAACTGATTGGTTGATAAATATGTTTGGGTTAACAATTATCTGCTCGCACCATATACAGTACCGATTGGATCATACAAATTTTGAAGGATCAGGTTAAGTGATAATTTACGTCGAAATAGGTGAAGGCTCATGAGTGCTGGAATACGCAATGCCAAAGGCATAACTCACTACGAGCCGGCTCGCGCGGCCCAAGGATATACACTTTTCGCTCCTATGTACGGTCATGATGTTTGGCTGATCGACATGTGGGGGGCCATTGTTCATCGATGGCAGGTCGAAAATTTACCTGGCAATTATGGCCAACTTCTCGCCAATGGAAATCTGTTATTCGCAGGTAGGACGTTGCCGCCAGCGATACCCGATTTTGCTGGTAACGGTGGACAAGTCGTCGAATATAACTGGCAAGGCGACATCGTTTGGGAATATCGGGACCCTTACCTTAGTCACTGTTTCGCCCCCCTTTCCAACGGCAATGTGTTGGTCGCCAAATGGCGTGCGGTACCACCCGCGACGGCGGCTAAAGTTAAGGGAGGCCAACTGGGCACTGAGCGGAACGGCGAAATTTATGGTGAAGCCATACAGGAAATATCGCGAGATGGAGAAGTCGTCTGGGAATGGCTGACGTTTGAACATTTGGATCCTGAGCTCGATGTTATCGGCCCGCTGCATCCAAGAGATCGTTGGACCAATCTAAATGCGCTTTCGGAAATGCCGGATGGCAACATCCTCGTCAGCTTTCGATGCACCAACACCATTGCCATCATTGAGCGTGCCACCGGGGCCATAAAATGGCGTTGGGGTCCGGGCGTCATCGCTGGTCAACACAATCCGACGCTTTTGGATGACGGCAATATACTAGTTTTCGACAACGGTGCGCACCGAGCTTATACGACCATAGATTATTCCCGGGTTATCGAAGTCGATCCACGAACAGACGAAATCGTTTGGGAATACAAAGAAAACCCGATCTTCGATTTTAACAGCTTTATCTGTTCCGGAGCACAGCGCTTGCCTGGTGGCACGACAGTGATTTGCGAGTGTACCAAAGGTCGATTGTTTGAAGTAACGAAAGAGGGCGATATCGTTTGGGAATATATCAGCCCATTCTACTACGAACATCCGATCTTCGGCACCAATAATATGATTTTCCGTTGTAGTCGGTATGACCAAGACCACCCAGGTATTCGAGATGCTGATTTAGATCCTGAAAAATATGCAGAATTCAACGCGCTAGCACCAAAACATTTCGTTCGAAGTCCACGTGGCAGCCAAGCGCTGAAAACCACGTACGATGTGGGCGAAATTGTTCGAGGTGGCCACTGACGCAAGAATGACAAACCGGTTAACTCAATTAATCCGGATCAATAAAACCCGAATTCGCACCCTTGTAAACGGAAATGGAAAAAAGGTGTGACTAACATTAACCAACTAACTGATTGAGGAGGAACAAATGAGTAGATTTAAGAAATTTCTTGGGGCAGCTGCTATTTTGCCGGTTGCACTGGCACTAACTGTGGCGGTCGCCAAAGCACAGCAGTTTCCATCGAAGCCGCTAACATTGATCGTGACCTGGCCTCCTGGGGGCAGTACCGATGTCATCGCACGGTTGTTGGCCGAACCTTTTGGTAAAGAACTCGGCAAACCGGTCGCCGTTGTAAATCGTAAGGGTGGCGGCGGATCGCTAGGTACTTTGGCGGCGCTGAATGCCCCCAAAGACGGCCACACTGTTCTCATGACGACTAGTGGAAATCATGTGCTGACACCGCTCAAAAAAAAGGTCGGCTATCGCTATGACGCGTTCGAACCCATCGGCCAAGTGGTTGCGGCGACGCTTGTACTAGCGGTTCGGGCTGACTCACCTTGGAAAAGTCTAGCCGATTTTGTCAAAGACGCCAAAGCTAACCCTGGTAAATACCTCTTTGGCGCCGTACCTAACGGCATGCCGCACCTGACGTTGAACGGTTTGGCAAAAGAAGCCGGCCTGAAGATTGTCCATGTGCCCATGCAAGGCGGCGCGCCGGGCGCAAAGGCCCTGTTGGCTGGCGACATTCAAATGTTACCGGCCAATGCAAGTTCGGCGGCGTCCAATTTGAAAGCTGGTAAGTTCCGCGCTCTTACAAATTTCAACGCCAATCGGGATCCAGCCTTCCCCAATATCCCGACGGCCAAGGAACAGGGGCATGCTGTTTTTGGCAATCCGTTCGTTGGCATGGCAATCGCCAAAGGTGTTCCGCAAAATGCCATTAAAGTTCTTCGTGCGGCGCTTAAAAAAGTCGCTAACAGCAGTAGCTTTAAGAGCAATGCGGTAAAGACGGGAACCGCGATCACCTATCTACCGGCCGATAAATTCGGCGCCGTTTGG
Organism: uncultured Rhodospirillaceae bacterium; assembly: GCA_913020445.1. Classification (GTDB taxonomy): domain Bacteria; phylum Pseudomonadota; class Alphaproteobacteria; order Rhodospirillales; family UBA2165; genus TMED23. The sequence goes on from CAJWAR010000076.1 coordinate 10,967, forward strand.
GCCAGGGATTGGAAAAATTACGAACCGATCTTGAGAAAAAAATAAGGTCCAATACCTCCGAGTGATAGTGAAAAATGGGCCGTATTAAAGGAGACGCGTGGGTTGCTTTGATTTTGTTAGCAGCCTGCGCCGTTTTCATAAATGACCTTCAAATGACCGAAGATAGCGGCGCTTTTGTTAAAACAACAACGCTACCAATGGCACTGGCAATTGCGCTGGGTATATTGTCCTCAATTCTTCTTGCTTGGACGATTTGGCTTCAGATTAGGCGAGCAGCGGATCATGAAACCTTGCCGCAATCGTCGGAGCGGTACGCTCACTTGCGGGTATTTTTACTGGTCGCCTCAATCGCAATTTACATCACGGCCTTGCCGTGGTTTGGATTTTTGATTTCGACGGCCGCCCTGATAGCAGGGGCCGCAGTGCTTTACGGCAACAGGCGGCTGTTACAAATCGTGGGGGCGATGGTGCTGATTCCGGTCGCATTGTTAATATTTTTCGAGCAGTACATGATCGTGCTGCTACCTTCCGCTCGATTGTTTGAATGAGAGTATGATGGAACTATTGATCTCCAGTTTTCAGCAAGTATTTATACTAGACACCCTAGCTCTGATTGCCATTGGTTTAATTGTTGGAATTGTTATCGGTGCAATCCCAGGTCTTAACGTGCCGCTTGCCGTCGCCATTGCCTTACCTATCACATTTAAACTCGATCCCATCGGCGGCTTGGCCATGCTGGTTGGCATATATAAAGGCGGCACTTATGGCGGCTCGTTATCGGCCGTTTTGATCAATGTTCCTGGCACTCCTGCGGCAGCCGCAACGGCGCTCGATGGCGCGGCCCTAACGCGTCAAGGCAAGGCCGGTAAAGCTCTTAAAATGTCACTTTACGCTTCCATTATTGGCGAAATCTTCAGCGATATCGCACTTATTGTATTTGCTGTACCAGTAGCGATATTCGCTCTCAAAGTGGGGCCCCCAGAAACATTTTCCGTTGGCATTTTTGCCCTTACTCTGGTGGGCGTTTTGTCTCAGGGCAACATCCTAAAAGGTATTTTAGCCGGTGTTTTAGGATTATTTTTATCAACTTTCGGGGTCGATCCGCTGACCGGTGACTTCCGCTTGACCTTGGGTTTTCAAAGTTTGTCTGGCGGCTGGTCATTCATTGCCATGGTTATCGGCGTTTTCGCCGTTTCTGAAGCCCTGGTCCAGGTCGAACGACGAACCATCGCCAAATCGGCAACCGGTCCAGTGCGTCTTAGCGATCCCAACCATCAGCTTGATCGGGACGATTGGAAGCTCTGCCTTCCGGTTATTGGGCGAAGTTCGACAATTGGTGTTTTAATAGGAGCTGTGCCGGGATTGGGCGCCGCCGTCTCGGCATATTTGAACTATGGCATTACGCGCAATCTGTCGAAACGCCCTGAAAAATTTGGCCTTGGCGCCATCGAAGGCGTGGCCGCCGCGGAAAGTGGCAACAACGCGGTAACCAGTGCGACGTTTGTGCCGCTATTGACGCTGGGAGTTCCAGGTGACGTAATAACCGCGATCATGCTAGGCGCCTTCGTGGTACATGGGCTGATACCAGGGCCAGGATTGTTCGAAGAAAATCCGAATTTTATCGCCGCTTTTTTTCTTTTGATGGTGGTCACCACGGCCTTTCATCTTGTTATTGGACGCCTTGGTATGCCGTTGTTCGTGCAGGCCACGCGAATTTCAAACGGGCTGATGTTCCCCGCGATTGTCGTCCTAAGTGTGACCGGTGTTTTCGTCGCCACCAACAACTTATTCGACGTCTATGCAATGCTTGGTTTCGGAGTCTTGGGTTATTTTATGATCAAATTAGAATTTCCCGTGGCCCCTTTGCTTATCGGTTTTATTCTGGGACCCTTGGTCGAAATTGGGTTGCGCCAAAGTATGATAATGTCCAGAGGAAGCTTGGATATATTTGTCACCCGACCTTTGTCAGCAGCGTTTCTGGTCATCGCATTATTAACAGTTATTGTGGTCGGTAGGCGCGAGTGGCGTGAATTTTATAAGAAGGAATAGGAAATTGCCATGAAGATCGAGCGTATCGAGGTGCTACCCATCAGGCTTCCCTTGAAGGCTGTTGTCACCTTGTCTAGGGGCGTGTCGCGGACCATCGAGGAAGGCAAACAGATGGTGCTGGTGAAGATGACGGCCGACGATGGCACCGTCGGTTGGGGCGAGTCCGGGCCAAGCCGGCGTTGGTCGGCGGAAACGACGCAATCGTGTTACACCTCCATCAAACATTATCTGGCGCCTGTTGTCATCGGGCGCGACCCCTTCGACATCGCTGGCATTCATCGGGCCATGAATATCGAGCTGGCACCCGGCGTTGATCCTGGACAACCGGTTGCCAAAGCAGCGATTGATTTAGCTGTTCATGATCTTGTCTGCAAAAAATTGGGGATCAATCTTCAGACCTGGTTGGGGTCCAAGGCGCTTGACCGCATTCCATTGTCCTGTCTCGTTTCGGCGCCGACCCCTGACAAAGTATCCGAAGTCGTTCAGGAAGGCCTGAAACTGGGTTTTAAGGGATTTAAGGTCAAGGTTGGGCATGACCCAGACATGGATGTTGAAATCATCAAGGCTGCTGTTGATGCAGCCGAAGGCTCGATTGTTTGGCCGGACGCTAATCAGGGCTACAACTTAGACCAGGCTCTGCGCATGGCGCGAGCTTTCGAGGCTATGGGTATGGAGATTTTTGAACAACCCATTCCCATGACCGACATATATGGCATGAAAAAGTTGCTTTCCAGCACGACCATGAACATCGCCATCGACGAGGCCGCCATGGGTATTCCCTATTTGATTGAAATGATTCGCCGCGAGGCGGTTGAAGGCGTCGTCATTAAGGTGAATAAAGTGGGTGGGATATATTACGCGCGCCAGATGTGTGACTTGGTGCGCAACGCCGGCTTCAAGCTCATTGGCAGCGGGCTCATGGATGCCCCGATTGGATTTCAGGCATCAGTGCAGTTATTCGCCGGCTATGGTATCGATTTTCCAACCGACCTGAACGGACCCCAGCACATAGCCGAAGACTATTTGGCCGAACCATTGCCCAAAGATGGCCAAAACGCGTTGGTAACCAAAACACCCGGAATCGGCGTCGTCATTGACGAAGTCCGTGTAAGAGGTGATCTGAAACTCGAGCTTTAAGCACTATCACATTACTTCGCTCTTTATGGAACTCCCTCCCTGTGGCAGAATATACTGCCTAGACTTGAGAACCATCTCTTGATTATCTAAATCAATTATCAAGAGATGGTTTTTTTAGTCTCAAGATTACTCGCATAGAAATCCCTGTTAATTAATTACAGAATATATTTAAA
>CAJWAR010000077.1 GCA_913020445.1 uncultured Rhodospirillaceae bacterium
GACCAGCACATGAAGCTAGCCAGTTATCAAGTGAATGGAAACAACAGCTACGGCGTTGTCAGGGAAGACGGGATTATCGACATCGGCTCTCGCCTGGGCGAAAAATTTTCGGATGTCCGCGCGGTTTTGGCGGCGGACGCGCTTGATCAAATCAGTGATGCTGCTGCTGAGCAACCACCGGATTTTGCGCTGGATGACGTGTCCTACCTGCCACCGGTAATCAATCCGGATATGATTATTTGCATCGGCGCAAATTATAAAAGTTTCCTCGAAGACGTTGGTGAAACACCTCCCGAGCAACCTACCTATTTCCATCGGCGCTCATCTGCCCAGGTCGGCCACAATCAGCCAATTATCAAACCGGCAAACATGGAGCTCATTGACGCTGAAGAGGAGCTTGCCGTCATCATCGGCAAGGGCGGCCGGGGAATTAGCGAATCCAATGCGCTTGCCGCGGTTGCCGGTTACGCCATTTTTAATGAGGGAACGATTTATTCAGAAATGCGGCGGAATGGTAAAGTCTCCCACTCAACAGGTAAAAATTTTGATGCCTGTGGGGCTTTCGGCCCCTGGATGCTGACAGCTGATGAAGTTCCAGATCCAACCGAATTGCACATTACTCATCGTCTGAATGGTGAAGTTATACAGGACAGCCCAGTTTCCGATATGCATTTTTCTATTTCAAAACTCATTTCCGATATCTCGGCTTTTTCTACCTTGCTGCCCGGTGATGTCATTGTCACCGGCACACCGGTCGGTATTCAGGCGCGCCGACGGGCAAAAACTTTCTTAAGCCCTGGTGATGTTATTGAAATGGAAATTTCCAAAATCGGTGTATTACGCAATCATATTGAAGAACGCTAACGGGAGAGACATCATATCATGACCAAAATGCCGGGATTGGAATTTCATCACGCCAGTCTTTACGTCCGCGATATGGCCAAGATGGTCGATTTCTTTACCAGAGTTATGGGTTTTATAGAATCAGACCCCAAACCTGAAGGCGAAGAGTACCCGGAGATCGTCTACTTAACCCGGGATGCTTCCGAGTTTGATCAACTTGTTTTTATTGGCGGACGGCCGGAAATCGTTGCCGGTAAAACCAATCTTCAGCAGCTTTCATTTTATGTCGAAACATTGGACGAAGTCCGTGAAGCTGAGAAAATTCTTAAAAACGAACCGGAAGTGACTAAGATCATTCCGAGATGCCACGGCAATGCCTGGTCCGTTTATTTTCAGGACCCCGAAGATAACCGGTTGGAAATCTATTGCCCAACGCCCTGGCAATGCGCCCAACCGCATGGCTGGCATATCGATTTCTCTCTGAGCGATGAAGAAATTTTAAATCTGACCCTGGAGGCGGTCAAAAAAGATCCAACGCACATGCCAATCGCCGAATGGGAAGCCTTGGTAGCCTCAAAATTGTGAGGTGATGGTCAAATGGCTAGATTAGGAAGGGCCAAAATAAATGAGTGATAACCCGCATGCAATTTTCGCCCATATCGGCTTGGCGACTTTTGATTTCGATAAAATGGTCGAGTTTTACACCCGGTTTTTCGGTTTGCATGTTTCCGATTTAAAAACCGTAGGACCGGGCCGAAATGCTGCCTGGTTAACTTCTGACCCTAATCAGCACCACCAATTGGTAATTGTTTCAGGCCGACCTGAAGAAGCGACTTACAACCCGGTCGATCAGATTTCCTTTCGCACGAATTCTCTTGCCGACGTCAAAGCTTATTGGCGGGCAGCCAAAAAGGAAAATCTTAAAATTCAAAAAACCATTACCCATGGCAACGCATGGAGCGTCTATTTTTTAGACCCTGAAAACAATCGGATTGAGGTTTACACTGATACACCGTGGCATTTTGCCCAGCCTCACGATAGCCCCTTGGACTTTAGTTTGTCTGATGAGGAGCTTTACCAGCAGACCAAAACTATCGTCAATCAAGATGCGCCCGAGAAACCTTTTGTCGATTGGCGGAAAAAGACGGCGGCGGAAATGGATTTGAACGACTGGCCGATCCGGGAGAACTAATGATGGCAGGCTTTGCGATAAAACGTGTCGGCCATGTCGGTATTTGCGTCAATGAATTGGCACCGATGGTAGATTTTTATAGCAAATTATTAGGTTTCATGGTGTCGGATCAGGTAATTAATGAAAACGAACAAATCGCCTATTTAACCCGCCATCCAAGAGAACATCACCAATTGGTTTTGGCAGTACTCAAAGAGCGGTCGGAAGAGACCACATCGCTCAACAACGTGTCATTCAAAGTTAAATCACTGACAGATTTAAAAGATGCGTTTAGCTGCCTCAGTGAAGAATTCCCCAACTCCGAAGTCGTGGCAATGGATCACGGTAATAGTTGGTCTATCCATTTCAAAGATGTTGAAAATAACAACTGCGAAATTTTTTGTCCGACACCCTGGCGGGTGACTAGACCTTATAACGAACCGTTGGACCTTTCAGACACGGTCGAGGAAATCATCGAAAACAGTAAAAAATTAGCTTTTACCGGTGCCGGCACAAAACCCTCAGGGGAATGGCAAGCCGCAACGAAAAGGAGGTTCTGAACAATATAAGCAATACGTATCGGCGCGTACTGTTCGGCATTACAAAAAATTTATTATCCCTACTAATATTAAGCGTTTTGACGGCTATGGGAGGCAAATGTCGTCAGAAATTCAGCAGCGTCTCTTTTGAATAATTAATTTGGAGAAGAACGATGAAAATAAATATAAGCTTAATAAGTCGATTATTGTTGATTCCCGTCTTTGCTCTGATTGCCGTGGTGAGTTGGCCCTCATCTAGTTCAATGGCGGCTGGTGTATCATTCAAAGGCAAGACTATTACCATTTGGATGCCGTCAAAGAGTGTAGGTATTCGACTTTTTCTTGAGATGTGGAGTGGATACATTTCCAAGAATTTACCAGGTAATCCGAAGATGATCGTCAAAGGTAAACCTGGCGGCGGTGGATTGGTCGGTGTCAATTTCCTCTATAACGCCGTCAAACCGGACGGCCTGGCAATGGGTTATGCAGCAACTCCGGCTATGATCGGATATGCGACTAACGCCCGTGGGGTAAAATTCGACCCCAACAAAATGTCGGTTCTTGGCATTCAACGCCAAAACTGGGTCGCTCTTTATGGTAAAGCAGCCGGCATCAAAGGTCCCTTTGATGTTAAAAATGCGTCCGGCGAATTAACCTTCGCGGCCCGGACCAAAAACCATCTGACGATGGCAACCACGCTGGTGATGGATGCGGCCGGTGTAAAATTTCGGGTAATCGAAGGATTTGGTCCGCCTTCGACAATGTTCCAGGCTATGGGTAGTGGTGAAGTTAAAATGGCTTATACGAGTCTGCCAGGATACGTCCGGGTGACTGACAATTTGAACAGCCTGCAAATCTACCCATTCTACCAATATGGTGATATCGACGATAAGGGCAATGTCACCCGGGATAAGAATTTCCCGAATGTTCCAACCGCGGTTGAACTCTATGAAAAATTCAATCCGAAAGGCATTGGCTCTGATGATCATAAGGCCGTGAAAACAGCGGTACGAATTGTTGCCGTTAACCGAACATTTTGGTTGCCGCCAAAAACCGATCAGAAGATTGTCGATATTTGGCGTCACGCGGTTGAAACCGCAGCGAATGATCCGGAATTACGCTCTAAATACCGCAAAAAATTCGGTGCACCATTTAAGTTCGGCAATTGGAAACAGGCGCTAAAAACGATCAAATCAAGCATCGCAGCTCTCGACACCCCCTATTTCCAACCGGGTGGTAAAGGGTTTAAACTGATGTATAGAGGCAAAAAAAAGGGTAAAAAGAAAAAGTAGTACCTTTTTAAACATTTTGGATTTGTCTAGTTAACCAGAAACTGCCGTGGGTGAGATCGAATTTATTTTAACGGCTGCCGGCGCAGGATTAACTCAAATCTTCACTTGGGATATATTCCCGATGATGATGGTGGGTATCCTCGTCGGCATGTTCGTTGGCCTGGTGCCCGGTCTCGGTGGACTGGTCGGGTTCGCTCTGTTGATCCCGTTCTCGCTCTCAATGGAACCGCTGGTTGGGCTTGCGTTTCTGCTGGCGATGAGTGCCGTGACGACGCAAACCGACACCATCCCTGCTGTCATCCTCGGTGTCCCGGGGACGGCAGCGGCGATGGCAACTTCTTTAGATGGTTACCCCCTGGCCAAGAAGGGCCAGGCCGGGCGCGCCCTATGCGCATCCTACTATGCCAGTATATTTGGCACCTTGGTTGCGACCGCTTTGTTTCTATTGTTTCTGCCCATTCTCCGAGCGGTAATATTTGCCTTTGGACAACCAGAGTTTTTCATGCTGGTCATGCTGGGACTAATTCTAGCCGGCTCCTTGGCCGGCAATTCCCTTTCCCGCGGCTTGATTATGGCTGGTTTTGGCCTGCTGTTATCAACGGTGACATTGGAAACCAGCACGGGTGAGCCGCGTTTTGCCGGTGATATTATATATTTATGGGAAGGCGTCCCATTGCTTCCGGTTATCTTGGGAATATTCGCAATCCCAGAGGTCATCGACCTCGCACGACGACAGTCCTCGATATCAAAGACTTCCTACGACACTCGTGTTTCAGGCTTGTGGTGGGGTTTAAGAGACTGCCTGGAAAACTGGTGGCTAATAATTAAAGCTTCAACCTTGGGTACGATTGCCGGATTTATTCCGGGTCTCGGCGGCCAAGTAGCCGAATGGATGGCTTATGGCACAGCAGTGGCTTCAGATGAGAATCCGAAATCCTTTGGCAAAGGCAACATTCGTGGTGTTATCGCCCCTGAAGCTGGAACGGCAGCGCAAAAACCTGGCGCGCTCATCCCGACCATAACTTTCGGCATACCGGGCAATGGCGGCATGGCAATCCTGTTGGGCGTTTTCATGATCTTAGGATTACGGCCCGGACCGGAAATGGTAACGACCAAGCTGGATGCAACGATGATGATGGTTTGGGTCATCGTTGTTGCCAATATAATAGCCGCCATTCTCGCTTTGTTTTTGCAAAAATGGCTAATCTTATTGTGTTATTTGCGCTCAACTATAATGGTTCCTTTGGTGCTGGGAACCATGCTGGTTGGTGCGACGATGGCCAATCAGTCCTTTGGTGACGTTGTTTTATTCTTCTTATTTGGCGTCTTCGGCTACGTGTTTAAACACGCGGATTGGCCACGGGTTCCCTTAATTATGGGTTTGATAATGGGGAAGCTGGCAGAGCAATATTTATTCCTTTCAACTAATTTGCACGGTTTTAAATGGCTTACGGACCGGCCAATCGTCTGGGTCATCGGGGCAGTTACCATAGCCGTCGTGGTGGTTCCGGCGATCAAGAGATATCGCAAAGCCAATTTAGCAGATGACGGCCAGCCGGCAAATCAGTCGGTATCAGGGGAGGATGATTGATGACTATATCGCAACTTGTCGATCTCCTCTTGACCCTGTTCTTCGGCCTAGTCGGTCTGGCTGCAATTATCATGGTCGGAGATTTTCCATTCCGTGATCAATTGTTTCCAGTAGTCGCTAGCATACTCATTATAATATTTACGATTGGTTCGGGCGTGACGATCATTCGTAACATGCGCCTGGGATTAGATAACGATGGAGATCAGGAAAGTATCAGACCCAGTGAGGGCCGGGCAGGTGATGGTATCCACGGCGTTCAACAGGATTTTAAAACTGTTCGACGAATTATTGGCTTAATTACGTTGCTTGTCCTGTTAGTTTTCCTCATCGGCCACATGATCGCCATCCCTGTTTTCATTTTTCTTTATATGAAATTAAACCGGGAGCCGCTTTGGATTTGTCTAGTTAGCGCAGGTGGATTTTATGCTTTCACCCGGGCAGTTTTAATCGAAACGATGAACGTTGCCTTCCCCGTACCCTATCTTTTCGATTGGTTGGGATTATGACCGACAAGTAAGACACCGCGAATTAGCACAAGCCCCATTTTACCAACTATTCAAAACAGAATTTTTTAGAATTAATTTTAATAGCTAAGAACAGGAAAGCCCCAATGTCTAAGATAAATGATACTAGAGATGATCTGATGACCGCAGGCGTGTTTTTTAAAAACACCGGCCATCATATTGCCTCCTGGCGGCATCCCAAGGCGCAACCGGATGCCGGTATCAACCTTCAGCATTACATTGATTGTGCGCAAAAATGTGAGAAGGCCGGGCTTGATTTTATTTTCTTCGCCGACTCGGTAGCCGTGCGCGACACCCCGCGTGAACTCCTCAGTCAGGTGTCTCAATTCACCGCCTATTTCGAACCGATCACCCTGTTGTCTGCCCTATCGATGGCAACCGAACGTTTGGGATTGGTATGCACGGCAACGACAAGTTTTAGTGAACCCTATAACATCGCCCGCATGTATGCCTCGCTTGATCACATCAGCAAGGGTCGTATCGGCTGGAATGTTGTGACCTCGGGACTGGGTGATGTTGAAGCGCAAAATTATGGTCTTACGACGCATTATGAACATGATGAGCGCTATGACCGGGCCCAGGAGTTTGTCGAATGTGTGCTTGGCCTGATGGATAGTTGGGAAGATGATGCTTTTCTTTATGACAGAGATGCCGGTCGCTTTTTCGATCCTGAGAAATTGCATGAGCTCAATCACGATGGCAAATTCTTTAAGTCCCGTGGCCCCTTAAATGTCCCACGTTCGCCGCAAGGCTATCCGGTGATCTTTCAAGCTGGCACATCGAACGCCGGGCGGGAATCAGCCGCCAGATTTGCCGAAGGTGTATTCTCCGGCTATCTGACGCCGGAATCTTCCGCCGACCATTATGTCGACGTTAAGAAGCGTATGGCCAAATATGGGCGCACCCCTGATCAAATGCGGATATTACCAGGCTGCACGGTATTTTGTGGAACAACCGAAGCCGAAGCCAAGGAAAAAGAGGAATATCTCGCCTCACTGATCAACCCGGATGTCGGCGTGCAATATATCGCCACAATGACAGGGATAGACCTTGAAGGCTGTTCGCCGGATGATGAATTGCCCGACCGCGAAAGTGTCAGAGCTTCTGAAGGTACCAGAGATAATATCATCGCCCAGGCACGCGAGGAAAAAATGACCATTCGCCAGCTTTATATGCGGCTCGCCGGTTCGCACGGCAAGATGACAATGCGCGGCACACCGTCACAGATTGCTGATCAGATGCAAGACTGGTTCAGCAATTATAGCTGCGACGGGTTTATCTTTCAGCCGTCCTATATGCCGGGGGATCTGGATGACATTGTCGAATTGGTTATCCCTGAATTACAAAACCGAGGATTGTTTGCTGAGGAAAGTAAAGGAACGACCTTGCGCGAGCATCTTGGGCTGGAGCGGCCTGCCAACCGCTATGTGGCGGCGACATAAAATAACGCTGGGTTACCCCCAAGCGACAAAAAGCGGCGGGTGCTTAACCTCCGAGACATACATTGCTTCTTCAGGACAGTCTTGTTGGCAAAAATAACAGCTCATGCAGTCATCAGGATACTGAATGACCGCTTTTTCATTTTCTTCATCCATTCTGATAACGTCCACCATGCAGCTATCCACGCAAATACCACAGCCATTGCATAAAACGGGATCTATGTTCTCAAGACTCATTTTGAATAATTCCTATAAATTTTTTACTCACCTGGAAACCTGATCGGGTACCTTTCTTCGTAGGGTATCGTTTGGTCTGGCCACCATTTTTCCGGAATGGGTTCTTTGGAGAGTGTCATCTCACCGTCTTCCTCTTTAATTTTCACCCATGCCAACCATTCGTTATCATCCCTCAACGGATAGTCCTCGCGGTAATGAGTTCCTCGGCTTTCTTTTCTAAACAGCGAGGCGCGTAATTTCATTTCAGCGCTCAGCACCATATTTTTCGTCTCATGCGCCAACCTTAGTTCATGCGCATCTCGAGCGGAAAGCTTAGGGACGACCCGATCGCGCATAAACTCAATCTGCGTAAGTGCGGATTGCATCCGCTCTTCGCTTTTCACATACAAAATCCAATAGGGCATCATGGTGTTTTGCAAAGCCTGCGTGACCCAGCTCGGCGAAAACCCGCCGGGCCGATCAATCGGCGCTGAAAGTTCTTTTTTCGCCCGCGTGATTTCTTCTTCATCCAACACCGGAGATTTTTTCTGCAAAGCATACTCTGCTGCGGCAATTCCAGCTCTGGTTCCTGTGGAAGAACAATACGCAGTTGAGAATCCGATATTGGGATAGCGGGCGCCAACCGTCCTGGCACCCAAGCTGTCACCGGCAGCATAGAGTCCCGGTATTTTAGTTTCGCATTTGGTACTAGTGGGCCATATGCCTTCCGTATTATGAACTGACATTCCCAACGAACTGCCGAGCACCATCCGGACCTTGCCGTCTTTCTCAGCTTCAAGGTCGAGCGGATTTCTCGGTTGTCCTTCCGGACCGGCAACAAGATTGTGGTAGGCAGCTTCGCCACTACCAAATTGCCAGTAGATCGGTGCCCGGCCAGCATCCGCTTCAAATACATCCTCAATCCAAAGTGTTACCGTTTTACCATCTGAAATCTGATCACCTTCGGCATTCACTTTTTTAGGTAACCCGCCATAGTCATCTTTTTTGGATAGGGAGATATCTTTATTTGGGCTCCACTGCCAGGCGGGAAACTCGGCCCGGGACGGATGGCAATCGTTCCATTCTTTGCCGGTTATTTCGGCGCCGACTCGATAGGCCATCGCCTCACCATCACCGGTGATCACATGCAGAGGTGTACCGTTCGGTTTAAAAGCGGCAGAACCTGCCGTCATAATTGTTGCTTTTGCTTTGACGATAATTATTTCCTGGTCGTCGATGGTAAAGCCGATCGCTCCGGCGAGTTCATCATCCTGCTTGAGAAGATCGGTAACCATCACCCGGTCGACAATGTTCACACCAGTTTTCAAGGCTTGCGTTCGATAAATTTTTGCATGTTGTCTTTGATACATTCTGATCGACTGCATCGGGTACTTGGCCATTTCTTCCGGTTCCCGGGGTGGCCACCAGACATATTCGTCGTCGTCATATTTGTAAAACTTCACACCCCAATCGACCATATCCTGCCAGCGGGCATAGGAATCTTTGAAGGTGAGCTCGGTCCATTCAGGGTTATTCATGTACTCGCCAACATGGCTTACCTGGTTCATCCAGCCTTCAAGATCATGTCCAAACTCTGGACTGAAAACGCCAAAATGCTTGGCAAAGGGTGTCTCCCCGGAATTGCCGACATACCCTTTATCCAAGAGCGTTACCTCTGCTCCCTGTTCTTTGGCTTTGATCGCCGCAAAACAACCAGCGATACCGCCGCCAATCACCAAAACATCGGTTTCAATCACACGTTCTTGCGACATTTAAATTCCTTTGGCTTTACGGCTTACACATTTTAAGAAATTGATACGGGATAGGTGATATTGATTCCCCGCTCCGGGCAATCCATCCAACAGATGCCACAAAACCAACATTCTTCTTCATAAGATACTTTTGGTTTTTTGGTTTCTTCGTTCCAAGTAAAAACATCCTGGGGGCACACATTGTAGCAAATTTTGCAGCCATCACAGGTGGCCATATCTATCTTTATATACATTTCAATTATTTCTCCAAAATCCGATACCAGCTAGCTGGCAGCATCCGCCGTCTGTAACTCTGCCTTCTCTTCCTCCGCGTCTTTTAGATACTCGGGTTTCAAAGGTATCGGCTCCCTCAATTCAATAATTTCTTTGCCGTTTTCGATTCTCTGAGAGAAAAATTTTCCGTCCATGTCCTTGTCAATTTCGGGATAATCCGATCTGAAATAATTGCCTCTGGTTTCCTTGCGCTCAATGCAGGCTTTGATATGAACCTCGGCCAAATCCAGCAAATTACGGCATTCCAGGTAACCGGTTATGTGATGTGGGGATTCGGCTGATAGTTTGCCCAGCCAATCTTTGAGACTGCCGAGTCTTCTCAGACCTTCCCGCAATTTTCCTTCGGACTTGAACATGCCAACATAGCGTTCACAGATATCGCGGATCGCCGATTCCAATTCGAGAGGTTCGACACCTTCTTCAACGGCCAGCGGTGCCAAGGCAATTTGCTTATGCTCCTCGACTTGTGAAATATCTATTTCCGGCTCGTCCATATCTTTCAGAATTTCAGGCAAATCTTCAGCCAAGAGCAATCCACCCGTGGCGGCCCCGGCTACACCGCTGGTGCCGCCGGCAGAACCATCGCCAAAAGCGTACAATCCTTCGATCGGCTCATTTCCCCGTAAAACCCGAAAATTTTCGTCGATATAGATACCGCTAACACGGTAAAAGCCGGTGGGTGACAGATCCTGAAGCTCGTATCGATGAGTTTTAGGATTGAATCCTCTTTCTTCGGCCACTTTGAATGAAAGCATCCGTTCATCGGCAAAAGCAACTTCCAATCGTTTATGAGAATCTTCGGAAAAATGGTCAAAGCCAAAATAAATCGGCGTTTTGCCTTCATCTTCCAGTTGTTTATACCGGGTTGCGTTGGGATTAATAATTTCCTCACCATCCCAGGTATAAGTCTTCATCGGCACGCCGTCATTCAAAGAAAAACTACCATAGGAACAGGTAAGATCGTCCCGAATCCGAAATGTCCAGGCGTTGATATCCATATTTACCAGATCTCCGCCAGCCCGATAGACCAACGCATAGCCGTCGCCGGCGCTAGAGGCGGGACAGAAATGATAGCGAAATTTATACTTCCACGGCATTGGCGTTTCGGGGTTGTAGAGACGCATTAGTTTACCGGTGGCAATCAACGTGGCTTTTGCTTTGATGACAATGAATTCTCCTGTTCTGATGTTCACCGCAGTGGCGCCGACGACTTTGCCATCCGTTGTCAGCAGGTCGATTGCCATCGTTCGGTTGAGAATTCTGGCGCCGCTCCTTCTTACGGCCCGGCCCAAAATTGGTTTGATATTTGTCCAATGAACTCTGAGTCCCGTTTTTCTTCTTTCCCAACCGACAAAGGGAAACGGAATCCAATATGGTTCGCCATCATCCCAGCGCATCGGGACGCCCAGTTTCTCCAATTGTTCAAATACCCAAAACTGGCACTTATAAAGCCGGTATTTGACGTTTAAATTCGGGTAACGAACGCCATAACGCCCCAGTCTCCAATCTTCGTTGCTGACGTTCTCAAGGGTCGTCGTCCCATCCCGGGTAAAGAAACCTTCATAGTGGTCGATACCCTGTCCAGCGCTGCCACTTCGATCGATATGGGCTTTTTCAATCAAAGTAACATCCAGGCCATTTTCTTTAGCCTTAGCGACGGCGCAACATCCGCCAACACCACCACCAATCATCAGTACGTCGGTTTCGATGACTTTATCAGCAATTTCAGTTAGATCGTCTGTCATTTTGTCCTCATCTGCCGTAAGGGCCGGCTTGGTTTATCGTTGAACAAATCTTGCGAAACTCTTTAAACGTTACTTTGATTTTTTGTCTTTAAATTTAATTCCCAATTTCTCTTCTTTTTTGCCCAACTCGTTAAGTTCTTCGGCCCGCGCCATGATCACTTTGTCCTCAAATTCAGGATCTCTATATTTGATTGTTTTGGTATATTCGGCGACGACAGCAGGTGCGGCCTTGGCGTAACTGATGCCCTTTTCTTCAGCGCGCTGTTTAATCAATTTCCATAAAGGAAATTCAAATTTGTCTTCGTAATGCTTGTCCGAAGTCTTCTCAATTTTATCTGCCATCTTGATTTCCAAACCACAATAAAAGTTGAAGGAATTCATAGCTTTGAGATTAGCTGGGAAAGCCCAGGCCAAAAATTACCGATGTCTATGCAGTGATGATGGAAAGTTATCGCTCAATAAATTGCGGCGCTAAAAGGCATTCACTTGGTCAAAAATTGGTCAGGAGGCCGCACGCACGACTAATTTTCTTTTTGCGCTTCTTCGCAAACGGCGCGCAATTCGGCGATTAATTCTCGGCAAGCCTGGGGCAAATCACCAAACTCTCTTTTGACAAGATAAATCGGTCGCTCCATTTCGTTTGAAAACAACGGCAATTCCCGCACCAGGCCTTGCTGTAATTCAAAATGAATAATCTGACGGGGTATCATTGCAACGAGGTCTCTAGAAAGCAGCATCGCTTTCGTTAGGCTATGGGATTCCACATCTATTTCAGAGCGAGGCAGCGGCAGGCCCTGGTTTTCAAAAATTGACTGTAATTGCTGATATAGACCTGAGCCCTGACCGGGAAAAATCCATGGTATTGAACTCAGATCAGCAAAGCTCACCTTTTTCTTTTTCGCCAACGGATGGCCCTCGCGAACGGCAAAAACGATCCCGATATTAGCAATAATTTCATGGCAGAGACCGCTCACGGGCCCCTCAGGATTTGATGGCCCGAATATGAAATCCAAATCACCTTCAAGCAATTGGGGCGTCAACGTATCGTAGGTCCCCTCAACGACAATCACTTTAGTATCGGGCCGGCGATCAAGGAGGCGCGTGGTTGCTTGCGGAGCGAAGATATAACCGGATAACATGCCAGTACCCATCTTGATAACCCCACCGCGTTCCCCA
The DNA here is from genome assembly GCA_913020445.1 of uncultured Rhodospirillaceae bacterium. Lineage (GTDB taxonomy): Bacteria > Pseudomonadota > Alphaproteobacteria > Rhodospirillales > UBA2165 > TMED23. The sequence goes on from CAJWAR010000077.1 coordinate 12,582, forward strand.
CGCAGGTTCGAAATATCATCGACCGCATATTCAACGGCGGTATCAATAATTTTGGAATGCTTTACCAGGGTTTCACCAAAATTGGTTAAGACAACGCCACGCGGCCCGCGCTCCATTAAATTGACCTGTAAATTTTCTTCCAACGCCTGGATGCTTCGGCTGAGCGCCGGCTGCGTCAAATTCAGTTTATCCGCCGCCTTACGGAAACTACCTTCTGCAGCAATGGTTAACAGCTGGGACAACTGTTTGAACTGAATGCGCTGTTTGGTTGACGACATAAATCAGCCTCAATCTATTAAGTGAACGTAAAATCACCTTCAGAGTGAATAATTTTAATGGTGAACGTACCTTCGTTCATTCGCCAAGGTTTGATGGTGTAATCGCGAAAACCCGCTTTGTGAAACGGCTCATCTTGGGCAATCGCCTCAGCCTCCGCCCGCGTTTTAACGCGGAAGATAAACATGCCGCCGGGAAACCGTTCCGGTTGCTCTTCGTCTAACGAAGGGGCCAATGGACCGGCGCCAAACAACAGACCTTGCTGTTCCTGCTGCTTTAACCATAGCAGATGTTGCTTGCCGGTTTGCGCCCGCTCTTCCGGATCACCATTGTCCCATAGATCAGTCGGATTGGTGAAAATGAGATGAAATTGATGACCTGGCAATTTGTCTCGCATAGCTTGATGTTCTGCATCGACAGATTTTGTTTTCATGCTTCCGATCTCTCCCCGCTAATTTGAATTTCTATAGAAGAAAAAACTAAAAGCTTAATCCTTATTATATTATAATAAATAGAGTTTATCGGAAATTTAGATTTTTGCCGATAAAAATTTACCCAGAGGATAAGACCGGGCGTATGAATAGACCCAGGCGTGGCTTCAACAAAAATCTACCGCTATGGTTTCAATTATCTGAAACCATCAAGGCGGAATTTCTCGATCTGGATTTGCCGGAGGATTTGCGCCTGCCAACCGAACAGCAACTTTGTGATCGATATGGTGCGAGTATTATCACCGTTCGTCAGGCGCTTAAACATCTAGAAGACGGCGGCTTTGTTTCCAGATTCCGGCGCCGCGGTACCTTTGTAAATCCCGAAGCGATTAAGCACAAAGAAACAATGTACCTTACCGCAACCGGCTACCGTTTACCGTCAAGCAAACGGACAACAAAGTTAATCGACAAGAGTTCCGTCGCCGTACCCAGTAGTTTAAAAGAATTTTTTACCGATGATCAGAAAGTTATCCGCATCCGCCGGGTGCGGCTCGAAGATGGAGTGCCGCTATCCTATGGAATTAACCATATTCCGCGAAACCTCACCAAAGGAATACTAATGAAAGATTTGCGGGCCGGGAAGGATGTGACAGCATTACTTAAAAAGAAGAGCAGAGTAAATTTCGGGCAAATTGTGGATTCATTTGAGGCCAAGCCCGCCTCGCCCCTGGTCGCAGATTTTCTCGATATTCAGATCCTTGCACCGGTTATCCTGTTCACCACCGTTCACCGCGACAAGAACGATAACGTCGTCAATGTCGCCTGGACGTACATCCGCGCCGACAGGTATATGTTTTCGATTTCCAGGGATGCTGGGGGGAATTAGTGGTTTAAGTGATGGCGGTGCTGTCAGACAAATGCTAACCAGTCTCTGTGGATCGTGATATCCAGGAATTTATGCAGCACAGAGTTGCTGCCACTCAACAAGAGCAGCTTCACGT
>CAJWAR010000078.1 GCA_913020445.1 uncultured Rhodospirillaceae bacterium
GTGACAGATTTCGCTAGGTTCCGGGGCTGGTCGACATCGGTGCCTTTGGCGACGGCGGTGTGGTAGGCCAGCAGCTGCACCGGAATGGCGTGCAGGATCGGCGCAACGAAAGGATCAACTTCGGGAAGCGCGATTGTGTGGGCGGCAAGTGCGCCCAGTTTCTTGGCCCCGCCGGTATCGCTTAAGAAATAAACCCGGCCACCGCGGGCGATCACTTCTTGCATGTTGGAGGCGGTTTTATCGAGTAAATCATCTGAGGGCGCGATGACAATCACCGGTACGCCGTCATCGATCAGCGCAATCGGTCCGTGTTTCATCTCACCGGCTGCGTAGCCCTCGGCGTGGATGTAGGAAATCTCTTTGAGCTTAAGCGCGCCTTCCAGGGCGATGGCATAACTCGTGCCCCGGCCCAAGAATAAAACATCCCGCGCATCTTTAATTTCTTGGGCGAGTTCTTTTAAATGTTCATCATGGTTGAGCACTTCGGCAGCGCGCGCCGGTACTTCGGTTAAGGCTTCGGCGAGGGCGGCTTCACGTTCGTGACTGATGGCTCCTTTGGCGCGGGCCAGCACAATCGCCAAGCAGGCCAATACGGTGAGCTGGGTCGTAAACGCCTTGGTCGAGGCAACGCCAATCTCGGGCCCGGCATAGGTCTGCAGGACAGCATCAGATTCACGCGCAATGGTGCTTTCCGGCACATTGACGATGGAGAGAATTTTTTGCCCCTGCGCCCGGCAATAGCGCAGCGCCGCCAAAGTGTCCGCCGTCTCGCCCGATTGCGAGACAAAAATCGCCAGCCCGCCTTCCGGCATGACCATGCCGCGATAGCGAAATTCGGAAGCGATATCGACCTCAACCGGCACCCGGGCGATTTGCTCGAACCAGTACTTCGCCGTCAGCGCGGCATAAAAGGCAGTACCGCAAGCCGAGATGGTGATTTTCGGCAGGTCAGCCAGATCGAACGGCAGCTCCGGCAAGGTAATCGTCTGATCGGCCGGATTTAAGAAACTGTGCAACGTGTCGCCGATCACTTGCGGCTGCTCATAAATCTCTTTCAACATAAAATGCGGGTGCCCGCCCTTGCCGGTCGCTGCCCCAGACACTGCGGTTTCCTGGATTCTCCGCTCAACACTATCGCCATTTTGATCCCGCACTTTAGCGCCGCTGCTATTGATCACCGCCCAATCACCCTCTTCAAGATAGGTGATGCGCTGGGTCATCGGCGCCAGCGCCAAAGCATCCGAGCCCAAGAACATTTCGCCGTCGCCATAACCGATTGCCAGCGGTGAACCTTGGCGGGCGGCGATCATCAAATCATGCTCACCGGCAAAAATAATGCCTAAGGCAAACGCCCCTTCAAGCCGCGCCAATGTGGAGGCTGTTGCTTCTTCCGGAACCTGACCTGTTTCCAAGTAATGCGTAATTAAATGAGCAACAACTTCGGTATCAGTGTCGGAGGCCAGCGTGTGCCCTGCTGCCTCCAGCTCATCCCGCAAACTTTGAAAATTTTCAATAATGCCATTGTGAACAACAGCAACTTTGCCGGTAGCATGAGGGTGGGCGTTTATTTCATTTGGCACGCCATGGGTTGCCCAGCGGGTGTGGCCGATGCCGATAGAGCCCGGCAGCGGTTGCTCGGCAAGCCGTGTCTCCAAATTGACCAATTTACCTTCGGCACGACGGCGCTCAATGCCGCCGTTCTCCAGCGTCGCAATGCCGGCCGAATCATAGCCGCGATATTCAAGCCGCTTGAGGCATTCGAGCAAATGCGGCGCAACATCGCTTTTACCGATGATGCCGACGATGCCGCACATCTACTGCTTACCCTTTTTTTGGCCCTTTTTTTGGCCCTTTTTATTTCGAAGTTTGGCAGCGTAGCCGGCGATAGATTTCTGGTCGGAACGAGTAAGGGCCAAGGCATCTGCATCGACATTTTTAGTGATCACCGAACCGGCCCCGGTAATGGCGCCGTCGCCGACTTTAACCGGTGCCACCAGTGCGGTGTTGGAGCCAATAAAGGCACCGGCGCCAATTTCCGTCATTGATTTAACATAGCCATCGTAATTGCACGTGATCGTGCCGGCACCGATATTGGCTTTTGGCCCGATCTTAGCATCACCGATATAGCTGAGGTGATTGGCTTTGGCGCCTGCCGCCACAGTCGCGTTCTTAATTTCAACAAAATTACCGATATGGGCGTCTTCGCCAATGTCAGCCCCCGGACGAAGCCGCGCGAAGGGGCCAATGATTGCATTATTTTCAACGAAGGCGCCCTCGATATGGCAAAAAGCGCGGATATGCACGCCATCACAAATCTCGACGCCGGGGCCGAAATAGACGTTGGGATCAATCGTCACGTCCTGGCCGATTTTGGTGTCATGAGAGAAATAAACGCTTGAAGGATCAATCAGTGTCGCCCCATTTGCCATTGCGTCTTCACGTAAGCGGTCCTGCAAAATGGTTTCAGCTTCGGCGAGTTCGGACCTGGAATTAATGCCGATGGTTTCTTCCTCATCGCATTCAACAAAGGCGCAACTGCGTCCCGCTTCGATAGCGAGCCCGACGAGGTCGGTCAGATAATATTCACCCTTGGCATTATCGTTGGACAGCTTGCCAGTCAGACCGGACAAGATCGAGCCATCTATTGCCATAAAACCGGAATTGCAGAGATCATTGGCGAGCTCGTCGGCGCTGGCGTCTTTAGCTTCTACAATTGAAACCAGGCTTCCGGCATCATCCAAATTTAGGCGGCCATAGGTATTCGGCTCAAAGGGACGAAAGCCCAGCACGACGACAGCCGGATCATCATCGTTTGCGCGTTCATCCAGCAGGCTCGCCATGGTTTGCGGCGTGATCAGCGGGCTGTCCCCATAGAGCACCAGCACATTGCCATTGAAACCAGCGAGCGCGTTTTCGGCCTGCTGCACCGCGTGACCGGTACCGAGACGATCCTGCTGGATAACCGTTTCAACCGTAAAGCCAGCCTCGCTGACCGCTTCACCAACGGCATCCATTTCCGGGCCGAGCACAAGCACGATCTTTTCCGGCTTAATCGCTGAGAGGCTATCCAGCAATTGCAAAATCATGGCGCGCCCGGCAATGGGGTGCAGCACTTTCGGCAAATCGGATTTCATGCGCGTGCCCAAACCGGCGGCAAGCACAATGGCGGCTGTTTCAGAGTGGCTCATATAGCTCAAATCATGTGGTGTATGGCTCTATAGGGGGCCTTGTGCCACATTGCGACTCGCACGCCAAGTCAAAGATTGTTACGGATTTTTGCAAGTTGCTTTGAGCGAAAGAGCCGAAGGAGTTTTTTTAACTCTCGGACGTAACTTTACCAGCCAGCCACCGGGCCGATCTTAAAAGACGTGCATCATCGCCCTTGGGGCCGACCAGTTGAACGCCGAGAGGCAGGCCATTTTCGCCTTCCATCAAAGGCAGGCTGACTGCGGGAACACCGAGATAGGTCCAGATGGTGCAAAATATCGGATTACCAGTTGTATCCAGACCTTCGGGGGCTTCACCGCAAGCCGCGGGGGTCAGTATCGCGTCATATTCCTCACACAGGCTTTGCACCCAGGCCCGTAACGGCGGAATTTGATCAATACTGTCGTTGTAATCAATCGCCCTAACCGTAGTACCTTCCTTGATTATCGCCCGCATTTGATCGCTGAGTTGTTCCTCACCTTTGCTCACAAAATCTGCAAGATTCCGGGACATATCAACAGACATAATGTTTTGCAGGTTGCCGACAACAGCATCAAATTCCGCAGGCAAATTTACCAAGTCACAATTCCCGCCAAGGAATTCACTCAGCTCCTCAAAGGCCTCCTGCGCCGCAGAGGTTGCCTGATCCCAGACGGGGGATTTAACAAAGGCAAAACGCGGTTCAGCCGGAGGCTCCTGTTGAGAAATCTCAAGCAGGCGCGGGGCGGCAGCTACCTGGGTATCCGGGTCACCCGGATCATGAGCGATCAGGCAATCCGCGATCAGCGCTGCATCCTCAAGTGAGCGGGCAAAAACCCCAACGTGATCAAGGTTTCTGGACAGGGCAAGAACGCCTGATCTGGAGATCCGGCCATGGCTTGGCTTAAACCCTACGACCCCACAAAATGAGGCTGGGCGGATCACCGAGCCATTTGTCTGGGAACCAATTGCCAGCGGCACCATGCCGCACGCCACAGCAGCTGCTGAACCACTTGAGGAGCCCCCCGGTGTATGTTCCGGGTTATGGGGATTTCTCGTTTTACCGGGATTATAGAAAGCCAATTCCGTGGTTACGGTCTTGCCCATAATCACCGCACCAGCGGTCCTGAGCAAACTGACCGCAGTGCAATTCTCCATCGGCTGCCGGCCGGCGGAAATCACCGTTCCGTATTCCGTCGGAAAATCCTCGGTGTCAAAAATATCCTTAATCCCTACTGGAATACCATGAAGCGGGCCACACGGAGCGCCGCTGGCACGATAGGTGTCACAAAATTCCGCTTGTTTGCGGGCAAAATCATAATCCAGGTGGGCCCAGGCGCCGATTTCTTGCTCTTTGGTATCTATCCGGGCAATACAAGCCTCAACCAGTTCCAGCGACGATATTTCACCACTCTCAATCATCTGCGCCAGTTGGGCTGCCCCCAAATCTGCCAAATCCATTACGTCAGCCTCTTTAATTAAAAAATTGGAGTCGCCTTAGTTAGAGGACTTATTCCGAAAACACGAATCCCATAAATCGTAGAGGACCAATACCAAGACAGCGAGACAGATCACCCAAAACGGCAAGCCACCCCAAAATCCGGCGGCCCCGGCGGAAATACTTTGCGCCAGCCCGAGCACGAAAACGGTGATCAATGCTGTTCCGATCACGCCAAAGATTTTTTCAAGGGTATCTTGAGACATTATATTATTACTCCTTTATACCCAATTTGTTCGTTCTTCATGTAACGTGCCATCTTACTTTACCGTTTTAGGAATATATTCGCCAAAGAAATAATCCGGCAGCCACAGCGCGATCTCTGGGTACTGATACATCAAAACCATAACCAAAATGACGATACCGAGATACGGCATGATGCCTTTAAAAATATCCATCAGTTCGATCATTTTCCCCAACACCCCTTTTAAATAATAGGCCGACATGGCCATTGGCGGCGTCAGGAACGAGGTTTGCAGATTGAGCGCTACCAGCATCGCGAAAAAATAGGGGTTAACGCCAAAAGTCGGCAACATCGGCAAGAATATTGGCACAAAAATAATCAGTATCTCAGACCATTCTAGGGGCCAGCCGAGAAGAAAAATGATCACCTGCACCATGATTAGAAACTGCCAGGGTGCCAGGTTAAATCCGAGAACAAAATGTTCAATAATCTCATGGCCGCCGAGATATGAAAACACCGATGCAAATGTCCATGAGCCGACAAACAGCCAGCACACCATCGCCGTCGCCTTCGCCGTCAAATAGACGGATTCCTTCAACATCACCCAACTGAGAGATTTATATGCCCATGACAGCACGAGCCCGCCGAAGGCGCCCATTGCGGCAGCTTCCGCCGGTGTTGCAAGGCCGCCAAGAATTGAACCCAAAACCAACATGATCAAGACAGTCAATGGCACAAACGACGTCAGCAGCTGCCAATAGACAACGCCCGGGGGCGGTACATCCTCAGCGCGTGGCTTTGGTGCAATTGAGGGATTAATCATGACGCGGATAATGACGTAGACAATGTACGATCCGGCCAGAATGAACCCTGGGAGAATGGCGGCGGCGTAAAGACGCAGCGGTGAAAGTTCCGCAATGGCCGCATAGACAATCAACATGATCGAAGGTGGAATCAAAATACCGAGCGTGCCGCCGGCACAGATGACACCAGAGGCAAAACTCTTGTCATAACGAGCCTCGGCCATTGCCGGAAACGCCAGCAGTCCCATCAGGGTCACAACCGCGCCAACGATTCCGCTGGCGGTGGAAAATACAGCGCAGGTGATCAAAGCGGCGATCGCCATGGAGCCCGGTAAATTACGGGCTGCCATTTGCAGCGAGTAGAACAGTCTGTTGACGATGTTGGCGCGCTCAACTACATACCCCATGAACAGGAAAAGCGGGATCGCGACCAGAGTGTCGTTTTCCATCACGGAATAAGTATTCTGGTTCAGGAGATAAAAAATCTTGTTGTTGGCCACATCAGCAATGGCTTCGATGCTGCCGGCTTCGAAATAGGCGTAGTAGCCAAAACCGACACCCATGGCGAGCAGTGTGAAGGCAACCGGGAACCCCAGCAACACCATCACGATGAAAAGCCCTAACATTAAAATCGCAACTTCGGGGTTCGTCATCCTAAAGGTGCTCCGTAAATCCAGCTAAGCATATATAAATGAGGGTTATTTGACTTCAAATTCAACGGCCTGGCCTTTCAAAAGTTCTTCGGTTTCCCGGGCATCTTCCAGCCGCGGCAACCATTTATTTGTTTTTATCGCCAGATAGCATCGCATGCATTCGGCAATACCCTGAAGGATGAACAATCCACCGGCCAACGGAATTAAAGTTTTGAAGTAGTAAATTTGAATACGCGCCGGACTGTTCCAACTGACTTCCTTGTACCGCCAAGAATCCATAGCAATTTCCCAGCCAAACCAAACCAGGGCAAGCATACCTGGGAAAAAGAACAGGAAGTACAAAACCAAATCTACCCGAGCCTGCGACTTGACCGTAAGGAAGCGGTAAAGCACATCCGCACGCACATGGGTGTCCTGGGCAAGGGCGTAAGGCCCAGCCATTAAAAATAAGGCTCCATACATCTGAACGCTCATATCGAAAGCCCATAAGGTGGGCGCGTTAAGGGCATAACGCACGAAAACTTCATAGGCGATCGAAAGGGTTAAGATCAAGATGCACCAACCAAAGGCACGCCCAACCCAGATGCTTAACTCTTCAATTGCATGAATAATGGATGTCACGACTGGTTCTCCCGCCTAATGTTCTTGGTAAGTTTTAGAGGGACAGACTTTCGACTGCCCCTCTATAACCGATCATATTTGCGGAATAATTTCGCAAAAAAGCGTTTTGATTAACCGAAGTGATGCTTGTAAGCCAAACCGTAATCGGGCTGGTTCAGAAGCAAGTAGTTCATCACCTTCTTAGCATAAGTCTTCTGCGACTTAACCACTTTGGCAAAGAACGGATCTTTTTTCGAAATCCGGTCAACAACAATATCCCACGCCTTCAACTGTTCTGCCATGACTGAGTCTGGAGTCCGGTAGACATTGACGCCGTGTTTCTCTTTAAGCTTGATCAAATCATCCGCATAACGAAGGGTATTGTTCCAATAGAAGTTTGAGTTTTCAGCTTCGGAAGCATATTCCAGAATAGCCTGAACTTCTTTTGGCAAACGATCGAACTTCCTTTTATTGAAGGTAACTTCGAAGCACTCTTGAGATTGGTGGAAGCTGGCAAGATGGTAATGCTTGGAAACGTCCTGCATACCAAAATCGCTGTCAGAAGTCGGGTTGTTAAATTCAGCTGCATCAATCAAACCGGATTTCATTGCCGGCTGAATTTCGCCGCCCGGTAATTGAACAACCGACATACCCATTTCGGTCAAAACGTCGGCCGCTAAACCAACGGTCCGATACTTCAGACCCTTCATTTGAGACGAACCTTTGACTTCTTCTTTAAACCAGCCAAGAGGCTGAGCCGGCATTGGGCTGTTAAAGAAGCTGACGAGATTAAGGCCAAGAGAGCCCATTAGCTCATTAAAGAGGTCTACACCGCCGCCATAATGAATCCAGCCGAGCATTTCCTGCGCCGACCAACCAAAGCATGGACCGGTTCCGAACAGGGACGCCGCCGGTGACTTGGAATACCAGTATGCCGGCACGTAGTGAGCGCCATCCAAAACTCCGCGGTGAACGGCATCCTGCATTTGACTGGTTTTGACAACTGAGTTCACCGACAACAGGTCAATTCTAAAACCCTTGCCGGTCATTTTATTCACTCGATCAACATAGCTTTTGGCGTTTTCAAGGAATATACCACCGCCCCATGCTGCTTGAACTTTAAACACGGTTGTTGCGGCAGTGGCGACATTTGGCATAGCGATGGTTGCAGCCGCTGCACCTGCAGCAACGGTTCCACCCTTCTTAAGAAATTTACGACGTGATACTTTTGACTTTTTTTCTTCCATAATTTTATCCTCCCTAGGGGTTGGTTTTTTTAATTTCTAATATTAACCAGCCAGAAAAAACTCATTCCCAGCCGGTGAAGCTTAGAAACACTGGTTAATTCGCATTTTTTGTTGGTCCCGGAATTAAGTGTAGATACTTTTTAAAAAAATTCAAATATTTTTCCACAACTTGTAATCACAATTTACTGTGATTTCTAAGTATTCTAGGCGTTTGTTGCGTTTGCTCTCTCGTTAGGCAACCCGGTCAACCGGTTCTTTACCAGCAAAATACGCATCCAAATTTGCTAGTGCCCGAAAACCCATCGCATCCCGCGTCTCACGGGTGGCACTGCCAATATGCGGCAGCAGAAAGATATTTGTCAGGTCCCGGTAGCCGGGAAAAATACCTGTAGGCTCATTGTTATAGACATCAAGACCCGCCGCAGCGATCTTGCCCGAAACCAGCGCCGCATGCAGTGCCTCATCCTCGATCAGCGCGCCTCTCGCTGTGTTCACGACAATCGCGTCCTCAGGCAGCAGGGCGATGCGCTTAGCATTTAACAACCCAATTGATTCCGGCGTCGCCGGGCAATGCAGAGATAAAAACTGACACTGCGGCAATAAATCCTCGACGGTATCATAATAAGTAGCGCCGGCTTCCAATTCAGCCGGCAGCCGGCTTCGATTATGATAGTGGATTTCCATACCGAACGCGTCTCGGGCATAGCGCGCCATCACTTGACCGACCCGCCCCATGCCAATTATACCGAGACGCTTGCCAGTCGCCTGAATACCAACCATAAAATCCGGGCTCCAATCTTTCCATTCCTGCGAGCGCACCATACGTTCACCTTCGCTGGCCCGCCGCGCTGCACCCAACATCAGCAAGATCGCAATCTCGGCCGTGGCTTCGCTCAGCACATCAGGCGTATTGGTAACCACGATACCTCTGGCTTTGGCAGCCGCCAGATCACAATGATCAACGCCGACCGAAAAATTGGCGATGATTTTGATGCTGTCAGGAAGCCGGTCAATGACCTCTGCCGTCAGCTGCTCGGTATGACAGGGCAGGATTGCAGCTGCGCCCTCCGAGAGGCTGATCAATTCGTCGGTGCTATAAAGCCGGTCATCGGGATTCAGTAACGGTTGATAATTTTGCTCAAGCTGGCGTTCCACCGCTTGGGGTAATTTTCGGGTAACGAGAATTTTTGGTTTTTCAGTCATGCCGGGCAATTTGCAAAAATTTTTTGGCCTTGTCACTCAATTTAAAAGTTGCGCCAGTTGGACTTGACGCTCACGAGAATATTTGACCAATATCTCAAAAACCAGTGGGGAGTTTTAAAATGAGCAGTTTCACAGTCGCCTTTATTGGCCTTGGCGTAATGGGTTATCCGATGGCCGGACATCTATCAAATGCCAGTCACACGACACGGGTATATAACCGAACCGCCAGCAAATCCGAGCAATGGACCAAGGACTATGCCGGATCGGCTCATCCGACACCGCGGGAAACAGCGGAAGGCGCTGATTTTGTTTTTTCTTGCGTCGGCAATGACGATGACCTCAGGAGCGTTGTCTATGGTGATGATGGTATTCTCGCCGGTTTGAAAGACGACGCTATTTATGTTGATCATACAACTGCATCTGCCGATGTCGCCCGTGAAATCGAAACTGCGGTTAAAGAAAAAGGCTTTGGCTTTTTGGATGCACCGGTTTCCGGTGGCCAAGCTGGGGCGGAAAATGGCGCGCTGACGGTTATGGTCGGCGGTGAGCAAACAATCTTTGATACCGCCCAACCGGTCATGGATGTCTACGCCAAAGTGGTGACATTGATGGGTGCAGCGGGGGCGGGGCAGCTCACCAAAATGTCCAACCAAATTTGTATTGCCGGATTGGTGCAGGGTCTGTCTGAAGGGCTCAACTTTGCCGTTAATGCGGGCCTTGATGGCAAACAAGTCGTCGACGTCATATCCAAAGGCGCGGCGGGCTCCTGGCAGATGGAGAACCGTGGCAACACCATGATTGATGATGAATTTGATTTTGGTTTTGCTGTCGACTGGATGTGTAAGGATTTGGATATTGGGCTTGCTGAGGCCGGCAATAACGGCTCGTCTCTGCCGATAACGGAAATTGTAAATGGCTATTACCGGGAAGTTCAAGAAATGGGTGGTGGACGCTGGGATACATCCAGTCTCATTCGCCGTCTCACTAAATAGGGACATGCAGTCACGAGAACTTTAAATGAATAATTTTTCAATGTGCCCTATAAATCTCAGCTATTAACAACTGAAAACTGATACTCGTCGGCGGCAATTCGGCGTAAATTGATGAACAGGGTGCATGACCATGTCCAGCTATAAATCTTTCCGTTTCGAAACCGTTCTTATCCGCAGTGTGGTCGCGCTGGCCTTCGTCACTGGTTTGGGTATGAATTTCGAGGCCAAGGCCGACAATCATTTATTTTCTTTGAAGAAGATTTTCCCGAAAGGAAAGTGTTCACCTGTCGCTCCAAATTACGAGTTGCTAATTGCCGGCTTTGCCGGCGGCCAAATCACCAAATACAAGATTTATAATACCAAGGGCAAAGTGGTTGAGACCATCTCCACCTTATTCAACAAAGAACGTGATCAATGGGTGATCGTCGGATCACAGACCGATAAAAAAGTTATCTTCTGCCTATATTCCTCCGGTGTTGGTAAGGGCTCAGTCGAAAGACAATCTATAAAGTAGAATTAAACCGAGCCCCTCATCGGTATCATCAGCGCCAGCTTACCAACTCTGTTCCATCTGTATCGGCGGGCAAGGCACAGTTCCGTAGGAACAAAATACGCAGCAATCACCTTCGAGCGGCTCGAAGACTTTTTCACATTCTTCACATTCGTAAAAATACTGGCCCGCATCTTCCGGCATGGTCTCGGTTTTAGGATGACCACAGTTGGGGCAAATGAGGGTCGATTGCTTGATGATCTCCATTTTGTTTCTTTGCGTTAACATTGTTCAGAATGTTAGTGTTTACTTAAGCACAGAATCATCAACAGTATAAAAACAATTGGTCGTGAAGGGGGAATTATGGCGGACGCTAAAGGCATCAAGGAAGTCGCTTTTGTCGATTGTAAGGGCGGCGGCCAAATCGAAGTGGTCAATGGCACCGCCTATGTCGGTCATACGGCAGGGCCTGAAGCGACCACCATCATCGACGTCAAAGATCCGAAGAACCCCAAGATCGTCAATCAATTGATGTGCAACCATGAGAACGTGCACGCTCATAAGGTGCGTGTCGCCAATGATTTGATGCTGACAAATTATGAATCGATCGATTATATGGGCGAGCCCGGCGCCGGTTTTCGTGGCGGACTCAACATCTATGATGTAACTGACCCGCATAACCCCCAACACATTCATTTCTGGGAAACTGCCGGAGAAGGTGTGCATCGCTATACTTTCGATGGCCGCTACGCTTATATCTCGCCGACGGTCGAGGGCTATATCGGTCATATCTGCATGATCATGGACCTTGCCGATCCCGCCAACCCGCAGGAAGTTGGGCGGTGGTGGTGGCCCGGTCAATGGGAGGCCGGCGGCGAAGCGCCCGATATTCCGCGCGCGCATCTGCGCTGTCACCATGCGATCCGCCAAGGCGACCGGCTATATGTCAGCTATTGGCATGCCGGTTGGGCGATCTTGGATATCTCCGACATGTCGAAGCCGGTTTGTGTTTCCCGCCAGGAATGGAAACCGCCTTACCCCCATCCTGCCCACACTGCCTTACCGATCCCGTTTAAGCTCAAAGGTATGGATGTGATGCTGCTGGCTGATGAAGATGTCGCCAAGAAGGAGCCCGCCGGCCCGGCTTTCATTTGGCTGTACGATATTAGCGACGAAGCCAACCCCCGCGCCTTTGGCAGCTTTCAGTTGGAACATCTCGATAGTGATGTGCCGGCACCGAACATGACCGGTTGCCACCAGCCGGTTGAGGTTGTGCGCGGGACGGAGATTCCGGTCGCCTGGTTCGAGCAAGGTCTCCGCATCATGGATATCGCCAACCCCCATGCGCCAGAGGGAGTGGCATACTATGTCCCCGACGCGCCAAAAGGAGCTGAACGTCCGCTCTCCAACGACGTCTTCCAAGACGATGACGGGCTGATTTACCTGATTGATCGCGATTGGGGTCTGCATATTTTAGAACGAAGTTAAAAGGAATAACGTGACCGATCGCTACCAGCAAATTGATTTCATCATCGACTATGTAAAGCCTCGGAGCATTGTCGAGATCGGCACTTGGAATGGCGACCGCGCACTCGCAATGGCATCGGCGGCCTTAAAACATCAGAATCACTTGCAGTATTGGGGTTTCGATTTATTTGAAGACGGGTCGGCGAAAACCGATGAGGAAGAGCTGAATGTTAAACAACATTACTCGTTGGACGCAGTCACCGATAAATTGCGCTATTTTCAAAATGACAATTCTGGATTTTCGTTTGACCTGATACGCGGTAATACGCGGGAAACATTGGCCAACACCGATCCAAATGTGACAGTTTGCGATCTTGCTTTTATCGATGGCGGACATTCGGTTGAGACCATCGATAGCGACTACCAAGCACTCAATAGGTGTCAAACCGTGCTGTTTGATGATTATTATGTTCCGGATGAAAACGGCGCCTGTCCCGATGTGAAAAAATTCGGCTGCAACGAATTGGTTGAAACGATGCCCCATTGGGTGCTGCCGGTGAGCGACGGAATTGTCAGCGGCGGGTTGGTGCAAATGGTCCTAACCGGTAAATTGGCGCAAGAATTTATTGATAAAGCGTAAGGTAAAATATGGCTTCCTTTAAACCTTCAACGTTCAATTTTTCAAGTCTCAAGGACTTCTGCTGGAACGTCGACAGCAAGGATGCGTTTTTCAATCCAGACGCCAATAACCTCTATCTGAAAGTGTTTGACGGCTCGGGCTATGACTGCATGCCGCCGCTCAATTTAGCGACCAGCCCGGATGCCGATTTATTCAGAAATTCACCGGTTCGCCATCGTTATGCCGACACCCATGAAGCCGGTGAAGTTTTTATCACGACGCTCGGTCAGGCACGGATCGCCACGCCTTACGCGTTTATATTCAATCAAAGCGGCGTGCTATTTAGTGACAGCTACCACAATCAAGACATGGTGGCGATGCCGATCGAGCGCATGGAGCATTTTATCAAGGTCGATCTACAGATGTCGATTAAGGATGACGCCTTTAACGTGCCGGCCAATACGGTGCGATTTGATTGGCCGCCGAAGCAGATTGAACAGCCGTGCCTCCTTCTCGCATCGCCCTGGTGCGAAGGCTACCACCATTGGATATTGGAAACCCTGCCCCGACTTTGGGCGTTGGATGAATTTGAAGAATTGCGCGAGCTGCCGGTGGTTATCCCGGCCTGGGTCAAGCAATATCATCTCGATTCCTTAGAGGCTTTTGGCATTGAAGAAGATCGAATATTGAAATTCGATGGCGGCACTTGGGATTTTGACCGGCTGTATGTACCGTCTTTTTTAGCCCCTGGCGGCCATTCCGAACGGCAAATTACCTGGGTGCGGGAACGTCTGCGGGAGGTTTTCGACATCAAACAAACTAACCCAGGCGACCGGCGAATCTATGTCAGCCGCCGGGATGCCGCTTCGCGCCGCTTGGTTAATGAAGACGCAATCCTGCCGTTGCTTAAGCAAAGCGAGTTCGAGATAATTGCCCCGGGAGAGCTGACCCTCACCGAGCAAATCACCAAGTTTAGTGAGGCGTCGGTGATCATCGGCGTCGCCGGCTCAGGCCTGACCAACTTTGCTTTTGCTCAGCCCGGCTGCACCCTGATCGAG
>CAJWAR010000079.1 GCA_913020445.1 uncultured Rhodospirillaceae bacterium
CGGTAGATTTGCTCGATCAGCATGACGCGGGCGAGCATATGCGGCCAGGTCATCGCGCCCATGGCGATTTTGAGCTGAGCTTTATCGAGAATTGTTTGATCAAGCCCGTCCGAGCCGCCAATGACAAAAGCGATCTCGCCGATACCATCATCCTGCCAAGCGCCAAGTTTTTTGGCAAAATCCGTGCTCGCCAGTTCACGGCCGGACCGGTCCATAGCAATCAGCTTGGCACCTTTGGGCACAGCGCTCAGCAACAGTTCAGCTTCTTTGATTTTCAGTTGTGCCGGTTTGAGCGGTTTCTTTTCTTCGACTTCTTTGAGGGTCAACGGCCACTTAAGCCGGTTGGCATAATCATCCCACAGGCTGCGCTCTGCTCCCGCCTTCATGCGGCCGACCGCAGCTATGGTAATGTTCATCCGGCCACCTCTGGCTGTTTAGCTTAAGCCGCTTCGCCGGGCTGGGGCATTGACTCACCCCAGATTTTCTCCAGGCCATAAAATTCACGGATTTCAGGGCGGAACAAATGGACAATGATATCGCCGCCGTCAATCAGCAGCCAATCATTTTGCTGGGCGCCTTCAAGGGGTACATCGCTCACCCCTGCCGCTTTTAATTTTTCCCGGAGATGTGTGGCCATGGTCGCAACCTGTCTTTGAGACGTGCCTGATGCGACGATCATGTAATCGGCAAAACTGGTTTTGCCGGCGAGATTGATAACGACGACATCTTGAGCCTTATCGTCATCAAGGGACGCCTGAGCAACTTTCAAAAGTTTCTTCGACATTACGTTCGAAGCCGCTTTTGATTTGCGGGGCGCCTTAGCTTTACGAGGAATGGTGTGCGTCTCCTTTGCTGAATAAATAATAGTTAATTAGTACAATTTAACCGCACCGATGCCGGCACGAACCCGTGTCGCGGAAATAGCATCCGGTTTGATATTGAGAAAAGCCCAGGCGGGTGCTTGCCTTGCAATTAAGCGGTGGGCCTGAGTCTCATCTATTCGATACCGCGCAAACCGGCGCGCTGCAAATCCCGCTAACGCCCGATTAGTGTAGGTAGGTCGCGTGAAAATCGCAATGGGGACGGTACGAAAAATTTTCTGCCAATCCTTCCATTTGGGGATTTGCATGAGGTTATCCGCGCCCATAAGCCAGACAAACCGGGCCTTTGGGAACTTTTGCTTCAGTTTGGTCAAGGTTTCGGCGGTGTAGGTCGTGCCGAGCTCAATTTCGATATCAGTGACCCGAATGCGGCGATCTTGGGCAATGCATTGCGCAGATTCGATGCGGCTTTCAAGATCAGCCATATCGTCACCTGACTTCAACGGGTTCTGCGGTGACACCATCCACCAGATCTCGTCGAGTTGCAAAAGCATCAGCGCGTGTTGAGAGATATGAAGATGTCCGCGGTGGGCTGGGTTGAAGGACCCACCCAAAATGCCGATACGCTTGCTGGCGAATGTTTCAATATTGGTCAAAGGACTGTTTCCCAACGCCGAAACATTTAAGGCCGTGTATGGCCATCGCCGCGGACGATATATTTAAACGTCGTGAGCTGCTCAACGCCAACCGGGCCCCGGGCGTGCATTTTACCGGTGGAAATACCGATCTCCGCACCCATGCCAAACTCACCGCCATCGGCGAATTGGGTCGAGGCGTTGTGGACCGCGATCGCGCTATTGATGCCATTGAGGAATTTCTCAGCCGTTGCCGCATCATCGGTGATAATGGCGTCGGTATGTTCGGTGCCATGGCGATTGACGTGATCCACCGCTTCCTCAACACCATTGACTTGGCGCACCGAGATAATGGAATCGAGATATTCAGTATCCCAATCCTCTTCGGAGGCCGCGATCACGCGCACATCAAGCTCACGGGTTTCATCGTCGCCGCGAATTTCACAACCCGCAGCATTAAGCGCATCCAATATGGGTGGCAGATGGCTGGCAACGGCATCACGATCAATCAACAGGGTTTCAGTTGCCCCGCAAATACCAGTGCGGCGCATCTTGGCATTAACGACAATTTCCTTGGCCATTTCCGGGCTCGAATCAGCATTTACATAGGTATGGCAAATGCCTTCAAGATGAGCAAAAACCGGTACCTTGGCTTCGGTCTGCACGCGTTCAACCAAAGACCGGCCCCCACGGGGCACGATGACATCAAGGTAATCGGTCATCGTCAGCATCTCACCGACCGCGGCCCGGTCTGTTGTTGGTACCATTTGAATGGCGGCCTCCGGCAAATTGGCGGCTTTAAGGCCCGCTTTCAGGCTTTCCAGGATTGTTGAAGAAGAATGAAAGCTTTCCGAACCGCCTCGCAATATCGATGCATTGCCGGATTTCAGGCACAGGCTGCCGGCATCGGCTGTCACATTGGGACGCGATTCATAAATGACGCCGATAACGCCCAAGGGCACCCGCACGCGGGAGATCGATAAGCCATTGGGACGATCCCAGTTTTCCATCACGCTGCCAACGGGGTCGTTGAGTTCGGCGATGGATTCCAAGCCCGCTGCCATGCCGGCAATGCGATCTTCATTGAGCTCTAGCCGGTCGAGCATCGCCGAGGTCAGGCCCTTTTGCTCACCTACCGCCATGTCCTTGTAATTGGCCTGGATAATAGCTTCGGAATTGTCACGCAGTGACGCCGCCGCCTCTTTCAAAGCCCGGTTCTTGGCATCGGCTGGCGCGTTAACGAGCACCTGAGCCGCGTCCTTGGCGGCCTTGCCGATTTCCTGCATCAGTTCAGCTATGTTTTCAAAGTCTGACATCTCACTATTCCCTAATTCATGACCAAATCATCGCGGTGGATCATCTCATCCCGGCCACGGTAGCCCAGAAGTTCCAAAATATCACCGGTTTTATGTCCCATAATCAGTTTTGCGTCAGCCGAAGAATATGCCGTTAAGCCACGGCCAATTTCGTGGCCGCCTGATGTCGCAATGGCCACCGCATCGCCCCGTTGAAAGTCGCCATTGATATCTGCGACACCAGCAGGCAGCAGAGAACGGCCATCTTTAAGCGCTTTAACCGCGCCATCATCAATGGTGATCGTGCCATGCGGTTGCAGCGTGCCGGCAATCCATTGCTTGCGGGCGCTTTGGGGATTGCCGCGCGGCAGAAACCATGTGCAATCGGCGCCGTTTTCCAACGCCTGCAATGGATTTAGTTTTTCGCCTTTGGTGATAACCATGCGACAGCCCGCGCCCAAACATTGTTTAGCTGCAGCGAGTTTCGTGACCATGCCGCCAGAACTGTCACCTGATGCTGCGGCACCGGCCATTTTTTCAATATCGGGCGTGATTTCCGAGATTTCCGGGATCAGCTTTGCCGCTGGATTGCTTGCCGGATCGGCATCATAGAGACCATCGATGTCCGATAGCAAAACCAGGACATCGGCTGATATCATGGCGGCAACCCGGGCGGCCAAGCGGTCATTATCGCCAAAGCGAATTTCTTCGGTGGCGACGCTGTCATTTTCATTGATCAAAGGGACCGCACCGACATCTAAGAGTGTCATTAGCGTCGAGCGCGCATTGAGATAGCGGCGGCGATTTTCGCTGTCATCGCGGGTCAGCAATATCTGTGCGACCGACAAATCATGGGTTTCAAAACATTCCTGATAGGCGTGGGTGAGGCGCACCATACCGGCGGCGGCGGCGGCTTGTTTTTCCTCGAGACGCAAATCGCCAGATTTGAGATCAAGATAGCGGCGGCCCAAGGCAATCGCGCCGGAAGAAACAATAATAACATCCTGACCGCGTTTCCGGCAGCGTTCAATATCGGTCGCCAGGCCTTCGAGCCAGCGGCGATGGAGACGGCCGGTATCCTGATCGACCAATAATACAGAGCCGATCTTGATAACGATACGTTGAGCGTCGGCGAGACGAGCGGTGTTGTTATTCATGAACCGCCTCCGCTGCTTGCTCTGCTTCTTTTTCCTTCGTGCGATAGTCAGCGACGGCTTGGGCGAGACGCCGCAATGCCTGTTCGACTCCCATGCCGGCGACGCCGGAAATCGTCATAACGTCATGGCCGGCGGCTTTCGAAAGTTCGGCGGCTTTCTCGGCAATCATGTCTTCGGTCAAAGCGTCAATTTTGTTGAGCGCAACCACTTCAAGCTTGGCACCGAGATCAGCGCCATATTCCGCCAATTCATGACGCACGGTTTTATAGGCGCCGGCGACATCTTCTTCGGTGCCATCAATTAAATGCAGCAAGACGCCGCAGCGTTCGACATGGCCGAGGAAACGATCCCCTAATCCAGCGCCTTCATGGGCGCCTTCAATCAGGCCGGGGATATCGGCCAACACAATCTCGTCGCCGTCGACATAGCCAACGCCTAAATTAGGATGCAGCGTGGTAAAAGGATAATCCGCGATCTTGGGCCGGGCGCGGGTAACCGCGGCCAGGAAAGTCGATTTGCCGGCATTGGGCAAGCCGATCAAACCGGCATCGGCGATGAGCTTTAGTTGCAACCACAGCCAATTTTCCTCTCCGGGCCAGCCGTCCTCGGCGCGGCGTGGCGCTTGATTGGTGGCAGATTTAAAATGGGCATTGCCGCGCCCGCCATCGCCACCTTTGGCGAGCACCACTTTCTGGCCTGCCTCAGTGAGATCGGCAATCATGTAATCCTGGTCTTCATCGAAAATCTGGGTGCCGACCGGAACTTTAAGAATAATATCATCCGATGCTTTACCGTTTTTATTGCGGCCCTGGCCGTGATCACCGCGGCGCGCTTTGAAGTGCTGCTGGTAGCGGAAATCGATGAGCGTGTTGAGATTGGCAACGCATTCCGCAATCACGTTGCCGCCGTGGCCGCCATCGCCGCCATCAGGCCCGCCGAACTCAACATATTTTTCACGCCGAAAGCCGACGCAACCGGCACCGCCGTCGCCGCTTTTAACGAAAATCTTTTGTTGGTCCAGGAACTTCACAGGTTTGTCCTTAAACGTTTTGTCTTAAATTAGCCTTACTTTGAGCCGGGCACTAAAAAAGGGGAATGGACAGCCATTCCCCTCATAAAAATCGGATTGGCTGTCTTAAATGTTAGGACAGCGGCTCAACACCAACAAAGGTTTTGCCAGCGCCGGTTTTCCGGAACTTCACTTTACCTTCGGTGAGGGCAAAAATTGTGTGATCTTTACCGATGCCAACATTTTCGCCGGGATGCCATTTTGTACCCCGTTGGCGAATGATGATATTGCCCGGAACCACGGATTGGCCGCCGAATTTTTTGACGCCGAGACGACGACCAGCTGAGTCACGTCCGTTGCGGGATGAACCGCCTGCTTTTTTATGTGCCATGACTAATTCTCCTTAATCGTCTTTTTTCTTAGCTGCCGCTTTTTTCTTAGGGGCGGCCTTTTTCTTAGGCGCAGCCGCTTTTTTCTTAGTAGCTGCGGCTTTTTTCTTAGCCGGTGCCTTAGCTTTAACCTCTTTCTTCTCAGGCGCCGCTTTTTTGGCGGCAGGTTTTTCCTCAGCTTTAGCTGCCGCTTTCGGCGCATCATCTTTCTTTGGCGCTGCTTTTTTTGCTGCAGCTTTCACCGCACCTTTGCCATTAATGTCCAACACCCGCAATACTGTCTGGTCCTGACGATGACCTTTAGTGCGTTTGTAGCCCTTGCGGCGCTTTTTCTTAAAGACGATAATTTTATCGCTGCGCGACTGATCCATGACTTCGCAGTTAACCGCTGCGCTGGCAAGCAGAGGCGCACCCACTTCCGGGTCTTTACCGTCTTCTCCGACCATCAGCACTTGGTCCAGTTTGACTTTGGCGCCGGCGTCGCCCAAAAGCTTCTCAACAACGATAACGTCGCCTGGTGAAACTCGATATTGCTTACCGCCGGTCTTTATGACTGCGTACATTGTTCTCTTTTTCACTTGAATAATATTACCGTATAAAAACAGGGCACCAACAAGGAGCCCCTACGGAAGGCGCGGAAATTACCGGCCTGGGAGCGAATTGTCAATGGGGTTATGGCAGATATTGGTTCAAATACTGTCAAAATTGATTTAGATCATATGTCGAATACAAAATCATGTTAAAAAAATCAATACAAACAATAATTAAGTCGGATATTGCTGTAATCAGCAGAGCCAACGGGGAGCTATATCCACACTATGACACGAACTATATTTGAACTGCCTAACGATCTATTAATTGGTCACATGCTGATTGATGATGATCATGCAAAACTGGTGCGTCTGATAAATGAGACCGGGTTGGCGCTGCAAGATAAGCAGTATCACGATTCGACCCGTCTTATCATGGATTTCATCGACGGTATGAAACATCATTTTAACACCGAAGAGACTATTCTCCAGGAAACCAATTTTCCCTGGCTGGAAGAGCATATCGCATCGCATCGCCAGGTTATATTGAAACTGCCACGTTTGATCGACGAATGCGAAGAAGTCATGGATGGCGGGCAAGCCTGGAACGAATTGATTGATAAACTTATTGATTGCTTGATGGAAGACGCCTTTAAAGCCGATATGGTGTTTAAAACTTTCCTAACCGAACAACGTACCTAGCCCGCTAAATCACCCGTTTCTGAAAAATTTTGAAATAAAACAATCCTTGATAATACCGGGACTAGTGCCGATTTTTGAAATTAGGTAACACTAGTTTTACGGAGTGATTAATGGGTGACTTGAAGCATGGTCTGCGGTTTAAAACACCACGCAGTGCAGAAATATTTGAAAAATGGCTGAATGATAATTGTGGTGGTGAGGCGGAATTGGTGGTGGAAGACTTTTCGGTCGGCACATCAGACAAAAAGCTTGCCGTTTTCTTCGAAATTCAGTCCGATCTGCAGGCCTTTAAGGAAGCCTATAGAACAATTTAAAAACTTCAGTACTCAGGAACGCCGAAAGACCATTGATCATCGGCCATTTTTATCCGCGCTCTCGAGCGTTTATCTCATTGGAATTTCAACCACAATCTCAACCCGCCGATTGCGTTGGCGACTTTCACGCGAGTCATTATCAGTAATTGGCTGAGTATCGGCGCGTCCGGTCGCTGATACTCGATTTGCCACCATGCCTCGATGGCGTAGTAAGCGATGGACGACCGAGACGGCTCGCGCTGTTGATAAATCCCAATTGGAACGGAATTGTGCGGTGGATATTGGCGAATTGTCCGTATGTCCGGTAACTGAGATTTTACCCTCTGTTCGGGCGAGAATGTCGGCAATTCGATCCATTGTCGGAATAATGGATGCGGAAAGATTGGCATCGCCAGCGCGAAATGCTGAATGGGCCGGAAAACGCATAATAATTTTATTTGCCTCAACCACCAGTTCCAACCGATTTTTTGTAAGATCGGCGGAAATCGTCGATTTCACCATATTGACCAGCCTGTTGCGCGCCACGGTTCGCAAGTAACTGTCTTGATTGGAGGCAACTTTGGGCTGTGGTGTTGTCGGTTGCGGCGGAATCTTTAGTTTCGACGGTGGTGCGATCTGAACGGGTTTAATGATAATCGGTTGTTTTTGATTGAAAGCTTCGGCGATTGGGCCAGCATTGCGTCTGAAACTATCACTGTCGACATCGGAGAAAGATAACAGCAAGACGAATAGCGCAAACAGCAATGCCATCAAATCGGCAAATGTCACGAGCCAAACCGGTGCGCCGAATTTTCTGGCTTTTGACTGGTCAGCCATCGCCTATCCTAAGCGGCTCTCTTGGCCGGCGAATCTCCGGAGCCCGTGGTATAAGAATCACCGGTACCTCTCTCCCGGCGTTTTTCCGGTAAGAAGGGTTCGAGTACTTCGCGGGCCGCTGTCGGGTTCGTCATTTGCTGAACCTGAAAAATACATTCGATGATCAATGAGCGCAGATTTTTTTCATGCGCTGATTTGTTTTCAAGTTTGTCGGCAATTGGCAGCGCAATTAGGTTTGCCAATAGCACGCCATAAAGCGTGGTTAATAGAGCGATCGCCATCGCCGGACCAATCGTTGTCGGATCTTTCATATTGCTGAGCATTTGCACCAAGCCAACCAAGGTGCCGAACATACCGAAGGCTGGGGCGGCTTCGCCAATAGCTTGAAACACGCGGGCGCCGACTTCTTCACGTTGGATCGACTGCGACATTTCTTGGGTCAAAATCTTGCGAATATAATCGAGCTCGCGCCCGTCAGCACACATCTGGATACCTTTACGGTAAAACGGATTGCGAATTTTTTCTTTTTCGAGGCTGACCAAGCCATTTTTCCGGGCCTTTTTAATCAGCCTAACGGCAAGAGTAATGTAGTCACGCGGCTTTTCGCGGTCATTCATAAAGGCGGCCTTAAGACCAACCGGCATTGAAATAAACACACCAGACAAGGGAAACTTGATCATGGTGGCGGCAAAGGTGCCGCCGATAACAATCAAAAAACCAGGTAAGTTTAAGAAAATAGTAAAATCAGAGCCGGTAAGGATAGCGAGAGAAACCACCGTTACGCCAAAGACTAATCCTAATAGTGTGGCAATATCCATATCGAAATATTCTCCCCAATAACCCGCCAAATGCGTGCATCTTAACAGCCACGCATAAATGCGAGCTTTCAGTAGGCTATATATAGGAACTCAAATTCAATAATACATGGTTAATTTGGTGAAAAACAGCAAATCGTTTCGCGTGATAGTCGTGGACGACTTTTTATGACAACTATCCACCGGTTGGATTATTGTGTAACCAATTGATATTTATACATTAAAAATAAATTAATGGTGTCGAAAACCGATTGCTTTTATTTTTTTTAAATTTCGGCCTGTTAAATGGCATCGCAAAAAGCTACCGACCTAAATATCTATTTCCATTTCCAAAATATAAAGACCACCGGCAAAACGATCGACCGCGTAGACAATCTGGTTTTCATCAACAAAAACATCATTGATCTGAACTGCCCCGGCACGTGAGCCTGCCGGCGCTTGCGGTACAAAATGGGCTATTTCCTGAGGCTGGTACGGGTTGCTAAGATCATAGGCGCGCACGCCGCCATTAAAAAAGGTGGAGAAAATAATATTGTTCGACCGGTATGAAGGGCCCGGCCGGTTCTCATGCAGGTTATGAGAGCCAAAGCGCCCGCCCAGATTGCGGTATTCTTCAACCGGCGGCATCGGCAGCGTACTTATGGGGACCAGATTATCTTCCTGGCGGGCATCGACAACCCAGGTGAGTTTTGGCCAGTCGGCCGCGCCATCTTTAACGCTTTCGTCACTGACGATCAGCAGATCGCGTTTCGGTATCTTGCGACTATGATGTCTCCAGATCGCGCAGCCGGTAGCGCTGTAATTTACCGGTCTGGGTTTTAGGTAATTCATCAATGAAGGTAATGGCGCGCGGATATTTGTAGGGCGCTATTTCGTTTTTAACAAAATCCTGCAGCGTTTTGACAAGCTCATCGGTACCGTCAAAGCCGGCTCTCAGCACGATAACGGCTTTGACGATATTACCTCGATCAGGATCAGGCGAAGCGATAACAGCACATTCAGCGACGGCTTCATGCTCCAGCAACACACTTTCGACCTCGGGGCCGGAAATGTTATAGCCCGACGAGATAATCATATCATCGGCGCGGGCGACATATTTAAAGTAGCTGTCTTCATCCATTTCATAGACATCGCCGGGATAATTCCAGCCGTCTTTCACGTAATTGGGCTGGCGGTCAAGGTCATCAAGATATTTGCAGCCGGTTGGTCCTTGTACGGCTAACTGGCCGGGGGTGCCGGGTGGTACTTCATTGCCGTTATCATCGACAACACGGGCGCGGTAACCGGGGACTGCTTTGCCGGTAAATCCTGCCCGCATATCTTCCGGTGTTGCGGAGATAAAAATATGGAACATTTCGGTTGAGCCAAGCCCATCGATGAGGCGAATGCCTGTGGCTTCATGAAAAGCCTTCCAAGTGGCTTTGGGTAATGTCTCGCCGGCCGATACACCTTGGCGCAGGGACGAGATGTCATAATCCTTAGCCATTTCCGCCATCGCTCGATAAGCCGTCGGCGCGGTATAAATCTGCGTGATTTTATAATTTTGGATGGTCTCCAAAATATGGTCAGGAAACGGATTCTCGAGAAAGCGCGTCGAAGCGCCAAATCGAATCGGAAAAATAGTGATCCCGCCAAGCCCAAAGGTAAAGGCCAGAGGCGGTGTGCCGGTTACAATGTCGTCTGGAACTAATTTGGTGACATAGCGCCCGCAAGTATCGGCCGAAGCGATGATGTCTCGGTGAAAGTGCATGGCACCTTTGGGCTGGCCGGTGGTGCCTGAGGTAAAGGAGATCAAAGCGATGTCGTCGGCGGCCGTTTTCACGGTCGAGAATTGGCCCGATTTGCCGTCACAGGCTGTTTCTAAAGTTGCTGCCTCGCCGCCGGAACCGGTTTTGGAGAAATAAAGCGTGTGCTTGATACTATCGGTAAGTTCCAGCGCACCCGCCATTTCTTCGGCCAGCCCGGTATCGCAGAAGGCAATTGAGACTTGAGATTTTTCAATGACATACTGCAATTCACGGGCGCGCAGCAGGGGCATTGTGGCGACACATATACCGCCGGCCTTGACGACACCAAACCACGCGGCAACCAGCATCGGCGTATTGGGCGCGCGCAATAGAACACGATTGCCGGTTACCAAGCCGCAATCCTCGGTCAATACTTCCGCAATCCGATTGGCGCGGTCTAATAATTCGCGGTAGGTCCATGTGCTGTCGCCTAAATGGAGTACCGGGTTGTCACCAAATCCCTGAGTGATGGCGTTGTCCAATAATTCGGCAGCGACGTTCAGGTGATCGGGATAGCTCGCTATATCCGGGACGCCGGAAAAATCAAACTCAGGGAGAGCGTCAGCGGGCGGAAGATTGTCGCTGGCAAAAGTATCTTGGTAGGCAGTTGGTACGCCACCCGGAAGTTTACTGGTCATGATAGTCCTCGCTAGTCTTCGTCTCTTTCAGCTGTCTGAATGGAGGTTTTCAGCTCACCCAATAAAGCGTAAAGCTGAGACGCATTGTCGCGATCCAAATTGGCCATCAAATTATTCACCCAAGAGCTATGTGCCGGGAACATTTCGTCGAGTGCCTGCCTGCCATTTTCGGTCAGGCGAACGTGCTGCACCCGGCGATCTTCCGGCGAGGGGTCGCGCCGGATCAAGTTATCCTCGACCAGCCGGTCCACCAAGGGTGTGATATTGCCGTTGGTTACCATCATGCGGCGGGATAGTTCGCGCATCGGCTGGCCATCCGGCGTGCGGTCAACTTGGGCCAGCACATCAAAGCGGGGCAGGGTGGTGTTAAATTTGTCGCGCAAATTTTTGCGCACCCGCCGCTCAATTAAGTTGGCGCAGGTCAATAGGCGCAGCCAGATGCGAATATCAAGCTGTTCGTCTTCGCTTAACCCGGTTTCGTAATCGCTACCGGGTTGGCCGTTGCCTTTTCTTTGTTTTGATGTTCCCGAGGATGGTATGTCTGCCATATGTCTAGCCAGTCCCTATTTTTTTGGCCCTATTAATAGGCCCCATTGTTATATTACTTTAAGTCTAAACTATTTAATATTAAATCAAATCGGATTTTGGAACAAGGGGTGGCAAGTAAAAGCCTATTCAGTCAGTGATTTTGCCAAATATCTTTCATCGCGGCGCCGAATTGCTCGGCAAAACCAGCGCCGTCGCAGAGCGGCGAGGTGGCGACGCGATCCCGTAATCCCTGACGGATGTCACCGAGACGAGTTAAATCTTGCGCCAATTCAGCCGCAATTTTTATATAATCCGGCAAATCTTCGGCAATAAATTCTGTCATGCCCACCGTTGAGAGATGGCTGCAGGCATGGCGGCTGGCTGATGTCGAACCCGGCAGCGTAACCACCGGCACGCCCATCCAAAGTGCCTCGCAGGTGGTGATGCCGCCGGAATAGGGACAGGTATCAAGGGCAATATCAACAGCGTTGTAGCGGGCTAAAAAATCTTCATGCGCCGCGCCGCCTTCGATCAATACCCGGTCGGGTTCAATACCCTCAGCGGCAAAAGCATTTTCAATCCGCTTGACGTTAATTTCATCATCCAAACCACTATATTTTACCAGCAAGCGGGATGCGGGAACCGAGGTTAATATTTGCGCCCAGGCGGCGAGCATTTGGGCGGTGATTTTTCGGGATTGGTTAAACGATCCGAAAGTGACATAGCCGTTTTGGCTGGCCGGCAGGTCGCCCACGTCAGGGGCATAACCCGGTGGCTCATAGCATGAAATACTACCCGCCAGCCGGACGACATTTTCCCGGTACAAATCGTCTTCCGCCGGATCAACGTGATGCACATCGGTCAATAAAACATCTATTGCCGACAATCCGGTGGTGCCCGGATAGCCGATCCCCCAGCTTATTTGAACCGGGGCTGGCTTCAGGGCATGCATCGACAGGCGATTGGCTTTGGTGTGGCCGGATAATTCAAACAGAATATCGATTTTGTCGGTACGAATTTTGGCGGCAAGCGCGTCATCATCCAGATTAAAACTGTCCCGCCATTTATGCGCGGCGCCGGCCAACCGATCGGTCATTTCGTCTTTTTTCAGCCGGTCGGAATAACAATAAACTTCAAATTTCTCGGGCTCGATATTTTCGAGTAACTTTATCAGAAAAAAGCCCACCGGATGGCGGCCAAAATCCGGCGATGCGAAGCCGAGCCGCAATCGCCGGTTGGGACTCTGGTCATAATTATGGGCTGGCCAAGCTGACTTAAATTGCGCCCCGTGAGCCTGCTCCCATTTCAAGTGGACTTCATTGAGCTGCCCGGCCGTCATGCCCGGATCATACTGGTAGCAATATAGTAAATTGGAATGAGTGCGGGGTTGATTAGGCGCCAGATCGACGGATTTTTGATAGGCGTCCCGCGCTTTTTCCGGTGCGCCCGAATCCAGCAGTGCATTGCCCAAATTATTGAACATTCGTGCATTGTCAGGTTGCAGCTTGATGGCTTTTTCGAACGCCTTGATGGCTGCCGACAGCTTACCTTCCTCCATATAGGCGTTGCCCAAATTGTTATAGGCGTCACTGTAATTGGGCTCGATGGCAATCGCCTTTTCATACTGGGTGATGGCTTCGTTATTCCTGCCTAGACCCGCGAGGGCAGAGCCATAATTATTTAATATATTTAAATGATTGGGCTCGATTGCGAGCGCTTGCTGAAAAATTTCAAGAGCCTCTTCACCCGCTTTACGGCTGACCAGCAGATTACCCAGATTATTCAGATAATCTACATTGGTGGGCTCTATTTTAATTGCCTTGCGGTACGCCGCCCCGGCTTGTTTGGCTTTGCCTGCCTGGTTTAAAACGATGCCGAGGTTGTAGTACGCTTCGGCAAAATCTTTGTCAGCATTGGTGGCTTTTTTAAAAAATCTAACCGCGTTTTCGAGCTGACCTCCGAAATAAGCAATTAAGCCAAGGAGGTGCAACGCTTCCGGATCGTCTGGGTTGATTTTTAATATTTTCTGGCAGGTGTCCGCCGCTTCTTGGGCCAAGCCCTGGTCGAGCTGTTTTTGCGCCGCTGCTAATAAAGTGCTGGTATCGATGGTGATTGCCGGGCCAGCTGCTGTTGCTTGGCGCCGTTGCTGCCTGGCGAGTTTGCGGCGTTCATTTCTATTCATTGCCGCATGGTAACGGCAAACAGCCGGCAAGGCCATATCCTCCTATCAGCAATGCGGATTTGCAGGTTGACGAAGCGGGGTGAACTGCAATAGGTAGTCTCTCTGATTTAACCATCAGCTTAATATGTCGGGAGAGGTGCCAGAGTGGTTGAATGGGGCGGTCTCGAAAACCGTTGTGCTCGCGAGAGTACCCAGGGTTCGAATCCCTGTCTCTCCGCCATTTAATTTATTATATTGTTGTTATATAAAGATAA
>CAJWAR010000080.1 GCA_913020445.1 uncultured Rhodospirillaceae bacterium
TGCGGGCTTGTTCCTGTTCTTCACGCAATGCCGCCAGACGTTTTTCTTCAGCTTGGCGCTGTTGGGTAATTTTTTCCGCTTCGGCGCGGGCAGCCTCGTTGTTGTCATTAGCTGGAGCGTTCTGTGCGGCAGCAATTTGACGTTGGAGTGCAAGTAGGCGCGGATTCTTGCCGGTCAGGAGCGCTTCGACATGGATGGAGCCTTTCGGGCCGAGTTTAACTGTCGCGGTGCAATGATCGCCAGTGTCCAAACTGGCCGAAACATCTCCTTCAAACGTACCTTTTGAGAAGACACCATCCAACTTAGCATTGACCCGTTCCGTCGAACTATTGGAGAAATTATGAAAATCCAAGTTCAACCATTTGGTAAGTTGTCCGGTTTTGCTGACCTGAGCAGAAGCAGTACCCGAAGAGGTTTTTATCTCGACAGTAAAGTTCTTAATTGTGATTTCTTCTATTTTACTCTCGACCCGGCAGGCATCCTCGTTTTCACTTTTTATGATACCAACCCAAGTGCCGTCATACGGTTTTGATGGGTCGGCGGGTTTTTCGGTTTTGGCGGCAACTCGGCGAAATTGTCCTTTGGCAGAAATTTCGGTAACTTGTTTTTCAAGGCGCAGGACCTCAGAGTCTTGGCCGGTTATTAAAGCCTGAGCGTCAATGGTGCCTTTACTGGCCAGTGCAATGTCACCACCACAAAAACTACTGCCTTTTGTAAAACTTCCGACTTCAGTAGAATAACTACCTCCAAATTTATCCCGTTTAAATTTTCCTTTAAAGTTGACGTTCAGTGTCCTCCTTATACCAATTATATATGCCCACTGAGAAAACTCACCGTTCGGATCAATATTGCCTTCAATTGTGTGTTCAGATCCAATTGAATTACTAAGTTGATTTATTAAGGCAATTTTTTAAAGCAAACGATTTTCAGAAACCGTCGCCGATACGAATTTATATTTTTGACATCCAAGATAATTAGAACTTTCATTCTTAATCTTGCCGACCCACTCACCGTCCCATTTACTGCCTTTTTTAGATATTTTTTTTCGGTTTAGTTGGGCAACTTGTCGTTCCAGTTTGAGGATTTCCGGATCCTGGCCGGTGAGCAGGGCAGTAGCTTCAATTGTGCCTATACGGGCTAGATTGATATTTACACCACAAAACCAGCTACCTTTTGTGCCAAATGAAGTACTCAAATTTCCTTCAAATTGGTTGCCACTAAAGTTGCCGCTGAAATTAAATATTGCTTCTTTTGGTCCCGTATTGTTACTAGTTTCATAATCCACCGAAAATTTTACATTATCCGTAATCTGACCGTTTGATTTTAAAGGGATTCTGATCGGGTTGTTTCTTCCGCCAGAGACAATAATTACTTCGAATAAATTATTGGTTACTTGGGCTGAATCTAGTGAAATTTTTCCTCTACAAGCACCGTCACCGTAGGCGGCTTTTCCGACCCACTCGCCATCCCATTTGCCCGCGGCTCGGGCAGCGTCGGGCAAGATCAACGCTAACGCCATCAACGCACCAAGGAATGTGGAAAGGGTTGATAAGGTAATTCGCCGACGCATAATAGCCTCCAACGTGAGAGCATCATTGAACTTCAATTAGTGTCGCATAAATTGCAGTATAATTCAATTTTGTGACAAATAACTGTTAACTAGTTCACAGAACAGAATGTCCGCTTTTGGCTAAAAGCGGACTCTTTGGAACTCTGAAAATGATGTCTGCTTTCGGGTGTAAAGCGGACAATTATTATATCTAGTTATTTAGTCCGCTACAGGAATCACATAATTTGGTTGAGCACATTCGCCAGATTTCCTACGGTGCGATCGATATTGTGGAGCTTATCCAATCCGAATAAGCCGAGCCGGAAGGTCTGGAAATCTTCCGGTTCATCGCACTGCAGAGGGACGCCGGCGGCGATCTGCAAGCCTAACTCAGCGAATTTCTTCCCACTGTGAATACCATCGTCTTCACAATAACTCACCACCACGCCCGGCGCCTGAAAGCCTTCCGCGGCAACGCTCCTAAATCCCTTGCTGACCAAAAGGGCGCGCACCTTCTCGCCGAGTTCCCATTGTTCGGCGCGGACTTTATCAAACCCGTATTCCTCAGTTTCCTTCATCGCGTCCCGGAATTTAACCAGAGCGTCAGTCGGCATTGTCGCGTGATAGGCATGCCCACCACCTTCGTAAGCTTCCATGATCTGAAGCCATTTCCGCAAATCGCAGGCGAAACTGGAACTGTTGGTTGAATCGATTCTGTCACGGGCCTGAGCGTTTAACATAACCAGCCCGCCGCATGGCGACGCGCTCCAACCCTTTTGAGGTGCACTGATCAGTACATCCACGCCCATCGCTTCCATATCAACCCAAATCGCCCCCGAGGCAATGCAGTCCAGGATAAACAGTCCGCCGGCGGCGTGCACCGCATCGGCGATCGAGCGCAAATAATCATCGGGCAGGATAATCCCGGACGATGTTTCCACATGCGGTGCGAACACCAGATCGGGTTTTTTCGCCTCAATTTCTGCGATAACCTCATCGATCGGAGCCGGCGCAAAGGCAGCTTGGTTGCCTTCTTCGACAAGACGGGCTTTGCAAACGATTTCCTCGGAGGGAATTTTTCCAGCCTCAAAAATTTGTGTCCAGCGATAACTGAACCA
The DNA here is from genome assembly GCA_913020445.1 of uncultured Rhodospirillaceae bacterium. GTDB lineage: Bacteria > Pseudomonadota > Alphaproteobacteria > Rhodospirillales > UBA2165 > TMED23. Next base: position 2,668 of record CAJWAR010000080.1, read on the forward strand.
GCCATTGCGGATCACCAGACATTTTTTGCCGGTTGCGAACTGCCGGGCCACTGCCTCCATCGCGTAGGTACCGCCGCCCGGGACGATCGCAGTAGCCTCAGCGTGATAGACTTTTTTCATTGTTGCAGAAATATCCCGCATCACCTTCTGGAAGGAAACCGACATGTGATTGAGAGAGCGGTCGGTGAAAACCACCGAATATTCCAGGAGCCCATCTGGATCGACGTCCGATATAGGGTTGGTCATACTTTTCTCCAAAAATTTAAGATTTATTTATCACCAACCATACCCAAATCTCACCACCACTTGAACTGTTTTCCTTAAATGGCGGTCCGACAACTATATTTTGGTGATGTGAGTGTGTTCGGAAACCTAAACACCAGTTTTCCTAAACCTCAAATGTCTGATTTTGGCTATAAGCTGCCGTAATCAGGGGTATCAAATAACGTCTGCTTTACCCCCGATAGCGGACGCCTTCCAGAATATCCAAAAGTGGCTGCTGTTGGCCCAAGGCAGACATGAAATGGTTCGGTTTATCTTCGCCTTATCACATGTTTTACCTTTGATTAATTCAATCTAGGCTATAGGGTAATTGGGTTCAGTCCTAAAAGCGTGGTAGTGAAATGTTACGAATCTGGATTGGTGCAAGTGTGGTTTGGGTCTTGGGGTTATATGCGTTTGCCTGGTTAGACACGAACAGACTTTGGCCACCGGTAATGCCGACCGAAATGTTCGGCTGGCTGACATGGTCGGCAATATTTTTTGGTCCGCCATTGCTAGCTTTGCTACTCGGTTATGGCATTTTTTCAAAATCGAGCAAACAAGGGAAAGGAACCGAGGTTCAAGAAGATCAATAAAATCGTTGAAAAAGTTTATTGAATCGCCGAGCGGCCACAGGATTTGATCTTGATAAAATATCTTCTTATCGCAGTTTCCTTTTTAGCCTTCTCAACACCATCTCACGCTGCCGATCTTAAGGGTAAGGTCTGCATAACAAATGGCGACACCCTTAAAGTTAATAGTATACGGCGTGGCCGCCATTGTGTTGGCGGTACAAAAGTTCGCTTACTGGGAATTGATGCGCCGGAACTTAAGCAACAATGCCGACATTCAAGCGGTAGAAACTTTCTGTGCGGCCGTAAATCGGCGTCTTACCTATTTGAGCTTACCAGAGGCAAAGTGGTGATTTGCGAAGGCGATACCAGGGATCGATACCAGCAAGTGCTGGGGACGTGCTTTGTCGGCAAGATGAATCTCAATCAGCGGATGGTTCAACAAGGGTGGGCGGTGGCCTACCGGGATTATTCAAAGGAATATATCATAGACGAAGAGCGGGCTAAGGCCGCACGGCGTGGTATTTGGGATATGAAGTTCAAGATGCCGTGGGAGTGGCGGCGGTCACGTTAGGCGATCTGGTGCTGGTTCCCAAAGATATGCCCCACGCCATCCGCAACACACATGCCTCCGAAAACATGGTCTGTATTTTGGCGCAATCCCCGCTACCCTGTGCCCATGTGGCAGTTGAATAAAAAGTTATGCTATATCCGCCGATGGCTATTTGCAGACTATTTGGCCACAAAGATCACGAAGCACACAAAGAATTTAAACGTTCGATTCCATTTGTTTCGTAGCATCGACCACTGGCAAATCGATCCAAAATGTGCTGCCGCTTGCCGTACATTCAAAATCGATCCTGCCACCCATCGCCTCAACCAGATGTTTGGTGATGGTTAGTCCAATTCCAGTACCGGAAATCTCGGCGTCGTCATCGTTCAAACGTGTAAAAGGCAGGTATATTTCATTTCGGCGCTCAGGTGGTATTCCTGAACCTGTATCCGACACTGATATTCGTAACAAACCATTATCAAGTGGCTTGGTCTCAAGAACGATTTTACCTTGCTTGCTATTATATTTTACCGCGTTCGAAAGAATATTAACCAGCGCCTGTCTTAGCCTCACGCGATCAACCCAAATATCCGGAAGTTTATATTCCGATGTATTACAAGTTAGATCGATGTCAGCATCCTGAACCAATTTACTGATTATTGACGTGGAATCATTGATCACATCCTGTGGCGCTACTCTTTCAGACAAAATCGTCACAATACCAGCTTCGAATTTGGTTAGGTCTAGAATGTCAGTGATCAAGTCTTTCAGGTGACGACCACTACTCAATAATTTTTCAATATGCTTCACCTGAACGGAACTAAGTTCCTCCTTCGGATTGTCTTTGAGCAACTGCCCGTAACCAAGTATGACGTTCAACGGCGTGCGTAGCTCGTGACTAATATTTGTCAAAAACTCTGATTTCGTGTGGTTAGCATGCTCGGCTAAATCTTTGGCTCGTCGTAATGCGTCCTCGGCTTGTATTCGAACGGTTATGTCTTGGATTTGTCCAATTACATATATTGAAGCGCCTTCGTCGTCAGTTATGATGCTCCTTGAGACTAACCCCCAGAAGATGCTTCCATCTTTGCGGCAATGCCTTACTTCGGCAATTTTGTTTTCAGCCGTGCCTTCGATCATTTGCTTGCGCTGTTCCAGCGTCCAGGCAAGGTCATCGGGATGAACAACGTCCGAGATTTGCTTTGTTTGCAATTCTTTGATGTCGTAGCCGAGCATTTGAGCGAACGCTTCATTGACTTCCAGAAATCGGCCATCAAGGTTGGCTAAGGTTATGCCGGTATTGGCCTTGTCAAAAATAGAACGAAATCGTTTACTGCTTTCTTTAGCTGTCGCTTCGGCTTTCTTGCGTTCGGTTATGTCCTGAATTTGAGCGATAACATAACGGGGCGAGCCATCGTCATCACGAATTACCGAGCGTGACACGGCCGCCCAAATCACACGGCCGTCTTTATGGCGATGTTTCATTTCAGCAATTTGTTGTTCAGTTGCACCTTCAATCATCTTGGTGCGCTGTTCCAGCGACCAGGAGAGGTCATCGGGGTGGACGATGTCCGAGACTTGCATTGTCTGCATTTCTTCGATTTCGTAGCCGAGTATTTGAGCGAACGCATTATTCACTTCCCGGAAATGGCCATCGAGGTTAGTCAACGCTATGCCGGTATTGGCATTGTCAAAAATAGAACGAAATCGCTCACTGATTTCTTTAGCCGATACTTCGGCTTTCTTGCGTTCGGTTATGTCCTGGGAAATGAACAAATAACATTCATGACCCTCAAACTCGATGCGCTCTCCGCTGACGAGAAAATCTCGAATTTCTCCGCTTTTGGTATTGGCTTGAACCTCTAAACTCTCAAAATGTTCCTGATCTTTGAGCTTAGCCGCCAGAGAACGAATGTCCGGTTTTACTGCCATGTTGAGGTCAGATGGCGATTTACCAATAACTTCGCTTTTTTCGTAACCCAGGGTTTTCAGCCAAACATCATTAACATCAAGAATGGTGGCGGTATCGACAGTCGAGATCGAAACGAGAGCGGGGCTGGATCGGAAAACCTTCCGAAATCTTTCCTCACTTGTCTTAATATCCGTTATATCGGTGTGAAAGGCGATGATGCCGCCATCCGCCAATTTTTTACGGCGAATCTGAATCCATTTATCGCCATTGAGTATAACGACGTCCAGACCGATATTGCGCTGGCGCAAAGTGAGATCGATATCATCTCAGCCCGCCGGTTCACCCTCTACAACTCTACGTACCCCGCTTGCTTTTTGCAGGCGAAGCAAATCCTCGACCTTTAAACCCGGCACTATTTTCTTAGCGACATGTCGATGCAGGTCACGAAATCTTTCGTTGCACATGACCAAGCGGCCATCCGCATCCCATAGGACAACACCTTCCGGCGCGAATTCCATGGCTTCAAAAAAAAATTGAGTATTGTCGTCCACCAAAATAGAAGCCTCAATTCGGAATAAATATCAGAACGGCTTTCAATCTACCCAAATCTCTCCACCATTGGAATAGTCTTACCTCAACGGCTTTCTGACGGCCAAACTTTGGTGAATTGTGCGTGTTCACACAACCACGCGGCGCAAAATTATTAACCCCCTCCCGGAAATGGACATTCACCCTAAACTAGTGCCCATTACCGCCATCGTCACCGTCATCATGGTGATCATCGTCATGATCGTCGCCGCCGTCATCATGATCGTAACCCTCGTCGTCGTGATGATCGTCGTCTAGGCCATGATCGGATTTGTACCCTGTTTTAACTTTACCATCATCGCCTCCATCTTGACCACCGCCCGGATCATCTCCGCCAGCACCCGGGCTGACGCCACCGCCCGAACCTCCCCGGCCAACTGTTTGAGCCGGAATATTGACATCTGCCGGTGCCGATGTTGGGCCGGCACTTACTGCTCCGACTTGGCCTGTTGCCGATACTGAAACACTTTGTGAGGCGGAAACATTTACCGAATCACTGCCATCGCTATTTGAAACTGAAAATTCGCCGTCTAATACAGCAACTGAAGTGGAACCATTAGCCGCCACTCTAACGATAGCGTCGCTGCCACGGAAACCGATGGACGTCGTCGGCGTGATAATACGCGTCTTAGCGTAATTTAGCCGACCCGATATAATGCGCATAACTCCGATCGACAGCTTAAGAACGGTTGTGGCCTCTTTTAAATTGGGATCATAAACAAATGTGTCGATGACAAGTGATGAAGAAGGCCCCAAGGTAAATAATGTCTCATCCAAAAACTCCACCGATATGCCGCCGCCGTCACTTGTTTCTAGAAATTCATTTTGAACAATCGGAAAGCGCAGAAATTTTTGCTCCCGCGCGGTTCCGGGTGGCGTACCATAATTGACATCCAAGACTTTTTGCACCAAACCGATCAGTTCCGCGTTTGCGGTCGGAGCGAAAGAGAGTATCGACCATCCAATGGCCGTCAATAAAACCAATATTTTTTGCGAGTAATAAAATGATTGAGGCATTTGGCATCCCTCCCGAGGCAGAAAATTCAGCACGCTTGGGTCGAGCTCTAGGCTAACATATATTCCTTAAATAGCGTATATTTGTTTTATTTAATATTGTAATATACAGCGCCGTAATCTGTAAGGTTCGCTATTAAAAAAAGGGGATCGAAAAATGTTTGCGAGGAACAGCACCGTTGTATTGCTCTCGTTGATAGTGGCGGCCTGTGCGCCCCGGCCAGGTGAAAAGTTGATTACCGCCGGCTATAATTTTTCGGCGCTGGGGGAGTGGGGAAAATCAATCAGTTCCATAGACAATGCCCTCAAGGTTGCAGAAGACGACGAGGTTCGATTTTTAGCCTATGGCAGCCGTTGTAACTTCAAAATCTGGGATGGCAGGTTGCAAGACGCTCTGAACGACTGCAATGCTTCGATCAGAACGAAACCGGGTTATTATGGCCTGCCTTACGCCTCACGCGCTCGGATTTTTGCTACCATGGGCCGCTATGCATGGGCGATGCAGGAGTTCGATATTGCAATTGACCTAGGTGGCTCAAGAAATAGCCCGGTAGCTGATAACCCGCGAATAATTGGACTAGGTGGTAAGGCAAGAATTCTCGCCACCAGCAACGACGATAAAAAGAGAAATGCCGAATTGGCGGTTCAATTTGCGGAAAAAGCCGTCGAGCTGGAGGGGGGACTTTCGTCGCCCTCGCATATTATTCTCAATTTGGATACACTCGCCGCCGCCTATGCGGAGGCTGGCCGGTTCGATGATGCTATCAAAACACAACAAAAGACCATCGAACGGACAAAGTCTAATAAATGGGACGCTATTCGGTTCGGCCGGCAAAGCATCGTCAATATGCTGTCTGATCATTTGAAGCTTTTTCAAAACGGCAAACCGCTTCGGGGCGGCGTTTATTAGCGATTAGATTTGAGTGATTTTTTTAGACATCGACCCTGAAGGATCAGGAGCGGTCCTTCGATCATTGGTCTGATGTCGTTCGCCGTAATTCGTCAGGAAAAATATACGAATAAACCCTGCTCAAACGCCCAGATAATACTGTTTGATCATGTCGTTGTTTTCGAGGGCGGCGGTGTCTTCGCCTTCAAATTCAATTTGGCCGTGGACAATGATGTAGCCACGGTCGGCGATTTTAATCGCTTGGTTGAAGTTCTGCTCGGCCATCAGGACGGTCAGGTTCTTGATATCTTTGAGCTCTTTGATCTTGGCGATCATCTGGCTGACCAGGATGGGGGCGAGGCCAACCGACGGCTCGTCAACCAGCAGAATTTTCGGGTCCGACATCAGCGCGCGGGCGACCGCGACCATTTGCTGCTCGCCGCCGGACATGCTGCCGGCCAGCTGTTTGCGCCGTTCTTCCAGTCTGGGAAAAGTCTCAAACACAAACTTCATATTTTCGTCGATCTTGGCGCGGGCTTCCGGCCGATAGGCGCCGAGGGTCAGGTTTTCTTCAACCGTCAATGCCGGAAACAGGCGCCGGCCTTCCGGCACCATGGCAATGCCCAGATCAACGATTTCCTCCGGTGTTTTACCGATCAAATTAATACTCTCGCCATTGATCTCGGCGGTGATCTCGCCGGCGGAAGGTTCGACCAAGCCGGTGATGCATTTGATCAGCGTCGACTTGCCGTTACCATTGGAGCCCAGCATGACAACGGTTTCGCCGTCGTTCACTGTCAACGAGACGCCATGCAGCACCCGCACCGATCCATAGCCGGCTTCAACATCTTTGACGGTGATGCTATTCCCCAAGATACGCCCTTTCTACTTCCGGATTGTGCATGACTTCGTCTGGTGACCCATCGGCAATCTTCTTGCCGGCATCGAGCACGACAATGCGTTCTGAATAGCGCATCACGGCGCGCATGATATGTTCGATCATAATGACGGCGACGCCCTGCTCATTCAGCACCAATAATATTTCAAGAATTTCATCGACTTCGGAGCTCGACAGGCCGGCCATGGCTTCGTCTGAGACCAGCAGCGTCGGCTTGGCGGCGAGCGCGCGGGCAAGCTCTAGTTTGCGCATATCAACCTGGGTCAAGCTGCCGGAGTTTTCATGGGCCCGTTCGGCAAATTTAATCGTTTCTAAAATCTCCATCGCTTGTTCGCTGATGTGGCGATGGTCAGCCCGGTCCCACGCCGCGAATTCCAGCGGGATGCACAAATTTTCGAGCACGGTCATACTCTTGAAGGGTTTCGGAATTTGAAAACTGCGGGCGATTCCCATATGGGCGCGCTTATGAGCCGGCAAGGACGTGATATCCCTGCCTTCAAATTCAACCGTGCCTTCATCGTTAAACAGCGAGCCTGAGATGCAATTGATCATAGTCGTTTTGCCCGACCCGTTGGGACCGATCAGGCCAAGCCGTTCACCTTTGTCGAGATGCAGATTAACGCTATCAAGCGCAACAAAACCACCGAAACGTTTGGTTAAATCTGTGACATTGAGAACGCGATCAGCCATTGTTCGCGCCCTTCTTTTTCTTGTAATCCTGGATCAGTCCGACAATTCCTTTGGGCGCCAACGTGATAAACAGCACCAGCATGACGCCGACAATGAGCAGATTGAGCTCGGACGAAATAGTCACAGTTGCGGTCTCCTGAATAGCGCCAAGCAGCAGAGCGCCGATCACCGGGCCGTACCAGACTGCCGTGCCGCCGATCATCGGCATGGCGATGGCATTGACGGCGATGACCAAAGCAAAGGCGGAAACCGGATCAACGAAAGTGACAAAGAACGGAAACGGTGCGCCGGCGATGCCCATCAGAGCACCCATTGCCGTCGTCGAGATTAATTTAAGTCTGAGCGTCGGCACGCCCATGCATTCGGCGGCAACTTCATCATCCCGGATGGCAGCCAGGCCCTGGCCGATCCGTGATGAGCTGAGGTAGCGCGAGATCGCCGTCGCCGCAACGGCAAGTACGAGCATCAGCATAAAGAGCAGCTCGATGTAATTATCAAAAATAAAGGAGCCTTTGGGTTGCAGCACATAGGTGCCGGCTGCACCGCCGACAAATTTCCAATTGTTGACGATGGTTTCCAACACCAGCGCTGTCGCTAACGTCGCGATGGCAAAATAAACGCCTTTAAGCCGCAGTGTGAGGTACCCTGCCGCCAAACCGAGCAGCCCGCAAATCACGCCGGCGGCAAGCAACAGAACCGGCAGAGGCAGCCCAAACGCTTTGTTTAAGGCAACCGTGGTATAGACGCCGACGGCGAAAAAGCCCGCACTGCCGAAATTCACATAGCCCGTAAAGCCGCCCAGGATATTCCACGCCACTGCCATAATCAGTCCTTGCAGGACGACATAGGTGGTAAAAAAATAAAATTCATTGTCGGCGAGTTTGGTAAAAGCGAACCCGGCGATGAGAATGACTAGAACCGAAAGCCAGAATTTATCTATCTTCATTTAAGCCCCCTGATCAAGCCCGGCCAAATATGCCTTGCGGCCTGATGGCCAGGGTTAACAGAAGAATGCCGAAACCGACCGCCGGCGCCCAGGAGGGTCCGTAAAAGGTGGCAATAAAGCTTTCGACGACACCGATTAAAATAGCTGCCACAAAGGTGCCGCTGATACTGCCCATACCGCCGAGAACAACGATGGCGAATATGCGCCCGATATAGAGCCGGCCAACGGAAGGCTCAACCGGTTGGATGATGATCAGCAATGCGCCGGCAAGTGAGGCCGTGGCAATGGCGATACCCAGGGCAATTCGTTTTACTTTGATCGGGTCAGCGCCCATCAGTTGAAGCGCCAGCCGATCCTGGGAAACTGCCATTATGGCTTTACCCATAAATGTTTTGGTCATGTAGAGGACAACCGCGCCGGTCATGATGGTGGCGGCGATCGCGGGAACCAGCATTCTAAATGGCATGTCAAGAAAACCGATATGCAGGGTCTTGCCGATATAGGCCGCATTGACGAGCCGGTAATCAACACCGAAGGTCAGGATCAATACAACTTCGATAATAAACATCAGGCCGAAAAAGAAGGCGAGACCGCTGAGAGATTCCTGGCCGGTGCGTTCAAAACTGACGTAGTAAACCCGGTAAAGCGTGGTGCCGATAAGGTAAAAAACCGGCATGAAGACGACGCCGATGAGAACCGGATCAATACCGAAATTCTGGTTGAGTATATAGGCGACGAAGGAGCCCAGGATAACGAACGTTGGATGGGCAATATTGACGATGTCCAATTGGCCAAAGGTGATTGATAGGCCCAAGGCCACCGCTGCATAGAAGCCGCCAAGCATCAGGCCCGCAACAACAGCATTTAAGAATAATTCGAGTGTAATCACTGCTGTGCGGGTCCCTAATACTTAGTCTTTAATCCAACAGTAGGAATTAACTACTGTTTGTACGGATATTTGATGCTGCCCGATTTAACGCTGCTCGGATAAAGCACGATGCGTTTTCCGGGTTTGTTAAATTGGCCAATATTATTGGCTTTAACATCACGGAACTGAACCTGCAACGTCCGAGTTTTGGCCCATTCGCCATTCTTGGCGAATTTAACCGGTCCAACCACTGTAGTGAAAGTAGTCTTGTGGATGTAGGCAGCAATTTTCTTTTGGTCCAGACTACCGACAGCCGTTACCGCATCGCCTAAGACTTGGAGATAGGCATAAGCGTAAGGCGGCAAATAGTGACCAAACGGATCAACACCCTTGCCCTTGGCACCAGCCTGATATTTTTTCAGGAATTCTTTGACGCCGGGGAAATTGAGAGTTGGTTCCGGTACCCAGAAGTCATAATTGACGATGCCGTTCAGCATCGGTCCAAGGTTCTTCTGAATGCCGGCAAACTGCAGGCCAACCATACCGCCACCGAACATTTTGGCTTTTAAACCAAGCTCGTTAGCCGCTTTGACAAGACCAACCGAGCCGCCCGGATAGGAACCGACATAGACCAAATCCGCATTTGCAGCTTTAATCGCCCGCATGACCGAGGTCACATCGGGAGAGCCGAACGGGAAGGTTTTGTCATAAACGATTTTCATGCCGAGACGTTTGGCGTGACGCCTCGCACCTGCAACAGCGCTTAGAGCAAAATCCGCATCTTCCGCTAAGAGAGCGATAGATTTTGGTTTAGGACTTTGCGCCATGGCGAGATTGAAAAAGCCGCGAGACCAATCGTCTTTTGGAATTGGGCCGGCTGGCATGATCTGGAAATAGCGGTCGTAATTGAACTTGTCGTTCACCGCCAATCCAAACAATGACATAAACACCAAACCTTTGCGCATAATGATCGGCATGGCTGGTGATATTTCATTGGTGCCATAGCTGGAGACGACGAGATCGACTTTGTCGACGTTCAGCAATTTAGAGTAGATACCCGGCACCTTTGAGGGTGACGTTGCATCATCATAAAAGACAAAATCAACTTTGCGCCCCAAGAGGCCACCTTTTTTGTTGATGTCGTCTTTCCAGATTTGCATAGCGATCAAGGCTGCTTTACCAGCACCGGCCAACGGACCGGTCAAGGCCATGCTAAATCCGATTTTTAGGTTTTTACTCTGTGCAGGTACCGCAAACGCAACCACGGCAACCATTGCCAAAATGGCAATTATGCGCAGAGGACTCATTACTTTCTTAATCATTTCATCCTTCTCCTTGTTAGGATTGATGTGAACGATATTACCCGACGGTACTTTGATTTGATTATTATTGAGACCACCGATTGGTTCATTAAGTACCTGAATGTAAATGTATCCTGTTCACGAAAGCGAGATCAAGGCTAATTTTATGATTGGAGCAGGAGATTGCGTTCCGGTACTGGCCGGGAGACCACAAGCACGTGCCAGCGCCGTCCTGCTTATTCAGGTTTCTGAATCAAGTGGTTGGGAATCAGCAAACCTCCCGGTCCACGCCATCGGCCGGAC
>CAJWAR010000081.1 GCA_913020445.1 uncultured Rhodospirillaceae bacterium
TCTTAGAGTCATGGTAGGATAGTTTGGAGTTTAGCAAGCAATTCGAACGTTTGCTTATTGGGGAATTAGGGGTCGGCAGATCGGGATAACTGTCTTAGAGAAACTGACAACGCGCGATTTTGAAACTTATAAAAGCGAGCGTTTTTCCGAATTACGATTGGTCGCAACAGCAGAGTAAAAGAAAGCAGAATAAAAAAACAGAGCAATAAATACGGTAAAATAGTCAGTTTCTTTGGTTCGATCTCCAATCATTTAGGTGAAGGGTGAATGCAGTATGGTTCTGGCAATAGTACTTGTTTTATTAGCAGTAGGTTCAGTCATTTTTCATTTTTGGAGTCCTTGGTGGTTTACACCTATCGCCTCCAATTGGGGTTCGATGGATGACGCCATAAACATTACGTTTGCGATCACCGGTGTCGCCTACATCGCCGTCATTCTATTCATGGCGTATTGCATTTATAAATATCGCCATCGGGAAGATCGCCGGGCCGATTACGAGCCCGAAAATACCAAACTTGAATGGTGGCTTACCTGGGTAACGGCAGCCGGCGTTGTTGGACTGTTGACCCCTGGCTTAATTGCTTGGAACGATTTTGTCACCGTGCCCGAGGATGCAGCCGAATTTGAAGTCGTCGGCAGTCAATGGGAATGGAATTACCGCCTGCCCGGTAAGGACGGCAAGCTAGGTAAGACGAACATAAAACTAATTAGCGACGACAATCCGTTCGGTATTAATCCGAAAGATCCGAATGCCAGGGATGATATTTTGATCGAGGGCGAAGATTTGCATCTTCCGCTCAACCAGCCGATCAAAATGCTGCTGCGCTCGGTCGATGTATTGCACGATTTTTATGTTCCGCAATTCCGCGCCAAAATGGATTTGGTGCCGGGCATGGTCACTTTCTTCTGGCTGACACCAACCCGAACCGGAACTTTTGACATTCTTTGCGCGGAACTTTGTGGCGTTGGCCATCACGCTATGCGCGGCTCAGTGATCGTTGACGACAAAGCCGCCTATCAGAAATGGCTGCAAAGTCAAAAAACTTTTGCCACGCTTTATCCAAAAGCAGCAGCTGGCATAAAGCAAGCAGCCAAAAGTGATGCCAAAATGAAAACGGTTCTCACCGCCAACACGCAAATTAATGAAGAGGGCAAATAAATGAGTAATGGTATGCTCGAAGAAACCCAAGTAATCCCGTTGGCGGAAGTCGAAGAGGTCGATCTCTATCACGCTCATCATTGGATTACGAAATACGTTTTTTGTCAGGACGCCAAGGTCATCGCCATTCAGTATTCGGCGACGGCGATTCTGATTGGCTTGGTCGGCTTAGTGCTGTCGTGGTTGATGCGGCTGCAACTGGGTTTTCCAGAAGTGTTCGATTTCATCGATGCAGAGAGCTATTATCAATACGTTACCATGCACGGCATGATCATGGTTATCTATCTGCTGACGGCGCTATTCCTGGGCGGATTCGGCAACTACCTCATCCCGTTGATGGTGGGGGCCCGCGACATGGTCTTCCCCTATATGAACATGATCAGCTACTGGGTCTATTTGTTGGCTGTAATCGTGTTGACAGTTAGCTTCTTCGTGCCTGGAGGTGCCTCTGGCGCCGGCTGGACGCTCTATCCGCCGCAAGCAATTTCTGAGGGAACGCCAGGCATAGACGGCGGCATTATATTGATGCTGGTCTCCTTAGTTTTGTTCATTATCGGCTTTACCATGGGTGGCCTGAACTATGTCGTGACCGTGCTGCAAGCCCGTGCCCGCGGCATGACGTTGATGCGTATGCCTTTGACCGTTTGGGGCATCTTCGTTGCAACGATTTTAGCTTTGCTTGCCTTTCCAGCGCTATTTGTAGCCGGCGTTATGATGCTTTTGGATCGCGTTTTAGGCACCAGTTTCTTTATGCCGGAAATGATCGTGCAAGGCGAAATGACAAGCCATGAAAATGGCAGCCCGCTATTGTTCCAACATTTGTTCTGGTTTTTTGGCCATCCTGAAGTTTACATCGTGGCCTTGCCGGCCTTTGGTGTTGTTTCCGATATTATCAGCACTCATGCCCGCAAAAATATTTTCGGTTATCGCATGATGGTCTGGGCTATTGTCGCCATTGGCGGCTTGAGCTTTATTGTTTGGGCACACCACATGTATGTCAGCGGCATGAATCCCTATTTCGGCTTCTTCTTTGCCACCACGACACTAATAATCGCCGTACCGACAGCGCTTAAGATGTATAACTGGGTGCTGACGCTCTATAAGGGTAACATTCACCTCAGCATTCCAATGCTATTTTGCATTGCCTTTATTCTGACCTTCTTGAACGGTGGCATCACCGGCCTATTTCTGGGCAATGTGATCGTCGATATTCCGTTGTCGGATACAATGTTTGTGGTTGCTCACTTCCATATGGTGATGGGTATCGCACCGGTGTTGGTGATTTTCGCTGCCATTTACCATTGGTTCCCAAAAATGTCTGGGCGCATGCTGCACGAAGGGTGGGGGCAATTCCACTTCTGGATTACTTTCCTCGGCAGCTATCTGATTTATTTCCCGATGCACTATTTGGGCTTTGTCGGGGTGCCGCGGCGCTATTTCGAGATTGGCGAAACGGCTTTTGTGCCGCCATCTGCGGCAACGCTCAACGAGTTCATCACCGTTATGGTCTTGATCGTTGGCTTTGCCCAAGTGGTGTTTATGGCAAATATTATTATCAGTATATTTAAAGGCAAACCCGCCGGTGATAATCCCTGGAACGCCACCTCGCTTGAATGGCAAACCGCTACAACGCCGCCTGGCCACGGCAATTTCGGCGACGAATTGCCAGTGGTTTACCGCTGGGCTTATGCCTACAGCATGCCAGGTGTTGAGGCCGATTTCGTGCCGCAAAATATGCCGCCTGGCGAAGTTAAACGCACTGACTCCGCGACGGGGCCCGTGGCCGAAGACCCACCCGAGCTTCATCAATAGCATTGAATTGGAGATACTAATTTCATGAGCCTGTTCCACGAAATGACCAAGAAGCCCTGGCTGGTCGACCCGGCAGAGGCTAATGAAGTGCGTGAAGTCGGCGCATTTTTCCTGCCGGCTGGGAAAGTTGGTTTGCGGGTATTTCTTGTCGTGGTCACGGTTATCTTCACATTGATAACCATCGCCTATGCCGACCGGATGCTGTTTGCCAATTGGCTGCCGATGCCGGAACCGTGGGTCTTATGGCTGAACACTGCCCTTTTGATCGCCAGCAGTGCCGCCATGCAGTTCGCGCGCAATGGTACCAAACAAGATGATATGAGCGGCGTGCGTGATGGTCTCGTCTGGGCTGGTGTCTTCACCTTCGCCTTTTTGACCGGACAATTGTACGTCTGGCAGCAATTGGTCGATCTTGGCTATTACGCCAACACCAACACAGCGAACGCGTTCTTTTACCTCTTAACTGCAGCCCATGGCCTTCACATGGCGGGCGGATTGATCGCGTGGTGGCGGAGTTATTCGCGAATGCGACGTGGCGCATCGGTTGCCGATCTGCGTCTCAGCGTCGAATTATGCACGACCTATTGGCACTATTTGTTACTGATTTGGCTGGTTTTATTCGCCTTACTGTTGATTAGTTAAAAAGGATTGAGAAATCATGGCGCCTCAAGATACTAGTACTACCATGGCCGAACCCACCAGTTTAGCTCCGGGTTTTGCCGGCATCGCCGAGGATTGGTCTTCCGATCAGCGCACGTTTAAGAACGTGCCGTGGGGCAAGGCGATGATGTGGATATTCTTGCTCAGCGATACTTTCATCTTTTCGAGTTTCCTGGTTGGTTACATGAAGGTGAGATTGTCGACGACAACACCGTGGCCAAATCCAAGCGAGGTTTTTGCGCTGTCCTTTGGCGGCGAGCCGATCCCGCCTATCTTGATCGCCATTATGACTTTTATCCTGATCACCAGTAGCGGCACCATGGTGTTGGCCGTCAATTACGGTTATCGGAAAGATAAAAATAAAACTGCTTTACTGCTGTTAATTACCGCCCTGTTCGGCGCATCTTTCGTCGGCATGCAGGCCTTTGAGTGGACCAAATTGATCGTCGATGAAGGTGTGCGTCCGTGGGCAAATCCGATGGGGGCTTCCCAGTTTGGCTCGGTCTTTTTCATGATTACCGGGTTTCACGGCTTCCATGTTTCCGTTGGCGTGCTGTTCCTAATTCTCGTCGCCCGCAAAGTCTGGCGCGGCGATTACGACACTGAAAAACGCGGCTTTTTTACCAGCCGCAAAGGTAATTACGAAATTGTCGAAACCATGGGCCTCTATTGGCATTTTGTTGATCTGGTTTGGGTTTTCATCTTTGCATTCTTTTATTTGTGGTAGGGGGGCAATATGGCACACGCACAAGGTCAACAACATCCACTGAGCGTTTATATTTGGGTTTGGGCTTTACTATTCGTCCTCAGCACATTTTCCTATCTCGTCGACTTTTATCATGTTGAGGGATATCTCCGCTGGACCTTAATTCTCCTTTTTATGTTTTTGAAGGCAGGATTTATCATTGCTGTCTTTATGCACATTAAGTGGGAGCGATTGGCCTTAAGTTTTGCCATTTTAGGGCCACCGACGGTACTACTGGTTTTAATTGCGATTTTAACGATTGAGGGTGACTACACCTTCCTGTCACGGGGAGTATTTTTCGGCACTGGATCGTAGCTAAGAGAATTATGCGATATCTATTGTTAACGACGATAATTCTATTTGGGAGTATAACTCCCTGGAATTCCGCGCAGGCTCATTTTGGACTAGCCGGCGATGAAGACATTGGCCATGGGATGTTTTGGGCCTATGGCCTGGTTTTGGCGGGACTCGCTGGATTTGTATTCTATCGAAAATGGACGCGCAGCACTTCATCGCCGGAACATCGGGTGCTCAAGCGCGAATTAAGGGAACTCCAACGCGCCCACACCTCATGTCTAACCCAACTGCAAAACGCTAAAGACTACCCTAAGGAGTGTGGGCTAACTGACGCTGAACGTAGAGAGCGCGAACAATCTGTCAATTTAATGCAGCGCCAAATTGACGAAGCAGAAGCACATCTCGCCGCGGCTTAGGTAAATTATCACCGGCAATTTCTTTCGCTAATTTTATCCTGCCATACCCTATTTTACTAATCGTTGATGTACATCAAGGTAATCAATTGATCACTATGGTACTCCTTGCAAGACCTTATAGAATTTAGTCTTGTAGGAGAAAGTTATGATACGTGTTTTAGGATTAGCACTAATGGCCGGCGTATTTTCGCTTGGTGTTTTGACAACACCTACAGTGGCCGCTGAGGATCAGGGCGCCATGGCTCGTGGCGGTAAGCTTTACGATAAGTGGTTCAAGGTTATCGGTGCGGAAAAGCCCAAAGGAAATCACAAAGCCTGGCCTGCTTCGAACACCAAGAAAAAAGGCAATGTCACCTACCGGTGCAAATCTTGTCACGGATGGGATGGCATGGGCAAAGATGGTGCCTACGCCAAAGGTTCCTATAAGACGGGAATCAAAGGTGTGAATGGTATGTGGGGTGCGCCTGTTGCTAAAATCGTCGCAGTTATAAAAGACGATACGCATGGATTTGCTGGCAAGATGGAGGCGGAAGACTATCAAGATCTCGCCTTGTTCGTCAGCAAAGGCATGGTCGATATGAGCAAATATATCGATTATAAAGCCAAAACACCGAAAAATGCTGACAAGCTTCGTGGCGCGGATTATTTCAATACGGTCTGCATCGGTTGCCACCGCAAGGATGGAACGCGGCCCAAGGATATGGATAAAACATTGGGCAAACAGACAGGTAATCCTTGGGAAGTTATGCATAAAATCATGAACGGACATCCTGGCGAACCAATGCCGGCCCTTCGTGCAATGCCTAACGCCAAGCAGATCGCGATGGATATACTGGCCCACCTTAGAACTCTGCCTAAGAAGAAGTGACACTAAAATGGGTCCCGCTTCTCTAAATCAAGCGAGAAGCGGGCACCTTTTTCTCAGTGTTATCACCTTTATTTTCCGCCCCAAAATCGCAGAGATCAACAAACTTAAACGATCTCCCTAATCGGATAGACCATGGCCTTTACCTTGGTTAAACCGCAGCGAATAAAGGGAATGAGATGATTAAAACAACACCAAAATCCCACCTCTTTCGGTTAGCGGGCGTTCTGGTCCTGTTTGCCGTTGCTTTTTTATTGGTAAAAAGCTGGGCGACTCCCGACAGCTGGAACTTCGAGCAGTGGTACCGAGGCGACGCACTGATCGACATAGCCGCCCAGCCCTTGACCTATGGCGGCAACGAATCGTGTAAGGATTGCCATCAGGCTGCAATTAAAAAATTACGCAAATTCGACCACAAAGCCCTTTCGTGCGAGTCCTGTCATGGACCGGTGGTGGACCATGTGAAGGGCCAGAAAAAAATTGCCAAAGCAATCGTCGATAAATCCCGTTGGCAATGTGAAAATTGTCATGACGAGCGTATCAACCGTCCCAAAGGCTTTCCGCAGTTCTCGCAGGCGGGTGAAATAGGTAAGTCGATCAAGAAACACAAAGATCTTGAGGCCGAAACACCATGCTTAAAGTGCCACGATGCTCATGATCCGACGCCATAGGGAGCCGGGAAAATGAAAATGGATAATTCGAAAATTAAACTACAGGCAGCGTCTCCTCCTCTTGACCTGAAAGCAATGGCGGAGCCAAACCCAAATTCAGATTCGCGCCGTGAATTCCTACGAAATGTGTTGTCAGGGGCAACAGCGGCCACCGTTCTGATGGTATTCGGGCCTGGCGCAACTGCGTTTTCTAAAGGGGCAAAGAAATCATCAAAAGCTCAGCATCAATTCGCATATGTCATTAACATCAACAATTGTATCGGGTGCGGCAATTGTGTGCGTGCCTGCAAACGGGAAAACAATGTGCCGGCGGCCCAGTTTAGAACCTGGGTTGAACGGTATGTGACAACAAAAAAAGGGGTCTATGTTGAATCCCCTGACGGTGCCTTAAAAGGGTTTGAAAAAGCCAATGCGGAGGTTCGGGCGGCGGCAAAACGGTCTTTCACCGTACCAAAAATGTGCAACCATTGCGACGACCCGCCCTGCGTCCAAGTCTGCCCGGTTGGTGCGACTTTTAAGACTGAGGAAGGCTTTGTCCTTGTTGATCACGGACATTGCCTGGGCTGCGCCTATTGTGTTCAGGCTTGCCCTTACGGAGCCCGATTCATCAATAAGGACATTCACAAATCAGATAAATGCACGTGGTGTTATCACCGGGTTAAAGCCGGGAAGCTTCCCGCCTGTGTAACGGTTTGCCCGAATAAGGCCAGGCTATTTGGTGATCTGAACGATCCCGATAGCGAGGTCGCTCAAGTGTTCGAGGAAGACCAGTGGATGGTGTTAAAACCTGAAATGCATACCGACCCAACTTGTTATTATGTTGGCTTGCCACGGGAGGTAGTGTGATGAACCCGATGAACCTGCCTGCTGATTCCCTAGTCAACTATATCTTTCCAAATAACGCCGAAGTTGCCTGGTCGATCATGATCGTTATTTATCCCTATATCACCGGATTGGTTGCCGGCGCGTTTGTGGTGTCGTCAATGTACCATGTGTTTAAGGTGAAGGAATTTAAACCGATCGCCAATTTCGCCCTGATCGCCTCTTTCTGTTTCGGCCTGTTTGCCGGACTGCCGCTGCTTGTTCATTTGGGACAACCGCAACGCGCCTGGGAAATCTACGTGACGCCACACACCACTTCTGCGATGAGTGTGTTTGGCTATGTCTATAGCGGCTACTTGGTGCTGTTGATGGTCGAAATTTGGATTATCTATCGTAAATATTTTATCGAGATGGCTAATAAAACAGGCGGGCTCTGGAAACTCGTATGGACCGTTCTTGCGCTCGGTGTAACAGAGTACCACCCCGAATCAGAAAAATATGATCGTAAATTTGCATCTTTCCTGGCTGGCTTAGGTATTCCTTGGGCCTGCATACTCCACGGCTATGTCGGTTTTGTTTTTGGCTCGGTGAAGGCGGTTGCCTGGTGGGCGACGGCGCTTCAGCCATTCATCTTCCTGTCTTCCGCCATTGTCAGTGGCATGGCGATGCTGTTCTTGATGTACGCCTTCATTATGTGGCGGCGGCGACAAGACTACGATTACGTCATGGTCAAGAAATACGCCATATCGCTATGGATTGCATTCCTCCTGGATTACGCGCTGGAAGTATTGGAGCTTGTTTTTGTCAGTTACGAACGCGGACTTCACTGGGCGTTGATCAAACCTCTGCTGTCCGGACCGTTGTGGGAAAGCTATGCCCTCGGCCAGATGGGGTTCTTGTCGATTGCCCCGATCCTGGTGCTGGGCGTTGTTTCCTTATTGGATGTTCGAGGCAAGGCTTTGGTCTATTTCACCAGCCTCGCCTCCCTGATGCTGGTGCTTCAAGTCCTGGTCATGCGCTTCAACGTTGTCGTCGGTGGCCAGCTTATTTCCAAATCCGGACGTGGTTTTGTCGATTATGAATTCGAATTCTTCACCAAGGAGGGCGTGCTGACGGCCATGATAATTTTTGCCATGCCATTTGTCGCCTATTACATCATCAGCCGGTTCTTACCGATATTTGAACGTAAAAGCCTGCAATTGAGACCGGATGAATAATCGTCGTACTGATGACTAAGAATTGAAAGGAAGCCGTTAACTGTATTAGCAAACTGACTTCAGGAAAATTATTGCCGAGAGGTCAAGGAGGTGTCCAATGGATAAAATTACTCGAATATCAGGTTTATTTCTAAGCTCGTTAAGTTTGGTTTTGACCACAAGTTTGATCCTCTTTGCAGTCGATTCCAATCCTGCTTATGCTCAACAATCAGGTATCGTTACCAAATCCGCTGCGGCGGTCGATCCTGATATCTGGGATATTGCTCGTGGTGGACAACTTTATGATAACTGGATGGCCGTACTAGATGCGGAAAGGCCGAAAGGTACTCACCCAGCCTATCCTGCAATAGGAAAACAAAAAGGTAAAAACACGTGGCGTTGTAAGGAATGCCATGGCTGGGATTACATGGGCGAAGACGGTGCCTATGGCCGAGGCTCCCATTTCACCGGCATCAAGGGATTGCGAAATATTGTTGGCATGGAGCCGGCAAAAATTGAAAAAATCATCATGGACAAAACACACGCCTACACGTCAAAGATGATCCCGGAACGTGCATTGGAGAAATTAGCGTTGTTCTTAAGCCGGGGGCAGGTCGGCATGGATCAGTATATCGACCGATCTACCAAGGCAGCGCGGGGCGACCCTCGGCGTGGCGCCCTTTTTTTCCAAACGGTTTGCGCTATTTGCCACGGCTTCGATGGAACCCGGATGATCTCCAAAAGTGAGACGGTTTTGGCGGCGTTCGGCGACAGGGGTTTTCTCGGTTCAGTCGCCAGCGACAATCCTTGGGAAACATTGCACAAAATTCGCAATGGCCAGCCAGGTGTGGGAATGGTGGCGCTGCGTATTTTGAGTACCCAGGACCAAGTCGATGTTCTGGCTTACATACAGACCTTGCGCCGAGGGCGTCGATGAGTGGTAGCTGGTTATAACGGTTAAGCCTTCAATATAAAAATTAGAGGCGGCCATGAGTAAAATTTGGAAATTGATCATCCGTTCGTGGAACTTTTTTTGGCGGCCAAGTGGAAAATATTCCCTGGGCGCCATTTTTATTGTCGGTGGTTTTGCGGGCATCATTTTCTGGGGTGGCTTTAACACCTTCATGGAATACACAAATACTTTGGAATTCTGCACATCCTGTCATGAAATGAAGGCTTTTCCCTTTGATGAATACAAAAAAAGTATTCACTACAAAAACCCAGCGGGCGTCCGGGTGATTTGTTCGGATTGTCATGTACCGAAGGAGTGGACAGCTAAACTTCTACGCAAAATCAAAGCCAGTAATGAGCTTTACCACTGGGCATTTGGTACTATTAGCACCAAGGAGAAATTCGAGACGAAACGCCTGGAGCTTGCAGAACAAGTGTGGGCCAGTATGAAAGCAACCGATTCGCGTGAATGCCGAAACTGCCATTCATATGAAGCGATGGATTTCCATAAGCAATCGCGCCGCGCTCGGGAGAAGATGAAGGAGGGCCTCGAGAAAGGGAAGACCTGTATCGATTGCCATAAGGGTATTGCCCATTCATTGCCGGAAGACTATGAGCGTGAAGACTAACAATGGACCAATTTTTGACTCCGCAGTTGATCCGAATCAATGAAAAAAATCCTTAAATATTGTAAGTTATTTTCAACTTATTTTGTTGTATATAGGAGCCCAGGCGATGGCAAATTTTGAAGAATCGCTGGCGCCGATGAAAGAAATGCTGAAGCGTCACGGCATTGATTTAGAGAATTGTTGGAATGGCAATGAGATGCTAATCTGCCAGGCTTCGGTAAATTGCTTGCAATGTCAAAAATATGCTAAATGTGACGCTGATTTACTGAGCGATTGTCCCAACAAATATCTCGTTAACCGATTACCCCGAACTGCCATTCATTGATCGAACATCGGAGGATGGAATGCAGGCTTCCATCATCGAGTTCTTATCTGATCCAAAAATCTACGGGGCAGATGTAGATCATGTCGATCTCATCACGACTCACATCTCCCATGTATTTTTGGCCGGGACCAAAGCGTATAAACTCAAGCGCTCTCTCAAATTACCTTATTTGGATTTCTCTTCGCTCGACCTCCGGAAGGCGGCCTGCGAAAATGAAGTTAAGCTGAACAAACGTACAGCGCCGATGATTTATAACGGCGTTCTGCCGGTGACCCTGAGCGCCGAGAAAAAATTGGCGATCAATGGCGAGGGCGAAATCGTTGATTGGCTGGTTGAGATGAACCGATTTGATGATGATATGCTGCTCAATAAATGTGCTCAAAAAGGCAAGCTTTCAAATACTCTGATAGAAAATCTCGCAGCCGAGATATTCAATTTTCACAACAAAGAAAATCCCGTTAAAAACACCGATGCTGGCGCCGTAATGGCCAGTATCGTGGAAAATAATACCCAATGTTTTTTGCAGTATGGGGCCGACATTCTCGGCCATCATAAAATAACAGAACTGTCAGAAAAGACTCAAGCCAGACTTGGTG
Source organism: uncultured Rhodospirillaceae bacterium (assembly GCA_913020445.1). Lineage (GTDB taxonomy): Bacteria > Pseudomonadota > Alphaproteobacteria > Rhodospirillales > UBA2165 > TMED23. The sequence goes on from CAJWAR010000081.1 coordinate 11,145, forward strand.
AGGTCGCCTTGCTGCTCGACCGGCGCCGGGACGAGGGAAAAGTCCGCCATTGTCATGGTGACCTTCATCTCGGCAATATCGTGTTGATTGACGACCAGCCAGTTTTATTTGATGCCATTGAGTTTAGTGACGAACTGGCCACCATCGACGTCATTTATGATTTGGCTTTTTTATTGATGGATTTGATCTGCCAAGGATTTCAGCTACAGGCTAACACCTTACTAAATCGTTACATGGCACTGGCGGCGGATTATGAAGCCCTTGCCGCTCTACCGCTTTTTTTATCCATACGGGCAGCTATCCGATCTCATGTTGCAGCCTTGGCAGAAGATAAAAAGGCGGCGATTAAATATATGGATTTCGCCGTTAAGTTTCTGGAACCAATTTCGCCCAGGCTAATCGCGATTGGTGGATTATCCGGCAGCGGTAAGTCTGCGGTGGCACGGGTATTGGCGCCCTCAATAAACCCGTTGCCGGGAGCGCTCGTTCTTCGAAGCGACGTTCTCCGCAAGCAGCTCGCCGGTGTCGATCAATATGTAAAATTGACGGATGCGGAGTATTCCCCTGATATGACACGCCGGACTTACGATAAAATGTATCAAGATGCCGCAGCCGGATTGCTGGCCGGACATTCGGTCATCGTCGACGCTGTGTTTGCTCAAACCGATGAACGCGCGGCCATTGAAAATGTGGCAGCTAAAGCGGGCGTTGTATTCGATGGAATTTGGCTGGCAGCTGAGCCTGCTGTCGCCGAACAAAGAATATCAAGCCGCCGCAATGATGCCTCGGATGCAACAGTAGATATTCTCCAGCAGCAATTTTCTTATGATACCGGCTTGATCGATTGGACTAAAGTCGAGAGCTCTCAAGATTTGAACAAAGTGGTCCAATCCGTATCTGAAGTTCTCTCCTAGATGAGGCAATTTCGATGTGGTTCGACGGAAATATCCGCCCTAAAATCAGCCATTCAACTGCTGCATTTGAGCTATGCGACCTAGGCTCACTGTAATCATTTGACAACGACGTATTAGACGCTTACAAAGCCGCCACCTCAGGCGAATCCAGGTGTAATTTCCTCCGAATTTATCGTCCTTTCGCCCGATACTATTGAGACATTATGGCCCTAAGACAACGTCCATTTGCGAAACTAAATGGTGGCGCAAGCCGTATCT
>CAJWAR010000082.1 GCA_913020445.1 uncultured Rhodospirillaceae bacterium
CATGCACATCGGCGAAACCGCGATGCGGTTCTGCAGCACCATGTCGCGAAGCTTATACGGTGTGAAAATTGGCGGTGGTGTGGTTTTTTCACGCGCCACACCCGATTGCCCGGCGGCGTTATCCGCCACCCACTCGTCGACTTGATCGACCAATTCCTGATCGCGAAGTTGCAGATTTTCGTGGTTGATACGCAGGCTGCGGGTCAGCAAAGAATAGGTGAACTGCAGCGGCTCCATAACATCATGATAGCGCTCAACATTTTCAAACCATTCCATGCTCACCTGGGCGGCGCGCTGCAGCGCATCAACATCGGGCTCGCGTTTTTCCTGAAACGCCGGTAAAGCTTTGGCCAGATCACCCGGGTTTTCCTGGAGGCTGTCATAGAGCGCCACTGCATCTTCCATCGCCAATTTGGTGCCGGAGCCGATTGAAAAATGAGCCGTATGAAGGGCATCACCGAGCAACACGATATTATCGTGGAAGTATTTGGCGTTTTTGACCCGGGGAAATGTCCGCCACACCGAATTATTAGTGATCAGCGTGTCGTCACCCAGTTCTTTTTCAAACACTTTGCTGCAATAAGCGACCGTTTCCGCTTCGGTGACATCTTCAAGACCGGCGCGCCGCCAGGTGTCTTCGGTTGTTTCAATGATGAAGGTCGATTGGCCCGGCATGTATTGATAGCAATGCGCCCGCCACAGACCATGCTCGTTTTGATTAAAGTAAAAGGTAAACGTATCAAAAGCTTTGGTCGAGCCGAGCCAGGTAAACTTATTGGGCCGCATAACGACGTCCGAGCCAAACTCATCGACATGCTGATCGCGAATGAACGAGGCGATGCCATCACCGGCAATAATTAAATCGGCGTCCTGATAATCATCCAAGCTATCGACAATCACATCATGGACCATCGTGACGCCGAGCTCTTTGGCGCGCGCTTCCAATATTTGCAGCAGCTTGAGGCGTTGCATGCCGGCAAAGCCATGTCCCCGCGACGTGATCTTTTGGCCTTTATGGAAAACGTCGATTTCGTCCCAATGGACAAAACTATCAGTAATCGCCTTATAGGTCTCGAAATCGGCATCTTTGAAGTTGTCCATCGTCTCATCGGAAAAAACGACACCAAATCCCCAGGTAACGTTATCCGGATTCTGCTCATAAACCGTAACATCCCATTCTGGATTGGTCTTTTTAACTAACAACGAAAAGTAAAGCGAAGCTGGGCCTCCGCCAATACATGCGATTTTCATCTACCGATTCCTATCTAAAATACTGCTGGCTTAAGCTTGCCAGAACAGTTCCCTTGGTTTAGTAATTTAATTAGTTTATCCTTAAACAATTTAAGTCTAAACTAATTTTTAAAATCATTCAAGAGCGTCATATTAGAACAAAGAGGGAGTTACGATCATGGAAATATTACAACCGCCAAATTGGCCACGGCCCAAGGGTTACAGCAACGGTATTGCGGTCAAAGGTACAATGGTTTTCGTCGCCGGCCAGGTCGGCTGGAATGAGCAAGAAGAGTTTGAATCCGACACTTTACCCGGACAGGCACGCCAGGCGCTGAAAAATATTGTCGCGATTATGAACGAGGCTGGCGCCAAACCGGAACACATGACCCGCATGACGTGGTATTTGGGTGACAAAGATGAGTACAATGCTTCGCTGGGGGAATTAGGCAAAGTCTACCAGGAAGTGATGGGCAAGGTTTTTCCAGTGATGACCGGCATCCAGGTCGCTGGTTTTGTCGAAGAAGGCGCCAAGCTTGAAATCGAAGTGACGGCGGTTATTCCTGATTAAGACGTAATCGCTAAGCTTTTTTCGTTCAAATATATTGCCAAATTTGCGACACTGGCTCCCAAACAAATAATCTTTCAGGGAGTATCTATCATGCGTGTTCAAGTCGGCATCATCGGTGCTGGGCCATCAGGTCTTCTACTTTCACAATTGCTTCATCTTCAAGGCATTGAAACCATTGTCCTGGAGCGGCGCACGGCAGACTATGTGTTAGGGCGCATTCGTGCCGGTGTGTTGGAGCAGGGCATGGTCGATCTCCTGCATCAAGCCAAAGCTGGTGACCGCATGGCCAAAGAAGGTTTGATCCATGACGGCTTCGAGATCATCTTCAACGGCAAACGCCACCGCATTGATATGAAAGCGCTCACCGGCGGCGATGTTGTTACGGTTTACGGCCAGACCGAATTAACCAAAGATTTGATGGATGCCCGGGCTGCCCTTAACGGTCAACTGGTCTACGAAGCAGAGAACGTGCAAATCCATGACCTCGACAGCGACACGCCGAAACTCACCTACCAGAAAGACGGTGAGAGCCACGAAGTCATTTGCGATTTTGTTGTCGGCTGCGACGGCTATTACGGGGTGTCGCGCAAAACCATGCCGCAAAATATTTTGCGGGAGTTCGAGCGAGTCTACCCCTTCGGCTGGCTCGGTGTGTTGTCAGAAACCAAACCAGTCGCCGAAGAGCTTATATACGTTAACGATAAACGCGGTTTTGCGCTCTGCTCCATGCGATCGGAAACCCGGAGCCGCTATTACCTTCAATGCGCTTTTGACGAAGATCTCGAAGAATGGACGGATGATCGTTTTTGGGACGAGTTGCGCTCGCGCCTGCCGGAAGAGACGGCCGACCAGTTGGAAACCGGGCCGTCGATCGAGAAAAGCATCGCACCACTCCGGAGCTTCGTTGCCGAACCGCTCCGTCATGGCCGCCTCATACTGGCCGGTGATGCCGCTCATATTGTGCCGCCAACCGGCGCTAAAGGCCTCAATCTCGCAGCCTCAGATATCTATTATGCCTCAAACGCGTTGATTGATTATTATCAGGACAACAGTGAGGCGGGGCTCGATAACTATTCCCACAATTGTCTTCGCCGTATCTGGAAGGCCGAGCGCTTTTCCTGGTGGATGACGACCCTGCTGCACCGGTTCCCCGATGAGAGCCCGTTCGATCGCCGCATCCAGGCGGCTGAACTCGACTATTTACGGGATTCTCAAGCAGCCCAAAAAGCATTGGCCGAAAACTATGTCGGCCTGCCGTTTTGAATAACGCTCCTCAAACCGCCTTTAATCGCCGCTTCGAACGTAAAAGCGCCTAAAATCGGCTTAAGCCGCATTTCGCGGCTTTTCGCGTGCGGCGGCATTCGGCAATAAATTCTTAAGCTCGGGCAGGCAGGATCCGCAATTCGTACCAGCGCTAAGTGCGGCGCCAATTTCATCCGCCGAGGTTAGGCCGTCATTTGTAATGGCATCGATGAGGGTGTTCATACCGACGCCAAAACAGGCGCAAACCGTCGCCCCAGCATCTTTTTGCCCCAGGGGTGGTACACCGGCGAGCAGGCTGGCGCGATTTAGTTCGGATATCGTGGGCTCAGAAAATAATGCTTGCAGCCAATCCCGAGCCGGCAATTCCGGAGAACTGCCGACAAACATGCAGATCTCAAGGCGATCATTGACGAGTTGTGCGCCGCGGTAGCTGCCGCGCGCGGTATCTTCAAATTCAAGCCAATTGGCATCGAAAGTGTGGGCCGAAAAAAGACTGTGCATAAGCTCAGTTTTGGACGCGACATCGTGCTCACCGGCCAATTCATAGCGCCAAAAGCCTTTGCCGCGCGCCGCCGCCCAATAAGTTGCGATGGCTGCCTCCGCGTTAATATCCAGACGTTTCCGGGTTAATACGAAAGCATGCCAAGAGGCTTTGAACGGCGTTATGCGGACCGGCGTGTGTTTGAGCTCGGGTTGCTGAGAAATCGGATCGGTTACCGGGTTCACCAGCGCGTCCACCAGACCATGGGAGGCAAACTGTTTGTTCCAATGCATGGGCACGAAAATGCTGCCGGACTGCTGGTCGGTGGTTATATGCACTCGGGCGATCATCTCGCCCCAATTGGTCTCAAGCCGTGCCAAATTGCCGTCATTTATTTCAAAGCGTTCAGCATCAGTGGGGTGAATTTCGGCGAATGGCTCAATGCGGTGAGCGGAAAGACGTCCGGATTTTCCCGTCCGGGTCATCGTGTGCCAGTGATCGCGAACCCGGCCGGTGTTCAGGATAAGCAGAAACTTGGCATCCGGAGCATGAACCGGAGCTTGCGGATTAACCGGCACCAACGCGGCTTTCCCACCGGGTCTAAAAAACCTGCCATCGGCAAACAGCCGGGTTGTCCCTTGGGGACGATTTTTGGTTACCGGCCATTGCAACGGCAGCATACCGTCATAAGCGATCTGCTTAAGTTCAGCCAGACCACTGATATCAAAGTCCCGGCTGCCGTTGTTTTCAAACCCCGACAAAGCTGCGTGTTCGCGGAAAATATCAGCGCTTGTAGCATAGTTAAAAGCAGCATCATGACCGAGCCGGCGGGCGATTTCCGAGATAATCCACCAATCGGGCTTGGCGTCGCCGGGGGCCGGCAAAAAGGCGCGCTGGCGGGAAATGCGGCGCTCGGAATTGGTGACTGTGCCGTCTTTCTCGCCCCAGGCAAGCGCCGGCAAAAGAACGTCCGCAAAAGCCGCCGTATCGGTATTGCGCTCGCAATCCGAGACGACAACCAGGTCACATTTTTCAAGCGCTTGGCGGACGCGGGAGTTATCCGGCAGGCTGACTGCCGGATTGGTGCCCATTATCCAGATCGCTTTAACCTTACCCGTTTCGACCGCTTCAAAAAGCTCTACCGCCGCCAGTCCCGGCTTGTCAGCGAGCTGCGGAGCATGCCAAAAGCGCGCAACCAAATCCCGGTGATCCGGATTATCAATCTCCAGATGTGCGGCCAACAGATTGGCGAGCCCACCAACTTCACGCCCTCCCATCGCATTGGGCTGCCCGGTAAGCGAAAACGGGCCCATACCGGGGCGGCCAATGCGCCCCGTTGCTAAATGGCAATTGAGAATGGCGTTAACCTTGTCGGTACCGCTGGAAGATTGATTGATGCCTTGGGAATAAAGCGTTACCGATTTTTCGCAAGCTTCGAAATGCTCGTAGAATTCAGTGATGGCCGTCAGACTGAGACCACAGGCTTTGGCAACTGCTCCGGCGGTGGGTGCCGAGCGCTCAGCTGCCGCTAGCGCTTTATCCAGCCCTTCGCAAAACTCCTCGGCGAAGGTACGGTTTATTTTGTCGCGGTGATTTAAATACGTAAGCAAGCCATTAAACAGCACGGCATCTGTGCCGGGTTTGATGGCAAAATGAATATCAGCGATATCCGAGCTTGCCGTCCGGCGGGGATCAATCACAACAATGGTCATGTGCGGTCTGGCTTCCTTGGCGGCGACAAGGCGCTGATACAAAACCGGATGACACCAGGCTGCGTTCGAGCCGGTGAGCACAACCAAATCAGCGAGCTCCAGATCCTCGTAACAGCCGGGAATGGTATCGGAGCCAAAGGCGCGCTTATGACCGGCGACACTGGAGGACATGCAGAGGCGGGAATTCGTATCGATGTTGGCCGCACCGATAAAACCTTTCATCAGTTTATTGGCGACGTAATAGTCTTCGGTCAGCAATTGCCCCGAAACATAGAACGCAACTGCGTCCGGTCCATGCGTTTCGATGACTTCTTTAAAGCCCAAGGCGACTTTATCCAAAGCGCTATCCCAATCCACCGGCTGATGATTAATTTCTGGCCTAAGCAGGCGGCCCTCAAGGTCGAGGGTATCAGCTAAGGCAGCGCCTTTCGAGCAAAGCCTGCCCAAATTGGCCGGGTGAACCGGGTCGCCCTCGATTTGGATATTTTGTTCTTCGTCTTTTGACGCAATTATCCCGCAACCAACGCCGCAATAGGCACAGGTAGACTTTACCGGAAATGGAAACGGATCATTCATTCACCGCCACCTGCTGAGTTTCGTCGACTGCTGCTTCAAGATAAACATCGTCGTCCTGAATTTTGACGGCATAGGATTTTGCGCAGCCAACATCCGGTGCTGCCGCTTCCCCATTTTCCAAGCCAATGACCCAATTGTGTAACGGGCAGGTTACGCTTTTGCCATGGACAATTCCTTGCGACAGCGGACCCTGTTTGTGGGGACAACGGTCCTCAACCGCAAAGACGTCATTGTCGGCAGTGCGAAATATCGCCACCGGGCCAGCTGATATTCCCGGCAGTTCAACAATCCGCGAACCGAGTGGGCGAATATCATTCAAGGCACATATTTTTATCAATTTGCTCATCGTTTAGCTCGCCAGTTTCCTTACTAATTTGAGGTGTTCGTAATCACGCGTCGCTTTTTCGTTTGAAACCTGCTCCTGCCAGGGATCGAACTGCGCATACTTTTGCGAGAAGATGAAACGCTCGGCATATTCTTTACGCAACTCGGCATTTTCAACGATACGTTCTTTGACAATTGACAGGCCGACACGCTCTAACCAATGGACCGTGCGCTCAAGATAATGCGCGTCTTCCCGGTAGAACTGGATAAAGGCGCGGGCATATTCCAGAACTTCCTCGACGGTCTTTACCTTGCCGAGCAGATCGGTCGCCCGAACCTTGGTGCCGCCATTACCGCCAACATGAAGCTCCCAACCAGACTCGACGGCAACGACGCCAAAGTCCTTGATGGTTGATTCGGCACAGTTTCGCGGGCAACCGGAAACTGCGGCCTTGAATTTATGCGGTGTCCATGACCCCCAGAGAGCTTTCTCCAAGGCAACACCGAGCGCCGTCGAATCCTGCACCCCAAACCGGCACCATTCTGATCCAACACAGGTCTTAACTGTTCTGAGCGATTTGCCGTAAGCATGGCCGGAAACCATGCCGGCCTCGTTCAGATCAGCCCAAGCAGCCGGCAAATCCTCTTTTTTTACCCCCAGCAAATTAATCCGCTGACCGCCGGTAACTTTAACGTCTGGGATGTTGAATTTGTCCGCAACATCGGCAATTGCGCGGAGCTCATCCGGCGTTGTCGTGCCGCCCCACATCCTGGGGATTACTGAATAGGTGCCGTCTTTCTGAATGTTGGCATGGACCCGTTCGTTGATGAAGCGCGATTGGCCATCATCTTTGTAATCGGCGGGCCAGGCGCATAAAAGATAGTAGTTCAGCGCCGGCCGGCATTTGGCACAGCCATCCGGCTGCCGCCACTCCAGGAATCTCATCGTCGCCGGAATGGTTTTAAGATCATTTTCCAATATAACCCGGCGTACTTCTTCGTGGGTATGATCCGTGCACGGGCAAAGCGGTTTTTCATTCGGCGTTTCAGAATAATCACCGCCAACCGTAGAAGCGAGAATTTGCTCGACCAGCCCGGTGCAGGAACCACATGATGCCGATGCTTTGGTCTGGGTACGCACATCTTCGAGGGTGAAAAGTTTTTTGTCGGTGATCGCCTGAACAATGTCGCCTTTGCAGACGCCATTGCAGCCACAGACTTCTGCCGCATTATCCATCCCGCTAATTTGATTTTGTTCGCCATGGCCGGAATTACCGAGATGAGCTTTGCCGAATAACAAACTGTCCCGCAAATCCGAAACGTCGATCTCGTCCCGCATCAACTGGAAATACCAGGCGCCATCAACAGTATCGCCATACATCACACCGCCCTGGATGCGATCGTCTTTGATGACCAGTTTTTTGTAGACGTTACGTCCCGGATCACGCAGAACAATTTCTTCCGTCGTGTCATCTCCAGTGAAATCGCCGGCGGAAAATAGATCAATACCGGTGACTTTAAGCTTGGTTGAAGTTACCGAACCGAGGTAGCGCAACACACATTTGTTGACTAAGTGATTGGCGCAAATCTTGCCTTGCTCAAATAGCGGCGCCACCAGACCATAGGTGTTTTTTCTGTGCTGAACACATTCGCCAACCGCGTACACGCTTGGATCATAGGTTTGCATGGTATCGTTGACGACAATGCCACGTTCGCAATGGATACCGGCTTTTTCCGCCAGCGCTTTATTCGGTTTGATACCGACCGCCATGACAACGATATCGGTGGCGAACTCGGTGCCATCTTTAAACTTGATGCCGGTGACGCGGTCTTCACCGGTAATGGCTTCGGTTTCGGCACCGGTCAAAAATTCAAGACCCTGCTCTTCTAAGGACTGCTGCAGCAGTTTGGCGGCCGTCTCATCTAATTGGCGTTCCATCAGCGTATCCATCAGATGAACCACCGTCACATCCATCCCTTGGGTGGCGAGCCCTTTGGCTGCTTCCAGGCCAAGCAGGCCACCGCCGATAACAACTGCCTTTTGGTGTTCGCTGGCAGCCGCCAGCATTTGGTCGACGTCGTGAATATCGCGGAATGTGATCACACCGGGCAGGTCGGCCCCTGGAATCGGCAGAATAAAAGGATTGGCTCCGGTCGCCAGCAATAACCTGTCATAACCAGCGACCGTGCCGTCATCAGCAATAACCTGGCGTTTGACCCGATCAATTTTTGTGACCGTTTTGCCTTTGTGTAACGTGATGTTGTTTTCAGCGTACCAGTCATCATCGTTGAGCATGATCTCATTGATGGTTTTCTCACCAGCCAGAACCGGCGACAGCATGATGCGATTGTAATTGCCATGAGGCTCGGCACCGAAAATCGTAATGTCGAAAAGCTCGGGATTGGCTTTAAGAACCTCTTCAATCGTCCGCACGCCGGCCATGCCATTGCCAATAAGAACCAACCTCTGCTTCTGAAGCTGTTTCGGGGAATTGGTCATCATCATATTCATTTTGGACCTGCTATTTCTCTCAATGCTGAAAACAAAATTTCACTTCCACCAAGCATTAGAGCAACAGCCGTGCCAATTTTGACGACTTACCGAATAAATCGTTAATTACTGTTTATTATCAATGATTTATAAAAAATCTGTACAGCCTCAAATAGGCCGATCGAGAATTTCCAGAGCATTTTTCAAAGAATTAATGCCTATTTATTACTCATATTATTATATTGATTAATTTATAGGCAGTTTATTTGGGTATTTTGGGTGTGTGTTCCGAAAAACCCCCGGAAACCGGGGCTTTTCAGGTTTGGCACGCCCTTTGCCATAGAGAGGGCAGGCCTAACCAAGTAACCATAGGAATAACTTAAATGACCAATACGATCGCCCGCATAAACCTTTTCGCCTTCACCGGAAAAATGAAAACGCTCCACCTGACTTGGGTTGCCTTTTTTATCAGTTTTATCGTCTGGTTCAATCATGCGCCTTTGATGGCTTCGATCCGTGACACCTTTGGCCTGTCAAACCAGGAAGTCACGACACTGCTGATTATGAACGTCGCTTTGACCATTCCGGCGCGTATCATCATTGGTATGACAGTGGATCGATTCGGCCCGCGCATCGTCTATTCCCTGTTGCTGGCATTTTCTGCGGTGATTTGTTTTGTCTTTGCCGCCTCAACCAGTTTCGAGATGCTGGCCGTCAGCCGCTTTCTGTTGGGCTTCGTCGGCGCCGGGTTTGTTATCGGCATTCGTATGATCGGCGAGTGGTTCCCGGCCAAGCAAGTTGGCGTCGCTGAAGGCATTTATGGTGGCTGGGGAAACTTTGGCTCGGCCGCCGCGGCGATGTCGTTACCGACGTTGGCGCTATTGTTTGGTGGTGACGAGGGCTGGCGTTATGCGACAGCGCTGACCGGCGTGATCGCACTGGTCTATGCCGCGATCTTTTACAAAATGGCGCGGGACACCCCGGAAGGAGCTACCTATTTTAAACCGAACAAAAGCGGTGCCATGGAAGTTTCCTCCAAAGGAGACATGGCCCTCTATGCGATTATGAAAGCACCATTGTTCCTAACGCTTGCTTTGCTGGCTTGGAAATTGGGTCCGGCAAGTCTTAAAATATTAGGGGATTTGGCGACGACTTCAATATATATCGGCTTGGCGGTGCTTTATCTCTATCAGCTTTATCACATCATCTCAGTCAATAAGGCAGTGTTGAAAGAACCAGTTCCTGAAATTCAGCGTTACAAATTCAAACAAGTTGCGGTGCTCGATTTAGCCTATCTTGTCACATTTGGATCGGAACTCGCGGTTGTCTCAATGTTGCCCTTATTTTTCATGGACACGTTCGAACTGTCTGGTGTGATGGCCGGAATTCTCGCTTCCGGATTTGCCTTTATGAACTTGGTCGCGCGACCCGGCGGTGGACTCTTAAGTGATCGTTTTGGGCGAAAAAGAACGCTGATGATTTTTTTGGGCGGCCTCGCAATTGGCTATATGGGCATGTCGCAAATCAACTCGGACTGGTGGCTGCCGGTGGCGGTCCTGATGACGATGGCTTGCTCATTCTTTGTTCAGGCGGGTGAGGGTGCGGTTTTTGCCATGGTGCCTTTGGTCAAACGCCGGATGACCGGTCAGGTGGCCGGCATGGTCGGCGCCTATGGCAATGTTGGTGCGGTTTGTTTTTTGACCGTTCTGTCGTTTGTTACACCGATGATATTCTTTTTGGTAATTGGCGCCGCAGCAATCGCCACGCTCATCATAACGGCCCTGGTAATGGACGAGCCTGAAGGGCAAATGGCGGAAGTTTTACCTGACGGCACGGTCGAATTAATTGCCGTAAAATAGGCGCGAGAAGGAGAAGTAATTGGCTATCGTAGCTTCAGTCAGTATCGGCCAACATTCGGCGGCCGGCCTTAAAGAATCGAACGAAGATTCTTTTGGCGTCCTGATTCCGGATGAGCCGTTGCTGACGACCAAAGGCATCGCCATGGTGGTCGCCGATGGTATGAGCGGCAGCGATGCAGCGAAGGAAGCGAGTGAAAGCTGCGTCAAAAGTTTTCTCACCGATTATTTTTCAACGTCGGAATCCTGGACGGTCAAAACCTCGGCGCACAATATACTGACGGCTCTTAACCGCTGGCTTTACGGTCAAGGCTACGCTCAGCATGGCACCAATCGAGGTATGGTCAGCACGCTGAGCGCGCTTATTCTGAAGTCAGGCACTGCCCATATTTTCCACGTTGGTGATACGCGAATTTCCCGGCTGCGAGGTGACAGGCTGGAACCCCTCACCAGCGAACATCGGCTGCCCGGACGTGGCGATAAAGAATATCTTAGCCGCGCCATGGGGATCGATCTGAACGTCGAGATTGACTATCAAAGTGTCCCTGTAGAAACCGAGGACATTTTTGTTTTTACCACCGATGGCGTCCATGATTTTGTGCCGGCAAAGTTTATGGCGGCCAAGATTAGATCTGAGAGCGTTGATTTAAACGCGGCAGCGAGCGCGCTGGTTGAAGTCGCCCTCGGTAATGGCAGCGAAGACAATCTGACTTGCCAGATTGTCCGCATTGATGATGTCGGCCAAACCGATATCGATAGTCACACACGCAAACTCCAAGAGCTGCCGTTTCCACCTGAACTTTCGCCCGGCATGATTTTGGATGGCTATGAGATTCAGCGGGAACTTCACGCCAGCAGCCGGTCACAGGTTTATCTTGCGCTCGACCGGGAAAGCAGCGAGAGAGTTGCGATCAAAACCCCCTCGGTCAATTACGCCGATGATCCGATTTATCTGGAACGTTTTCACCGTGAAGAATGGACCGGTAAGAGACTAAACTCGCCGCATGTCCTGCGCGTCTATGAAAATGAGCGGCCGAAGAAATTTCTGTATTACGTTACCGAATATGTTGAAGGTCAGACGCTCAGCCAATGGATGCGCGACAATCCAAATCCTGACCTGACAGCTGTGCGCGGCATTATTGGTCAAATCGCCAAAGGTCTTCGGGCCTTTCACCGTAAAGAAATGATCCACCAGGACTTAAAACCCGACAATATTCTGATCGATGCTTTTGGCACGGTAAAAATTATTGATTTCGGCTCAGCCAAAATTGCCGGCATAGAAGAACTTGCCTTACCGATTGGCGAGGCGGGGCACCCCGGAACCAAAAGCTACAGCGCGCCGGAATTTATCGCTAAAAATGGCGGTGTAACTGTCGGCTCAAGGCGAACCGACCGTTTCTCGCTCGGCGTCATTGCCTATGAGATGCTGACCGGTAAATTACCTT
>CAJWAR010000083.1 GCA_913020445.1 uncultured Rhodospirillaceae bacterium
GCTGCCGCAGCAACAGCGGTGATCGACGAGGCGAATTTTTCAGCTGGCGCCGGTGCGCCGGCCGTGGTCATGAGTTGTTTTAAATTTTCAGATTTAAAACCACCTTGCATGGCCTGGGCGTCACTAACTTCGACAATGCCGCGGCGCTGACTTTCGCCATAGGACGCCAAAGCACTCATGGCACGAACGGCCTGGGGTATGCCATGGACAAAGGGAAGTTGGGTCTGGCGTTGAAAGTCCTGAGCGAATGGCGTTGTCGGGCGGGCCATATGGGCAAAGGCAAAAATAGGTTTTTCGGTGCGATCTGACAGCGCCGCAAGCGGTTCGATTTGGGTCTGGTCGGGCTCCCCTTCAGCCAGAGGTGTACGGGCTAGAAATGCCAGCATATCGACATTATCATCGTCCAACAGCGTCTCACAAATAGAGCTGTATAGCTCTGCATTGGTGACCGGTGCCGGCCCACAATCCAATGGATTATCAATTTCACTGACCGACGAAATTAGCTCACGAAGCCGCTCGGCGGTATTATCGGATAACTTACCCCAACTCTGACTGACGCCTCCCGCGGTATCCAAGGCGATCCCTTTAACGGCGCCGGAGGACGTCACCAATCCCATACGATTACCGGAAGGAATACGACCTTGTTCAAAGACCATCGCCAGTTCAACCATGTCGGCAAGATCGTCACAGCGAACGACGCCGTAGCGCCGGCACATCGCATCAAACACGGCATCATCACCGGCAATAGCACCGGTGTGAGATTTGGCCTGCTCACGTGCTTCTTCGGTTCGACCACTTTTGATCATCAGAATGGGTTTTTTGGCGGCATGCGCTTTTTGGGCAACTTCAAGAAAAGCACGCGGACGGCGGATCCCTTCAACCAAGCAGGTAATAACTTTGGTGTTAGAGTCTTCAACATAGAAGTTTAAAAAGTCGGTGAGGTCTAAGTCTAACTCGTTACCGGTGGTAACGGCGTAGCTGAAACCAATTCCCCGCGCGGTAGCTTGCTCTAGCCAAAACTGTAACGTACCGCCACTTTGAAAAACCGCACTAATAGAACCTTTTCTCAGACCATGGGCACGTCGCGACGGATATAGCGAAATTTTCTGATGAACGGCAACACCGCCCATACAGTTCGGACCGCAAATCCTAATGCCATATTCATCGATGATGTCTTTTAGTGCTTGGCCGCGCGCTTGACTTTCCGCATCGCCGCCACCTTCGCCAAAACCGGCGGAATAAATTGTGGCGCTTTTTACGCCCTGCTCCGCCGCTTCGCGGAGACTATCGCAAACCGCATGGGCCGGAACCATCATCAAGACATGATCAACCGGTTCGCCAATGGCGGCAAAATTCGGATAACATTTTTCACCCCAAATCTCGTCACGTTTGGGATTAATTAAAAAGACTTTGGAGTGCGAATCTGAGTCTTTCAGATTATCAAAAATGATTTTTGACCAACCACCTTCGCCACGGTCCGAGACGCCAACAATGGCGATTGACCCTGGCGCGAGAACTGATTTAACGGAGCGCAGCCCATCTTCTGGGCCGTAGCCGCCAGCCATCTGTTCGCTCTGATGTGGTCCATCGTAATTCATTTTAGAGATTCTTTTCCAATTCTTTCATTTGTTCCGGAGTGCGCTTCACATCCAATGCGTCAACGATCATGTTCATCGCGGTATTAACCCAGATGATGCTGAGGATTTCGAGAATGACTTCATCGCTTAATCCGATATCGTGAAGCTCCTTATAATCATCTGCGGTCATGAATTTTGGCGCGCCCGCCGCTTTATGTGCAAAATTGAAAATCGCTTTTTCTTTTTCGTCAAAATCGACAAAATCGCGCATCTGAATTTGGCGGATTTGCTCGTCGCTAAGAATGCCCTGCCGCTTAATCGCATGTGAATGACCTTGGACACAATAAAGTGTGCTTTGCGTCGAACAGGTGATGACAACGATACATTCTTTAATATGGCGCGGTAGATGGGTTTCAGTTGGCACCAAATTGAGCCAAGCTTCGGTGGAAGCTTTTAAAAAAGCCGGGTTGCCGGCAATGACTTTATAAATATGTGATGGCCGTCCGTAAGATTCGAACCAGCGCTCCATTGCTGCCTTGGCTTCGGGTGTCCAATCTTCTTCTTCAAGGGTCGGTAAATGCGCCATGTTGAAATCTCTCCGTTAATCTTTTCGTTATTTGACTTTTATGAGTGAATGTTAGCTGTGTCTTACTCATAATAGAAATCGTTTTATACGATCAATTATTCAGTTTTTCTAATTAATTGATTCATGCCAAAAAACATGATTTTAGCCATACTCTTTGAGAACTTGTCGAGCCAACGCCATTTTTAAAACTTCGGTTGGCCCTTCGGTGATAATCATGCTGCGCTGATCCCGCCAGAACCGCTCAATCGGTAATTCTTTGGTCAATCCAAGGCCGCCGTGGATTTGCATACAGTTATCGGCGGCCTCAAAGGATTTGGTGTCGCCAAATACTTTGCACATGAAGGCTTCGTTGCGGATATCCTCACCGCGGTCATATTTTGCCGCCGCGTGATAGACCATTAAAGACAACTGATGAAGATGGGTATACATATCGACGAGCATCCACTGAACGGCCTGCCGGTCAGCCAATTTTTCACCGAATGTCACCCGGTCATTGGCGTAAGTTGTCGCCATTTCAAGGCATCGGGTGATAATGCCCATGCCCCGGGCGGCGTGACGAATGCGCCCCGTACTAATCCAGCTTTGGGCAAGTTTAAAGCCATCACCTTCTTTTCCGACGAGATTTTCAGCCGGCACTTTGACGTCTTCAAAGAGAATTTCCCAGGGCTTGTCATCGGTGATCAATTCTTGTTCACGCAGTAGCGTCACACCAGGTGCATCGGCATCAACGAGAATCGTCGATATGCCACCCCGCTGCGCTTTTTCCTTGTCGGTAACAGCGATAACTTGAAAAAAATCGGCGCCCAAAGCATTGGAGATAAAGCGTTTACTGCCATTTAGGACGTAATGGTCACCATCGCGCACAGCCGAAGTCCGCATCGCTGCCGGGTCGCTGCCTGCATCGGCTTCCGTTTGGGCAAAGGCGGTTTTCAGCTTGCCGTCCAAAACCGGTTTGAGATAGCGCTCCTGCTGGGTTTCATTGAGATTATAAAGAATTGGGCTGGCGCCACCAAAAATCTCTGGTAGGCGGGTCGGCAAGGCAATGCTTCGGTTCAACTCGGTCCAGACGACGGTTTTTGCGAGCAACCCAAGACCTAGCCCACCATGTTCTTCTGGTACGTCAAATTGCCAGAGACCCAATTCAACGGCTTTCTCATTCAGCCATTTCTCGCTTTCCGGCTTGAGTTTTGCACCATCGAGAGTTTCGCGTTCAATTGGAATCAGCTCGTTGTCAACAAACCGCCGCAACGTCTCCTTTAACATTTTGAGTTCTTCGGGAAGTTCGAAATTCATCATATATTCCTTACGCGAAATATTGCCGGCAAATTTAGACTGGGCTTTTTTGCCAAATTGGCAGGTGACTACACCATCAGTGTTTTTTTGCTCTGGATATATTCATATGAAATTGCCATCAATCCAGCCGCGAGACCGATGATATCCGTCCAGTAGGCGCCGGCAAAAGAAGAAGATGGCAGCAACAGAGCCAATCCAGCGGCGACGGCAATTACCCGGGTAAATGGTTGAACCACATGCAGCAAATAGCCATTGAAGCCGGCGCAAACCAGCCAAATACCGAGAACGGCGGTTGCGAGCGTTGTCCCGATTAGCAGGGGCTCGCCCTCAAAAAGAAGTTCGGGCGCCAAGACAAATAGAAATGGTACAAGATAGGCAGACCAGCCAAATGTAACTGCGGCGAACCCCGTCTTCATCGGCTCTGATTCGGCAACTGTCGCCGCCGCAAACGCCGCAATCGCGACGGGTGGGGTAATCATCGATAACATGCCAAAATAAAGCGCAAAAAGATGGGCCGCCATGGGCTGAACGCCAACTTCAATAAGCGATGGCGCAACTAAAGTTGCCAACAAGAGATAAACACCTAAAGTCGGCATGCCCATACCGAGAATGATCGAGACAATAGCCGCCATAATCAGCAGCAACCCAAGATTACCAGCCGCCAATGCAATCAAGGCTTGAGTGAGAGCAAAACCGAGACCGGTAATATTTAAAACACCGATAACGATACCGGCCATCGCGCCTATCATCACAATTTGCGTCACGGCAATGCCCGTCGACGACATACATTTAAGGACACTCCACAAATTCATGCGGGCTCCTCTGTAGCCGAAGATTACTCCGACAATGACAACCGAAATGGCCGAGACCAAAGCCGATGTATCCGGTCGTAAATTGAAATTAAATAGAGCTGAGATCAGCACGGCAAAGGGGATGATATATATCCAGCCAGCCTTAAAGACCGGCCATCGTTCTGGAATTTGATCTTCGTCCACCCGTGAAATTCCGTGACGGGCGGCATAAAGATCAGCGGAGATAAACAAAGCGACATAATATAAAACAGCCGGGATTACGGCGGCGATGACAACCGAGCTGTAGGGAATTTGCAGAAACTCCGCCATGACGAAGGCTGCCGCACCCATGATTGGGGGCATCAGCTGACCGCCGGTAGAGGCGACAGCTTCAATCGCTCCCGCAACATGCTTGGGATAGCCGCCTTTTTTCATCATCGGAATGGTAATCACGCCGGTCGATACGACGTTGGAAACGGCACTGCCTGAAATTGAACCAAACAGGCTGGAAGCCGTAACGGCAATTTTGGAAGAACCCCCGCGATAACGGCCCATGAGGGACACCGAGATATCGGTGAAAAATTGTGATCCTTTAGATTTATCTAATAAGTGACCAAAATAGATGAAGGCGATGACGATGGTTGTTGAAACCACCATCGGAACGCCGACCAAACCATTAGGGTCCAACGCGATATATATGAACATGCGATCAATGGCGACATTGCGGCCTTCAAAATGCCCGGGCACAAAATGGCCAAACAAGCCGAAAAGGATAAAAAATATCATAAAGATAAAAAGAATATTACCCGAAGTACGCCGCAGCCCTTCGGCAACGAGAGTCACAATCACGACGGCTGAAACAACAACATTCAGCGGTCTCGCATATATATTTTCGAAAATATTCTCATAGTCCCAGGTAACGTAAGCGCAAACGATGACCGATGCTGCAATCGCGATCAGATCATACCAAGGAATATTGGGACGCGGCGTTTTGCGCACGGCTGGGAATACAGCAAAGGTAATTACCAAGGCGATCCCCAGCATACCAACTAAACGCTGCTCGATAAAACCGGCGAGCCCTACGAGTTGATATAGGTCTACGGCTTCGGCAATTGCTCCAAAAGTTAGAAGTGCGCCGAGATAGGCACCCATCGTCTTTATATAGGGAGCGGTGGGCTGGTCTGCTTTCGGTTCTTCAGAATTACTCATGAGACCAGCCCCTAACTGTTAAAATCACAGTCCGCATGAAGACCAGATTAGAGTCCAGCTTCTTTAAAGAATTTCTCCGCACCTTTGTGATAGGGAAGCCCGATATCAAGATGCATTCTTTTGGGATTCATACCATTAAAAGCTTTATGCGTGGTAACGAGTTTTTTCTTATTGCCATGCATAGCTTTGACAACTTGGTAAACTTTGTCGGCCGGCGTTTTGGTCGACGCCACCAATACAAACGGACCAGCCATCACGTTAGCGGGCTTGGATAAGTAAGGGAAACGAGGGCCCGGCTTAATGGACTGAATAATCGTACCTGGGGCACGTTTCTGCATGGCCTTCTTGGCGGCTGCGGTATCGGGCAAACTAACCACGCGGATACCAACTTTTGCATGTGCTTGCATCGTCGCACCCGAAGTCATCGACCAGACCACCGCATCAATTTTTCCAGCCATAAAATCTTGAACTTGACGTACGCCGTTCGGCACCGGAACACCTTTCACATCCTTAGGTGTCAATCCAACCATTGATAAATTTGCTGCGCTGAGAATTGCAATAATCTTCTGTTTGGTGAACTTAGACCCCATTCTCATTCCTTTGACGTCCGCAACTTTTTTAATCTTCGAATCATTGCGGACATAAAGACCAACTAGAAGCGGAAACATTGTCGTTACAATGCGCAGATTTTTTTGTTCACCACTTTTCTTAAACATCGCTTTACCACCAAGCGCAAAGCCAACGGGTACGCTTAGGGCAATTGAGAAATCCAATTCGCCATTATTGACGAGTGGCAGAACCACAACCGGGCCGCCTTGCGGCACCACCCGAAGCTTTAAGTCAGTTGCTTCTGTTGCGACTTTGGCAACGCCAGCCGCCGAAGCGTAACCGAGCGAGCCTTGGGCGTTACTTCCAATACTTAATGTTTGTGCAGACACGCTGGCGGAGGCTAGCGCCGCAGAGATAATTGTAGCGGTAAATAGCTTGTTCATTTCACTCTCCTAAGAATATTAGTGAATACTTCCTGTTCAATGAGATACTTGGATAGATATTATTAATTCTGAATTCTTAGGCATGATTTCAGCACAAGCCTATTAATTTAACAAATTGTAATATCGGAATGATTAATCAGGTAATCTGATTATTCTAGGAGGTGTAAAAAAGAATTGTGATCGGCCACGTTCTGGCAATATTTGAATCAACGTTACAGATTTGAACTTAGGTTTTTCCGCATCCGCCCCAAATAATCCATTAACTTGGCTATTTCTTTTGGACTAAAGCCGGACAAAACTTTGTCATATTGGCTCATGACCAGGGGCAGCAGTTCCTGAAACAAAGCACGACCCTGCCGCGTTATTTGGACAAGTTTAATCCGCTTATCTCTCGATTGAGCTTGGCGGTCCACCAGTTTGTCCCGCTCCATCGTGTCTATTAATCGGCTTAAATGAGATTGTTCGATTAACGTGATATCGGACAGATGCCCAATACTATATCCGTCCCTGGCCTGAAGCGTGACCAAAACACGCCACATCTGCGGCGTAACATCGAAAGTTCTGAATTCATTGGCCAGGGTCACATTATAGGCCTTGTGAATAGCGGCTATATGAACCATGGGAAAATCCTGGACATAAAATTCCGAATTCTTGATTGATTTATTTGGCGACGCCATTACGCACTCTCATTTTATTGCCGGGTCAATTAAGCAGACTATTGCACGTTTTTGACAAAATGAACATACTTATGTATAATATATGAATAAACATATTTTATACATGATAAAATTAAACAAATTATGTGGAGGATATCTGAAGATGACGGATCCAGCTCAGCCAATTTCTAATGGCAAAGCAAATTTTCCGCCAGCGCAAAAATTGAACCGTGAACAGACCTCAAGTGAGAGAAATTTCAGAGTTTATGAGGATAGTTCTTGGCTTCGATTCAGGCGCAATATTCGCATTTTCATTTACCTCGCCAAGTTATATTGGCGGTGGTTATGGTTTGGCGGCCGCATTCGCAAAGCTTGGCGTCACGCAGATAAGACCGGACAACCTTTTGTTCTCGAAGAAGTTTTGGGGATAGGGAAATGAAGCTCAAAGTTACCGCCCCTCCGCCAAAATACCCTTTCGTGATGCAACATACGCCGAAATCAGGAAATAGCGTAAACGGCCTTGGGGTAGCGGAAAAAATTCGCCCCCACCAGGTCTTCCATAACACCGGTCGCGGTGCCGGTCGCAAAGCCATTGACTGGGCGGCGCTTGATACTTTTTTTAACATGTCAAAGCCCTGGTCGATGTTTTCAGCAAATATGCTGACATGGTGGGAGCGCCGCAACGCCGCCGGCCCCGTCTTTGGCGAACCGGTAGAGGTTACTGACCCGCAGGCAATGGCCGAGGAGATCAAAATCAAGGCGAAAAAATTTGGCGCAGATTTGGCCGGGATTACGCTTTATGAAGAAGATATTCAATACGAAGGGCGGACCTGGCCCTATAAATATGCCATCTGCATTGCCAATACGATGAATATCAATGATGTCGAGCATACGCCGTCGAAACGCTCCTCGGCTGAAATCGTCAAAGCCTATCGACGCGGCTCGAAATCAGCAAATAAGATCGCTAATTACATTCGTTCTCTCGGTTGGCAGGCAGAGGCTTTCGGCAACGGCGAAGACATCATGATGATTCCGATGGCGATCAAAGCCGGCATCGGTCAGCTCGGCAAGCACGGTTCGGTGATCAGCAAAGACCACGGCCCAAACTTCCGGATTTCGTTAATTCTCACAGATATGCCGATGGCGCTGGACGGGCCGACAGATATCGGCGTTGATGATTTTTGCACCAAATGTCAGGTGTGCACGAATGCCTGTCCACCGGGAGCGTTATCAGATCAAAAGCAGATCGTCCGTGGGATCGAGAAATGGTATGTCGATTTTGACAAATGCGTGCCCTATTTCGCCCTCACCCATGGCTGCGGTATTTGCCTGGCGATTTGTCCGTGGACAGACCCGGGCCGAGGTGCCGTAATTTCACAAAAAATGTTAAAACGGCGGCAATCCGGCGCCTAATCCTATCGCCAGAATTCTTTATCAGACAAGTTCATTATTAAATGGCACTAGTTAAGCTGATTAAAAGTATTACATGAATGTAAATAACCGAATTGATTTGCAATGACTTGCAATGTCCGGTTATGGCTAAGAGCGGACTCTTTAACACCTTGGAAATAGCGTCCGCTTTACCCCCGAAAGCAGACATTTAAATTGTCGATGAAAAGCGTTCCAATCCCGCGATCCCGCAGTCCCCAATCCCGGGACACGATACTTAATTTAATTCCAACTCAATATTATTTCGCCAGCGCGAGGTAAGCCGGCAGGACATTTCTTCAAACCAGATATCGATGTTCCAATCCACAAAATTTGACGTTGATAGGACTGCCAAAGGGGACACTTTGATCGCCGCCTCAGGCGCGGGCAGGTCCAGCCAAAAAAGTGCCCCCGTTTAATGTAGTAACGAAACGCAGCCACCGTTTTTGTGCTTCGTTGTTCAGCGCGTCAGTCACCGGCCTCAATCTCCACCAATTCAATCAGTTCTTCGTCGCTCAACTCCGGTCGCAACTTACGCGCCTCTTGTAGCGCCAGCTCAATTTGCCCCTCTCGACACAAGCCTGAAAGGCCGGCGTGCTCAAGGGCGGCTTGAATGGTCTCTGCCAATTTAGCGTGCCTATGGTTCATCACAGTATTATATCACTTTCCGCCAATTTTTGACCTTAGATATTAAGGCAAAATACCAGAAAACCTCTATTTTCCCCCAGATTCTAGACTAATAATACTCTGTTTTTAATTGTTTCAAAAAGATACTTAACATTAAAACTTCGCACAAAAATTTACGTCCCTAACATTATAAAATTACATTGAGTGCATATATTGATAGGCACTGCAAAAGATCGAATAAGTCCATAGAGTAGCAGTTACACAATCTTTTGCAGGACACATTTTCTTAACGATTTAAAAGGAACGTACCATGTCGATCAAAGGAATTGTTTTTACTTTAGGTCTGATCTTTTTGAGCCTGAATGCAGCTCCAGCGTCAGCCCAACAAGCAGTGCTTCCTTGTGGCGAACGCGCCGAGATCGTCGAGCAATTAACCAACAATTTTTCCGAAACGCCTGTCTCTATGGGTCTCACCAAAGACGGTGCGGTTCTGGAAATGTTTGTCTCAAAAGACAGGACCTTCACCGTCGTCGTGACCCAACCATCCGGCATTAGCTGCCTCGTCGCCAGTGGCGGCAGTTGGGAAAACCTGGAATCCGCCCTCGCCGGCTTCAAGATTTAATCGAAGGAGCATTTTAAATGCTGAAGAACAACCAGACCGCAGGGTATTCAAACGAAAGTTATCAGCGCGCCCTGGCCGACAATCTAATTAAATCCCTCGGCCTCGACGAGGCTATCAACGCTTGCTACGACCACGATTGGATGGAGACGTTGAATTTCGTCAAAAGCCGCAAATCGGAAGCGGTCTGCCATTAATGTCAAAAACAATTTTGATCGTTGAAGATAATAAATTGAACATGAGGCTTTTTGACGATTTGCTTCGAGCCAACGGTTATTCAACACTTCAATCAAGAGATGGAATCGAAGCCGTCACGCTTGCCGAGGAACATCAGCCTAATCTCATTTTGATGGATATACAGTTGCCGAATATTTCCGGCCTTGAAATCACTAAGAAAATTAAGGAAAAAGAGGAGCTGAAACACATCCCCGTAATCGCTGTTACCGCCTTTGCCATGCAAGGCGATGAAGATGAGATTCTCGAAAGCGGATGTGATGCCTTTATTGCCAAACCAATTTCCGTCCGGAATTTTTTGGAAACCGTCGCCGATAATTTATTTTGATCGATTAAATAATGTCCGCTTTGGGTGGCCATCGCAGCCATCTTTTTTTATGCCCCCTTCCCATTGAGCTGACCCAAATCACGAAAGCATTATTTGAGCGATTTTGGCAACGGGGC
Source organism: uncultured Rhodospirillaceae bacterium (assembly GCA_913020445.1). Lineage (GTDB taxonomy): Bacteria > Pseudomonadota > Alphaproteobacteria > Rhodospirillales > UBA2165 > TMED23. Next base: position 10,457 of record CAJWAR010000083.1, read on the forward strand.
TATGCTGGCGATAGAGATAGTTGGGGCGACAGCTAGCGGAGAAATAAGATGAAAAATTTCTTTGTTATGGGTACAGCGTTTATGCTTTTAGCAGGCTGCAATACATTGTCTTCATCACGCAGCTATGTGGGTGATCCGAGGCCTTTTTTGGCTGACGCGGCGGTCGATCAAGATGTGAGAACAATTATTGTCGGCGATCCGATACTAATCAGCACATCAGCGGCTGAGAAAATAGTGACGGCTGAGTTGAATAATAATTATCGTTTTTTAAGAACTAATTTTACCGTTGGAAATTCTGCCAAGTTCCGCGAGCCGTATAAAGTCGTATTTGCCTTCAACCCTTCAAAATTTACCGATGTTGTCGATATTTGCGCCGCGCCACATCAGATTAAATTAAAACCGGCTGCTTCAGGACTATCGATCACCGCTGCTTTTTGCATGGATGAACCGATTTCCTTTGTGTGGGGGACAGTAGATATTTCCGACGCCAAAAAAGTCGCCAATCTTAATGACATGATCAGACAGCTGGCCTTTAGATTGGTGCCGCAGGAAAAGCCGTTAAGATCCTATACCTCTGATTAATTGAGACGCGTTACGCCGCGCGCTATATCCAGCGGCGGACAGTGGCTTTGTAGTCGAGGTATTCGGCGCCGAATTTTTGCTCAAGATACGCCTCTTCGCGCAATATAATTCCATGGTGGGTAACGATCATGGCCACGATGAGAAATAATAGAACCCAGATGCTGTCGGCGGCGACGGCGATCCCAAGAACGAGCATACTCAAAGACAGGTAAGCTGGATTGCGCGACCATCGAAATGGCCCGGTTGTGACGATGTGGTGCGTCGGCTTTCTGACATCAAGATTGGTTCTCGCCTTGATGAAAAGCCTGAGCACCCAGAGCGCCGGCACAAAGCTGACAAGAATAATGAA
>CAJWAR010000084.1 GCA_913020445.1 uncultured Rhodospirillaceae bacterium
GTGGCGGCAATGACGCCCGCTGCAGCTCGCGCTGCGCGCAATAAACCATCGTTGCGTTTTTTGCGGCCACCGGGCGCTCATGACGAAGCGAAATTCCTAAGCAAATGCATCAATTGTGGTCAATGCGGCGAGATTTGCCCCAACCGTTGCATCAAATTTTTCAACTTCGAAAATGGCTTAAAATCAACCGGCACGCCTTATATCACGCCTCGGGAGAAAGCCTGTATTTTATGTATGAAATGCGGTGACGTCTGCCCGACCGGCGCGATCCCTAAAATTGAGCGCGAAGCCAACGAGGTCATGGCAAAAGTCAAGATGGGGCACGCTGTCGTTGACGAAGAGCTATGCCTGTCTTTCCAAGGCAAGACCTGTGGCGTTTGTTATCGCGCCTGCCCACTGCAGGATGTCGCGATTAAAGTCGGCATGCTGGAACAGCCCCATGTTAAAGATGCTTGTGTCGGCTGCGGGCTATGCGAGCGCTCCTGCATCCAAATGCCACAAGCCATCCGCATTCGACCGACGCGTGGAACGTCTAAGGGCTGAATTCAATGGCCGAAATTTCGCGACCCTTCTTTTTATGGCGTCATCTCAATAAAGTCAGATGGGTTATCTTAAGCTTGGTCTTCGCCCTGCTCATCGTAATTCCGGTTCTCCATGTTTATCAGACCTATGTCGCCGCTCATGCGTATGATCTATTGGCGCCTTCAGAGAAGCGGCTATACGATGTTGTCGAGTTCGCCACCGCGCCGTTCATCAACGATCCCGCAGAGGAACTTGATGCGGTCAAAGGAAACACCTGGTCAGGGTATTTTTGGGGGCTGCAATTGTCAGACCCACTGGCTGTCGCCAGCCAGATGGCGGCAAGTCTGTCACTCTATTGGCCGTTTATTCTAAGCTCTCTCATACCGCTTGTTCTGACGATTATTTTCGGCCGTTTTTTCTGTGGCTGGTTATGTCCGGCAACTATGATCTATGAGCTAAACTCCAATCTATCGGCATGGTTAAAATGGGCAGGCTTAAAATTGCCCAACTTTCAGTTTGACTTGCGCATTAAGTATGTAGTTTTGGCGATCGGTCTTATTTTAACGTCACTGGCCGGCTCCGTGCTTATCGCCACAATTTACCCACCCGCCATCATCGGTCGCGAATTGTATTTTGTTATTGCCTTGGATGGTTTCGGCGTTGGTGTCGTTATCTTCATTGCCACGCTGTTGTTCGATCTATTGGTCGCCCGGCGGGGTTTTTGCCGCTACCTGTGCCCTGGCGGCGCGCTGTACTCATTGCTTGGGCGCTATCGGCTGGTGCGCATCCGCCGTATAGCAGAAAGCTGCAATGATTGCGCTAAATGCAATGTGGTCTGTGAGTTCGGGCTAGACCCTTTGCGCGATGATTTTGGTCAGGAATGTACAAATTGCGCCGCCTGTATTGCCATCTGCCCGACAGACGCCATGACCTTCACCCTGCGTCTGACCGATTATCCAGCGCAAGGCCCTGGACATCTTGGCAAACAATACCAGCACGGGAGCGGGGCAGATTTAGAGGCGGCGGCAGAATGAAACGGCGGAGCTTGTTACGAGTTCTGACATCTGGGGCTGCTCTGCTCGGATTTAGCGCCCTGCCCTATGGCGTCTCTCGTCTGCTCGCGCCGCCCGCACCTCAGCCAACCAATCGCGCCATCAAATTATCAGCGCGGCATCAAGATCGCCGTATATTCCTGCGCCCACCCGGTGCCCTCAAAAATGATGTAGCTTTCACAGCCGCCTGTATTGGCTGCGGCTTGTGCGGAGAGGTCTGCCCGCCCCGTTGTATCAAGTTCCATGCACGCAGCGGCGGCAGCCAGGTCAATACGCCCTATATCGATCCCGCCGAGCGAGCCTGCACCCTTTGTAATAAATGCATGGAGGTTTGCCCGACCGAGGCGCTAACCGTCACCAAGCGCCAAGACATCGATATGGGTATCGCCCGGATTGATCAGACCGCGTGCTACCCTTGGGTCGATAAAGGCATCTGCGGCGCCTGCGTCAGTATCTGTCCGCAGGGCAAAGCAGCCATTGCCTACAAACATTGGAACCAATACCGGCCAGTAGTCAAAGACGGCTGCGTCGGCTGCGGATTATGTGTCGAGGTTTGTCCGCATCCGAGCCTGCCGATATGGATTACCGAACGAAAGTCTTATTCCCTGCCGGAGAAAAAGAAACTATTATGATAGGTATGTGCTCTTCGAGGATATTGTTGATTGTTTTGACGGCCTTAATCGGGCTGTCGCAAATGAGCGAAGCCTTTGCCCATCATATTCTTGGCCGACCGTCCTATCAGCTCAACGAAGATTCCAACACGCCGCCGACCCTGCAGGGAGAAACGGAAATGGGCGACTATTATGTCACCTATATGATTTATCCCGCCTTTCCCAAACCGGAGCAGCCCGGCCGTATCAGCGTTTACATAAAACGTCTCGATAACAATAAGTCTTTTGATGGCACGGTAAAATTTACTGCCCACCGTGATGATGTTTTGTCGTTTTCCAGCAGCAGCGGGAAAATCGAAAACCTGGGCACTCAGCGGCTCGATGATAGCCTTTATCGGCAAGCCTTCAACTTTCACGCAGCCGGTGATTTTTTAGTTCGCGCCAAGTTTCAATCCAATGGCGAAGACTACACGTTAGACATTCCATTGCGTGTCGGCGCACCAAAATTTATCGGCCCCATCGGCATTATGGTCGGCATTTTTATTGGCATCTTGTTACTGGTCAGCATCGTGCAGTACCGCCGTTCGATGACCGGTAAAATACGTTCACAACACCAATCAGATTGACAGAACTAAGATCGCTATGGATAGAAGAGAGTTTTTTAAATTCGGTGCCAGCAAAGCCATCGACACGGTCTCCGAGGCGGTGAACAAAAAATTGTCTGAGCTGGACATCAACTGGATACGGCCACCTTTCGCCCTGCCCGAAAATGATTTTGTTAAAACCTGCACCGGGTGTGACGATTGCCTCAAAGCCTGCCCGCCTAACATTCTGTTTAAATTGCCGGACGACACACCGGCGATGGATTTGTCTGTCCGGGGCTGTCATATGTGCGAAGACTGGCCCTGTGTCTCGGTCTGCGAGCCGGGCGCTTTGTTGCGGGATGCTGAACTTCCGGAAGAGCTGCCCAAATTTGCTGCGGTAACGATTAACGAAGATACCTGCCTGCCCTATCAGGGACCGGAATGCGGCGCCTGCGCACATGTTTGCCCAGTGCCAAACGCCCTATCCTGGGAAAATAGTATTAAACCTGTGATCGATCCAGAGCTATGCACCGGCTGTGCTCTTTGCCGCGAAGCCTGCATCGTCGAGCCGAAAGCGATCAATATCGCCGTCTTGAAGATTTAATTAAAGCGGCCCCAACCCATCAATTGAGATAAGTAATCAATATCGTTCCATAACAAAGGTATGGACAATGTTTGGGAATGCATAATAAATGGCGGCAAGGGATTTATTCTTAAACGGGAGGACACGTCATGAAAATGGGACGTTTTATTGTCGATACGCATGTTCACGCACAACGGTTTGCCGCCGGCAAAGCTTTTAAAGAGAAAAAAATCGATACTGATAAGGCAAGCTACAACGATCTTGCCCAAGCCATCAGAGGCCTGGTCGCCTACGACAATTCGCCCCGCCTGATGTATGACATGGATTGCTATGATGTTGATATGTGCGTCCTCCTGCCGGCTTTCGGCATGTCCAATGAAATGAATGCCGAACTGGTCGAACGGCACCCGGACAAATTCGTCGCTGTCTGCTCGGCCATGGAAACGGCCAGGAAATCGCGCATGGGAGAAGAGCCGTGGACGATTGAAGCCGCTGCCAAGGAAGTGGATAAACTGCTTTCTACCGGAAATTTTGTTGGCATCGGCGAAGGCATACCGAATGACACCATGCGGCGAAAAACCATGAGCCAGACCGAACGGCTGGACCAAATGCGCGTGATTATGGAAGTCGCCCGCAAACACGAGACCGTCGTGCAAGTCCATAGCGGTGTCGTTATGGGCTATCCGCTGACCCATCATAACTGGCCGGAAACCCTGCATCCGATGTGGGTCTCCGATCTGGCGGTCGAATACCGCGACGTGCCAATTGTCATCAACCATGGCGGCGTCCAAGGCTGGTGGACCGAGCGGTTTTACGAAGAAGCGCTGCTGGTGGCGGCCTCCAACGACAATGTCTATCTGGAAACCGGTCTGTGGTGGGGCGAGCTTTACCACAAAGCGCTGATCGATCCCAATATCGGTGCCGAGAAGCTGATGTGGGGGTGTGATTGGGGTGCTAGTATTCCGTTCCATTCCCAGCCCGGCAATTATCCATCGAGCTATGCCGTACAGGTTCGCAGCAAGAAACTGGTCAGACACCAAGTCGATGTCTGGGGCTGGAGCTTGAAACAATTGCTGAAACTGGAATGCACCCAGGACGATCTCAATTTGGTTTTGGGTGGCACGGCTGCCCGGATTTACAAACTGACCGTGCCGCATTCACGGTTATTCCGCCCGGTTGGCAAAGAGCTTAATCCGCAGGAAGAAGGCCGGATTGAAGTCGCGCCCATTTGCTGTTGAGGTCAGCTGGCTGAAATCTTGGTGACTTTAACCTTGGCGCAAAGGTCGAGATTGAGGTTGGAGGGGCTCGAATGGGCCCAATCCAGCTCCAGCAAATCGTTGAAAAATACGCCTTTGCCTTTGGCTACCGGCAGACCTTCGCTCCAATGACCAGCGAGAGCAGCGATCCCGAGACCTTCCGGATGAATGCCCTCGGTCAGTTTGATCCGGCCTTCAACCGATAGGCCGGTATCGCTCTCTACCCGGACCGGGTTGCCGCTTTGCAAACCCATATTTTTACCGACATCTGTATTAATGGCGATGGTATAGGAAAACGGATCAAGCTGGGCGGCTTCATCGAGCCACGGATTTTCCATCGTAAAGCTGTTGGTATGAATGGTATCGCGGTAATAAAAAGCATAAAGATCAAAGTCAGTATCGGTGCATTCATGTGACAGACAGGGCAGCCATTCAGGCAAGGGGTCGTAATGCTCCGGTGGTAAGTCGAGGCCCCGAGGTGCCGCGATCGCATTGGCTTTTTCCCACAAATCACTCATCCATTCGAGATAGATCGGCACCCGGACATCGACAAAAGGCCGCCAATAGACTTCTTCAGGTTTTTTCGGCCAGCTGATGACGCCATTTTCCTTGAACCACTTAAGCCCTTTTTCAGGCCCAAATTTATCTTTCAGATCGGCATCACAGACCTCGACATAGGGGTATTTTTGATCCCGCTCGAGATTATAAGGCGGCCTGATATCAAGCAACGCGTTCAGCGCCGTATTCATATCCGGCAAAAAACCAACCCGCTCAGCCATTTCCATCAAAACATCAGCGAACAGACGCTCTTCCTTGTCGGGTCCGACAACAGGCTGGCGCACCGGCCAGCTCCATTTTCCCATGCCCGCGGGATGGCTGAATATAAAGGGAAAATTTGATCGTGAATCATAGGTTTGCAAATAATCGCAATCCGGCAGAACAATGTCCGAGAACATAGTGGTCTCGTGCAAATTAATGTCAAAGGAAGCGATGAACTTGAACTTTTTCAAGGAATCGGCGACGGCCGCTTTATTGCCCATGCTCATCAACACATTGGTGCCGAAGTTCAGCATCACTTCAGGTCGATAGGGCAGCTCGAACTTCTCCCACCACTCATCCTGATCGGAAGAATTAAGAATGGCGGAAAGCATGCTCATCGGAAATAAATCTTGCAGGCCAAGCCTTTCTGGATAGGCCGGCTCACTTATGGGATAGGGTTTATGGGGCCCCATCCAGGAGCCGGTAATCATCAGACCGTCTTCGGCGGGTGTCGGCGTATAAGCAACACGGCCGGTTTCCGGATAGCCATGACAAACCGGGTTAAAGCCAAGACAGCCCCCCGCCACATCGGCTGAACCAATCAGATGATTCAACAAATCAATGGCAAACATATTGTAGGTCGAGTTTTTATGGCCCTGCGATCCTCTGAAAGCGATGGCGGCAGCCGGGCGGTACGGCACCGTTACGCCATCAATGACGATGGTGCTGCCAATCCGGGCCTCGGTGGCAAATTCTGTCGCCAGCCGCCGGATATTGTCGGCCAGTATCGTCGTGATTTCCTCGGCACGCTCCGGGGTATAAGATTTGAGATGTTCGCTAAGCAGCGCAAAAGCGGGCCGGCATGATCCACCGCCGGCATTGAATTGCCCCTCAAGCGCCATCATCTCCGGATCAACTTCGTCAAAAGGCAGCGCCGATTTCGTGCTTTCATCCCAAACCAGCGGTTTATTGCTCGCGCTGTCCCGGACATAGCGTTTATCAGGACCGATCAAATAAGGCGCATTGGTCTTGGCTTTCAAATAGGGTTTATCGATGGCCGCCAATTCGTTGACCATAATATTTGCCATCGCCAGCGCCAGGGCAGCATCAGTGCCGACCCGGATCGGCACCCATTCGGTCGCCTTGGCGGAAGCGAAATTCGACATTGGATCGATGACCACCATTTTCATACCGCGATCTCTGGCATCCGCCGCCTGCTGCATGTTGGTGGTCGCCACGTGGCCGGCACCGTGGCCTTTGGAAGCGCCAAAATACATGGCGTAATTACAATGCTCAAAATCCGGCACGATTGACCAGGAGGCGTGCATGATGCCGCTGATCAAATGCGCGCCATTACCGCAATGCAAACCGCCGCCGCCGGCGCCGCCATTGCGCGAGCCGAAACTCGACATAAAAGCGAAATAGGGCATCATGCTCGATTGCACGGTGGTGGTCCGCTGAAAGACCAGCTTACGGGGATCATCCTCACGCACCCGCTTCAAATGGGTGCAAATTTCATCCAGCGCCTCTTCCCAGGAGATTTCCTGCCAGCCCGGATCGACATCAAGACCCTTTTCCGGATTGGTGCGGCGTAAGGGCACTTTAATCCGGCCCGGATTGTAATGGGTCATCAGGCCGCTAATGCCTTTGCCGCAGAGCCGCCCCTGACCAACTGCACTATCCGGGTTGCCTTCGATTTTTACGATAACGCCATCAACCCGGTGCGCCCGGATGGAGCATGAGCCGTAACACAGACTGCAGGAAGTCGGTACCCAGACATCCTGGTCGCTGGTTTTCGGTTCAGATATATCCATCTTACTCCCCTCCCGTCTTCACTACGGTACGCCAATTCGAATCATTGTTTAATCTGATAATTCATATACATATCATTCATGGTATGAATAACGGCCAATTTTCTAATTGTCGTAAGCTAGGTTCAGTTTGGTCAAAAATCCCTGGCAATGCGCTCGATTTCATGGCGAAACCATTTGTGTTTAGGGTCGTTATCGTGCCGGGCAAGCCACGCCATTTTACCGTCGAGAACTCCTGTGTCGATCGGCACCGGCAGGGTTACCAGATCAAAATCTTCTTTCAAGACATCACAAACGCGAGGCGTAAAAACGCCGATCATATCGCTATTCCGTAAAAACTGCGGCACCATGGCGAAATTGGAAACCGATACAGCAATGCGCCGGGTGAGATTTTGTTCTGCCAGTTTCCGGTCAAAAAGCCCCTTACGCTCGCCTTTGGAATCAACCAGGATATGCGGAAAGGATAAAAAAACATCAATATTAAATTTCTTTCCCATTTTGACGATGGGGTGATCCTTTCTGGTCAGGCAAATATATTTTCCCTTAAGGATGGTTTGAACATGGATCGGCGCCTTCGGCACGGGCGCCGGGTCAAGCGCCAGATCGATGCGGCCTTGGATTAAAGAATCGAAGGCTTTCTCCAGGCCCTCGGTATTAACATGGAGTTCCATCTTCGGCGCATGCAGCGCCATGCGTTCATAAAGCCGGGGAATAATCGGCAAGCTCAAATTATCTGGCGCACCAATTCTGAACACTCCCGTGGCACTAGCGGGATCGAAAGTCGAGGCATCGGTTAAGCAGCTCTCAATAGACCGAATGATATCTCTCAACGGCTGGCGCATGGTTTCTGCCCGCACCGTGAGGTCCAATCCGCCATTCCCACGCACCAACAAAGGATCATCAAGCATGCCACGCAAGCGGTTAAGCGCATTGCTGACGCCCGGCTGACTACGGCCTAAGCGTTCACTGGCCTTGGTGACGTTACGTTCTTCAAGCAGAATATCCAGGACTTTCAACAGATTCAGATCAACATTCGCTAAATTCATCGGCTTAACCTCATAGACTGGTATTCATTAGATGAATATAATGTATATGAATTATCAAATTTGACAATGAACTGAATTGGCGTACCGTAATTGGACATGGCATCAGCGCCAAAAACCAAAAATAAAATATACACGGAGAAACTAGAAACAGACTATTTTAACGGGAGGCCCCAAATGAAATATCAAGCCTTAAAGAAACTATTAGCATTTGCACTCATCGGATTTGTCGCCGGAATATTTTCATCCCCAAGCCAAGCCGGCATGGACAAAGCGGCCATCGACGCGCTCTATCAGAAAGCCAAAAAAGAAGGCAAAGTTGTTGTCTGGGGCCCGCAAAAAAATACCCTGTCATACATCACGGAACATTTTAACAAGGACTTTCCCGGCATCGAAGTGGTAACCGCCGCCTCGCTACGTTCCGGGCCCAAAATCATTGCTGAAGCCAAAGCGGGCAAGCACAATCTAGACGCCTTCATCTTTCCCATCAGCAGCGGCATGCTGCCTCTCTATCAACGCAAGCTTTTGGCCAAAGGCCCGTGGGATATATTTGGCGTGCCGAAGGAAAAGCAGTATCTGGACGGCCATGTCGCCGGGCTCAACAATCTGGCCTATGTGGTCGTTTACAACACCAAATTCGTGAAGCCGAATGAAGTTCCCAATAAATGGGAAGACCTGCTTCATCCCCGGTGGAAGGGCCGGCTTTTGGGCAGCCCGTTCCTGTTCCCCCATTTGATGTCGTATTTTAATCTAGTGTGGAAAGACGAAAGAGTCGCCGCCTATACGCGGAAAATGGTTAACGAGCAGAAAATTCTGCTACCTCGCGGCCCCCGCGAAGGTTTCCTAAAATCCGGCGAGCGGCATTTGGTCGTTGGCGATTTCACGCAGTTGAGCAAAATCTATAAGGATCACGGGGTGCCGACGAAGTATAAATTCATGGATTTGACTCCTTCGCCGCAATTTACTTCGGCCGTCATGGCCAACGCGCCTCACCCCAATGCGGCGCGGCTGGTGGCCGGTTGGCTGACCACTGAAAAAGCGGTGAAACTACGCGAGGGAAAATACATGTTCGACTTGACGCCCTCTTCCAATTCGGAGTTGGCCAAGGAAATGCGCGCTTCCGGCACCAACCATGTTTTGGAGACCGCCAAGAACTTCAAGCCGCGGAAAGTCAACCTCAAGAAGTTCAGGCCCATTATCACGGGCCGGAAAAAATAGGCCGATCTGTATAATTAAATTGGTAGGTTAGCGGTATGGCGGCGATAGCTGCGTTGTTTTCAGGACGCAGAGGCGGCGATCTCGG
>CAJWAR010000085.1 GCA_913020445.1 uncultured Rhodospirillaceae bacterium
CCGTAAATAAACAATTACTGCCGGTATATGACAAACCGATGATTTACTATCCATTGTCGGTTTTAATGCTCGCCGGCATTCTAGATATACTCGTTATTTCCCAGGCTGATTCTATACCTAGTTTCGAGCGGTTGCTTGGCGACGGCAATCAGCTTGGGCTTAACATTGACTATGCGGTTCAAGACGAGGCAAATGGCATCGCCGAAGCTTTACTAATTGCGGAAGATTTTATTCAAGATTCGCCATCGGCGTTGATCCTGGGCGACAACATATTTCACGGCAATGATTTATCAATTGATCTGCAAAAAGTGTCGGACAACACCACGGCCAATACCATATTTGGCTATTATTTAGATGATCCAAGCGGCATGGGCGTGGTGGTCATTGATGACAACGGCATGCCGGTGGATATTGTTGAGAAACCCCAACAGGTAATTTCTAATTGGGCGGTGCCGGGGCTTTATTTTTATGCGCCCGGTATCGCTAAATTGGTGCATACCTTGACGCCATCGAATCGCGGTGAATTGGAAATAACCGATTTGAATAAAAAACTCCTGGAGCAGAATTCATTGAATGTTCAATTGCTCGGCAGAGGCATCGCCTGGCTGGATAGCGGCACCAACGATATGCTGTTGGAAGCGTCAGAATACGTCCGTGTGATGGAAAAAAGAACCGGGCTGAAGATTTGCTGTCCGGAAGAGATTGCCTATCGAAACGGGTGTATTGATGCGCCACAGCTTAAAAAACTTGCAGCAGACTATGGTGATAATTCCTACGCCAGTTATCTTCTCGAAGTTTTAGAGCGGACCTAAAATGTCAGAAAAATTGTCTCATCGCCCACTCGAGCTAAGTTTGGTTATTCCTGTCTATAACAGTTCGAAAACGATCGCCAAATTGGTCGAGGGCCTGGTGACTTTAGATATTTCAGGGGGTTTCGAAATTGTGCTGGTGAATGATGGCAGCGAAGACAATAGCGCGGAAATATGCCGGGATATCGTTGCCAAATCTGATGCCAAAATTGTCTTTTTGGACTTAACTCGAAACTTCGGTAAACATAATGCGGTGCTGACTGGCCTCCGCCATACGTCGGGCCGCTATGTCGTTACGATGGATGATGATTTTCAAAATGCCCCCGCTGAAGTGCCAAAACTGTACCAATATACCAAGACCAACGATCTTGATGTCGTTTACACCCGCTTCGCAAAAAAACAGCATTCAACTTTCAGAAATTTAGGTAGCAAATTTGCGAATTTTACGGCTGACTTGGTACTCAACAAACCAAAAGGGTTATATCTTTCATCCTTTCGTTGCCTGACCAGAATTGTTGTCGATCATATTACTAAATATGCCGGACCCTATCCTTATATCGATGGCTTGATTTTTCAGACAACCACTCGGGTGGGTTCTATTGAGGTCGAGCATCTGCCGAGAGCCGAAAATAGCAGCAATTACACCCTATCGCGTTTGGTTAAACTCTGGATCAACATATTATTGAATTTCTCGACATTGCCGTTGCGTTTGAGCTTATGGCTGGGCATTACGATGGCGTTCGTATCGGCGATTGGAATAATCTACGTATTTATCGATTTTTTTACCTATGGCAATGTCGCGCCAGGCTGGGCGTCGCTCATGATCGTGGTATTAGCTTTTTCCGGCTTACAGTTCATATTCGTCGGCATCCTGGGCGAGTATTTGGGCAGACTGTTTATTTCTTTTGGTAACCGTCCGCAAAGCATAATCCGAAACATCTATTCCGGCGGCCCTGACACCAGCTCTGATAACAGCACAGACAGCGTCCTTGGGCCAACCACCGGGACGGAATAAGATCTGCCATGGACGTTCTCGTAATCGGTAATTCATCTATCGCGCAGCGGCGTATCCTGCCGGCCATGGAACGCCTGCCCGAGATCCACAGCATATCGATTGGGACATCAAATATTACTGAGAGAGACCTGCCATCAAATAGCAAAATAGCCACTATTTACCCGAGTTATGAAAATGCCTTAGCCGAAAGCAAGGCGCAAATAGTCTACATTTCGACGATAAATAGTTGCCATGAAGAAATCGCTGATAAGGCGTTGGACAAGGGTTGTCATGTTATCGTCGATAAACCCGCATTCTTAAATCTAGCCTCTTCCCGGAGGTTGATTGAAAAGGCATCGAATAAAAAACTGTTGCTGGCGGAAGCGGCAGTGTTTTTAAGTCACCCGATATATGTCGAGATTAGTAAAATATCTGAAACGCTCGGACCTCTAACCAGGGTGGTTGGTGTTTTTTCAATGCCGCCATTTTTGGATGATAATTTTCGCTATCACAAGAATCTTGGCGGTGGCGCGCTAAACGATCTTGGTCCTTACGCCGTGGCAATGAGCCGGTTTTTTATGCACCAACCGCCGCAAAAAGTAGCGTGCACTATTCTCCAAAATCACCCAACCAGTGACGTTGAGATATCCTTTGCTTTGACGGCACAATACGGCGACGGCAAAAGCATGGTCGGCCTGTTTGGCTTTGATACCGAATATCAAAATCATATTCGGGCTTTTGGCCCCAAGGTTTCGATTTTTGTCGATCGGGCCTATACACCGCCGCCAGATGGCCAGCAAGAAATATTGGTGAGGAGCGAAAATCAAGCCTCGTCGATTTCGATTGATCCTGCTGACAGTTTTGAAATTGCCATAACAAACATGCTACAAGCTATAAATTCTGAAGATTTTGAACCTTATTATGCGGCATTATTAGCGGATGCGGAAATGCTCGACTTGATGCGCGAAAGTGCCCTGGCAGACAGATGAAACGAATTCAAGTTTGGAACTATCTATCCGAATATGATGAAATGAGAGACACTATTCTCTCTGCCGTTGACGATGTCTTTAGCTCCGGTCAATTGATACTTGGAGCGCGCGTCGCGACGCTGGAAGCTGATTTGGCTTCCTACATCGGGGTTTCTGAGAGCGGGGTTGGCGTCAATAGTGGCACAGACGCCCTATTCATAGCTCTCAAATCGCTTGGTATTGGACCCGGTGATGAAGTGATCACGGTCGCCAATACAGCAATTCCGACGGTTGCCGCGATTGTATCAACGGGAGCAACGCCAAAATTCGTTGATGTTGATGCCGCGACCTACCTCATGGACTGTAATCAACTACCGGCAGCGATAACGCCGCAAACTAGTTGTATATTGCCGGTACATTTATTTGGCCAATGCGCTGATATGGCGAAAATCAGTGAAATCGCCAAACAGCATAAACTTTCTGTATTGGAGGATTGTGCGCAAAGTACTGGCGCTACATTTAATGGTAAAAAGTCCGGTCAGTTCGGTGACATTGGGGCATTTTCTTTTTATCCAACCAAGCTGCTTGGCGCCTATGGTGACGGCGGCATGATCCTGACAAATTCTGCCGAACTTCAAGATAAATGCCGGCGGCTTCGGATGTACGGTATGGATGGGTCCTATTACGCGGAAGAACATGGCTACAATTCACGCCTTGATGAAGTCCAAGCAGCCATCTTGTCGATTAAATTGAAAACACTCGATGTATCGATCTTACGGCGCCGCCAACTTGCCGCGCGGTATTTCGAAAGACTAAAAGATACCGAGTTAATTCTGCCGGTCGAAGCCAGTTCTAATCAACATGCTTATTATTTATATGTCGTCCGTCATCCCGAACGGGATCGTCTAATCAACTCGATGGCTGACCAGAACATTCATCTAAACGTTAGCTACCCCTATCCGATTTCCCTGATGCGTGGCTATGCGTATCTTGGCTATCAGGAAGGAGATTTACCGGTTACCGAAAAGCTGGCAAAGGAGATATTATCACTGCCCATGTATCCCGGTCTGGCCGAGGAAGAACAAGACCGCGTTTGTGATGCTCTGCAAGGATTGTTGAATTAATCGATGTCTATATTAGATGGCAAAATCGATAATAGCTTATTGGCTGATTTTCAGAATAAACTGAAAGCAGGGGCTTCGAGCGAGGCAACTGATCCGGCACCTATTCTATCTTGGCTTAATGAGCTTCGGGAAAAGACCAAATTTGAATCTCATCTGGTCAATTTATCCGATCTGCAGGGCTGGTCCGTAGATGCCGATACCGGCAATATCGGCCACTCTTCCGGCCAGTTTTTTACCATTGAAGGAACCCATACCAAAGCCCAGGGCCTGCGTGAGGTAAGTGAATGGGGTCAGCCAATTTTCACCCAAATTGAAGGCGGTATTCTCGCCTTAATCAGCTGTCAAATCGGCGACACTATTCAATTCTTGCTGCATGCTAAAGCCGAACCCGGAAATATTGGTTATCTCCAGATCGCTCCATCCCTGCAATGTACACACAGTAATTTGTCGCAAGCTCATCAGGGAAAAATGCCGCCGCTGTCTGCTGTTTTAGCTGAGGATACCCCCGGCAAGTTGATATATAGCGCCGAACACAATGAAGAAGGTGGACGGTTTTGGCGCAAATCAAATATCAACTGCATAATTTTTGTCGACAATATCGAATGGCTCGAAAGTCAGCTAAATGAGCACTTCATTTGGGCATCGCTTTCCCAAATAAAAGCACTGTGTTTGCAGGATAATATTATTAGTCCATTCGTTAAGACAATTATTGCGCCGATTTAGCAGACGGCAATCTACCAAGCCGGCTGCCTGAATATTTTTTCTCGCGCAATGGAGCCCACCAATCTTGGTGCGCCAAATACCAGGCCACAGTTCGCTGCAGTCCGTCGTCTAATGATGTTTTGGGCTGCCAGCCAAGCAAATTTCGAGCTTTGGTCGAATCAATTGCATAGCAGAAATCGTGACCGGGACGATCATCGACAAATTCTATCAAATCTTGATGGGGCAGATATTTCGATGTACTCACTAGGCTGTCCATAATGTCACAAACCTTATGAGCGATTTCAATATTTGGCACGACATCTCCGCTGCCGATATTATAGGTTTCACCCGGCGCCCCTTTTTGACTAATCTGAAAAATTACCTCGGCAAAATCTTCGACGAATATCCATTCGCGCAAATTTTCGCCCTGCCCATAAATCGGTATCGGCTTGCCTTCCAAAGCCGCAAGTATGATCACTGGAATTAGTTTTTCAGGGAACTGATAAGGTCCGTAATTATTCGTGCAATTAACGGTAATCGTTGGCAAGCCATAGGTCTTAAACCAAGCCCTCACCAAATGGTCGCTGGCCGCTTTACTGGCAGCATAGGGAGAATTTGGTTTTAGCGGACTCGTCTCGGCAAACGGTTTTTCAAAATCATGGTCGAGGCTGCCAAAAACCTCATCGGATGAGATGTGGATGAACCTAAAATTTTCCCGCTCCTCTGCGGTCAATGAATTTCGCAATCGATCCGCTTCCTCGATCAGTACTGAAGTGCCAACAACATTTGTTTGAATAAATTCATCAGGACCATCGATCGAACGATCAACATGGGTTTCAGCCGCTAAGTGAAATATACAATTTGGCCTAAAACTGGCATAAATATCGCTTATTTTAGCACGATCTATGATATTTGATTTAACGAAAGAATAGGAATTTTGGTTATGAATATCGGATAGATTAACTTCATTACCGGCATAGGTAAGCGCATCAATATTTAGAACCTCAAAGGTATTTTGATTAATAAGATGACGAACCAGGTGGGAGCCGATAAATCCGCACCCGCCAGTGACCAAAATACGCATTTGTTAATCTTTCCACTGCTATTATTTGCAACATGTATATAACGGAATTTTGTATATTGTGTCAGTGCCTTAATCATTTTTGTTTCAGGTAAAATTCTATCATAATTGAAATTTGAGATTTGATCGGTAATAAATTCTATGAATGCAGCCACTGCCAAAAGACAATTGTCGCAAACTCTCATCTGGTTTTACCTAATCTTATTTGGTGGTTTGGTATTACGGTTTATTGTCTTCTTAGGCCTCTATCAAAGTGACCCG
This sequence comes from uncultured Rhodospirillaceae bacterium, assembly GCA_913020445.1. Lineage (GTDB taxonomy): Bacteria > Pseudomonadota > Alphaproteobacteria > Rhodospirillales > UBA2165 > TMED23. The sequence continues at coordinate 5,940 of CAJWAR010000085.1, forward strand.
GCGGTATTTGTTGCTACGCCAGCTTCTCTGCTGGCGGAAAAGTTGTATTTTATGGCCCTGACCGAACATTTTTGGGAATATCTCTGGTTTTCTCATACCCTTACTCCCCTAACTATTATCAGAGAATGGTTTGTTTTTTCCTTTTTCCCAGTAAGTTACGCGCGTCTGGCTAATTTTATTATTGTGTGTGTCGTCGATACAATAGCGGCCGGACTGGTTTACCAAACATTACGGAATTTCAGTGCGCCCAACTGGCTCGCACTCATTACCGCTGCTTTATTATCGATCAGACTGTTGGCCTGGGACGTTTGGTTTATGGGCGGAGGGTGGGATTTGTTCAATCCGTTTTTGTTAGCCTTGCTGGCCTGGTCATTCTCCAATTTTTGGATCAAAAAAAGTGTCCAGAACGCTCTTATAATTGGTGGTGCTGGACTACTTTTAGTTACCAGTCTCCAAACCGCAGCCGTTGTCGCCATACCCGCCATATTTCTATTTATTTTAATAGCTTCAAATCCTAGCCGGTACGTTAAATCTATGAGCTATGCCCTAATCCCCCCTCTTCTTATGCTGGGAACCCTAGTTTTAAAAAACGGAGTCCAACATGGCGTTTACGCACCGACATCGGGAGCGGGTCAAAATATTATTCAAAATCTCAACTTAGCTTTGACAAGTTCCACCGCCACCGGAGCGTTGGAATTAGGAGAAAAACTAAATTATCCAAAATGGTGGGTTTGGTGCTATCGCGAAGCTGAAAGGCTTGGCTTATGGAATCAAAAAAATATATCAGGCTTTTATGGCACCTGTAACAGATCGCCAGAAGGCTATACTTACATTGAGCTAAAAAAGTATCTTCAAAACACAAATAGTAAAAAAATTCTAAAAATTGTCGAACAGGATGAAAAAATATTAGCCGAAAAACCGTGGTTATTTGCTGGCAGAATTGGCAGCAGATCAACAAAATTTAGTGCTATATATGGCACTATATCGAGTAAATTATTGGCTGATGTCGCTGTTAGATATCCCAGAAATTTTATCGGCAGAAGCTATCTTAATTTTACCTATCTGATTGCAAATGGCCCACGATTTGAAATCGACTACCCCTATGCTTCTCGGCGATTACCTGATTTTGTCAACAAATTAAGTAATTTCTTAGAACCGGTCTTACGGGCCGGCATGTATCTCAGCTATTTTCTGACGGTATTTATACCTGTCTGGTATGTCGTTGGTTTTTCAAATATTGGCAAACTATCGGGGCCAACCAAGCTTGATGGTATTATGTGGACACTATGCGTGAGTTTTAGTTTTGGAACCCTGGCAAATGTCACCACACATTGCTGCGAAAGCTACCGGCACGCGTTTTTATTCATACCGATTATTTTTATCATTGTGGTCTATTTTGGCTATCGTGTTGCAGCTATTTTCAATGGGTCTGGCCTGTCAAAGCGGTACTGATTGAAGTTTCGCTCCAAATTTTTCCTTAAATTTGCTGCCTACTCCGCGGCCTGGTCGCCGGCGATCACTCGGCCAGCTGCTGCGCCGGCGTTGCCGACTCGGCGAGATATTCAAAGAGTTCCCGCCGCCCTTTGACTTCCGTTTCAGCGACTTCCAAAAGCTCCTCGAAATGCTCGGGATCACTTTGCTGAATTTTGGCGAAACGATGCTCAAGCGCCATATATTCGCCGAGCGTCCGGGTTGGCGGCTTGCAATCGAGCTGCAGCGGATTCTGACCCGCATCCTGCCGCCGGGGATCATATCGGTAGAGCATCCAATGACCGGCATCGACTGCCATCTTCATGTGAGCCAACGAATCTGAGAGATCGTAGCCATGTTCGATGCAGGGCGCGTTGGCGATAATCAGAGAAGGCCCGTCGAAGGATACAGCTTCGTGAATCGCTTTGGTCAACTGTGAATCGCTGGCCCCAAACGCCACCGAGGCGACGAAGACATGACCGTAAGCGATCGCCATCAAACCGAGATCTTTCTTGGCAACGGTTTTGCCGGTAGACGCGAATTTGGCTGCGGCTCCGAGGGGCGTCGCTTTGGATTGCTGGCCACCGGTATTGGAGTAGACCTCGGTATCCATCACCAGGATATTGACATCGGCGCCGGATGCTAGAACGTGATCCAATCCGGCAGAACCAATATCGTAGGCCCAGCCGTCGCCACCCATAATCCAGACGTCTTTTCTGATGAGATAATCGGCGAACTGCTCGAGTTCTCTTGCCGTCGGAGAATCGATTGAAGCGAGTGCTTCACGCAACTCCTGAATCCACTGGCGTTGAGAACTAATTCCGACCTCATCACTTTGTTCGTTGTTGAGTATATTGCTGGCCAGTTGTCCACCAAGCTGCGGCATAAGATGGTTCAGCAAGTTGAGCGCCCGCTCCTGATGTTTATCGAGAGCCAGGCGGAAGCCAAGGCCAAACTCAGCGTTATCCTCAAATAGTGAGTTCGCCCAGGCGGGTCCATGGCCGTCCTGATTGGTCGTGTAAGGCGTGGTCGGCAGGTTGCCACCGAATATCGACGAGCAACCGGTGGCATTGGCGATCAAAATGTGGTCGCCGTAGAGCTGAGTAACGAGTTTGATATAGGGTGTTTCGCCACAGCCGGAACAGGCACCGGAAAATTCAAACAAGGGTTCGGCGAATTGCGACATTTTGACATTGGGCCGGAGCTTGGTGCGGTCGGCCTCCGGCAGGCTCAAAAAAAAGTCCCAGGAGATGCGCTCTTGTTCGACCAGTTCCGGCTGAGGTTTCATCTCAAGCGAGAGGCGGCCGGGCTCGGCTTTATCCTGGCCCGGGCAAACTTTGACGCAAAGCGTGCAGCCGGTGCAGTCTTCGGGTGCCACTTGGACCGTATATGCAGCCTCACCAAACTCTTTGCCTTTGTAATCCATTGACAGGAAATCCGCCGGCGCGTCCTTGAGGGCTCCCGGCTCATAGGCCTTAACCCGAATCGCCGCA
>CAJWAR010000086.1 GCA_913020445.1 uncultured Rhodospirillaceae bacterium
GTTGTGCCAATAATTAATTGGTGCTGTCTGGAATTTTTTAAATACCAATTTAACCACAGTTATAGCCGGTATTGGGTTGAGTATCGTTTTGATATTCATTGATTATTAAAAGTGATTATTGGCACCGAATTGGCACCGGATTTATTCAAAATGGCTGATTTTCGGTGCCAATAGCTGAAACTAGATATAAATGGCATGGGCTTCAGAGCCTTACTGGATAAAGCTAATTGGCTTTAGGTGCGATTAGGTGAAAAGCGAGAGGCAAATTTTCAAGACTTGGCACGTTTCGATACTGGCCAAAAGAGTCTGCTTTACCCCCGAAAGCGGACATTCTGAGATGTGAGTGATTATGTCTGCTTTTGACCCAAAGCGGACATTGGCTTTAAATCCAATTTGCCCTAGCCCACTGCCATCTGACCGACTTCCTCCAGAATACTAAACGTCGCCGAGCGTCAGTAATCTGAAACCAGAAGGAGTGGGCTAATGGCCACTTTTGACTTATTCCTCGCTGGCCCTAAACAAAAAATATTCTGAGAACAAATGTTTCTGCCAGAAACACTTAGGAACGAAGAGAAAAATCCATACCAAATTCTTCCATGATTTTGTGCGTTGCTTGAAATAAAAGCGACCTACAATGGTGAATGTTTTTCTCATTAAATCGACTTACCGGTATTGCAACGGTAACAGCGCCCAGCATATTTCCAGCGGGATCAAAAACGGGTGTGGATATAGCGCAAAAACCAATTTCTAATTCTTCTTGGCTGGTGGCAAATCCATCTTGGCGAACTTGGTCAATTTCTGCTTCAAGCTGATTCTCGTCAGTAATAGTTTTGGGAGTATGTTTTTCAAGTGGCGAGGCAAGAACTTGGGATTTGATTTGGGTATTACCGAAAGCTAAAAAAACTTTCCCGGCAGCGGTCCCATGATACGAGCCAGTTTCTCCAAGATGCGCAGATACACGAAGCGACTGCGGACTCTCATATACTTGAACGATTAAATTCACACCCTTATTTGATATCGTATAATGAATCGTTTCTTCCGTTTCTTCCCATAACCGAAATAAATGTGGCCGGGCTATTTCAAGCGGCTGCAAATTGGATAAATGCCGGCCGGCTAATCGCACAATACCAGATCCCAATCGGTAACGCCGATTTTCTGGATCCCGAGCGATCAAATCACCTTCAATCAATGAGGCAAGTATCTTGTGAACAATTGACTTGTTAATGCCCGTCGCTGAGCTCAGCTCAGTCACACCCCATACTGGTTGCGCGTTCGAAAATTGGTCCAGTATGACGAGCGCTTTCTTGATCGTTTTCATTTTTCGGGCACTTCCTATTGACTCAAATGTGAGTTTCGCGAATAATATTTCTAATAATAAAATAATGTTTCTATTATAGAAACTTTAGGGTGGTCTTCAAGACCTAACTTCGCGATCGATAAATTGATTTGATCTGGTTGATATCGGCAAATCGTTTTTGAATTATTAGATCAGGGCAATATGCGCCCTTTGAGGAGAAACAAAATGAACTATCAAAAAGGCCTTACATTAATAGGTGCTCTCGCACTCGTTGGCTTAATTACATTTTCTGCTCCGGCATCCGCGGCAGGAAAAATATATCTATCCGATACTGCTGTACCAGGCGGCTCGGCTCACAGCATGATGGTCGCATTTGCGAAAATGGCGAAACGGGCAGGCGTTAATATTCAAATCAATGCCGGTAAAACATTGACCGTTTCCATGATGCAAGCGGGCAAAGGCAAAATTGATTTTTATACTGGCGTGCCGTTTTTCTATCTCGCGATGAGCAAGCGCTTAGCCATGTTTAAGAAACAAAAAAGCGCACCCGCTGCCGCGAAAAATATTCGCTACATTTTTTCATATCCTGCAGGTTTGACCCATATTTTGGTTTATGCAAATTCAGGCATGAAAACGATGTCTGACTTTAAAGGCAAAAAGATTTTTCTTGGACCACCAGCAGGTGCCGCAACATGGGAAGCTAAGACCCAAATCAAAGCCGCAACTGGTTACGAATCTGGCAAAGATTACCAAGGCGTCATTCTCAATTGGGGCGAAGGTATCCAAGCGATGAAGGACAAAAAAATTGACGTCCTGTTCCGACCTATTCAACTTGGCTCGGCACTTATTGAACAGTTCGGCCTCACCGATTCCTTCCGCTTAATCTCGCTACCTGACCAAGCTTTGAAAACGAAAGCTATGAAAGACATGTTATCTGAGCCTGATTACATGATCACCAAGGTCAAACCAAATACCTACCGCGGACAAAAGAATACCAAGGCCGTATCTCAATTGGGCTACTACCTGTTCGTCGGAACCCAGGCCAGCGTCCCTGCGGATGATGTCTACAAAGCCACGAAGGCTTTTTGGACCAACATTTCTGAGGTTCACGCAACGGCGAAATTTATGGAAGACTTGAAAAAATCAAATGCTTTCGATGCTGTAAATGGTCCGCTGCATATCGGCGCGTATAAATATTACAAAGAAGCTGGTTTCAAAATTCCAGACTCCGCGATACCGCCAGAAGCTAAATAGTAATCTAAATTCCGAACGGGTTGGGGCCTGAAAATGCGCCAGCCCGTTCGCCGCCCTTTTAAAAATTCATCTTTATATGCAAGTTAACATCCTCAAAGGGATGATAATTAGATGACAGAAAAACCAGCCATTACCGAAACAAACGGCACGAAAATTCTAGAGTTTCTAGTAGCCGCAATCGCATTGCTTTTTGCGCTGCAAACAATTTATGCCACGGGCTTTGGTCTTTTCTATCCTATCGAACAACGTGCAGGCGTCTATGTTGCGTCGGCCTTAATTGTCATACTAGGCGGCATCATTCAGCTTTCGACTGGCCCAGAAAAATCATCTTTCACCAAATTTCAAATCCTGCTGGATATCGCCATGCTGGTTGGTCTGGTGTGGTCAATTCAGCGCTACATGATGGTCATGACCGTTATGGCAGAGGATATTTACGAAATTGAGACAGTCGATACTATCGCTGCCTTTATTGGCATAATCGTCTTTCTTGAAATAACCCGGCGCGTTTGGGGCAGAACTTTGTTTATTTGCTGTCTGATCTGCCTTGCCTACATTTTAATCGGCAAAGATTTACCCGGATTTCTCGCGCATTCAGGATTTTCGCTGGATCAAGTCGCCGAGAATTTGTGGTTTAATTTAAACAAAGGTGTCTTTGGCACGATCACGAACATCGTCATTAACATCGTCCTCATTTTCGTTGTATTTGGTGTTTTGCTTGAAACCACCGGCGCCGGTGAAACGCTGATAAAATATGCCTTTCGCGTTACCAAGCGCACTCGGGGCGGGCCCGCCCATGCGGCAATCGTGGCCTCCAGCCTATTCGGCACAATGTCAGGAAGTCCGGTCGCCAATATCGTTGGCACCGGCACATTCACAATCCCCATGATCAAAAAGCGCGGCTTCTCCCCTGCCTTTGCGGCGGGCATCGAGGCAACGGCTTCTTGCGGTGGCCAAATCATGCCGCCGATTATGGGCGCAGCAGCCTTGGTCATGGCCGACCTTGCGGGCATCCCCTATTTATTCGTCATTGCCGCCGCTTTGTTGCCCGCAATTTTTTACTACATCAGCCTGTTTTTCAGCGTAACCGTCGAAGCCCGCAAGCAAGGCATTGAACCCGAAATCGATGAAAGCCTGATGATCATCACCAAACAAGATAAGCTAAACGCGATCATGTTTGCGACAGCTATTGGGGCGGTTGTAATCTCCCTGCTCCTCGGTTTCTCACCTGCGATGGCGGGATTTTTTGCGCTCTGCACTTTGGGTGTCACCAGTGTGGTCAATCCCATGATCCGCAAAGACCCGAGCATCCTTGTAAAAGGTCTCATTAAAGGCGCGATCAATTGTGCTGAATTGATGATCTCGGTTGCTGCTATTGAGATCATCGTCGGCGTGCTTGATACGACAGGGGTTGGATTAAAATTTGCTGGTTTGGTTGAACATTTGGGCGCTGGCAGTTTGTTCTTGTCGCTACTGGTTGCGATGGCGGGTGCGTTGGTATTGGGCATGGGCATGCCCACCTTGCCGGCTTATCTCATCATTATCCTCATCATGGGGCCGGCCATTAAGCTGCTGGGCCTCAGCACCCTCGTTGTGCATTTGTTTGTCTTCTATTATGGCGTTGCATCATCGCTGACACCGCCCGTCGCGATCGCCGCCTTTGTGGCCGCGCCAATTGCCGGCGCCAATCCCTTTATGACCGCATTGATGGCCCTTCGAATTGGTGCCGTTAAATTTATCATTCCGTTTGTATTTGCCTATTATCCGACGCTGCTCCTTGTCGAGCAATTTGATTTGGCTACATTTTTTTCAATTGTGCCCAGATTGTTAATGGCAATTTATCTCATCAGTTCGGCGCTCAGCGCTTTTGACCGCGTCCGACTGGATTGGATTTCATTAGGGCTACGCCTCGTTGTCGCGATTGCGCTGCTTTTAACAAGCTGGCAAATTCATTGGGCCGCTTTTTTAGTTGGAGCCACCATTTTATATCATCACTGGAAGGTCGCCCCCGACAAGGAAACTGCCGCACTCGCATGACTTTAACCTCGCCAAAAAATAATTGGGAACTTAACGATGAATAAAGAATTCAGAGATTTATCAAGTGATAATAATTTTATCATCGAGAACAATGCCCGCCACATTTGGCACCCTATGGCTGACCCGAAGGTATCGGAAAAAAATCTGCCGATTATCATCTCAAAAAGCGACGGTGTTCATATCTATGATATCGACGGTAAAAAGTATCTCGATTGTGCGGCCAGCTTATGGAATGTAAATGCCGGGCACAATCGCCCTGAAATCAAACAAGCGATTGTCGACCAACTCGATAAACTCGCGTATTACAATACCTTCGGCAACGCAACGAACCCACCTTCTATCGCGCTCTCCACTTTAATGATGGAAATGCTCGCGCCTGAAGACATGTCCAAGGTCTTATTCTCATCCGGCGGATCGGATGCCGTGGAAGGCGCGCTTAAAATTTCCCGGCAATACTGGAAACTTAGGGGGCAGCCTGAAAAAACCAAGTTCTTCTCGCTTAAACAGGCCTATCACGGCGTTCATTTTGGCGGCATGTCGGTAAGTGGTGGCATCCCGTGGCGCCGCGCCTATGAGCCGTTATTGCCGGGCTGTTTCCAAATCGATAGCCCTTATCTTTACCGCAATACCTATACAGAGGATGCCGAAGAATTGGGTGCCATTTGCGCCGCAAACCTAGCCCGTGAAATTGAGCATCAAGGCCCGGGCACCGTCGCCGCTTTCATCGCCGAGCCTGTTCTGGGCGCTGGTGGTATGATTGTGCCGCCCGCCAATTTTTGGCCGCTGATCCGGGAAGTCTGTGACAAATATGATGTATTACTAATTGCCGATGAGGTGGTCACCGGCTTTGGCCGCACGGGCTCTATGTTCGGCAGCCGTCATTGGGGCGTAAAACCCGATATCATGTGCCTCGCGAAAGGGATCAATTCTGGTTATATCCCGCTTGGCGCAACCGCAGTAAATGAGCGTGTTGTCGAAGCCTGGGAGAAAGAAGATCCGTTGGCACCCCTCATGCATGGCTACACCTATTCCGGACACCCACTCGCTTGTGCCGCTGCCTGGGCTAACCTAAATATTGTTGCCAATGAGGATTTACCGGGCAATGCGGGGACCGTCGGTGCTTATTTCCTTGAACTTCTTGGCGAGCTCACGCAATTTCCAACCGTCGGCGATGTTCGGGGAGTTGGACTTATGTTAGCCGTCGAGTTTGTCAAAGATAAAGCCACCAAAGAGCCCTTTCCACCATTCGATCCATATCTTATGGAAATTCAAAAGATTTGCCGAGATGAAGGCGCGTTTATTCGTATTCAAGCCAATAAGCTTATTTTATCTCCGCCCTTAATATTCACGAAAGCCAATGCCGATCAAACCATAGACACTTTGCGCATCGCACTCGAAAAATCGAAGGTCAACTAAGGAATTGCTGGCTATAAAGGTATACATCATGTCCGCTTGTGGCTAAAAGCGGACTCTTTGAGCAAATGTAATTAATGTCCGCTTTCGGGTGTATAGCGGACATTATCACGAGTCCTTCTGGGCTTGTTTTCTTAGCGCCGACAATTCGGCAATTGATTGGGCGGCGCCGATTATATCATTAAAGAAAGATATTCTATTGTGGGCCTAAAAAAATACGCTGTTACCTATGTTGTTACCTATAGGTATTTTTTGGATATTTTTAAAAAACGTAAATCTCTGAAACCCTTGGTGAGTATGGTGCCGGCTGCAGGAGTCGAACCCGCGACCTACTGATTACAAATCAGATCGCTGGCCATGAATCACACTACCGTCATCTATATCTATATTACAATACGTGCAGAAAACAAGTGTTTTTAAACGAATATATTGAACATTACCCCTACATGGTTTATCATGCCGTTTGGTCACTTAGTGGTCACTTATTAAATCCACATGGAGTAGGGTCCTGTGAATTTGACTCACAAAGACATCAATAAATTCAAATACCGCGGTGGGTGGGACGTCCGTTGGGATGATAAAGTCACGGGTTTAGGTATCCGCCTTTATGCCTCAGGTAAGAAATCCTTCGTTTTATCGTACCGCTTCAAAGGCTCAAAGCAATTGATGGTTTTAGGACCGTTTGGCGTCCTTACAGTCGATAAGGCGCGTACAGCAGCCAGCCGAGCACTGGTGCAAGTTAAGGACGGAATTAATCCTCTCGAAGAACGACAGAAGCAGCGCAAAGGCGAGAATTTTGGGTCGTTGGCAGAGTCCTTTATTCAAAAATATGCGAAGTTACATAAGAAAAGCTGGAAAGAAGATCAGCGTCGGCTCAACCAGCATATCCCGAGCTCATGGAGAAAGAAGCGGCTTGATACTTTCAGAACTGCGGATGTTTTAAACCTATATACAAAAATTGGTGAAAAGACGCCCTATGAGGCCAACCGCCTCCTGGCGCTACTGCATTCAATGTTCAAAATGGCCCCCGAGCTTGGGCATGTAAAAGAAGGGTTTCACAATCCTGCACAGATTAGCCGGAAGGCTCGGTTTAAGGAAGAGGCCCGCGACCGCTGGCTTACACCTGAAGAATTCCCCGAAATCGCCAAAGCCATCGACCAGGAAGACAGCATTTATATCCGAGCAACGTTTTGGTTATTACTCCTCACAGGTTTGCGGACCAGTGAACTTTTAAACGCCAAATGGGAAGACGTAGATTTTGAGCGCCGGACGTTACGGTTGCCAAGAACGAAATCGGGCAGGGCACAGACTGCAGCACTCAATTCACCTGCAGTTGCGATTATTCAGGCGGTTCCAAAGCTAGACGATAATGATTACCTATTACCGGGTCTGAGAAAGGGCCGGCCACTAGTTAATATCAATAAACCATGGCGCCGGATTTGTAAGGCCGCTGGTATTGAGGGATTGCGAATACACGACCTCCGCCGCACAACAGGTAGTTGGATGTCACAAGCTGGCGTCGATCTGAATTTAGTCAAGAGTGCACTACGCCATTCTAATATTTCCACGACAATGATTTATGCGCGGCTAGGAGAAGATGCTGCCAGAGAAGTATTTGAGCAGCATGGACAGCAAGTGCTTGAGGCTGCGGGAAGAAAAGGTCCGCTTGCGGTGGTGAACAAGTAATTGGAATAGGCGCGGCTAGCTTGATCAGCGAAAACCGGCCCCTACGCCGGCCGCCGCGTCTCCCGAATGTAGGAGCACCATGTAGGAGGTGCAGGTGAAATGCCCAAATAATTTACCAGACGGTTTTATTACCCTGTTCGAAGGTATGGACCGGCTCGGCCGAGAAATTTTTGGTGATCAGTGGACAGGCGAAGAGATCGAGGCAAAGTCTGAAGATCAATGGAAAGCGGAACTTCAAAAAATCATCCTGTCCCGCCGAGAGAGAAAAGGGAAAACGAACGACGCAAATCGAAGATCTGACCAAAAAGAAGTACAATACATTTTCACGGAGACCGCTAGTAACATAAAGAATAATTCGGAACTACTAGGTCGCAGAGAATTTGTCGCAGATCGTTACTTAACTAATTTCCTTGCAGGGACACTAAAAGCGGCGGCGTGGACACCCAGCGGTCGAATTGTGTGGCTTACCGAAGACGACTGGGACATTCTCGATTCGGGGGAGAATTTCGATACAGGTAAAATTTCTGTTAGAGACCATGACGGATTTCCGACCGACGCTTGGATTTTATTACCGGTTACTTCTGTCGCTGAACCAATCTCGGAAAACGATGAGGAGGCACCGGAGATTGAAGTACCAGAATCAATCATCGAAAAGATCAATGAGATTTTCAAAACTCCGCATACGAGGCAGAGGAATTTGGGATGGTATAAAACGGTGTTGAATACAACGATATCAAAAGAAATTTCGACAAAAGAAAAATTGGTGCACTCAATTGCTCAATCGGTTGACGGTAACGCGGGAACGGTGGCGCGGGTCCTCAATGAAATCGATTCAAAATGGCACGAAAAAGTCCGCACTAAATGAAGTCAGGCGAATTCAGGCAAATTCAGGCGAATTTTTTCCTTATAACTCTTTGATTTTTATCAATTAAATCTTCAAAAAAAGTCTTTGTGGGATTTTTCGCCTATAGCACGCTGTGTTCAGTTCGAATTGATTACATCAAGAGGACGAGCACAATGTCTATAGAGCACTCGCCTGTTCGCGAAGTCGGGAACCCGTCGTTGCTCGTTACCGTGAGCGGAACATACGTCGCTACTTTCGAGGA
>CAJWAR010000087.1 GCA_913020445.1 uncultured Rhodospirillaceae bacterium
CTTCGACGTTACGAAGCGAAAGTGGAAATCTGACATACATCATCACAGTGAGACGAATGATCTCAGGCGACGTCTTGAAATATCGGAAAGGATTATGATTTTTCATCTCAAAACATTATGAGAGTGCTACGACATCGTCAAAGTCGATTTTCTTCTGACAGTGCCGCGGGGGGTGAAGCCGGAAAGCATTATCAACGGATACCGGATTTAAGCCAGGTAGTTATTCTTGATCTCTACAAGCTGATCAGAGATGGCGCCTTCCGTTCCGGTCAAATTACGAGCGGCTCGCTGACCTGGACATTGACCCTGATCAATTACAACAAATTCTTAAGCACATAGGCTCTGATGGCATCTTTGTAATTGTTGCAAAATGTGTTGTCTTGTTTAAGAACAACGATAATTACTTAACCTACTAAAAACCTAAAAAAAAAATTTTGGAGGCTTAAAATGTCACGATTCAAATCGCTTTATTTTCTTGTATTATTTTTGACCATCATTTTGGTATTTCCCGAAACCGTTAACGCTCAGGATACCCACCGAATAGGATTATGTGTTCCAATCACCGGTAGTGGCGCTGATGCGGGCAAACGCGAGGTAATTGGTGCCCAAGTTGCAGTCAACGAAATTAATGCCAAAGGTGGTATTGGCGGCACTAAATTGGAGATGATATTTGCTGACTCCGGTAGCAAACCGCATGATGCCGTAAATGCCATACGCAAACTTGCCGGGGATGACAAGGTTTTGGCAATCGTCGGACCTCATTACAGTGGTGTGGCGGAATCGACATTTCCTCTTGGCAATCGGATTGGCATAGTCCAAGTGGCCGTGGCTTCTTCTAAACCTGGTGTCGCTGCTGCTAATCGTCCTTTCGCATTTAGAAATACGCTCACGGAAGATAAAATCGCCGTTGCGGTCGCCAGAGCGGTTAAGAAAAGACATAATCCCAAAAGGATTGCATTGGTTGTCGATATTAAAGATGCCGTAGCACGTGCTATCGGTACAAAAGTATTCCCGGGCGTTCTGAAGAAAGAAGGTTTGACCGTTATAAACGAAAAGAAACCGGTGACATTCCAGACTGGTGACGCCCAATTCACTGCCCAGATAACGAAACTAAAAGCCTTAAATCCCGATGCAGTTGGTCTTGGCGCCCTTGGTCCGGACGCACTGAATATTATCACCGAAGCGCGACGCCAGGGGATGAAACAGCCCTTTTTTGGAACAGCCCCGTTGATTGAAGGCAACATGCCGGAAAAAGGCGGGAATGCGGTTGTTGGTACAATTGCCGGCAGTATCTGGAGCAGCCAGTTGAAGGATGCCCGCAGTGTATCTTTTATTAAATCCTACAAGAAGCTCGCCAAGACTTTGCACCCGGGAAAATTCACGGCAAAGCCTGACTACTATCCGGTAAACTCCTACGATGCTGTTTATATGATTGTGGATGCAATTAAATCCAAAGGCATAAAACCCGGCACGAGTGATCTCGCTAAAAAGAGAATCGCTGTGAAAGATCATTTTGCCGCAATGAGTTCTTTTAATGGAATTGCCAGCGATGGTTTCAATAAAGTAGGAGACGGAAAAAAGAACGTACATGTTTTTGAAATCAAAGATCAGGCATGGAAACTTATAGAGTAGTCAACTGACACTATCCGACTAAAACAAAGACATCCTCATGTTAGCACAGCAGCTAGCAAACGGCTTACTTCTTGGCAGCACCTACGCCTTGATTGCCCTTGGACTTACTCTTGTTCTTGGTGTGTTTGATAAGCTCAATATAGCGCATGGGGATGTCTTTATGTTTGGAGCATTTGCGGGCGTTGCCGCAGCCTCATTCGGTGCACCGTTAATTCTGGCGGTTATAGCTGGACTTGTGACATCCGCCGCGATCAATGTTCTTGTGGAAAGATCATGCTTCTATCCACTGCGAAACGCTCATTTTTTAGCTCCAATGTTAAGCACTATTGCGTTTGGCATATTACTGCAAAATGTCGCTACCCAGATCTGGGGTTCCGATCCCTCTCGATACCCAAATATCGAAGCCGTCACCCAGTACGAAGTTGGCGGTATTCTTCTTTCTTCAATTCACGTCATAATTTTAGTCATATCTTTTTCCGTAATGTTGTCGGTAGATATCGTAATCTACAGGACGAAACTGGGACGTGCCCTTAGAGCCACCGCAATAGATCCGGAAGTCGCTGGTCTATTAGGTGTAAACACAAAAAATGTCGTTCTCGTTACTTTTCTCGTTGCGGGCGCCTTGGCCGGGATCGCTGGAGTATTGACCGCCGTAGTTTATTCTCAGATTACCCCGCTTATCGGCATTCGTTTGGGTCTCATCGGTATGGTGGCAATGGTAATTGGTGGACTAGGAAACCTAAGAGGCGCAATGATCGGAGGAATTCTTATTGGCCTAGTTCAGGTTCTCAATGACGCCTATTTGGATGCCAGTTATCGAGATCTAATTGTCTTCTCGTTATTTTTCGGTTTTATCGTGTTGAAGCCAGCCGGTTTGTTCCCGCAACCTTCGGGAAATCGATCATGAGTATGTACATGGAAGGCATATTGACGCAGATGGGCGTTAATATCCTGATGGCTTACAGCGCTTATATAATTTTAGCCACAGGTCAGCTTTCTCTCGGAAATGCTGGTTTCATGGCGATTGGCGCGTTCTGCTCGGGATATTTTACGGTTCGTTTAGGCATGCCTTTGCCAATTGCGCTTATTATCGCAGCTTTTACATCCAGCGCGGTTGGAATAGCGTTAGGTATCCCTGTTTTGCGATTGCACGGTTTTTTTTTGGTATTGGGAACGCTCGGATTTGGTGAAACGGTACGTGCTTTTTTTATAAATTTTGAGCCCACAGGCGGCGCCTACGGAATGAGAGGCCTGTTCGGCACAACGTTCGAAATGGTATTGATCACCGTGTTTGTGGTGACGGTGGGCCTTTGGGCAATTGAAAAATCTCGTATAGGCCGCGCATTTGACGCCATTGCATCGGACGAGTATGCGGCTCAGGGAATCGGGATCAATATACGGGCGATTAAAGTCATGGCTTTCGGAATAGGAGCTTTTATTGCCGGACTGGCAGGTGGACTCAGTGCTCATCATCTTTTGTATATTGAACCGGGCAATTTCTCATTTTTGGTTTCGGCGATGGCCGTTTTATTTGTGATATTGGGCGGTATGCAGACTTTTTGGGGCGCCATGCTGGGCGCGATAATTTTTAGTTTGCTACCTGAAATGCTGCGGTTTATGGATGAATGGCGATTAAGCGTATACGGAGCGGCGCTTATTATCCTGATGATATTACGTCCCAACGGATTGCTCTCCAGAATTTTTTTGCGAGGCCTTGTAGTGAGGCTTAAACGATGAGTGCTCTGGAACTAATTGATTTATCAAAAAGCTTCGGCGGCGTTCAGGCCATAGACAGTATCAACCTGACAATAGACGAGGAATCTGTTTACGGCCTTATCGGGCCCAACGGCGCTGGCAAAACCACATTATTCAATGTTCTCACAGGTTTCCTAGAACCTTCTAGAGGCTCAATTCAATTCTTTGAACAAGACATAACGTCATTCCAGCCATACGAAATAGCGCGCCTCGGTATTGCGCGAACCTATCAAAATATTCGGTTGTTTGGGAATATGACGGTCAGAGAAAATGTGGCAACGGCACAAAATTACCGAGCGTCATTTGGAGGTCTGAAGTCTTTGTTCTGGTCACGTGGCAAGGACGAAGCGGATTTGAATAATAATTTAGAGTACTTGCTTGATCTAATGGGATTATGGGAGAAACGTGATCTTGTAAGCACGGATCTTTCTTATGGTGAGCAGCGAAGATTGGAGATCGCTCGCGCCTGTGCCATGAAACCGAGACTGCTTCTTCTAGATGAGCCTGCAGCAGGTATGAATGAAGTGGAAACCGAGGAGCTTTGGGTTCGTGTTGACGAATTAAGGCGAAATGGCTTGCACGTTATACTCGTTGAACACGATATGAAATTAGTTATGGAACGGTGTGATCATATCTTTGTATTGAATTTCGGGAAACTTATTGCCCAAGGTACACCTGCCGAATTACGTGAGAATAAGGATGTTATCGAAGCGTATCTCGGTAAGGAAAAAGATTGATGTTGCGGGCATCTGACATACATGCCGGATATGGCCAAATTGAAGTTCTTCACGGTGTAGGGCTAGAGGTGGAAACTGGGCAAATAGTTACTTTGATTGGGGCCAATGGCGCCGGAAAGTCGACATTGCTTAAAACACTTGCCGGAGTTCTACGAGCTACCTGCGGCCAGGTTGAGTTTGAAGGCAATTCAATTACCAATCTTCCCAGTCACTTACTAGCGCGTCGCGGAATTTCTCTGGTTAAAGAAGGCCGTGGTATTTTAGCACCAATGACTGTTGAAGAAAATTTGCAAATGGGCGGTTTTACTCAGTCGGAAGATGGGACATCAGCGCATATAAAATCGGTCTATGAGATGTTTCCCGTTTTAAATGAACGAAAGAAACAGATAGCTGGAACTTTAAGTGGCGGCGAACAACAAATGCTGGCGATTGGACGGGCTCTTATGCCTGATCCCAAATTGATAATGTTAGATGAGCCGTCTTTGGGCTTGGCGCCGTTGATTGTGTCTCAGATATTTGAATGTATCGAAAACCTGCGAGCTGACGATATCGGCATTCTATTGGTTGAACAAAATGCTTCCAAGGCTTTGAAAATTGCAGATTACGGGTATGTGATTTCATCTGGTCGTATTACCCATGAAGGTACGGGTTCAGAGCTTCTAAGCGATCCGAGTCTAATTGACGCATTCTTGGGCCATAACGTAGCGTAGCTGTGCCGTCGGGTTTAATTTTTGGATTAAATTGGCAGTCAGTCGACATTTATATCTGGGTAGCATCAGCCCGGTAAAGTATGAAAGTATGGCCGGTTAATTGAGGAGGCAACTCTCCACTTTTATGGTACAGGTCCAGGTGGACCATATTGCAATTGCAGTACAGGCCCAGGTGGACCATATTTAAATTGCAATTGTCATAGTGATTTAAGGCGCTTTCATAAGTATCATTGGAAAAAATTGATCAACTGTGATGGAGAAAACCATGGTGACTAAATCTAAAACATCAGAAACCGAAACAAAAATTGTTTCTTCTACAGTCTGGTCCGCTGGCGCTGGCTGCCATGGCGGTTGTGGCGTAAATCTGCATATCAAAGACGGTGAGCTCGTGAAAGTGGAGGGCCAGGAAAGTCATCCCTACAATCAGGGAACGCTTTGCCCGCGGGCGCTCGCATTGCCCGAGTATGTGCATCATAAAGACCGGTTGATGCATCCATTGATCCGCCGGGGCGAGCGGGGGACCAATACTTTTGAACAAGCGACTTGGGAAGAGGCTTTGGATTTGATCCAAAGCCGTATGAACGAATCGCGTGACAAATATGGTCCCGAATCGTCGATTTTCGTTCAAGGAACTGGACGGGATGTCGGCGGATGGCTGGTATTTTTAGCATATAATTTCGGCAGTCCTAATTGGATGCAAGCCCTGCCAGGAAATTCCTGCTATCACCCGCGGCTACTTTCGATGAAAGTCGCCATAGGAGATTTTGTCGTACCCGATAATTCCCAGTGCCATGTCGACCGCTATGACAATTCCGAATGGAAGCTACCTGAGTGCTATATGATCTGGGGTCAAAACCCTGTGGCGACTTGTAATGACGGCAATCATGGACATTGGATAATTGAGTGTCTGAAGCGCGGATCGAAATTCATCGTCATTGATCCAAACTATACCTGGTTAGCGTCGCGAGCAAAACTTTGGTTGCCGATCCGGCCCGGTACGGATGGGGCACTTGCTTTGGGTATGCTAAACGTCATCATCAGCGAAGAGCTCTATGACCATAAATTTGTCGAAAAGTGGACAACCGGTTTCGACGAGTTGCGAGAGCGGGCCAAGGAGTATCCAGTTGAACGAGTCTCCGAGATCACCTGGATCGATAAAGATCTCATTGTGGAAGCCGCCCGCATGTACGCCAAAGCCAAACCGGCCGCTCTGCAATGGGGTGTTCCCATCGATTTTGCTCCGGAAGGATTTACTGTTGCCCAGGCCATTAATCATTTATGGTGCATCACGGGTAATGTTGAGAATCCCGGTGGACAAATCGTGGCCAAGCCGGCGTTTGGCGTGACCTCTTACCCCATGGGGCAGGACGCCATCGAAGCCATGTACGGCCCCATGATGCCGAAAGAACAGCAGGCCAAACGCATCGGCGTTGATGATTTTCCCATCGTTCGTGATTTGCATTGGCGGGCGCAACCGGACGCGACGATAGATCAGATGCTTTCGGGCAAACCCTATCCGGTAAAATCAACCTTTGTGGCTGGCTCCAATTTTGTCGTTGCCGCTCAGGACCCTTACCGTTGGCGTGAAGCATTCGAAGGCATGGATTTCAACGTTGTCGTCGATCTTTTTATGACGCCGACGGCAATGGCTATCGCCGACGTTGTTTTGCCGTCGTCAAGTTTCACGGAAAGAGACGGTGTTCGGGCGTGGTGGTCGCCGCTTACCGCCCAGCATCCCGCGCTCCGGGTCGGCGAGTGCCGTTCCGATGCTGAAATATGTTTTGAACTTGCGGGACGGTTCAATAAAGATTTTCAGTTCGAAAGTTTGGATGATCTATACCGGTTCTATCTCAAACCATCTGGTTTGTCGTTAGAGGAAGTCCGTGAACGCAACTGGATCATGCCGCCACAAGGTTCTGACGCCATGCCATACAAGCGTCATGAGAAAGGGCTGTTGAGACCTGATGGCGAACCCGGTTTCAATACGCCTTCCGGAAAGATCGAGCTAAAATCATCGATGATGGAAAATTGGAATTACGATCCTTTGCCGTTCTATACGGAACCCGACTACAGTCCGGTCAGCCGTCCCGACCTGGTGGAAAAATATCCGTTAATTTTGAACACGGGCTCGCGGACTATTGCTTTTTTCCATAGCGAACATCGGCAAATCAAGAGCTTAAGGGATATGAATCCCGATCCGACAGTGGAGCTCAATCCCGAGACTGCCAAGGAATACGGTATCGAGGATAAGGATTGGATCTGGATCGAAAATCAATTTGGTAAATGTAAAATGAGAGTGAAATTGAGCCCAGTCCATCCCAAGATCGTGATGGCTCAACATAGCTGGTGGTTTCCAGAAAAAGTGTACGAAAAGGATTACGGCGCTTACGAATCCAACGTTAACGTGCTGATACCAGGCGAACTTTATTCGAAAACCGGTTTCGGTGGCTCCCAAGTAAAATCGTTAATGTGCCAGATTAGTAGAGTCGAAGCATAATAGGAAAACAGCAAGCATTTTGGAATAGGTGAAAGAAATGGCTAGTAACGGACTTTGGATTGATACTGAATTTTGCACCGGTTGCCTCGCTTGCGAAGTGGCGTGCCGTTATGAACATGGGTTTGCCATAGAAGAGTTTGGTATCAAAGTTGTCGAGCAGGTTCTCAACGGCGGACAAACCTTTAATTTTGTTCCGATACCAACGGATCTTTGCGATCTCTGTGTTTCACGAACGGCAAAAGGTAATTTGAAACCCGCCTGTGTTCAACATTGCCTGGCACAGGTTATGGAGTATGGAAAGTTAACCGACTTGGTCAAACGTATGGAAGAGAAGCCGAGAAGTACGCTTTGGTCTCCTAAACCAAGAAAAGCCGACCGTAAACCGTTTGCTTCGGCCGCCGCCTAGGACGCCGCAGGCCTTTATGACTGTATGCCTTATCTCGGGGAAAGCCTGATGGCCTTGTCGCAAGGTAAATTCCTACCGGTCGCGGGTGGCATGCTAATTAAGAACACCGGGGGTGATTTATTGGGCGCTGCTGGTGTCAGTGGCGATACGGCCGACAACATTGAAATCGCCTGCATTGGGGCAGCTGGATTGGTGGTGGAGTAAGTCTTTTTTACATGGACCAATTGCCCCTCTTAACTGACCCGCTGTGTCCGTCGTCAGAGTTTTTGGCACAAACTTGCAGGTAAGTTAACGGAGTCTCTGTCTCATCTGGTTTATTATATTAAGCGGCGTATTTGCGATGATGCAAGCGCCTGGTTTCAACTGTCTTTCGTTTAATCCTTTCTCTTTGATTTAAAATGGCTTGGCCCCGTCCGAAGTAAACATCAGCGGGGGTGAGGTTGCTGATGCTTTCATGATAACGTTGGTGATTGTAATGATCGACGAAGGTGCCGATCTTGGCTCTTAGGTCATCGGGGAAGAAGTAGTTTTCCAATAAAATCTTATTCTTCAACGTCTGATGCCATCGCTCGATCTTTCCCTGGGTTTGGGGATGATAGGGCGCTCCACGGACATGGCCCATGCCTTTGCCTTTCAACCATTCGGCCAGATCCCCAGAGATATAGCTGGCCCCGTTGTCAGATAATAATCTAGGGTGGTTGCTTTCTACAATCAGCGGAGCAGTACATCAAGGAAGGCAAGTACGCCATCAAATGGACCAGACTGTCA
>CAJWAR010000088.1 GCA_913020445.1 uncultured Rhodospirillaceae bacterium
ATGAAATCAGGCGCCATTGATGCCACCACGAATTTCTACAATGTGCATTATATCTATCAGCGCATTTTCAAAGAAGATATGGGTTTCGTTGCCCTGCGTGATCTTGGCTACAACCCTTATGGCAACTCAATTATTGCCAATGGTAAATGGGCGAAAGCCAATGCCGGTGTAGTTAGAAACTTCGTCAGCGTGACGCAAAAAGCCTATGCAACTTGCGTAACCAATCCAAAGCCTTGCATTGAAACGCTGGCTAAAGCCGGCAGTCAGAAAGTATCAGACGTAACCTCTAACTGGAAATTGGTTGTTGAATTGATGACCCATGACACCAGCGTCAAAAATGCCATTGGCTACTTTGCGCCAAACCGCATGAATGATGATTACGCCGGCGTGCAGTCTTCGTTCAAAGACGTCAAAGCCTATGACATCAAAGCTGCCTATACCAATAAGTATTTGGACATGTCAGTTAAGATGCCGAAATCCGGCCTCTAATATCGGAGATAAGGCGCTATCAGGCGCAATCTATTTACCGCTCTGAGTCCATCACCGACTCAGGGTGGTATTTTCTCCATGCTATGAAACAGGGGCGTTGAATGACGGACATTTTAAACCCAAGTGATCTGCCAAATTCATTTGCTGGTGAAGAGGCGCTTGAAGAGTTTATGTCGCGGCCTAGTCAGGCTTTGATCGATGATTTGGCGGCAATAGACGGTGATATCATGGTGCTGGGTGTTGGCGGCAAGATGGGGCCAACCTTGGCGCGATTAGCCAAACGCGCGGCGCCCGAAAAGAACATCATTGGCGTTGCCCGCTTTAGTGAAACAGATCTGCCGGCAAAACTAAAATCCTGGGACATCGAAACCATCAAAGCGGATCTCATGGACCGCGATGCCTTGGCGGCGTTACCAAAACCAAAAAACATCATTTTTATGGCGGGCCGGAAATTTGGTTCTGCCGGCGCGGAGGAGCTGACCTGGGCGATGAATGTGCATTGTCCAGTATTAGTGGCTGAAGCGTTTAAGAACTCATGCATTGTTTCGTTTTCGACCATTTGTGTGTATCCCTTCGCCTTCGTTTCCTCAGGTGGGTCGACCGAAGACGTGCCACCAAATCCACCCGGTGAATATGCCCAATCCTGCGTTGGCCGGGAACGGATGTTTCAGCATTTTTCCAACCAATTTGGCACCCCCGGCAGTATTATTCGGTTAAGCTATGCCATCGATATGCGCTATGGCGTGTTGTTTGATGTCGCTAATGCTGTTTATCAGGGTGAGCCGGTCGACGTCACAATGGGGCATGCCAATGTCATTTGGCAGGGTGATGCGAATTCACAAGTGTTGCGTATGCTCCGGCATTGCAGCACGCCGATTTTACCGGTCAATGTTAGTGGTTCCGATATTACCTCCATTCGCTGGCTTGCTGAAGAGTTTGGTAATCGTCTCGGCAAATCTCCCAATATTGTTGGTGAGGAAGCCGAAACAGCGTGGCTCGCCAATACGAGCAAAGCTCAAGAACTGTTTGGCCAACCCATTGTCCCCATAAGCAAAATGATAGATTGGGTGGCCGATTGGGTAACCAAAGGCCAAGCCAATTTGGGTAAACCTACTCACTTTGAAGCGCGTGACGGTGCCTACTGAGACATTAGACATTATTAATCTGGAAATGCGCCACCTTGAGGGCGCCTTAGCGCTGTCTGAGGAGGCCCACTGGAATCAAATCGAAGCCGATTGGCAGATGATGATGACGGCGGGAAATGCGATTGGTATGGAAGCACCGGATGGGCGCCTTGTCGCGAGTGCCTTAGCCCTGCCCTATGGCGATAGTTTCGGCTGGATCAGCATGGTTTTGGTGACAGCGGATTGGCAAAAAAAAGGTCTGGCGACGAGACTTTTACAGTCTTGCATTGAACAGCTTGAAAGTGCGGGGTTAACGCCGGTGCTGGACGCGACACCAGCAGGTGAAAATGTCTACCGGCCATTGGGTTTTTTGCCCCATTTTGGCTTTCAGCGCTGGGAACATGAGGCTGTGGAATCAATTCACCTCCAATCTCAAGCACTTGATGACGTTAATGTTGATGGCATTAGCAGAATAGATGGTCAGGTTTTTGGCGGCAAACGTCCGGCCGTGCTCGAAAGTTTGATGGCGCGGAGTTCAAATTTTTCTTGTTCAGATAAAACCAGCGATGGCTATCTCCTGGGGCGTGACGGTAGAGTGGCCAGTCAAATCGGACCTATTTTCGCTGACAATACCGCCAGCGCCTTGATCATGCTTGATCATGCCTTGGCGAATTTAAAAGGCCGGATATTTGTTGACGCAGCTGACCACCAAATAGAGTTCGTCCAACGGCTGAAAGACTATGGTTTTAGTTCACAAAGACCTTTTTTACGCATGGCAAAGGGAAGAGCCAAGCCGCCCGGCGATACGGCGAAAATGTTCGCCATGGCGGGACCGGAACTAGGATGAGGAAAAACTAATGGGTTTGCATTGGTCGGATTGGCCGGAAGACGTGCTTAATACCTTGCGAGCTGGTTGTGTCATCCCGGCCTCACCCTTGGCGCTGACAGCAGAGCGCGAGTTCAATCCCCAGCGTCAAACGGCACTCGCCCGGTATTATATAGATGCCGGCGCGGGGGGTATTGCCATCGGCGTGCATACCACACAGTTCGAGATTCGAGATGTTGGTCTTTATGAGCCGGTACTGACCACAGCCGCAGAAGCGATAGAGAGCTGGGCAAAAAATCCCATTATTCGGGTCGCTGGTTTGGTCGGCAAAACCGAGCAGGCGAAATCGGAAGCGGAGATTGCCCGTGGTCTTGGTTATCACGCCGGGTTGTTGAGTTTGGCGGCTTTCAAGGGTGCCGGCGAGGCTGACATCATTGCGCATTGCCAAGCCATTGCCGAGGAAATGCCACTGATCGGGTTCTATCTGCAGCCGTCAGTCGGCGGGGTTTTGTTGTCGGCAGACTTCTGGCGGCGTTTTGTTGAGATAGATAACGTTGTGGCGATTAAAATGGCGCCCTTTAACCGCTACCATACTTTGGATGTTTTGCGGGGTGTCGCCTTGGCCAAGGCCGAGGATCGCATCTCGCTCTATACCGGCAATGACGACAACATTGTGATGGATTTGATCACGCCCTATGAAATTATGCGCGGCGATGAAAAAGTGACCCTTAGATTTGCCGGCGGGCTGTTGGGGCATTGGTCGGTCTGGGTCAAAGGCGCTGTTGAGATATTACAGCAATGCAAAGAGGAAAGTTTAAGCGATGAGCTTTTGGTACTGAATGGCCAGGTCACCGATTGCAACGCGGCTTTTTTCGATGTGGCAAATAATTTTAAAGGCTGCATTGCCGGTGTGCATGAAGTGTTGCGCCGCCAGGGACTGCTTGAAGGTATCTGGTGTCTTAACGAGAAGGAAACTTTGAGCCCGGGCCAGCTGGAAGAAATTGACCGGGTATATCAGGATTATCCGGAGTTAAACGACGACGAATTTGTTGCTGAAAATTTAGATAGGTGGCTGTCTGCATGAAGCTGGCTTAATTCAAGTTGACACAAAAACGCAGTAGGCGTAAGCTATTAGTAACTAAATAGTTACTTACATTGCTATTTTCAGTATAAACAGATTTCAGGGACGGGGTAAATTATTTTGGCTAAAGCCACTAAGCGAAATCCTGAACGAACAAAAGAGCTTATCCACAAAGCCGCCTTAGCGGAGTTTGCGGAAGGCGGCTATGGTGGCGCTCGTGTTGATACAATTGCCGCCCGGGCCGGCATCAATAAGCGTATGCTTTATCATTATTACGGCAATAAAGACGATTTGTTTTTATATGTGCTGGAGCGCGCTTACGAAAAAATTCGGACCCATGAAGAAAAACTCGATCTAGAAAATTTAAGCCCGGAAGATGCAGTGCGTGAGTTGGTCAAATTCACCTTTAAATATCACCACGACAATCCGGAATTTATGCGTTTGCTCAATAATGAAAATCTCTACAAAGCCGAGCACATCAAAAAATCCAAAAAGATCAAACAGATGCACTCGCCCTTTGTTGATCTGATGAAAGATGTTTTAAAACGTGGTGAGAAAGCGGGTGAATTTCGAAAAAATGTCGATCCGGTTCAATTTTATATTACCGTCGCCTCAGTCGCCTATTTTTATCTGTCGAACGTCTACACACTCAGTACAATTTTTGGCCGCAAACTAAGCTCAAAAACCGCCTTAGAGGAACGCCTTAACCATTGTATTGATGTTATTCTTGGGTATCTACGGCCTAAATCCGGCTAAATTTTTTGCCTTTTACAATACTATCTATTTAGTTACTTATTTAATGAAAGTGCTATATTTTAATCAAAAAATACCATCATAAATCAACACCGAGGACTAACGAGAATGACTGAAATCAGACTAGGGATTCTCATGAACGGCGTGACCGGCCGTATGGGCACCAACCAGCACCTTATCCGCTCCATTTTAGCGATAATGGCGCAAGGTGGTGTTGAGCTTGCTAATGGCGACCGGGTGATGCCGGACCCTATTTTGGTGGGCCGCAACGCGGAAAAAGTTGAGGCCCTGGCCAAGGAACACAATGTCGAACGCTGGACAACCGATTTGGATGCGGCTTTGGCTAATTCAGATGACCGGCTGTTTTTCGATGCGGCGTCAACCAATCTGCGGGTCGAGCTGCTCAAAAAAGCCATGGATGCCGGCAAGGATATCTATTGCGAAAAGCCGATTGCCGAAAATTTTGAAACGGCAATGGACGTCGTGCGCCATGCCGCCAAAACCGGCGCCAAGAACGGCGTTGTCCACGACAAGTTGTCTCTGCCGGGGCTGCTGAAGCTCGCACATCTCATTGAAGAGGGTTTTTTTGGCCGCATCCTGTCGGTCAAAGGTGAGTTTGGCTATTGGGTCTTTGAAGGTGATGACGAGCCGGCGCAACGGCCGAGCTGGAACTACCGCAATGCCGATGGCGGCGGCATTATTCTCGATATGCTGTGTCACTGGCGCTACGTAATGGAGAACATTTTCGGCGCGGTCAAATCTGTCAGCTGCTTAGGCGCCACCCATATCCCAAAACGCTGGGACGAAAATGGCGAAGCCTATGAGGCGGATGCCGACGATGCCGCCTATGCGACGTTTGAATTGGAAGGCGGCATTATTGCCCAAATCAATAGCTCCTGGTGCACGCGAGTTAACCGCAGCGATCTGGTAACCTTCCAAGTCGATGGCACTAAAGGCTCCGCCGTGGCTGGGCTGCATAAATGTGTGGCGCAGTCCCTGGCTGATACGCCAAAGCCCGTCTGGAACCCCGATGAGCCACGCACCAATGATTTTCTCGCCGATTGGTCGGAAGTTCCCGCTCATATGGATTTCGATAACGGCTTTAAAGTTCAGTGGGAGATGTTTATCCGGCATCTGTTTGAAGATGCCCCGTGGAAATACACCCTGCTTGAAGGCGCCAAGGGCGTACAATTGGCTGAGCTCGGCATGCAAAGCTGGGCGGAGCGCCGCTGGATCGATATTCCGGATTTGGAGGCTTAACTACATGGCCGAAGTCACCTTACCCACTGCTGACGGCTCAACCGAGAACTATATGCTAGGTGATCCCAAGGCGTTTGAGGTCGCCAGCCCCAACACCATGCCGCGCATTGCCTACTCCGCCGCCCATGTGGTGGCCAATCCTCTGCACGATGGCAATCCGTCCCTTGATACCGCGATAGATTGGGATGCGACCATCGAATACCGCCGCTATCTGTATTCCCTTGGCCTGGGTGTCGCTGAAGCCATGGATACTGCCCAGCGCGGCATGGGTGTGGACTGGCCGAATTCGCTGGAACTGATTAAACGCTCGATTGATGCTGCGCAGGACTTTGAGAAGAATAACGGCGTTGCCTTATTGGCGAGCGGCGGCGGCACCGATCAGCTGGAGCCCGGCCCGGATGTCACTATAGATAATGTCATTGCTGCTTATGAAGAACAATGCGAAGCCATCGAAGGCGCCGGTGGGCGTATTGTCCTGATGGCAAGCCGGGCCCTGGCTGCAGCCGCAACTTCACCCGAAGATTATCTAAAAGTCTATGACCGCATTTTAAGCCAGGTCAAAGAGCCGGTGATTATTCACTGGCTGGGCGAAATGTTTGATCCGGCGCTGGCTGGTTATTGGGGCTCCGAGGATCATTGGGCCGCCATGGATACGTGCTTGGAGATGCTGACCCACAATGCAGCCAAAGTCGATGGCGTGAAAGTTTCACTGCTGGATGCCGAAAAAGAAATCGTCATGCGTAATAAGCTGCCGGAGGGCGTGTGCATGTATACCGGCGATGATTTTAATTTTCCGGAACTGATCGCCGGCGATGATGATGGTTATTCAGATGCCTTGCTGGGTATTTTTGATGCCATCGCGCCAGCTGCCAGTGCCGCTTTGGCTGCCATGGGCAAGCAGGATATGGCTGGCTATCACGACCTCCTTGAGCCGACCTTGCCGCTTTCCCGGCACATTTTTAAAGCTCCAACGCGGTTCTATAAAACCGGTGTGGTATTTCTGGCCTACCTCAATGGCCACCAAGACCATTTTCTTGTTGTCGGTGGGCAGGAAGGCACGCGCTCGACGCTTCACTTGGCCGAGCTGTTTCGATTGGCTGACAAAGCTGGATTGTTGCGCAATCCTGACCTGGCGGCTGAACGTATGGAAAACGTCATGACGATACACGGAGTGGCCGCTTAAATATGTCTGAACTCACCAAAGCGCGTTTGTCTCTAAATACTGCCACGGTTAATCAGTGGAGTTTAAAAGAATGCATCGAAGGCTGTGCGCGCCACGGTGTGCCGGCGCTTGATCCATGGCGGGACAAACTGCACGAACTTGGCGTTGATACTGCGGCAAAAATGATCAGTAACAATGGGCTGGAAGTTTCAGCGCTCTGCCGGGGCGGTATGTTCACAGCCCCCGATGAAAAAGGCCGCCAAGTTGCCCTAGATGACAATCGCGGAGCCGTCGATGAAGCGGTCGCCATTGGCGCAAATTGTTTGGTTCTTGTGGTCGGCGGAATTCCAGACGGCTCCAAAGACATCGGTAATGCCCGTAATCAAGTGCGGGACGGTATCGGCAAATTGCTCGACCATGCCCGTGCCTGCAAAATGCCGCTGGCAATTGAGCCGCTGCATCCAATGTTTACTGCTGATCGGGCTTGCGTCAACACGTTGGCCCAGGCCAATGATCTTTGTGATGAGTTGGGCGACGGCGTCGGTGTTGCCGTCGATGCCTATCACGTCTGGTGGGATCCGAATTTGGCGACGGAAATCGCCCGCGCCAAAGGCCGTATCCTCGGCTTTCATGTTTGCGACTGGCTGGTGCCGACTACTGATCTATTACTTGATCGCGGCATGATGGGTGATGGAGTCATTGATCTGCCGGCCATGCGGCAGATGGTCGAAGATGCCGGCTATCTCGGCCTTATTGAGGTTGAAATATTTTCTGCCGAAAACTGGTGGAAACGCGACGGCGATGAAGTCTTGTCAACCGTGGTCGAACGCTTTGAAAATGTGGTTTAGTTTCTCTGTTCTTGAAAACCAAATCCCTGTTATATCAATGGCACTGTCATGTGTGGACGGCTCCTTTTTTGCAAGATAAAAATGAACTTTGATGATCCAGTGGGGAGCGGTCATGTGTCCGGCCTGTTTGCGCGGCTCTTTTACCGCTGGCCCTGATGAAGTCCGCATACCGGGTCCCTATCAGATTAAAATCGGTTTTGACGATTGTACCCTAAATTCGTAACTTTCTTGGATGAAAAATCACAACCCTTTTCGCTATTTCAAAACATCGCCCGAGATCATCCGTTTGGCTGTGATGATGTATGTTAGATTTCCACTTTCTTTACGCAATGTTGAAGATCTGCTCCACGAGCGCGGCATCGATATCTGCTACGAAACGATCCGATATTGGTGGAACAGATTTGGTCCAATGTTCGCTCATGAGATACGTAAGAAACGAATCCATCCTTCCGCCAATTATTCGAATTGGAAGTGGCATCTGGATGAGGTTTTTGTAAAGATCAACGGCGAGACGCATTATCTTTGGCGCGCCGTTGATCATGAAGGTGAAGTTCTGGAAGCCTTTGTTTCCAAGCGACGCGATCGCAAAGCAGCGTTGATATTCCTTAAGAAAATGATGAAACGTTTTGGTCAGCCAAAATCGATCGTAACTGATAAACTTCCATCATATAGAGCTGCAATGAAATTAATTGGAAATGCAAACATTCAGAAGACGGGGCGTTGGGTCAACAACCGAGCTGAGAATTCTCATTTACCATTCCGACGACGAGAATTTGCAATGCTGCGATTTCGACGAATGCGAAGTCTACAAAAATTTGCCTCAATCCACTTGTCGATTTTCAACCACTTCAACAAAGAACGCCATCTAAATTCTAGGAATACATATAAGGTTCAACGTGAAGCTGCTCTTGTTGAGTGGCAGCAACTCTGTGCTGCATAAATTCCTGGA
>CAJWAR010000089.1 GCA_913020445.1 uncultured Rhodospirillaceae bacterium
TATGCGCGGGTCGATTCGGTGCAGGATGAATTTCTCGATAAGCTCAAAGCTGCCGGCGTGAACTGGCTGTGCTTGGGCATCGAAAGTGCCAGCGATCATGTCCGCGACGGCGCCGATAAAATTTACGGTAATAATGAGATTAAAGATGTTGTCCGCCGCATTCAGGCTGCCGGTATCTATATCATCGGTAATTATATCTTCGGCCTGCCTGATGACAGCATCGAACGCATGCAGCAAACCTTTGACCTGGCGCTGGAACTCAATTGCGAGTTTGCTAATTTTTACTCGGCCATGGCCTATCCGGGCTCGCCGCTTTATGGCGATGCAATCCGTGACGGTATTGCACTACCTGACACATGGAAGGATTTCTCGCAGCACGGCTACAATGCCAAACCTTTGGCCAATCAACATTGCAGCGCGGCCGAAATTTTGGCCTTCCGGGATCAAGCCTTTGACACCTATTTTGCCCATCAGCCCTATCTTGATTTGCTAAAGGAAAAATTTGGTAAGGATGTTGTTGATCATATTAAACGCATGGCGGCGATTCCGCTGAAACGAAAGCTATTGGAAGAAGATGACGCTGCTTAAATGGCGTCGCCTAAGAACGGGAAAATAAAATTGAACGTAAACGATCTGCAAGCTAAGGCCCATTGGTTGCGCCAGGAACTATTTGAAATGGTAATGCGCCAGAAGAAGGGGCACATTCCGTCCTGTTATTCCTGCACCGAGATTATGGTGGCGCTTTATTACGGTGGCGTTGCCAAGGTTACCGAAGGTCAGCCGGATGATCCGGAGCGCGATCGCATCATTGTCAGCAAAGGCCACGCGGCGATGGTGCAATATCCGATCTTGGCTGATCTCGGCTTTTATCCGAAATCAGAACTTGAACGCTTTACCGAGCCCGGTGGCTTATTAGGCATGTATGCTGATTTCCGCATTCCCGGCATTGAAGGCATTTCAGGCTCGCTTGGTCATGGTATTGGCATGGGGGCGGGATTTGCCATGGCGGCCCGGCAAGATGGTCAGGATTACCGGACGTTTGTTATTTTAGGTGATGGTGAATGTTACGAAGGCTCGATCTGGGAATCAGCCATGTTCGCTGCCCATCGCAAGCTTGATAATCTGATTGCCATCGTTGACCGTAATCAGCTTTGTATTTTGGGCAGAACTGAAGATTTGCTCGAACTCGGTGACATGGAAGAAAAATGGCGGAGCTTTGGTTGGGAAGCTATCTCCATCGACGGTCATTCCTTCGACGATTTAATGCCGGCCTTTGATCGCGTTGGCAAAACCGATGGCAAGCCGCTGGCGATTATTGCCAATACGGTAAAGGGCAAGGGAATATCCTTCATGGAAGGGCGGTCGGAATGGCATAACCGCATGCCAAGCGACGAGCAAATCGCCCAGGCGCGAACCGAATTAGGGTTGGGGGCATAAATGGACGCTCAACCTCTCCCCAAACTTATGCGTGACGCCGTGATCGATACGATCTGTGACGCCGCACGCAAAGATAAGGATATTTTATTCATCAGTGCCGATTTAGGCGCGGCGGCGCTTGATGGCTTGCGCGCCGATCTGCCGGATCAATTTATCCATGCCGGTATCTCCGAGCAGAACATGGTGGATTTGGCCTCCGGTTTGGCGCTTAGCGGCAAGAAAGTTTTCTTATATGCGATGGCGCCGTTCATAACCGCCAGATGTTATGAGCAGGTGAAGTGTGTCATCGCCTCGATGAATTTGCCGGTGACGATGATCGCCGTCGGTGTCGGGCTTGGCTACGACCATGCGACGCTCACCCATTTCACCCCGGAAGACATTGCCTGCATGCGGGCTCTGAACGGTATTGAAGTGTTGACCCCGGGGGATGCGGAAGCTGCCAAGGAGATCGCCAAAGTCGCGATCGCTGATCCGGATTTTCGCTACATTCGACTCGATAGGCAAGGTCAGGCACCGCTTTATGACGGCGGCTTTAAGGCAGTCTATGATCAAGGATTCGGCCATATCGTCGAAGGCCAACAAGTTGCGATTGTCGCCTGCGGCGCGTTGGTGCAGAAAGCCTTGAGAGCGCAGGAAACGCTCACCAAAAAAGGCGTCGATGCCGGCGTGATTGATCTTTTCCGGGTCAAACCGATTAATGGCGAGGGGCTGAGCAAGGTCTTGGGCGGCTATGATACGGTGTTGACCGTCGAAGAACAATTGTTGGAGGGTGGCATGGGCAGTGCGGTTGCCGAAGCGCTGATTGATCATAATGTGCTGAAATCGATGAAACGTCTCGGCATGCGCGATGGCTTTGAAGTGGTCAATGGCGATCGGGATACGCTGCACGATCTCTATGGCATTGATACGCCTCATATTATCAACGCTGTCCTTGAACTAGCAGGAAAAGCTTAAGAACCAATGTCACATAACGCGAAAATAAAAGTCTCGTCCAAAAGTTTCTCCAAGCATCCTGTGCTGCGTGAAGAGCTCCTGGCCGAGTTTCCAAAAGCTGAGTTCAATGAGGAAGGTGTCGATTTCAATGCTGAAACTTTTGCAGCCTATGTCGGCGATGCCGCTGGTGTTGTCGTTGGTTTGGAGCCCGTCGTCGATTCTGTGCTGTCTCAATGTCCCGATCTGCAAATAGCGGCCAGGTATGGCGTCGGTTTGGATAATGTCGATCAGGCGGCGGCAGACAAACATAACGTAAAGATTGGCTGGACCGGCGGCGTCAATCGCCGCTGCGTCGCCGAGATGACGCTTTGTTTTATGCTGGGGTTGTCCCGTCACGTATTGTTTTCCGCCCGCAATCTGGTTGCTCATAACGACTGGAATAAAAATGGTGGTTTCGATCTTTCTGGCCGAACCGTCGGTATCATCGGTGTCGGTTTTATCGGCAAAGATCTCGTCGATCTTTTGAAACCGATTGGCTGTAAGATATTGGTCAACGATATCATTGACCAGTCCGACTACTACCAAATCCATGGATTGATTGAGCGAACCAAAGAAGAAATTTATGCCGAGGCTGATATCATCACTGTCCACACACCGCTTGACGATTCAACGCGTGGCCTTTTTAACGCCGATGTCTTCGGGCAAATGAAAGAGACCGCTTATTTCATCAATTGCGCGCGGGGCGGACTGGTGGTGCAAACGGATTTGAAACAGGCGCTGATAAATGGTGATATTGCGGGTGCGGCGATTGATGTGTTCGAAACTGAACCGAGCGATGATCGTGAATTTATTGAGCTGCCGAATTTAATTTCGACACCACATACCGGCGGGTCATCCAATGAGGCAATGCTGGCCATGGGACGTAGCGCGATCCATCATTTGGTTGGTCACTTTGCGGGCTGAGAGAAGGGGGTAAGATGAAAATTGTGGTTTTTGGCGGGGCTGGATTTCTAGGCTCCTACGTCGTTGACGAGCTAATCTCTCGCGGACACGACGTCACTGTTTTTGATCTCAATAAATCTCCTTATGTGAATGGTAAGGCGGCGATGATCGTCGGCGACATTATGGATGTCGATGCGGTGGCGAAAGCAGTTAAAGGCCGGGCGGTGGTGTATAATTTTGCTGGACTGGCAGATCTCAACGATTCAATCGATAAGCCAGTTGAAACGGTCACCCTCAATGTTATCGGCAATCTCAATATCTTGGATGCAGCGCGCAACGCTGGCGTTAAGCGCTATATGTATGCCAGCTCGGTTTATGTGTTTTCCCACAAAGGGGCTTTTTATGGTGCATCGAAAAAATCATCCGAGCTGATTGTCGAGCAATATGGCGAGCAGTACGGGATGGATTACACCATCGTGCGCTATGGCTCGGTCTATGGTGAGCGCGCTGATTCCAACAACCGCATCTACCGGATTTTGCGTGAAGCGTTGACGGAGCAAAAAATTTCCTTCCAGGGCGATGGCTCGGAAGAGCGGGAATACGTCCATGGCCGGGATGCCGCCAAGCTCAGCGCGGATGTTTTGGAAGATGACAAATACTGTAACCAGAATGTCATTCTGACCGGCATTGAACGCTTCCAATATTCTGAACTGCTTAATTTCGTCAAAGAGATGCTGAACGATCAGGTGGCCATCGAAATGCTCGATCAGGATTACAAAGGCCATTATGTGCTGACGCCGTATTCTTTTTCGCCATCGATTGGCGTCAAACTGGTCAACAATCCAAGCATCGATTTTGGTCAAGGTCTTCTCGAATGCGCCAATAGCGTTTTTCAAGAACTGCA
Organism: uncultured Rhodospirillaceae bacterium; assembly: GCA_913020445.1. Classification (GTDB taxonomy): domain Bacteria; phylum Pseudomonadota; class Alphaproteobacteria; order Rhodospirillales; family UBA2165; genus TMED23. The sequence goes on from CAJWAR010000089.1 coordinate 4,217, forward strand.
GGAAGAAGGCATTGTCGATGGCGTGCCGGTACCGCCTGAATATAGCGAGTAAAACTATCTATGACTTATGAGTTAGCAGCCGATACCTGGGGGCCGGAAGAAAAGGCCGCGATTGATGATGTGATTGCGTCAGGCCGCCTCACTATGGGACCGAAGGTTGCTGAATACGAAGCTGCTTTTGCTGCCTATTTTGGCCGCAACTATGCTGTCATGGTGAACTCAGGCTCGTCGGCTAATCTGGTCGGTGTCGCCAGTCTGTTCTACCGCAAAGACAATCCGCTTAATGCCGGCGATGAAGTTATTGTGCCGGCGATCTCGTGGTCGACGACCTATCATCCACTTCAGCAATATGGGCTCAAACTTCGATTTATTGACGTTGAACTTGAAACCCTCAATATGGATGTCAGTCAGTTAGAAGAAGCACTCACGCCACAAACACGCATGATTGTCGGTGTCAGTATTCTTGGTAATCCGGCAGCGCTCAATGTGATGCGTGACTTCGCCGATGCGCATAATCTTATTTTCTTCGAAGACAATTGTGAATCGATGGATGCTGAATTAAACGGCCAAAAGACCGGTACTTTTGGTGATATTGGCACCTTCAGTTCGTTCTTTTCCCATCACGTATCAACAATTGAGGGCGGCTATATCCTGACCGATGATCCAGAGCTTAACGACTTAGCGCGGAGCATCAGGGCGCATGGCTGGACGCGTGATGTGCCGGCAGGCTCTCAGCTTATCGAGCCGCGTGACGATGATTTTTTCGAAGCCTATCGATTTATCCTGCCCGGCTATAATGTGCGCCCACAGGAGATCAATGCGGCGATTGGTATTGAGCAATTGAAGAAATTGCCGGACTTTACGACAGCGCGACGCAAGAACTTGGCTCACTTCCAAACGTTATTTGGCAGTGATGACCGCTTCATCATTCAACGGGAAAATGGCAAATCGTCGAGCTTTTGTTTTACCATTATCCTGAACCCGGCGAAGAATTTGGATCGCAGCCAAGTTATGGCGGCGTTGAACGCAGCCGATATCGGTTTTCGCATCATTACCGGTGGCTGCTTTCCACGCCATGAGGCGATTAAGTATTTTGATTATGAGTTAGTGGGCGAAATGACCAATGGTAATTTGGCCCATGATCAGGGTTTCTTTGTCGGCAATCATCCGTTCGATTTAACCGATGAAATTGATAAATTGCGTGACGTGCTAGACCGTTTTTAAAAGAGAAAACAGATGTCAGAAAACTTTACTATTTTTGTTACTGGTGGCGCCGGCTATCTCGGCTCAATCCTGGTACCGGAACTTTTAGCCGATGGGCATACGGTAACTGTCCTCGATAGCTTCATGTTCAAACAAAACAGTCTTGGCCATGTCTGTGCCGATCCTAACTTCGATGTCCATCGCGGTGATGCGCGAGACGCAAATTTATTGAAGCCGTTGGTTAAAGACGCCGACATCGTTATTCCGTTGGCGGCTCTCGTCGGGGCGCCGATGTGTAACAATGATCAGCTGGGCGCAACCTCAACCAATCGCGACGCGGTGGAAACATTGATGGGACTGCTGAGCAAGGATCAGCGGGTGCTGATGCCGATCACGAATTCCGGCTATGGCATTGGCGAGGCCGGTAAACATTGCACCGAGGAGTCGCCGCTTAATCCGATCACGCTTTATGGCAAAACCAAGGTTGAAGCTGAGGAATTAGTGCTCGCCCGAGAGAATGGATTGAGTTTTCGCCTGGCAACTGTCTTCGGTATGGCGCCCCGCATGCGGATCGATCTGTTGGTCAACGATTTTGTTTATCGTGCCGTTAATGATCGAGCGGTCGTCTTGTTCGAAAGCCATTTCAAACGGAACTATATTCACATCCGGGATGTCGCGCGCGCCTTCAAACACGCCATCGCCAATTTCGATGATATGCGGGGTGAGGCCTATAATGTCGGTCTGTCCGATGCCAATCTGTCAAAATGGGAGCTTTGCGAAAAGATCCAAGAACAGGTTTCGAATTTTGTCTTCATGGAAGCACCGATTGGCGAAGACCCGGATAAGCGGGACTACATAGTCTCCAATGAAAAGATTGAGGCGACCGGCTACGCACCGGCTCATTCTTTGGATGTCGGCATCGCTGAATTGATCAAAGGCTACCGCATGATCAAAAACTCAATCTATGGGAATGTCTAAAAATTCCAATAGGCGTTCGGTGTTTTCTTCTACACTGCTGCATTCTGTATTGAGTTTAATATCTGGATCGGTAGGAGCAATATATTTGCTGTTATAGCCAATCAATGTATCAATTTCCCCATTTTTTGCTTTCGCATAAAGACCTTTTGGATCCCTTTCAGCGCAAATTTCTATTGAACACTCAACATGCCCTATCAATAGATTTGGTATGTTGTCGTTAATATATTTTCGCGCTGACTGATGGGCGGTGAGGGCAGAAACTACGACATCGATACCGGCGTCGTTGGCTTTGCGTGCAAGATGGGCCAAAGTTTCAACCACACGCCCTCGGTTATTTTCCTCAAATCCAAAGTCTTTGCCGAATAAATCTCGAACTTCGTCACCATCGTAATGAAGCACAGGAATATTGTTTTTCTTTAGAGCTTCGATGAAATGTTCAGCAATTGTTGATTTGCCACTAGAAGTCGGTCCCATTAGCCACAAAGTATAGGGACGTTTTACAGACATCGATTAATCTCGCAATAAATCAGCAATGCTGGTGTTTGGTGTCCAGCGTTCGAACTCATTCATGAGCGATCTGATCATTCGCACTGCCTGCACCGGATATCCTCCAATTGCTGTTTCAGCAGCAAGGACGAGACCGCTGGCGCCCATTTCCAAAGTGCTGACGACGTCGTTGACTTCTGCGCGGGTGGGAGATTGCGTAGTCACCATAGATTCCAAAAGATTGGTGGCAACAAAAACCGGTGTCTTCATGCTCCTGGCTGTTGCAATGATGCGGCGTTGCAAAAACGGAATGCGCTCAATCGGCACACGACGGGACAGATCACCACGGTCGATGAGAATTTCATCCGTGCATTCAATGATGCTTTCAAGATTGTCGACACCTGAAGGAGATTCGATTTTACAGATAATATTGGCATCCTTGCCGCACAATTCACGCATCAATTCAACATCTTCCGGGCGATTGGCGAACGACATGGCGAAGTTTTTAACGCCATTTTGGAGTCCGATCTCAATCGCTTGGCGGTCTTTTTCGGTCAAGGGGTCGAATTCAAGATCACGACTGACATCGGCTGCTTTATTGCTGCCGATTGAACCACCTTCCATAACAACTGCATTAAAATGGTCGTCGTATTTTGCGACGACTTGGAAGCGCACATGGTTAAAATCCACCTGAATTTCATCACTAACTGAAAACTGTTTTGAAATGCTGATAGGATTAAAGGAAAGCTTTTGCGAATCACCGACAATTGGCTCGATTTCGATGCGAATTTCATCACCTTTATTAAACTCAACCTGTTCATTGATCATTGAACCGTTGCGCAGCTGGGCGCCTTCGCTGTCGAGGCAAACCGGCACATCGGTCCAGGATTGAATGAGCTTGATGTTTTCTTCGACCTTTTCTATCGGCGTGTGCGAAAGATTAATGCGAAATACGTAGACGCCGAGCTCGGCACATGACACGACGGTTTCTTCATTCAAAGAAGATGGTCCAAGGGTGACAAGAATGTTGTCCGCCATATTTAATTTCCTAATTATTCTTTAGTAGTTTAAAGGGATAATATAGCTAAGTTGAAAGTATTAAATATCATATTTTAGTTGCTAAAAGGTTGATCCGGAAAAAATGAGTAGTGGGTGTCTAAGTGATATTGATGTTGTCGTTCTCGCCGGCGGGTTAGGGACACGTATATCATCGGTGCTTAAAGAAACGCCGAAGCTTTTAGCGCCGATTGGAGACCGTCCGTATCTGGATTTTCTGCTAACCTGGTTAATAAGTTTTGGCGCCAAGCGCATAATTTTTGGCCTCGGCCATCTTGCAGGATCGGTATCCGATTATTTGAACGACAATCCGCCGAAGGGTATCGAAATTGTCACGATTGTTGAAAGCAAG
>CAJWAR010000090.1 GCA_913020445.1 uncultured Rhodospirillaceae bacterium
CATCGACAAAACGACGCCGCCCCGGGCCGTTGTTACCAGGGGCCTGGACCCTTCGGACATGCGCACGATGGTCGGGCCATGGCTGCCCCAGACAGCCAAAAGACAGGATTGATCCGTCCGGTTGCGCAATTCAGCAACGGCGTCGCCGGCAATGCGGACGACATTTAACTGCGATAACGCCGTCAGTCCGATATTGAGGGCGAACTCGCCGAGGCCGTAACGCCCACCGGCGGCGTCTTGTTCGACCATGCCGCTGCGTTGCAAACTGACCAGATAGCGGTGGGCTTTTTGCGCCGACATATCGGCAGCCTCCGCCAGTTCTTTAAGCATCGCCGGGCGACCGATCTCCATCAAAACTTTGAGGAGGTGCATGCCGACCTCGACCGACTGCACGCCGAAACCTTTTTTGGGCTCTGAGGCGTTTTCGTCAGGTGTCTCTATGGGCGTTTCCTTATCCATCTTCATTACTCTAACACGGTTGATGAACCCGCCGCCATCTTATCGCCGATGCAAATGGGGCAGCCGGACGGGCAGGTAGACGCCGGCCTTGATCGACGAATATTTCATAAAAAAGTCACCAATAATGGAAGCCAGGCCAATCACCGCCAATATGCTCGCCGATAAGGGAGCGATGGCGCCGGTGGTCAAAATGAGTGGCACCACCAGCCCGATAAGTAAGGTGCCGCCATAGAAATATACTGCCAGGCGGCCGGCCAGCAAATCATTGATCGAGCGTTTGGCTGTTTCATCGCCGCTTGAAACCGCGCCCTGAATTTCGAGCGCCCAAAGAACAATCACCACGGCAGTCACGGCGATCCATAGTTCCAGCAAGCCGCTCTCACCAGCCAAGCCTTGACTGCGCACCGCCAACGTCAGAACGAGAGCGGCGATGCCGCCCCGGATGGCGTAGGCGATATAAAGCACCGGGTGAAGGGTTGAGTTCCAAAACGGAATGCCTTTCGAGGCGGTATAAACAAATCCCATGTAGCACATCATGGTGAGCGATCCGATGATCGCCAATATGTCCCCCAATATCGAGAACAGTGATCCCGCCCCCAAAGGTGCGCCCAATTCCGGGCGGGACAATAGATAAAGCAATCCCCCAGCCATAAACAGGGCCAGCCCCCAAAAGCCCCGTGACACCCAGGAGGTTCTAAAACGCTTCATCATATTGAAGGCTCTTTCGGGCCGGGCCAGATTAACCAGATGGGCCAGCCCGCCGAGGCAGGCCAAGACATAGGATAAAACCAAGCCGTCGAAACTGCCATGATAGCGGGTCAGCAACCAGCCGCCGGCGGCGACGCCAACCAGGAAATGGCCATAGATGAGAAAGGCGCCGCGTCCCTCGGCCCATTCTCTCTGGGGCCGGTATTCGCTTTTTAAATCACTAATCAGCTTGTCGTATTTAGCACTGGTCACAGCTCGAATTCCTTCTTCTAGGCCGGCAGGTAATAAACATTTGGTTTGGTGCCTTTTTCCGGATGCAGGGTGAACCCGGCTCGTTCCTTGATTAGGCGGCTGACATTACTTTTCGGATCGTCCAGATCACCGAAATGGCGCGCCACGGTTGGGCAGTTGGCGACGCAGGCCGGTTCTTTACCCGCTTGGCGCCGGTCGCGGCAGAAATTGCATTTCATCACCACGCCTTCCTGGTGCTGCGATGTGCGCGCCTCTTCATAAGGTGTTGCGCCCTGGTCGCCGTAATAGGCCTGATCATTGTCGTTGAAATATCGATTGGAATACGGACAGGCCAGCATGCAGGTGCGGCAACCAACGCAGAGTTCGTGATCAATATCGACGGTGCCGTCATCCTCCCAGACAAAACTGGCGCCGGTTGGACAGGCTTCAACGCAGGGCGGGTCTTCACAGTGATTGCAGAGCACAGGCAGGAAGGTCTGGCTGACCGTCGGGTATTGCCCTTCCTCTTGTTTCAGCACACGGGCGAAAAATATACCGCGCGGTGTGCCATGCTCGGCTTTACACGATAGCTGACAGCCGTAACAACCGACGCAGCGTTTCAAATCGATTACCATTCCCCACTTCATCGGCTTTCCTCCACCCGGGTCACCTTGACCTTAGAACAAAGATCAAGGGTTAAATTAACGGGATTGACGTTTTCCCAATCGAGTTCGAGCAGCTCGTTGTAAAAGACGCCTTTACCTTCGGCGACCGGCATGCCCTTGGCCCAATGGCCGCAGAGCGCCGCAATACCGAGACCTTCGGGATGGATGGCCTCGGTAAGATGAACCCGTCCTTTAACCTGACGGCCTTTTTCGGTTTCCAATTGGATCACGTCGCCATCCTCTAATCCCCGTTGCTTTCCAGACGCCGTATTCATGGCGATATTGTAGGAATAAGGATCAAGCTGGGCGGCTTCGTCGAGCCAGGCATTTTCCATGGTGAAACTGTTGGTGTGCAAGGTGTCCCGGTAATAAAAAGTGTAGAAATCAAAGTCATCATGATTGCATTCAAAGGACTGGCACGGCAGGTAATCGACCAGGGCGCTATAATATTCCATCGGGATATCAAGCCCGGCCGGGCCCGAGATTGCCTGAATTTTTTCGCCAAGCGCCGGCATCCATTCCAAATAAATCGGCACCCGGGCGTCGGTAAACGGCCGCCAATACACTTCTTCTGGTGTTTTCGGCCAAGTGACGACACCTTCTTTCTTGAAATATTCAAGACCGCGTTCAGGCCCGAAGTTATTTTTCAAATCAGCGTCGCAAATTTCCTCGTAAGAATATTTCCGATCGCCTTGCAGGCGGTGCTCACCGCGCAAATCAAGAACGGCGTTAAAGGCAGTATTAATATCGGCCAGAAAATCGGCGCGCTCGGCTAGATCAATGAGCACGTCAGCGAAAATTCGTTCCTCGCCCTCGGGCTCGACAACCGGTTGTTGGATCGCCCAACTCCAATCGCCCATGCCGGCGGGGTGGCTGAAGATGTAGGGGGTGTTGGGCCGCGTATTATAGCAGCCGAGATAGCCGCGGTCGGGCAAGATGATATCGACAAAGTCCGACGTCTCATTCAGGAACAGATCAAACGAGGCGATGAAATCCAGTTTTTTGAGGGATTCGGCGATCAGATCTTTGTTGGCGATGCTCATCATTATATTGGCGCCGTAATTGATCAGCATCTCCGGCCGGTAGGGCATATCGAATTTTTCCCATAACTCTTCGCCTTGCTCGGAGTTAAAGAACGGTGAGGTCATGCCCATGATGAACAAATCCTGCAGCCCCATTTCTTCGGGCTTGCGGGGTTCGGGGTGGGGGTAGGGTGGATCGTAGGCCATCCAGGTGCCCACCGCCATCAAACCATCGACACTGGCTTTCGGCTTATAGCCCATGCGACCGGTTTCTGGAATGCCATCGAAAGCAGGGTTGAAGCCGAGGCAAGAGCCGACCACATCAGCTGCGCCCACCAATTGGTTGAGCAACAACACGGCGAAAAAATTAAACGTCGCATTACGGTGACCTTGCAATCCTCTGAACGCAATGGCGGCGGCGGGGCGGTAGGGCAGGGTCACGCCATCAATGACAATAGTGCTGCCGATGCGGGCTTCTTTGGCGAACTCGGCTGAAATACGGCGGATGTTTTCGGCCGGTACTGTGGTGATTTCTTCGGCATATTCCGGCGAGTATTTCTTCAAATGCTCTTTCAATAGAACAAAGGAAGGCTGGCATTTCACGCCATTGACCTCGAATTCACCTGCCAAAGCCATGTCTTCAGAATCAGCAACATTATGCGGCTTGGCGGCCCCGGCTTTGCTGTCCCAAACCAACGGCTCATTGGTCTCGCCGTCGCGGACATACGTACCCTCCGGCCCAATCAGATAGGGGCCGTTGGTCTTGGCTTTCAAATAGGGGATGTCGAGAGTGCCCAACTCATTGACCAGCACATTGCACATGGCGAGCGCCAGCGCCGCATCCGTGCCGACCCGGATCGGCACCCATTCGGTCGCCTTGGCGGCGGCGAAGTTGCACATCGGATCGACCACCACCATTTTCATACCGCGCTCGCGGGCGTCTGCCGCCTGCGCCATATTCGAATTTGAATTGTGACCCGCCGCATGACCTTTGGAAGCGCCGAAGTAAAGGGCGTAATTGCAATATTGGAAATCCGGCAGCACACCCCAGGAGGCATGCAGCAATCCTGAAATTTGGTGAGCGGAGTTGCCGCAATGCAGGCCGCCACCACCTTCGGAAACATTGGTGGTGCCGAAACCGGGCGCAAAGGCGCCCCAGGGCAGGCCCATGGTGTAAACCGTCGTGGTGCGTTGGATCGACAGCTTGCGCGGATCATCGGCCCGAATTTTCTTTAGTCGTCCGGCGATTTCGTTCAACGCCTCGTCCCAGGAAATTTCCTCCCAACCAGGATCAATACCGATGCCTTTTTCCGGATTGGTCCGGCGCATCGGTCTGCGTATCCGATTAGGATCGTAATGGGTCATCAGGCCACTGACCCCCTTGCCGCAGAGCCGTCCTTTGCCGACCGTGCTTTTGGGGTTGCCTTCGATCTTGACGGCGACGCCGTCGACTTTATGAACCAGGATCGAACAGGTGCCATAGCAGAGATTACAGGTCGACGGTATCCACTCGTCACCCTCGGGGGCAGTTTCCACTATTCTCGGCGGCTTGATCTCGTTCATGTCAGGGGCTCCTTCACGGCGGCTTCTAACCGCCCTCAAATCCTTTAAGAATAATCATTTCGACGGTTGCCGATTTACCATCTGGCGAAATTGGTGCATCGACGTCTTCGAACGGCTCACCATCAACGAACAACCGGCAGCACGGTAAAATGCCGACACCGGGGTCTTTGATCTGAGCAAAAGGTTCGGCGCCGAAACGGTCCTCGAGGGCAGCCACAACGTCCATCGGTGTCGCTGTGCCCGCCAAGCTGAGCGATACGGGACTCTCGGTCGTGACGGCAGACAGCAGACCGAACAGCAAGACATCGACGGCAATTTCCGGGGCGGCAATATTTTGGGAATTGGTGGAACTCGCGGCATCATCGGCAGCGCGACGTCCGGCGCTGTACCAAAGGACCGCCGAGCGGTCTTCATCAGTGTCTAACCTTGGCTCTAACCCGTGCTCTAACTCAGGTATTTCGCCCATTACGTCAATATCCCACAAATTATTTAAGGATATTAAACCACTATTTAGACAATAACGCAATATGTAAGATGGTATGAATTATAATATTAAATAATGAATAATGATATTAATATCTTAATATAGAATTTTAATTAATCCCCCAAACCATCTCAATAAGTCAAATGACCCGAATTTACCAAGCGCCTGATTTCAATCGCCGGGCAGCGGTCCATAACCATATTTATGCCGGCCGCTTGAGCCCGCTCGGCGGCCTCATCACTGCGGATTTCAAGCTGCATCCAAATAGTACCGATGCTTTTTTCGCTGGCGATGGCGATGGCTTCATTGGTGATTTCAACGGCGCCGTTTATGTTGCGGAAAATATCAACCATTTGAAAGTCATCCGGAATCTCAGCCAGCGTGTCGTAGACTTTTTCGCCATGGATGAAGCCGTCATTCTTGCGCGTGTTCACCGGGATCACCCGATAGCCCAGGTCCTGGAGGAACTTCATGACTCGGTGGCTGGCCCGGTGCGGTTTGGGACTGGCACCGACCATGGCAATGGTTTCAACACGCTTGAATATATCGGCGATATGGTCGTCTGAATAGGAGAGGGGGTCCATCGTGGATTTACCGACCGCGCCATTCAGGATCGCGTTTTTCTAGAAAGGCGTCGATACCCTCCTGGGCGTCATACTCCTGCATATTTTTTGCCATCACTTCGGTGGTATAGGCATAAGCTTCGGCCAAATCCATATCGAGCTGCTCGTAAAATGCGGGTTTGCCCATCGACATGGTGAGGGTCGAACGGCTGGCGATACTTTCCGCATATTCCATCACCGCCGTATCCAGCTCTTCCGTTTTGACGACTTTGTTGATCAGGCCGAAGCGCAACGCATCCTCGGCACTGAACAAGTCACCCATCAGCAGCATTTCCATTGTGTGCTTGGCACTGGCTGCCCGGCTGAGCGCCACCGCTGGGGTTGAGCAAAACAAGCCGTTGGTCACACCCGGCACCGCAAATTTCGCCGTATCAACCGCCACCGCCAGATCACAGCTCGCCATCAACTGACAGCCGGCGGCCATGGCGGTACCGTGTACCCGCGCGATAATCGGCTGCGGCTGCTTTTTCATCGAGATCATCATATTGCTGCATTGCTGGAATAGCGCATGGATGGCCTCATAGCTTGAATCTGCCCGCATTTCCCGGAGGTCATGGCCAGAACTAAAGATCGGACCGTTGCCGGCCAGGATGATGACTTTGATCGATTTGTCGGCGGCGATGGTATCCAAAGCGTTTTGCAGCTCGGCGATGAGTTCCGTCGACATGGCGTTGCGCTTTTCCGGACGGTTCAGCGTCAGCGTGCAGATGCCGTCTTTATCTTCGCGGAGGAGAATGGTTTCATTGTTGCTGGCCGGCATGTGGCGCTCCCAGGTTTTCCCTATTATATGGTGTTGAGGCAGCTTGCCGCGATTGACACCCTCTTCGCAACCGCTAAATTGTCGCCCCTGCAGAGCAACAAAATTCAATTCCTGCGCAAATCAGCCTAAATAGATGTGGTAATATTATACCTCAATCATAACATATTGTTTCTAAACAATAATAATTGATTTATTTGCATTGACTGGGCCTAATTTCCTGGCATACTCCGCGCCGAAATTGACGGTATCCGTATTTCAAAAGTATAGGTGCCGTTAAGTAATTTTGAGATTGGATTCGAGATGAATACATATTCGCAAAAACCAGCCGAAGTCGAGCGCGAGTGGTTCGTGATTGACGCTGAAGGTTTGGTTCTGGGCCGCATGGCCAGCATCGTCGCGATGCGGCTCCGCGGCAAACATAAACCCACCTACACCCCGCATGTCGATTGCGGCGATAATATTATTATCGTTAACGCCGAGAAGGTTGGCCTAACCGGTAACAAGCGTGACGATAAAACCTATTATTGGCACACCGGCTATCCCGGCGGCATCAAAAGCCGGACGGCGGATAAAATTCTCGATGGTAATCATCCGGAACGGATCGTGATCAAGGCGATTGAACGCATGATTACCCGTAATCCATTGGGTCGCAAGCAGATGAAAAAGCTCCATGTTTACGCCGGCAGCGATCATCCCCATGAAGCGCAAAATCCGCAAGCCTTGGATATTGCCGCGATGAACCCGAAAAATTCTGCTAACCGCGCTGCGGCAGGGAGTAACTAATTATGGCTGAAGAAAAGAAAACCCTCGAAGATTTGGGTGAAGCTGTCGCTGCTGCTGCCGCTGAAGCTGATGCACCGGCTGAAGCTCCAGCCGAAGCTGGTGAAGAAACCGCGGCGGCCCCTGCGCCGGTTGTTGAAACAGAAATTGCTGTCGTTGAACCGCAGATCGATGATCTCGGCCGTTCCTATGCCACCGGCAAACGGAAAGATGCGGTCGCCCGCGTTTGGATCAAGCCAGGCAGCGGCAAAATCACCGTCAACGGAAGGGATATCGAAATTTATTTCGCCCGTCCCGTGCTGCGCATGATGATCAATCAGCCGTTTGGCATTGCCGAGCGCGCCGATCAGTACGACGTCAATTGCACGGTCAAAGGTGGCGGCCTCTCCGGTCAAGCCGGCGCTGTGCGTCACGGAATCTCAAAGGCGCTGGTATTGTATGAACCAGGCCTGCGGCCGCCGTTGAAAAAAGAAGGCTTCCTGACCCGCGACAGCCGGGTCGTTGAACGGAAAAAATACGGTCGCAAAAAAGCCCGCCGGAGCTTCCAGTTCTC
>CAJWAR010000091.1 GCA_913020445.1 uncultured Rhodospirillaceae bacterium
CCAAAATCTTAAGAATTTACCCGAAGATCAGCAACGTTCGATATTTTATGATACGGCAGCCAAGGTGTATAAAATTGTGTTGTAGCCGCCATTGTTTTTGGTTCAGATTGGGTCAGCACTTTGATTTTTATCAAGGCACCTTTGAACGATGAGATTAAGATGATTAGGTTGATAATTGGAGACGCACAATGTTTGAAGTAGATGTAGATAAAGTTGCTTTCATTATCGCTAAATCCCGCGAGTTTGAAGCCCAGGATGCCGTTCATGAGGAAGTTGAAGTCGAAGGAATGACGGAAAACGACATCCAGGATGAGACCTTTCAGGAATCGCTCACGGTTGTTGCCGATGAAGAAAATGATGATGCTACTTTTGATGAAGTAAAAGCCTGGATCAGATCAATTAACCATGATGACCAATGTCAGATCGTCGCCCTTGCCTGGGTTGGTCGTGGTGATTTTACCACCGACGATTGGGATGAGGTGGTAAAAATTGCCACCGATGAGCATAACGACCGAACGGCCGAATATCTGCTTGGCATGCCATTGTTACCGGACTATTTGGAAGAAGGGCTCTCTCAGTTCGGCTTAAGTGCTGATCCATCTTGATCAGCCAGTTTCTGGGCAACCGTTTTGACGACAGTTGCCCAATCTCCCGGCGCAGATTGGCGAAATAATTTCAAACTTGCATACCACGGGCTATCGTTACGCTCCAACAACCATCGCCAATCCGGTGCATAGGGCAATAATACCCAACATTTTTTCGCCAATGCCCCCGCCAAATGAGCGACCGCCGTATCCACCGTAACAATCAAATCCAGTTGCTCAATTACGGCTGCCGTGGCGGCAAAATCAGTCAAACGCGCGCTCAAATCCGTAACCGCAGGAAATACAGCGATATCATCCGCATAATCACCAAGTTGCAGGCTATAAAACGCGGCATTTTTGATCTCAAAGAGCGATGAGAGCGCCTCGATTGGGATGGAACGATTACGATCATTTTTGTGGGTCGGCCGGCCGGCCCAAACAAGCCCAATTCGAGGTTTTATTTCGCTATCGAAATCGACTGGGCAGTCTTCCGTCGCATTTAGGTAAGGCGTCTCCGCCGGGATTGTTTCAAGCGTCGTGCCAAAAAGTTTGGGCAGGCTCATGATCGGAATATGCGCATCAAACGACGGCAGCGTGTCGCCGCGTCGATAAACTTGATCAATACCCGGCACCATTGCTAACAATTGTTGGAGCGGTTCATGGGTTTCGAGATATATCGCTTGCGGATTTTGCGCCGCTAGCAACGCAACATACCGGATAAACTGAATGGTATCACCGTAACCCTGTTCGGAATGAATGAGGATTGATTTTCCCGCTATTTCGTCAGTGTTTATCAACTGGGCTACATCAAACCGACGTGGATTAAATTCCGGCAGTTTCCAGCGCCACTCATAATCGGCAAAGCCGCCCTGAAAATCACCGGATATCAAGCGGGCAATGCCTCTATTCCAGTGTCCATCGGCATGATCCGGATTGTGCTGAAGCGCTGTTTCGGCCGCCTCCAAGGCACCGGTTATATTGTTTTGAGCTTGCAAAGCAGCCGCTTTGTTCGCCCAAAAATCGGCATTATCGGGCGCAATCGCGAGGGCCTTATCATAATGGATTAGGGCATCATCAAGTTGATTGAGACGCGTTAAGCTATTGGCGAAATTGCTGTGCGCTTCGCCATAGTCTGGGTTAATTTCACAAGCCTTTTCAAAGCAGACGCAGGCCTCATCAATCATTTCGCTGTCAAAATAAATCAATCCAAGCGCGTTGTGGGCGGGGGCATAATCGGGTGCTTTTTCAGCTGCTTTTTTTGCCACGATAAGAGCGTCTTCGGCGCGGCCGTTCAAATTAAGTGTGGCGGCCAAATTGATCTCAGCATCAACCAAACCCGGATCAAGGATCAGGGCTTGTTCGAAGGCACCAATGGCAGCCTCTAAATTACTCATATCGCGCTGAGTGGCGCCTAAATTATTATGGGCTGAGGCTAAATCCGGTGCGATAGCGATGGCTTGGTTGTTGAGTTTTACCGCTTCATCCAAATCACCGATCAGGCGCCTGATATCTGCCAAATTTGTCAGTGCCTGCGGAAAATCAGGGATCAATCCAATGGCTTTTCTAAGGTCGCTTTCAGCATTCGATAAATGACCTATTTCTTTTAATAGTATACCGCGTGTATTGAGTGCTTCCGGAAAGTCAGGGTTTAGCTCAAGCGCGCGATCCAAATATTGTTGTGCCTCCGATACGACGCCTTTTTGCTGACAAAGGGCTCCTAATAAATGCCATACATCTGCATTTTCCGGCATTTCCGCGGCAAAACGCCGGTATACCGCCTCCGCTTCTGCCAATCTCCCGGCTTGATGGGCGAGGAGCGCATTATTGAGATCATTTTGTGAAAGCGCGGCCATCGGGTGTGATCAAAATTCGACGATTGAAGATTGAACGGCAATTGCGATAAAACCGATGATATAAAAAATAATCGCAAAACCAGCAACAAAGACGACATTACTGGCGGTTTTTATCGGGTGATTCTGGCGCTCAGCAGCACGTCTTTCCGGACCCCGCAGTTCCGAACCGCCGAGGATCGTCAGAAAATAGCGGCGGCCAAAAAAAGGCAGACTGAACCGGATGTTAACCGGGTGATGTATTTGATTATTGGTCGGCGAAGTGGCCATAGGCATTACCTTAGTTAGGTGTGAATGATTCTCCTAATTCCTTAAATAATAATCCAAATTTGAATTTAGGTTAACTTTAACGAAATAGAATTCATATTATTAATAATAGTTAGAAGAAACTTTATGATACAACATCATTGGGATAACGTTTCGAAATACCAACTTAATATTTAGAAATTAATGTTTGAATTACCAACCTAAATTTTAATATGGGGGCTTAAATATGAGTTCGACGTCGAGCAGGCAAAAGACGGACCTCATCAGAAAAGTAATTGGGTCGACGAAGGCGGTTTCAAATCGCAAACCATCTCAGCGTCAGGAAAATTTTATCCGTCAATTTTATGCCAATGTGCCGGTTCAGGATATGCTGGAAAAGCAGACCGAATCTCTGGCCGGAACAGCGAACTCGATCTGGAGCTTTGCCCAAAAACGTAAACCCGGTGAAACTAAAACACGTGTTTTTAACCCGTCTCAATCCGCCAATGGCTGGGATGGTGATCACTCTATCCTGGAAATTATCACCGATGATATGCCGTTTCTGGTGGATTCCATTACCGCCAATCTCGCGCAACGTGGCATCACGGTTCATTTGCTTATTCATCCCATCTACCGAGTAGTGCGGGGGAAAGATGGCTCGCTGAAAGAAATTCTATCAGACGAAACAGGTGACAAAACGGCAACCGTTGAAGCGTTAATGAGTTTTGAAATTACCCAGCTCTCTCCGGCAGCGCGTCTCAAAGAGCTACAAAGCAAAATAAAAACGGTCCTCAGTGATGTGCGCGCTGGGGTCGAAGATTGGCAAGCCATGCGCAGCCGGGTGCTAGACCTTATCAATGAGATGAAAATTCGGGTGACAGCTAAAAATGCTGGCGAACTAACCGAAGCTGAAGATTTTCTCCAATGGGCCTATGACAACAATTTCACCTTTCTCGGGTATCGCGAATATGATTTCAAGGGAACTGGGGTCAAGGCAAGGGTCAGCGTAAATCCAAAAAGCGGATTGGGTATACTGCGTGACCCAAAACGCGTTGTTTTAAAAGAACTGCGCCATATGGAAGTAATGCCGCCTGAAGTGCGCAGCTTTATTCGCCGCTCAGATCCCGTGGTTGTCGGCAAAGCCGATGTGCGCGCGACAGTTCACCGCACGGTCATGATGGACACAATCGCCGTCAAGAAATTCAACAAATCGGGTAAAGTAATCGGCGAGCGGTTGATTATCGGCTTATTTACATCGGTTGCCTATAGCTCAAGCCCGAAATCCATTCCCTTTCTTAGACGTAAAATTGATACCGTCATTGCCAGAGCAGGACTTGCGCCGGCCAGTCATGACGGCAAAGCATTGGCGCATATTCTTGAAACCTATCCACGGGATGAACTATTCCAAATTCAAGAAGATGATCTGTTGGAAATCAGTATGGGCGTCCTCCATCTCCAGGAGCGCCAACGGGTTGCTTTGTTCACGCGCTGGGACAATTTCGGCCGCTTTATTTCCTGTTTGGTTTTTATACCGCGTGACCGGTTTTCCACCAGCTTGCGGTTGAAAATACAAGATTTTCTGGCCGATTCCTTCAAAGGCTCGGTTTCCTTTTTTAATACCGAATTTGGCGATGCACCGCTGGCCCGTCTACACATCGTCGTCAGCACTCCAGGAGGTTTAAATAAAAGAGTTTCGATCGGCAAAGTCGAAAAAGCATTGGCGGAAATAGCGCAATCTTGGAGCGATCAACTCGACGGCGAGCTTATTGCCGCCCATGGTGAAGATGTCGGCTCACAATTGTCGAACACTTATGGCAAAGCTTTTCCCACAAATTACCAGGAAATTTTTAATGCTGCGGTGGCGATCGATGATATTTCCAGATTAGAGCAGGTTGTTGAAGGCGATGATCTCAACCTTCATTTATACCAACCAGACAATGCGGCAAGTAATGAAGTTCGCTTTAAGGTATTTCATCCTGACGCACCATTGCCGTTGTCAGATGTTATACCGATGCTTGAAGATATGGGGCTCAAGGTCATCGACGAAGTACCTCATATCGTACGCCCCGGTCATGATGGCCACGATGTCATAATGATCCATGATTTTGGTCTGGTAACTCGAAATGGATCGGCCGTGGATGTTGATACCGCGCGAGCAAATTTCCACGAAGTCTTTAGCCGGGTTTGGCATGGTGAAATGGAAAGCGATGGCTTTAATTCTTTGGTTTTGGGGGCTGGGTTAAATTGGCGCGAAATTGTCATTCTCAGAACTTATGCAAAATATCTCAAACAGGCCAAAGCACCGTTTAGCCAAGAATATATGGAACAGGCGCTTTGCAACAACGCGAGTATTACCGCCAATTTGGTGCTGCTCTTTCAGACCCATTTTGATCCGGCCCAGCAGGCCGGCCATAACCGCAGGGTTATTCAGTTGCAGCAACGCATACTTAACGCGCTCGATAAAGTGCAAAGCGCTGATGAAGACCGGATTTTACGGCGCTTTCTGAACGCAATTGATTCAACGCTCAGAACCAATTTCTATCAGAAAACCGAGACCGGCGAGCCAAAATCTTATTTGGCGGTAAAACTTGATAGTGAGAAAATTGTTGCACTGCCATTGCCGCGGCCGTTGCGCGAAATCTTTGTCTATTCGCCGCGTTTCGAAGCCGTTCATCTCAGGGGTGGTCTGGTGGCGCGCGGCGGCCTGCGCTGGTCGGATCGCCCGGAAGATTTTCGCACGGAAGTACTGGGCCTCATGAAAGCCCAAATGGTGAAAAACACGGTGATCATACCGGTCGGCTCGAAGGGCGGTTTCGTTGTCAAACGCCCGCCCATTGAAGGTGGCCGTGAAGCGTTCCTTGAAGAAGGCATTGCCTGCTACAAAATGTTTATGGGCGGCCTGCTCGATATCACCGACAACTATAAGGGAGCTAAAGTTGTCGCACCGCAAGACGTTGTGCGCCGGGACGTTGACGATCCCTATTTGGTTGTCGCCGCTGATAAAGGCACGGCGACGTTTTCAGATATCGCCAATGGCGTATCGATCGATTACGGCTTTTGGTTGGGCGATGCCTATGCGTCAGGGGGCTCAATTGGCTATGATCACAAAAAGATGGGCATCACCGCACGTGGTGCCTGGGAATCTGTAAAGCGGCATTTCCGCGAAATCGGCAAAGACATTCAAACGGAGACGTTCACAACAATCGGTGTCGGTGATATGTCGGGTGATGTGTTTGGTAACGGCATGCTGCTGTCAAAACGGACCCAATTGCTGGCTGCCTTTAATCACATGCATATCTTTATTGATCCGGAACCAAATCCGGCAAAAAGTCATGCCGAGCGCCAACGCCTGTTCAATTTGCCGCGTTCAAGCTGGACCGATTACAACCAAGCGCTGATTTCAAAAGGCGGCGGCATATTTGAACGCAATGCAAAATCGATCAGTCTTTCGCCGCAGATCAGAAAACGATTTGGCTTTACCAAAACGCAAGTGACGCCGAATGAACTAATCCAGATGCTGCTGACGGCCGAAGTGGAGCTTTTATGGTTTGGCGGCATTGGCAGCTATATCAAGGCCTCTACCGAATCACATGGTGATGCCGGTGACCGGGCTAATGATGCGGTGCGCGTCAATGCCAAGGATCTACGCTGTCAGGTGATCGGTGAAGGCGCCAATCTTGGTGCTACTCAATTGGGCCGTATTGAATACGCCTTAAGTGGCGGCCGCCTGAATACGGATTCGATTGATAATTCAGCCGGCGTTGATTGCTCAGATCACGAGGTTAACATTAAAATCCTGCTCGATTCCATTGTCGCTAAAGGCAAGCTTTCGGGCGCCCAGCGCAACAAAGTGCTGGAGAAAATGACCGATGAGGTCGGGCTGCTGGTGTTACGGGATAATTATCTGCAGTCGCAGGCGATCTCTTTAATCGAATCCCAGGATACTGGCCTGCTTGATCTGCAGGCGCGGTTTATCCGCGAGATGGAACGTGCGGGACGTCTGGACCGGGCGATTGAATTCCTGCCCGATGAAGAAACCTTGCAGGATCGCGAGAAGGAAAATATCGGCTTAACCCGGCCGGAAATTTCGATTGTCCTGCCCTATTCAAAGCTTTGGCTTTACGACGTGATCTTGGCATCGGATTTGCCGGATGTGCAGGAACTGCGGCAGGATCTGATAGATTATTTCCCGACCATTCTCAGAAAGACCTACCGGAAAGAAATTCTTTCACATCGCCTGAATCGGGAAATTATTGCGACTGTTGTGACCAATAGTCTGATCAATCGGGTCGGCGGCACATTTGTCGCCAATCTAAATGAAAAATCCGGGGCCAGTCCGGTTGAGATTGCCAAAGCGTTTATCGCCACCCGCGATGCATTTGGGCTTGAGGAAATTTGGGCCGGCATCGAAGCGCTCGACAACAAAGTGTCGGCTGAAACGCAAATTGTCATGTTGAAAGACATCAATCAGTTGATTGAGCGGGCCACTCTTTGGTTTTTGAGAAACACCCAGCAACCGATAGATATTGGCGACAATATTAAGGAATTTGCCGCCTCGATTAAAAACTTAGCTGGCAAGATTGAAAGCATTTTACCTGCTGGCGTAACTGATCGGGTAAATTTCCGTGTTAATCGCTATACCTTGGCCGGCGTGCCGAAGGATTTGGCAAAGCGCGTTGCTTATCTATTGTTATTGGTATCCGCGCTCGATATCGTTCGAACGTCGGCGTCCTGCAAGATGAAGCTGGAAAATGTAGCTGTGCTTTATTTTGAGGTTGGCGATTCTCTGGGACTCGGCTGGTTGCGCTACAGCGCGGAAAAACTGCCGG
>CAJWAR010000092.1 GCA_913020445.1 uncultured Rhodospirillaceae bacterium
AAAGCGGACATAGTGAGAGTGTACCGAAACCACTGGGTTTTCGTACCCTTAGAATTCCAGGGTAAATCTACTTCCGCAAACTCTCGGAGCTGTTGATCGTTGCGTGGAGGTTGCGGGCGTAGGCCTTGGCGGATTTGGTGGAGAGTTCTTCGCCTTCGGTTGAGAATTCTTTGACGGCTTTGATGGCCGAGCGCGGAATACGGGTGAGTTTACCGATGCAAGATTCAACCGTTGCATCCAACTCATCATGAGGCACGACTTGACTGGCGAGCCCAAAGCTCAACGCGGTATCAGCATCAATTACATCACAGGTATAGGTCATATACATCAAGGCTTTACGGCTGACCCTTCCCATCAGGGCTGACATCGCCATGGTCGGCATGATGTTATGGGAAGTTTCCGGCAAGGAGAACTTCGCCCGGTCGCTGCAGATGGTGATATCGGTCAAGGCGGCCAGCGCGGCGCCAAAGCCATGGGCTTCACCTTGGACGACGCCAAGTATAGGCACTTCTGAATTTCTAAAGGCGTCATAAAGCTCAAACACGACATCGAACTTACCACGCATTTCAAGCGCTTCCGGCAGGGTTTTGCCCTTTTCGCCAACAACGGCCCGTCCTTGGCAAAAATCACTATCACCGGCGCTTTTGAAAATGATGAAATGCGAGTCCTGTTGTGCCTCGTTCAGCATACTGGTCAGTTGCGCCGCCATCTCGTCGCTCACCCGGTTGCCATTGTCGGCATCGTTAATGGTGATCGTGGTGATGTCGTTTTCGCGGTCCAGCAATAGCAGGTCGGACATTTTCTTCTCCCCAATTATTTTTATATCTTAAGCTGAGTAAATCTAAATAGAGGCAGGGGTATGTTGGCAAGAGCTAACTGAAATTAATTTGCCGGTGACTTGTACCACGGTTTTCAATTCTTTAGAGTGATTCCAACAATAAAAAAATTACAAAGGGGTAAATATGCTGACACTCTATCATTATTGGAGCTCAACTTGTTCGCGCAAGGTGCGGATCACTTTGGCTGAAAAAGATATTGAGTGGGAAAGCCATCATATCGATATTGTCGGCAAGCTCGAAAATCATGACCCCGACTATGTCAGGCTGAACCCGAAGGGCGTGGTGCCGACCCTCGATCATGATGGCAAGATCATTATCGAGTCTAACATCATAATTGAGTACCTCGACGATACCTTTCCCGGAGTGTCTTTAAGCCCGGCCGATACCTACCAGCGCGCCGTGATGCGGCTGTGGCTCGATATGGCGGAATTGCAAGTGCATAAAAATATTAACGTGGTTTCTTACAACAAGCGCCATGTGCCGAGGACCGATAAACTTTTCAGCAAGCAAGAACAGCGGGACCTGATCGTAAATTTTCCGGATGCAGATAAACGCGCGACCATGCTGCAGCGCCTGGAGAACGGCGTATCGGCAGATGAAGAAACCTTTGCCGAGCAACGGCTGGCCGAGGCGATGGATAAAATGGAGGAGACACTTAGCAATTCGGCTTGGCTGGCCGGTGATGATTTTACGCTTGCTGATATCGCCTTGGCGCCCTTTATCGAACGCTTTGAGGCCAATGATATGGAGGCTTTGCTGGATTTCTCCAAACGGCCCAGCGTAGGGGGTTGGTGGGAGCGGGTGCAAGCGCGCCCGTCTTATCAAACGGCCTATGCCTTCGAAAATCCCAATGCTTGACTAAAGGCGAGCGGGATAGCATTTGTATCCCATCGTGACTCCTGAAGATTTTATAGACCTCATTTTCAACTTTGAAAATCTGATCATCCTGGCAATTGTCTTTGCCGGGGGTATTGTGCGTGGCTATACCGGTTTCGGTTCCGGGCTCGTTATGGTGCCGCTGTTTTCTTTACTGTGGTCACCGGTCGATGCGGTCGCAACAACCGTGGCGCTGGGACAATTTGCTGCCCTGCAATTAGCGTTTTCAAGCGGTAAGCATACCAACTGGCGGGAAGTTAGCCCGATGATCGTGGCGCTGGTGTGTATTACGCCATTGGGCACGATGTTGCTGGTTTCGCTCGATGTTGATTTGATCAAGAAAATCATCGCCGGCTTGGTGCTGTTTGTCACGGCCATCAGTCTGCGCGGCTGGCAATACCGGGGACCCAGGGGAAAACTCCCGAGTTTTATCGCCGGCGCAATTGCATCTTTTATCAATGGCGTTGCGGCTGTTGGCGGCCCAGCCATCGTGCTCTATCTAATCTCGCTGCCGGACAGACCAATGATCCAGCGTGCTAATATTGCCTCCGTTGCGAGTTTGATGGGCTTTGCAGTATTAGTCTTCACTTTGTTATCCGGAGAAGTCAGTTACGATGTGTTGCGCCATACTGTAATTTTTGCCCTGCCATATATAGTTTCGGTCTGGTGCGGCATTGGGTTGTTTAAGATATTGCCCGGATCCGCGTTTCGTCTGATCGTGCTGTGGGTTCTTGTCGCCATAAGTATTGCTATCTTATTGGCTTAATCACATCAGTCGTTTAGACTCTAGTTTAAATAATTTCTAATATTTTGGGGAAAGAATAAATGGGTATGCTCGTTAACGGTCAATGGACTGATGATGACGGTAAAAGCCGGGGCTCCGGCGGAAAGTTTGATCACCTGCCAACCAGCTTTCGCGATACTATTACAGCCGATGGCTCTTCAGGTTTTGCCGCCGAGTCGGGGCGCTATTACATCTATGGCTCAAGAACCTGCCCGTGGGCGCACCGGGCCATTATCTTCCGTCATCTCAAAGGCTTGATCGACCATATCGGTCTGTTTTTTGTCGTTGGCGGCGATAAGGGCTATGTGGTTGATCCGGACGGCCAGCATGTCGTGCCGGGCACCGATCAAAAGATTAAATATCTTCATGAAGTTTATGCGCTGGCCATTGCCGAATATACCGGTCGCGTTACCGTGCCGACGTTGTGGGATTCAAAAGAGTGCACCATCGTCAACAATGAATCCTCCGAGATTATTCAAATGTTCAATTCCGAGTTCGATGAGCTCGGCAATGGCGCTTATAATTATTTCCCGGCTGACAAAATGGCTGAGATCGACGAGATTAACGAGCTGGTTTATCACAACGTTAATAACGGCGTTTACAAGGCTGGCTTTTCGACCAGTCAGGAAGCCTACGAAGAGGCCTATGATGGCCTTTTTATGGCTTTCGATAAAATGGAAGAGATTTTAAGCCAGCAGCGTTATTTGTGTGGAGATCGCATCACTGGGGCTGACTGGCGGGCGTTTCCGACGCTGTATCGCTTCGACACGGTCTATCACTACGCCTTTAAGTGCAACAAGAAGCACCTCTATCAGTATCCCAATCTGTGGAACTATACCCGGGAGCTCTTTCAGGAGCCGGGCATCGCCGATTGGTGCTGGCTCGAAGCAGCCAAGCTCAATTACTGGACGGGACCCCGCGTTAATGCGACAGGCACGATCCCGAAAGGTCCGGAAGGGATCGACTTTATGGAGCCCCATGACCGGGCTAAATTTGAGAAGGCGGCGTAGAAAATTACTTTCTAAGCTTTATGGTTTTGAGTTGTGTCGGCGCATCTTAAAATGTTGAAGTCGCGGAACCGGCAAATATCAGAAAACACGGCAACGAGTTTATGCCGGGGACAATTTATATTCTTAAATATGGTTGAGACTTATGGCGGCGGCGAATACGGCAACGAACACAACGCACTAAATGATCGTGCATCGGAATAATTAATTAGAGTAATCTGCCCAATTCATCCGAGTCTTCAAAATATGCCGTGATGCGTTCATGAAATTCCCAGGGCCAGATGGGTGGACGCAATCCAGTGGCATTGCTGAAGGATACTTTTTCAAAGCCATCTGAGATTTTTCGCATGACCCAAAAACCGGCAAAATTTGAAACATCACCAAAATATTCGGCGACTGCGAGAGTTACACCGGGATGAAATGACTCTCCGCTCTTCGTCTCTTTAATAAAGTCCGCCGTTTTGTTGTTTTCAACAAATTCCTGGTCGCATTGAAAAAGTTGCAGCTCTAAATCATCGCCACAGATAATCCCGCCGTTTTTTAACAATTTAGCGCTCTCAACAATATCACTAAGTACATCGGCGTATTGGTGGCTGCCATCAATATAGATCAAATCGAAAGTATTATTTTTGAAGGTTGGTAGAATATCATGGCTCGATCCTCTGATTGGGGTTACTCGAACATTCTCTCGACTAAGTGACGCATTGTGGCAAAAAACCTCATACGCCCGATCTGATTCCAAATTCTTTTTCATTGTTGGATTGTAAAGATCGGCTCCCGATTCTCCCCAAGGATCGACACAAACGATGTGACACTCGCCAGCCAAAAAATTCTCGGCGGCATTTGACCATGTCAGCAGTGATGAGCCGGCATAGGAGCCAATTTCCAAAAAATTAAAAGGTGCTGGTCGATTTTTTATCAAATCCACAGCAGCCGACATGAAAATAGCCCGTTCAGGGGCATGGCTGCCCTGAAAAAAGCCTCTAAGAGCAATGTGCGGCGTAGAGAAAAGTTGCTTCTTTAAGTCCTCGATACTTTGAGGGTTTTTCTCAAATGAAATGGCTAAATCAAAATGCCGGATTGAGGCGGAAATATCACCTAAACTAAACAAAGAGTGGGCGTAGAATAGATGACAGCTTGGATCTTCGGGCGACAATTCGATGGCTCGTTTGAGATGATTGCAAACGCCCTCCCAGTCATTCTTTGAAAAACATGCCTGAGCCAAGGCGAACGTTATATCAAGTTCGTTGCCATCGTCTGCCGAAAGGTCAGGGGAATTAGTTTCTGAAATTTGATCTAACAAAATCAACCCGCCACACGCTATTTTACTTTCTGGCAGTTTAGAACTCATTTGTTTAAAAAAGGCTAAAGACAATATCTGGGAGGTAAATTCTTAAAGTTTAAATTTGTCAAAGACCCGGCCGAAGCGCCAACCATAGAATTCGACCCGCTCAAACAGACCACCGGTGACGAACGGCTCGTTCTGCCAGAACTCCTTGGCAGCTGCCAAATTCGGCACATCAATGATCATCAAGCTGCCGGTTTGGCGCTCGCCATCATCGCTCAGCAAGGGCCCCCGGGTGATATAGAGGCTTTCGACACTGGCCTGATAGGCTTCGTGTTCGGCGCGCAGCTCATTTCGTAATGCGTCACTGTCAGGCCTGTCGATGGCATGGATCAGATATTGGACATTGCCTTCGGTGCGGGGACAGTCCCGCCACGTGTAGGGCACGCTGGCCGACCAACGATGAACTTCCGAGCCGTATTGTGCGCCGCCGACAACATAAGGCTCATCTTCAATATGTTTATCGACTGCCGCGCGGTCAGGCAGGTCGATCAGGCGGTGACTGCCAAGCTCAGTTTCTAAGTCTTCCGTAAGAATGGGCCCGGCGAACATGGTTTGGTCTTCAAAGCTGGCAATGTAGTCCAGATGGGCGTCCCGGTATTGGTCCCTGAGCGGGCCTGAATTCTCGATATCATAAATTTTGACGGCAAATAACATAGACTTTTCCCCGATTTTATTTTACGCGTTTTTTCCCGGTAATATTGTGTGAATTGTGTTTAAATAATTGCGTTAAATCAAGGGCATCACGATCAAATAGCTGTAATACAGTGACTATAAACAAGTGTTAGCTGGGGGTAACCGGTGAAATCTCAAACAGCATTGTTCAGCAAATTGGTGAAGGACAGCATGCGTCCGGTTCCTCTCAAATCGCTAGATGCAACTTGCGCAGAGTCAGTTCAGGCCATGCGAGATGCCGAGTTTTCAGCGGTTGTCATATTGAACGCAGACAACAAGCCGGCTGGAATTTTAACCGAGCAGGATGTCGCGCGCCGTGTTGCTTTTGATTTAGATCCCGGTACTGCCGTTTCAGAAGTCATGACAGCGCCGGTCAAAACAATCGCCGAGACGGAGTTCCTCTTTCATGCTATCGCGGTTATGCGGCGCAATAATATCCGCCATATGCCGGTGGTGGGGCAGGATGGCGGCGTCACTGGTTTATTACGCTTGAAGGATGCGCTGTTCTCGTCCGATGAAAGCCTGATGCGCGAAATCGATATCTTGACCCAAAATGACGATGTCGACGGTTTTATCGAGATCAAGCAGGCGCAAGTTGATCTGGCTGCCCAATTGATGGATGAGAATGTGCCGGTGCCGGAAATTCTCGCTCTGCTGACCCAGATCAATAATGATATCTACCACCGGGTCACCGATTGCACTATCATGTATATGGAGCAGACCGGAAAGGGACCGCCGCCGGTTGATTTCTCTGTCATTGTCATGGGTTCCGGAGGGCGCGGAGAAAACTTTATTTTTCCCGATCAGGATAACGGCCTTATTTTGGCAGACTACCCGGATGATCAGCACAGCGAGATCGACGACTGGTTTATTCCGTTTTCGGAAAGTCTCACCAACACCATGGATCGCATCGGTTTCCCTCTTTGTAACGGCAACGTTATGGCGACCAATCCATTATGGCGAAAAACACGATCTCAATGGGCAGCACAGGTAGATCAGTGGAGCAGGCGGCGCAACACAACGGCGTTAAGGCTCTGCGATATATTGTTCGATTTTCGCCCGATCTGGGGAGAAAACAATTTTGCCGCTGAGCTGCGCCGGCATATCACCGACGTTTGCCGCCGCAATAAATCTTTCCTGCGCGATATGGAAGCCGAAGATCAGGACAACGGTATCGCCCTCGGCTTCTTCGATCGCTTTATCACCGCCAAAGATGATGAAGAGCACAAAGGCATGATGAACCTCAAGCAATCAGGCTCACTGCCGCTAATTGAAGCGGTCAGGCTGGTTTCTTTGCGGGAGGGTCATGAAGTGCTGTCTACGCTCGGCCGGATTGATTGCCTGTTGGAACGGGGGACGCTGGATTTGGATGAGCATGACTATTTGTCCGGCAGCTATAACCACATCGTCGAGCTTATTCTGCGTCAGCAAATTCAATCCTTTAAAGCCGGTGAGGAAGTCTCCTATTATATTTACCCTGACAGCTTGACGACCCGGGAAAAAGACATCCTGGTCGATTCCTTCAAAGCCATCCGGCGCTATCGTGATCGGGTGCGGAGCGAATTCTCCGGCGATATTTTTTAAGCATTAAATTTTCCATTATTGTCATTCTAGCGCACGCCAGAATCCAGTTTTTCCATTGGCCCGGCCCAGGATTTCCGATCAAGTCCAGGATGACGGAGTGGAAAAAAGTTGATTTCGGATAGTAAAAGAATGTCCGCTTTTGGGTCTGCAGCAGACTCCTATTATCGCTTCCAGAATCGTCCGCTTTTAGCCA
>CAJWAR010000093.1 GCA_913020445.1 uncultured Rhodospirillaceae bacterium
CGTCGTCGAAACGGAAGATGAGAGTTTTCAGCACGGTTATTCAGCCAGCGACCGACTTCTTGAGCGGCCTCATTTCCAATCAATCTCATCGCGGCTCGATATGAACGCAATCTGTCCGTTACGATTTCCTGGGGCTGACCGTAACGTTTCATGATTTTCTTGAGGAAAACCAGCGCTGCTTTTCGGTCTCGGCGCCTGGACACAAAGGATTCTAGTACTTCCCCTTCATGATCAACCGCTCACCAGAGATAATGTGTCTCGCCGTTGATTTTCATGAACACCTCATCAAGGTGCCATTTCCAATTCGAATGATTAGGGATTGGGTGCATTCGTTTTTTGCGGATCTCGCGTGTGAACATAGGGCCAAATTTATTCCACCAGTAACGAACCGTTTCATGACAAATATCTACCCCTCGCTCGTGGAGTAAGTCTTCAACGTTGCGCAGTGAAAGCGGAAACCTAATATACATCATCACGGCGTGGCGAATAATCTCAGGTAACGTCTTGAAATAGCGGAAAGGATTGGGATTTTTCATCCGAGAAGGTTACGAATTTAGTGCGTGACCGTCAAAACCGATTTTAATCTGACAGTGCCGTTATTTTTAATTTCGCGGAGGGTCTTTCAGATATGATATGATTAAAAACCGTAATTTTGTTACATTAATTTGTGGTATATAAAAAAACACCATTTTATTTAAGATTGCATGAAATCAAATTGCTGCTGCATGTTACAGTCCACCATAAATTAAGTCATAAGACTGATTTGAACCATCGTCGAATATTGATTGCATAATGAACGAAGCATTGATGACAAGGACGGATATTAATCTCAATAACCGGGATACGGTGAGCCCGGTATATGCCGAGTCCGCCTATCGCTCGGTAGAAGATTGTGATCAATTTGTCGACGTTATTTCGCAATGCCTGTCACCGTTTTCCACTCAAATTCAAAATGAAGCCGGTTTTCTTTCTGACTTAAAATTGTTCCGCCTTGGCCAGGTCGCGTTCGCCGACATAGGCGTCAATCGGCAAATACAAGTGAAGGTTGGCAAACTCGACGATTGCTATTTGATCAACATTCCTCTTCTGGGAAAATGCACGTTTAATGGAGCAACGGCTAACTTGAAGCCATGCTCTAGCTTGGCCTTGATCCAAAATGTCGGCGATTCTTTTCACATGGATTTAAAAACGGCAGAATGTGGCAACGCCCGTGTCCTGGTGGTGCGTATCGACAAATTCTTGCTCACCGAATATGCCTGCAAAATGTTCGACCAAGGAGACCGGGCACCGTTGAAATTTAATTCGGAACTTTCGCTATTGGACAATGAGGGGAGAAATCTCTGGCGCCACATGAATTATGTATGGGGTGAATTGAACCGGAATAATTCCCTGTTTAAAACTCAACTGGTTGCTACCGAGATCCAAAACAGCCTTCTGTCAACGTTGCTGATGGCGACCGACAATAACCTGGTGAAAAAGGACCAGCCTCGTACTCGGTGTCGGCCAGCCCAAGTGAAGCGGGTGGAAGAATATATACATGCCAATTTGAGCCAAGCTGTTTCAGCCGCTGATTTGGCCCAGGCGGCCGGCGTAAGCGCCAGTACGCTGTTTTTCAATTTCAAAAAAGCCCATGGCGTAACACCCATGCACTACCTCAAGAACTTGCGGATGGAGCGGGTGCATGGCGAATTATTGTCGGCAGCCCCCAAGCGAACCACGGTCACCCAGGCGGCGTTGAAATGGGGTTTTGCCCATCCAAGCCGTTTTGCCGAGGAATACCGCCGCATATATTACGAGACGCCCTCGGAAACCTTGCGCCGCTGATCAGCGGTCTTGAACCTTATCGGAAAAAAGATGGATGATTCGGATAGCCCAAGATTATCCGGATATCCCCGCCACTTGATGATGGTTAGCTTCCTGCAAATTATATTTGCTATCACATGGAGGAATTATGAATCAGATGGAAGCGTCCGATTCGACACTTGCAACAGAGCAAGCGGGAATGCAGAAATATATTACGTTCGATAACACTGCTCGCGCCAGTCTCGTGGTGGCGTTGATCGTTGGTGTGATCGGCTTCGTCGTGTTAGCGGATCTGTCTCAGTTTGTTGTCGAAGCGCCACGCAATCTTACGATGAAGGCTTTCCATTGGCGGTTCGAACTGATCACGGTCGGATTATTTTCAGCCGTCTATGGGTATTGGGTCTGTCGCAGCAGGCAGTTGCTCTCTCGGCGGATGCTTAAATGGTGGTTGATCGCCTTTATCTTTCTCATGGTGTTCGGTTATTTCAATGCCACCTATATGATGTTCCGCACCCAGCATCAGACTGCCCGGTTTGTACCCATCGAAAATATCGTTAACGCGCCGACGATTGAAGTCAGGGATACCGATGAAGTATTCGTGGTTGAGATCAATGGTGACGCCCGCGCCTATCCTCTGGATTGGATTACCCAACCGCATATCGCCGGTGACATGATCGGCGGTAAAAACGTGGCCCTGACCTATTGCAGCCTAAGCCACCTGGGCTACGCCTTCACGCCGAAACTGGGCGGCAAGGAAGTGGATTTGGGTGTCATGACCCAGCTCAAGAACAATCTGGTCATGTATGACAAAAACACCAACAAGCCAATTCAACAAATTTGGGGGAATTTCGAAGGCGAAAAAGAGCGTATGGAAATGTGGCCCACCAGGATCATGTCTTTTGCCGCTTTTCGCGATTTGTATCCTAAGGGCAAAGTATTTCATAACCCGATTCACAATCCATGGGATTGGTTCACCCGGTGGATGATGTTCACGGTGCTCGATTACCAGCATGTTATCGAACCGCCGGTATTTCCCACCATCGACAAGTACGATGAACGGTTGCCGACCAAGGCCTATGTATATGGTCTTCGCGTTGGCGATACCAAAATCGCTTACACCTTGGACTATATCAAACGCAATGGCGGAATAGTAAATACCGAGGTTGGCGGCAAGCCCATCGCCTTGGTCTACTACAAGGACCATGATTTTGTTGACGCTTTCGAACGAACTGTCAGCGGTAAGATCATCGAAGTCAAGGAAGTAGATGAATATGGCGTTTCCCCCCATGGAAAACTCAAGCGCGTTCCCATGGCCGTCGAGATTTTCTGGATTATTTGGCACACCTTTTATCCCGACACTGAACTAATAAAATAATAGCCGACCAATTTCTGGTACGGCGATTTAAAAATAGCAAAACAAGGAGAACAATATGGCTGAAAGTACAAAATATCTACTGAACGAAGACCAAATTCCTAAGAATTGGTACAACATAGCCGGTGATTTACCGGCTCCGCCACCGCCGCCGATTAACCAGGCGACGGGTCAACCGGTGGGTCCTGATGACTTGGCACCCCTGTTCGCCATGGAAATGATCATGCAGGAAATGAGCGCTGAGAGGGAAATCCCCATTCCCGAACCGGTGCGCGAGGCTTATAAAATCTGGCGGCCGACGCCATTGGTCCGGGCCCATCGGTTAGAGAAGGTTCTCGATACGCCCGCTAAAATTTACTACAAAAACGAAAGCGTCAGTCCAGCAGGCAGCCATAAGCCCAACACCGCCGTCGCTCAGGCCCACTATTTCAAGGAAGAAGGCACCACTAAGCTGACAACCGAGACCGGCGCCGGTCAATGGGGTACCGCACTGGCTTTCGCAGGCAAGCTTTTCGGCCTTGAGGTCGAGGCCTATCAGGTGCGGGTGAGTTTCGAAACCAAACCCTACCGTCGGATGTTCATGGAGGCCTACGGCGCCACTTGTTACCCTAGCCCAAGCCGGCGCACCAATCATGGACGGGCGCTGCTGGACGCCGACCCGGACGATCCCGGCAACCTGGCGACAGCCGTCGCCGAAGCTATCGAAATGGCTATGAGCACACCCGGCACAAAATATGCCCTGGGCAGCCTGCTCAACTGCGTTTGCATTCATCAGACGGTAGTGGGTCAAGAATCTATGCTGCAATTGGAAATGGCCGATGATTATCCCGATGTAGTTATCGGTTGCGTCGGCGGTGGCTCCAACTGGGCAGGTATGGTTTATCCTTTCCTAGGTGAAAACATACGCAATGGTAAGAATACGCGTATTGTGGCTGTTGAATCGGCAACTTGTCCAAGCCTGACCAGAGGCGTATATGCCTACGATTATCCGGATTCAGCACATTTCGTGCCGCTGATCAAAATGCATACCCTCGGCAGCAGCTTCAAAACACCGAAAATGCACGCCGGTGGTTTGCGATATCACGGCATGGGTCCCATGTGTAGTTATCTGTACGACCACGGATACGTCGAAGCTCAGGCCAGACAGCAAGTCGAATGTCTTGAGGCGGCTCTCGTTTTCGCTCATGCCGAAGGCACCCTTCCCGCGCCGGAATCGAGCCATGCCGTTAAAGTGGCGATCGAAGAGGCCCTGCGCTGTAAAGAAGAGGGCAAAAGCGAAACCATCTTGTTTAATTTGTCCGGCCACGGCTATCTAGATTTGACGGCCTATCAAGATTTAGCGGCGGGTGTCTTGGAAGATGTTCATTTTTCGGATGAAGATTTCGCCGCCACTATGGCTGACCTGCCTCAAGTTGCTGCTGAATAACTTTTTAACCCTTGCCTTCCACGAGGGTGGGGACGCGTTTCGGCGCGTCCCCTTTTTTTCCAATATCCCAATAAATACCGGTGTTGAGACACAGAAACAATATGACTAAGAAGCAAAGGTGTGAATATGCCTGATTCCAAAGAACCTCAGCCGCCTCGAAACTGGCCGCAAAATCATCCAAGTGGTCTTGACGATGTTAGCAGGCGTTATCGGCGTGAAGGCGACAAGGCTGCTGACTTCGTCGTCACCGAAAACTTTGAACAATTTAACCAGATTGACGACGTGTTCCGCCGCTCTCAGTGGGATGACAGCATTCGCACAGAGAATAGCGAACAGTTCTACCGCTCACATGTTCTTCCCAAACCAAGAAAAGGGGACGGATTTACGCAAAGAGATTTTGCCTTTCGAAATGCCTCCTGGACTTTGGCGAATATCTTTTCAGACCGGGGCGAGGAAGAGGGTCGAAGGGAAGGTTTTCTCGACCCGTTAGATCCTTATTTTCCCAAGGCCGAACAGAAAATCGAGGTCGAAGATCCGACGCGTATTGCCAGGGAAATCAAAAATATATGCAAGTTTTTCGGTGCCCATATCGTCGGTATTACCAATATTGACAAGCGTTGGCATTACCAGAACAGATATGATTTAAAGAATCAGGGTGATCGTCCTAACGACCTGCCTGACGGGCTCACCAATGTCATCGTCATCGGCCATGCTATGGATTATGACTTGGTTCAAACCTATCCTTCGGCTCTTGCAGGAGCCTCCTGTGGCAGCGGTTACTCCCACGAAGCGGCCTCGGTGGTTCAAATTTCTCAATATATCAGAAATCTCGGATACGAAGCGGTATCCAGCATGAATGATACTGCATTGGCGGTTCCCTACGCGATCAAGGCCGGCCTCGGCGAATACGGGCGCAACCAATTGGTGATTACCCCGGAATTCGGGCCACGCGTACGTTTTTCGAAAATTTTTACTGATTTACCGATGGCCTTGGACCAACCTAAAAAATTCGGCATAACCGAGTTTTGCAACATCTGTGAACGCTGCGCCGATGCTTGCCCGCCCAAGGCCATCCCCAGAGGCCAACCCACGGAATTCGGCCCGAACAAATCCAGTATCCGAGGCGTGGTAAAATGGACCGCCGATTGCGAAAAATGCTTTGGCTACTGGGCGCGTATGGGCAGCGATTGCGCCATCTGCATGCGCGTCTGTCCTTTCAACAAAGATTTCTCCAAATGGTACTATCGCCTCGCTCGAAATCTGGCCGGAACTAGGCTGCGCAAGTTGATTCTTGTGCTGGATAGCAGGTTAAAACTCAATAAACGGGTAAAACCGAGCGGATGGTGGGGAAAACAAGGGGACTGATAAAAATTGTTTCTACTCCTGCAAAATACAGGTAGGGCTCGTATTACTTCAAAATCAGAAAGTGCCCAAAGACGTTCTCGGATACACTATGCCGCTTATCGGCGATTCTTAGATCCATCAAAAAAAAAGGAATAATCATATATACCAAGAATATCCGGATATCTCCGCGTAACCATAACTTTTCCCAAGGGGCTTATTCGTCAGAATGTCGGGTAAGGGTCATTAACGGACGTTTTGATCAAATATATTTTCTTCCGGTGTAACCGGCTTAACGGACTTCTGGAACTCAGGATTTTTTGTGCGTTACCAATCATGATCTTTCAACAAAATTTGGAGAAAGATCATGTTGTTTGTTACCAATGATAAACTATCTCGGGAGCCATGGAACAAAGGGAGGCTGATCGGGCAAAAACCGCCGCTCAAGCCAAAACACGTTTGGGCAATTAGAACGCGACTACAGATGGATGATAAGAAAAGGGACTTAGCATTATTTAATCTTGCTATCGACAGTAAGTTGAGGGGATGTGACCTTGTTGGCCTGACACTGGGTGATATAGCCCCACATGGATTTGTGGAAAAAAGAGGAACTATTCGGCAGCGAAAAACCGGTAGGCCGGTAACATTTGAAATCTCGGAGCTTTCGAGATCGGCAATAGATCAATATCTAAAATCCAAAGAAAGGAAAGCATCAAAATTTTTATTTCCCGGTCGTGTAAAATATGATGGGCCGCTTTCCACTCGTCAATATGCGAGACTAGTTTCGTCTTGGGTCAAAAATATTGGCCTTAATTCTTCGCTATACGGGACACACTCTCTTCGAAGGACCAAGGCTTCTTTAATCTACCGAAAAACAGGTAATCTTAGAGCCGTACAACTTCTTCTTGGACATTCGAAAATTGAAAGTACAGTAAAATACCTTGGTATTGAAGTTGATGATGCCATTGAAATAGCTGAAAAAATCGAAATTTAGATATCATCGGGCAGGGTCAGCATTATCCTGCCCGTCCTTTCTTCTTATAAACGAACCGTGTTCGGTAAAGGTGCTTGCGTGCCCCCGCAACCAAATTATCTTTAAAAACAATTGATTATACGGCTCTCCGAGATACGTCGGAGAGCCGTTCTTTGTTGAGTATGCCACATGTAGGTGCTGTCAGACGAATGCGAACTCGTCTCAGTATGGCATTGATAAGCCAATT
>CAJWAR010000094.1 GCA_913020445.1 uncultured Rhodospirillaceae bacterium
AGGAACCGTTCGGTGTCAATCGACGTCACCTTCAAGTTTGTCAGGTCTGAATAATTGACCATTAAAACCTTGCCGGTTTCTTTAACGTTGACGATGAATTCAGGCTTATAATGAGAAGCCACAATCGCAGCGACACGCGGTTCCGGGTGATACTCTTGTGTACCAACCGTCATACCGCGAGTACCAATGACTTTCAGCGGCTCCAAGGTGTCACCTTTCATGATGACGTATTGGGGCGGCCAGTAATCGCCGGCAATGGCATATTTGTCTTCCCAGCCTTTCATCTTGGAGGTCTCAACTGAACGCGCTTCCAAACCAATTTTAATCTCAGCAACCCGGGTTGGCGGGTTCATGTAAAGATCGATCAGATCAATTTTAGCGTCGCGGCCAATGGTGAAGAGATAGCGGCCTGAAGCTGAAATACGCGAAATATGCACGGCAAAGCCAGTTTTAATCACTTGCTCAATTTTTTTGGTTTTACCATCGATCAAAGCAATTTCACCAGTGTCGCGCAGCGTCACGGAGAACAAGCCATCAAGATCGAGTTTGTTCATTTGTTTAGTCGGCCTTTTGCCAACCGGCACTAAAACTTTCCAACTCGATTTGATTTTTTTCATGCCGTATTCTGGCGGCACCGGCGGCTCATTGAGCAAATATTTGGCCATCAGGTTAATGTCGGCTTTGGACATTTCACCTGAGTCACCCCAGTTCGGCATGCCGCCGGGTGAACCAAAAGTAATAAAATCACGAATTGCTTCTAAGCCGCGCTCACGGGTAATTTTTGTCGTCAACGGTTTGCCGGTGGCACCTTTACGCAGCACGCCATGGCAACCAGCGCAACGCTCGAAATAAATTCGATTGGCTTTATTAAACTCTGCTTTAGATAGCGCAGGAATACCTTGAATAACACCGGGTGCTTCATGATCTCCCTTCAAAGAATCTAAATTAGGCTGATATTTTCCAGCCGGTGTAGTTTTGTGTTTCTTGATATCGGCTTTTTCAGCGCCGTACGCCGAAGCAATCATCATAGATCCGATAGCAATTGTTACTACACCAACTGATTTTAGAAATGAATTTGACATGATTTAACCTTTCAAAAAATCATTGCCCTCAACTTGGCGATCGGACACTACTCGTCCAGCGAGAAACTTCATTGACTTCAGTTAAGGCTAACCGCCCAATTCTGTTGCAGGATGTTTTCATCTTCAAAGAAGATGCATTAGTGGTTCTCCGAAAGACATCTATCGTGCAACGAATAAGCCTGTTCCTGGCAATTTTGGTTTTTGTATTCACGGCCTGCACCGTGCCGACAGCGAAGGCGCGTCATGATCGGGCGGTGTCCGAAAGTCAAATCGCAGCTGGCGATTTTAATCCCGGCTTATTTAATAAAGTCATGCCGATGGCAACAAGTTTCAGCAAATCAACCGGCGCGCCACCGTCTCATGCTGCATATCGAAACGATGTCCTTATCGGTTATGTTATTTACTCGAAGGCCGTCGTTGCGTCCGCGGGTTATACCGGACGACCACTCAATATATTAATCGGTTTGAATTTGGCGGGCATAATTACCGGCGCTCATATAGTTGAACACCACGAACCCATATTGGAAATCGGCGTTTCTGATAAAGACTTGCAGAATTTTATCAGCCAGTTTGTCGGTCTTGATATTCGCCATCCGGTCAAAATTGTACGCCATGCGAAACCGGGGCTAAATGAATTTGATGCCGTTAGTGGCGCGTCTGTTTCCTCGATTGTTTTAAACGACGCCATTTTGCGCTCGGCCAGAGCCATCGCCCGATCACGCGGTATTTTGGGAGAAATCGGCAAACTTCTCGATTTTGACCGTTTCGAAAAATCCAATTGGCAGAATTTGATAGAAGATGGATCAATTGTCCGGCGTCGCGTTACCTTTGGCGAAGCCAGCCGTACGCTAAAAGCGCGCGGTGCCTCGCTGTTTCCCAAAGGCACGCCGGAACCATTCGCGGTCAGCACTTTTATTGATTTGTATTTTGGCCTGGCCACTCCCGTGCTGGTCAGCCGTAATCTGGTCAAGGATCAAATTTTTAAGGACATAACCACCAAGCTTGCCGACGGCGATCAACTTTTATTTTTCGCCGCCGATGGGATTTATTCTTTTCGCGGCCGCAACTACCGCAAACTTGGCTTCTTTGACCGGCTGCAAATAATTCAGCGCGAAAAAAGTTTTCATCTAACGACCAAAAACCATGTTCGCATTGACCGTCTGGCTATTAAGGGCGCGCCATATTTTCGGGAAATGTCTTTTTTTATATTGCCGAAATCGAGCGGCTTTGATCCTGCGGACGAATGGCGGCTGGAGCTTATGTTTAGCGGCGAGAACGGGTCGGGCGGCAAATCATACGCCACTGTCATTCAGACTTATAATCTGCCCCACCAGTATTTCAGAGCAAATGACAAAGAAAAATCAATGCGAAAAAACCTATGGCTCAATGCCTGGGAAAATAGGATCGCTGATATTGTTGTGCTTATCATTGCCCTCACGCTGCTGACAGCTTTCTTCTTTTTTCAGGACTGGGGTGCTCGTCATCGCCGGCTTTATAATATTACGCGGGTGGTCTTTCTGGTTGAGACTTTGGTTATTCTTGGCTGGTATGCCAATGCTCAATTGTCGGTGGTTAATGTATTCACCTTTGTGCAAGCCTTGCTCAGTAAATTCCATTGGGATTTTTTCTTATTGGAACCTCTTATTTTTATTCTGTGGGGCGGTGTTGCTCTTTCTCTTTTATTTTGGGGACGCGGGGCCTATTGCGGTTGGCTCTGCCCGTTTGGCGCTTTGCAGGAGTTACTCGCCAAAATAGCCAGAATTGTTAAATTGCGGCAACTTAAAGTACCTTGGGGTATCCATGAAAGATTGTGGCCGCTGAAATACATTATCTTCGTTGTCATATTTGCGATTTTTTTGGGCGATGAAGATATGGCCTTATATGGCGCCGAAGTGGAACCATTTAAAACCGCCATCATTTTGATTTTTGACCGTTCGTGGCCGTTTGTGCTTTATGCGTTGGCTCTTTTGGTTGTCGGTTTATTTATTGAACGATTTTTTTGCCGCTATATCTGTCCGTTGGGGGCCGCCCTGGCGATCCCAGCGCGCCAACGCATGTTTGAGTGGCTAAAGCGGCGCTGGCAATGTGGTATTCAATGTCATATCTGCGCCGATCAATGTCCGGTACAGGCCATTCACCCGGACGGCAAAATCAATCCGAATGAATGTATTTATTGTCTCGAATGCCAAGTGATCTATAACGACGATCAAATTTGCCCCCCCTTAGCCGAAAAGACCAAACGTAAAGCATCGCGGTTGACCCAAAATCTGGTGAAGCGCATGGAAACAGCCGAGCGTAAAGGAGAGGAAGGATGAGCAAGTCAATCAATCGCCGGCGGGCCATTCAATTGATTGCGGTGGGCGCTGGACTGCCACCGGCGATCAGCCTGTGGGATTATTTCAGCAACTCGAAACCAGCTCAATTTGATTGGCAGGGACGGGCCCTCGGTATCCGGGCATCTATGCACATCCGCCATAGTGATCAAAACAAAGCCGCAAAGATTGTTGCGCTGTCATTGCAGGAACTTGATCGGCTCGAGCGGATTTTCAGCCTCTATCGGCCTGATTCAGAATTGGTTGCGTTAAATCGCGATGGCACTCTGCCCCACCCTTCCCCCGAGTTGCGCCAAGTGCTCGAAGAATCGATGCGTATAAGTGAACTCAGCAACGGCGCGTTTGACGTCACCGTTCAACCGTTATGGGACTGTCATCAAAATTATCACGCCGATGGTGTGGCGGCTGATAAAGCCGCGATCGAAAACGCGCTGCGGTTAGTGGATTATCGCAAACTGGAAATTTCAGCATCACAGATTCGCTTGCCGGTAAAAGGTATGGCGATAACTTTAAACGGTATCGCTCAGGGCTACATCACCGATCGCATTGCTGATCTGATGCAAAATTCAGGACTTGATCAGGTGCTGGTCCAGTTGGGTGAAATCCACGGACGAGCCCCCGAACATCGACCCTGGCGCATTGGCCTTGAAGGTCTGGATGATCAATTTAATCTGACCACCGGCGCGGTCGCGACGTCGAGCGGTAGCGGCACGATGTTTTCAGGCACGGCCAATCATCTGCTAAACCCGATAAATGGCACGTCACCCGGACATTACAAATCGGTCTCAATTATTGCTGCGCGCGCGATGACGGCGGATGCGGTTTCGACGGCAATTTATACAGCGCCCAAGTCACTTTCGCCCAGAATTTCGACCGCCAGCGGCATCCTAGGTTATGTCCTGGAGCATGCCGACGGCCACATCGAGCGCCGGTCGTTTGGATAAAAACCTATTTCTGGGGAACAAATAAAAAGTCGCCGCCGTTATGGCCGGCCCGGCGGACATCTGAATATTGCGGGATTTGATCGGCGTTGGTTATGACCGGCCGCCGGATAATATTGAAAAGTTTGGAGCCTTCCAACACGCCGTCATTATCATTCAGCGCATCGATGATTGCCTGCGCAAAGGCCGAGTGCTTACCGTGCCCATCTTCCACCGGCTCAAGACCGCCCGACGTCATCACCACCCGGGCTTTTTTACGCGCCATTTTCTCCAGATAAGATGACGGTGTCCGGTTCCGGGCCGCCACTTCGATGCCCCGCATGAGCGTGCCGGTACCTCTAATCAATCGACCCGAATAGCAGCTATCGGCCAGTACGATCACATGTTTGGCCTTGATCGCGCGCAAATTAGTCGTGATCGAGGCGTTTGAAACCCAGCCTGACTGCCGATTTTTCTTGGCGTTGGCCGGCAGCCAGTAACCCTCATCACCAGCTTTATCGAGCCAGCCGTGACCCGCATAATAAACCAGGAGATTGTCATTATTTGTTAAATTCGCGCGCAAATTATCAAGCGCATTTAAAATATCATCACGGTTTGAATTAATCAGAGTGGTAACTTTGAAACCGTATTTACTTGATAGAATTTCGGCAACGGCGAAAGCATCGGAAACGGCTGTTCTGAGAGGCTCAAGATTGCGATATCGATTAATGCCAATCACCAAAGCATGGTAATTGCCAAAGTTGATATTGGCGGGAATTTTAGACTTAGAAGTTTTTACCTGTTGTTTCTGTAGCGCAGCCAGTTGTTTGGATTTGGCTTCGGTTTCTGCCCGTAATTTTTTCAGCCGTTTCGCTTCCTTGCGTTGCCGTTCAGCAATTCGTTTTTGATCGCTGCGAAGACGCGCCAGTTTTTGTGCTTCGCTTTTGATTTTTGCCTGCCGCGCCGCCTCCTGGCGTTGGCGCTCAGCAATGAGGTCTTGAATTTCCTGAAGCAGCGCCAGTTTTATTTTTTCGGCTTCGGCATCTGCTTTAGCTTTTTTCTCCGCTTCTTTCTCAGCCGGTGTTTTGATCGATTTTTTCGCTGGTTTCTTGGCAGGCGCAGATTGGCTAGCGCTATTTTTGGCCTTTTTCAGCGCTGCAACTTGTCGCTCAAGCCGTACCATTTTGGGATCTTTCCCCGTCAGTAGAGCTTCGCCTTCAATCGAACCTTTTGGCGCCAGCTGGATCGAGCCTTCACAGAGCACACCGCCGCGCTTTTGGGACTCGCCCGCCTGGGCGTTAAAATAGCCATCGAAAATATGGTCACGAAAAGTTCCCTGAAACCTGGCAGTCGCGCGCGCTGTGTCATAGCTATCCTGCATCCGGATTTCGAAATTTGTCCATTCGTCAAATTTCCTGGTAGAACCAATTTTACCGGATACCGACGATTGCTGTGCATCGACTTTAAATGTTATTTCAAGATTACTATTTTCTACAGTGGCTGAAACGAGCTTAAACTTTGCCTCACAGGCTGAATCCGAATCAAATTTTCTGAGGTAACCAATCCATTCTCCAGGCACGATCGTATCTGAACTCTGCGATTTTTTTTTGGTTTGATCTTGAGCGCGAACGGCAAAATCTGGCAGCATCAAGATGCAAATCAATAACAATATAGCGGGAAGACGACTGTACATCTGATCCAACACCAAACAAATTAGCTGTCATTTTGTTTGTACTCTAGATCACCAGTTATGCCGGCAACAACAATAAGATGTAGGGTTTTTGGCCTTTTTCTTTATTTTTTCTATAATTTTCCTATTAGTGTTGTTATTGATGGAATAATTACTACCATTTATAGTATAGTAGAATTTTATCGGCTCTGCAGATGGCAGTTGCTTAAGGGATTAACCGGCAAGTGAGTGTGAGTTCTAAATCGGTCCGCGCACCATCGTAACAAAACTAAGCCGTCGACAGGCGCCATCCTCAAATCTGATATTATCAGGTCAATGCGGCTGCCAGTTCCGAAATGCTCTCGATTTTCTTTCAGTACCTCAATGGCTTTCGTGCCATCACGGGCCAGCAACACATTTGCCGACAGCCATATGTACCAGCAAGTCTTTCAAGACCTTAAGATTGAAGCCGTTTGGCACCCTGGCAGGTGGACTATCAAACACAAAGCCTTGCAAAATTTACCAAAACTTGGAAAAATCAGTACCCACCGACATTATCTGGGTCCCCATCGTCTAGTGGCCTAGGACGCTGGCCTCTCACGCCGGAAACAGGGG
The DNA here is from genome assembly GCA_913020445.1 of uncultured Rhodospirillaceae bacterium. Lineage (GTDB taxonomy): Bacteria > Pseudomonadota > Alphaproteobacteria > Rhodospirillales > UBA2165 > TMED23. The sequence goes on from CAJWAR010000094.1 coordinate 6,620, forward strand.
TTCGACTCCCCTTGGGGATACCAATCTTTTCTGCGGTTTTTTGGATCGTACTCTATTTTTTAGGTAATATTTAAGTAATAAGCGGTGAAATTTCGGCGCCACATTCAGATGTAAAATTAGCCGGGATTTTCCGAGATTAGCGGGATTTGATGTCCGCTTAGCACCCGATAGCGGACATTAATGGCTCCGGTGAAATATGTCTCCTTTTGAC
>CAJWAR010000095.1 GCA_913020445.1 uncultured Rhodospirillaceae bacterium
TGACGGCCAGCGCCAAAACGGGAATAATCACATTGGGCAAAAGCTCTTTAAACATGTCTAACGTCAGCGCCTATGGCACCGTAAACAAAACGTACAAAGGGAGCCCACGCCGCGGTATGAAGTCGAGAAATTGAAGCCTATGCAAATAGCTCGGGAGCTAGAATTTGAATTTTTATAATTGCGAAATACGGTTCAACGCTTCTTCGACTTTAGCTTTGGAATTGGCGTAGTCGGCACGGCGCGATTTTTGCTCCTCGACAACTTCGGCCGGTGCCTTCGAGGTAAAGTTTTCGTTGCCGAGTTTTTTGTCAATTTTTTCAATCTCACCGTCAAGCTTGGCAATCTCTTTATCCAAACGCGCTTTTTCCTCATCGACATTGATCACACCGGCAAGCGGCATTACCAATGTCGTCGTACCCAGAATATTCTGCGCTGCCCCTTCAGGCACCTCAGCATCAGAAAGTTCAAGTGTCTCGAGGCGGGCCAAACGCTTGATCAATTCACCATGACGCTCGACGCAAAGTGCGGCGACATCTTCAGCGTTTTTCAGGGTCAATGGCACTTTGGCGCCGGCTGGAACATTCAACTCAGCACGAAGCGAGCGGATTTGAGTGATCAAACGAACAACCCAATCCATTTCAGCTTCGGCGCCGGCATCACTGAGATCACCCAGTTCCGGCCAGGCGGCAGAAATCAACATGGAATTCTTTGCATCGCCCATTTGGGCCCAAAGTTCCTCGGTGATAAACGGCATAAAGGGGTGCAACAGCAGCAGCAGTTGTTCGAGCACCCAGGCTGCGGTGGCTTGCGTTTCAGACTTTGCCGCACCGTCGCCACCTTGGAGGATGGGCTTGGCAAACTCGATAAACCAATCGCAGAAAGTGCCCCAGGTGAACTGATAGATACTGCCCGCCGCTTCGTTAAAGCGATAATCATTGATGCCAATGGCGACTTTGTCGGTGGCTTCAGAAACTTTACCGACAATCCATTTATTCAGTGTTTCGTTCACATTCTGGGGGTCAAAATCCGGCTCAGATGTACAACCATTGATCTCGCAGAAACGCGCTGCATTCCACAATTTAGTGGCAAAGTTACGATAACCTTCAACGCGATTTTCAGACAGTTTGATGTCGCGGCCTTGCGCTGCATGGGCGGCAAGGGTCATACGCAACGCGTCCGCTCCATAGCTGTCAATTAACTGCAAGGGATCGATCACATTGCCTTTTGATTTCGACATTTTCTGGCCGTGCTCGTCACGCACCAAGGCATGGATATAAACTTCATGAAACGGTACTTCATCCATGAAATGCAGCCCCATCATCATCATCCGGGCAACCCAGAAAAAGATGATATCAAAGCCGGTGACCAAAACATCGGTCGGATAATAGCGTGCGACTTCCGGTGTCTCTTCCGGCCAGCCGAGCGTCGAAAACGGCCACAGTGCCGATGAAAACCAGGTATCCAGCACATCTTCATCACGGGTAATATTGCTCGGCTTACCATAGTGGGAATCCGCAGCGGCTTGCGCTTCCGCTTCAGTTAGCTCGACAAAGATTTCACCATCCGGGCCGAACCAGGCCGGGATCTGATGGCCCCACCAGATTTGGCGGGAAACGCACCAGGGCTGGATATTGCGCATCCACTCGAAATAGGTGTTCTCCCAGTGTTTGGGGACAAATTTGGTACGCCCCTCTTCAACCGCTTTGATCGCCGGCTGCGCCAAAGTCTCAGCATCGACAAACCATTGATCGGTCAGCCACGGCTCAATCACCACGCCGGAGCGGTCGCCATAAGGCACCGTCATCTCATTGTCTTCAATTTTTTCCAACAGACCGAGCGCGTCCATTTCAGCAATGACTTTCTCACGCGCCGCAAAACGTTCCATGCCCTTATAGGCATCGGGCACATTTTCGTTCAGATTGGCGTCGCGGTCGAATATGTTAATCAGGTCCAGATCATTGCGGCGGCCTACTTCAAAGTCATTGAAGTCGTGTGCCGGCGTAATTTTAACCGCGCCACTGCCCTTTTCAGGATCAGAATATTCATCAGCAACAATTGGGATCGCCCGATTGGCAATGGGCAACATGACACTTTTACCAACCAATTCGGTATAACGCTCATCATCAGGATGAACAGCAACCGCTGTATCACCCAGCATGGTTTCAGGCCGGGTTGTCGCCACGGTGATAAATTTACCGTCCTGACCCTCAATTGGATATTTGAAGTACCAGAGATTACCGACGGTTTCGCGCTGCTCCACTTCCAGATCAGAAATTGCGGTATGGAGTTTTGGATCCCAATTGACCAAACGTTTATCACGGTAGATCAGGTCTTGCTTGTAGAGCTCAACAAAGACTTTGAGGACGGCGGCGGAAAGCCCATCATCCATGGTGAAACGTTCGCGCGACCAATCGCAGGATGCGCCTAAGCGCCGCAACTGACCGACAATGGTGCCACCGGATTCTTCTTTCCACTGCCAAACGGTATCAATAAATTTTTCGCGACCGAGATCATGACGCGTCTTGCCGTCTTCTGCCAGTTGACGCTCAACCACCATTTGCGTTGCAATGCCGGCGTGGTCACAGCCCGGCTGCCACAGCGCATCATCACCTTTCATCCGGTGATAGCGGGTCAATATATCCTGCAGCGTATTATTGAGCGCATGGCCCATATGAAGACTGCCGGTGACATTAGGCGGCGGGATGACAATTGTATAAGGTTTGCCTTCGGCATTAACACCGCATTTAAACGCACCTGAGTCTTCCCAAGCTTTGTAGTGCTTGGCTTCCGCTTTATCAGGCTGATAGGTTTTTTCTAACATTACCGACTTCTTTTAATTATGACGTCAAAACAACAACGGGTGCGATCCACCCTAAACGGCGCGCACAATATCACGGGAAAACCGCGTGTAAATTAGGAATTTACATGAAAACTAAAGTTACCGGATTATAGATCCAAGCGTTCAGCCCGATTGACCATGTGATCGATCTCTTTCTTGACCAATCGTTCGATCAGATAGGGCAGATTTTGATCCAGCCACTCCCGTAAAAGCGGCCGCAAAATTTCCCGGATCAAGCCTTCGAGGGTCATATCCCGATTGCCGATGGCGATATCCCGCTTGCTCAACAGCGCTTTAGCGAGTTCCTGTAAGGCATCCGTTGAATCCTGCGATGGTGCAGTTGACAGAATTGAATCACCCGCACCGATACCTGGCGGCGCTTGCGCGATCATTTGCTGGGTCAGCTCAAGGATATTTTCATTCAGCGTTGGTGCTGGTTCCGGCGCTGGCGGTGGTGCTGCCACTGGGGCCAGCGCAGGTTCAGGTTCCGGTATGGGTTCAGGTTCTGGAATCGGCTCGGGCTCGGGCTCAGGTTCCGGCTCCAATTCTTCCATCACCGCCGCCATGTCCATCTCTTCTTCCGGTTCGGTCATTTCAATTTCGGGTTCTGGCTCAGGCTCAGGCTCTGCCTCTTCCATTGCCGCAGCCATATCCATCTCTTCTTCCGGCTCGGGCTCGGGCTCAGGTTCCGGCGCCTCCTCTTCCATGGCCGCCGCCATGTCCACCTCTTCTTCTTCGGGTTCGGGCTCCGCCTCAGGCGCAGCTTCGGGTTCGGGCTCAGCTGGCGCTTCCGCTTCAGCTTCAGCTTCCGCTTCTTCATCTTCGGACAATATCCGCCTGATTGAGGCGAGGATATCTTCCATTGAAGGTTCGGCTTGTTCGTTTTCTTCGGCCATTACTCGATCATCGGTCCAATTAGTTAACAGATTAATACCACGCCCTACATTTGACGCTACTTTTTTTCCGCCTGCTTGTTAAGCAGTTCCTGGTGACCGCCGGGCATTTATTTCAGTTTTTTCGCCCGTATCGAATTATTTGACTATTTTTTGGTTCCAACTGGGACTTGACCAGAGCTATTTGAGCCAAACCATTTGGAACGAATTTCTTTATAATGTTGGGTTGGATCGTAAATTTTTACCGGTAATCCAAGGTTTTTCGCCGTTAAGCGGCCAAGGGATTCCTGCAATTCAAAACTTGCGACAATTTGATCGCGATTTGCTCTTACGAGACTTACACTCGCGTCCAATAATTCCTGTTCCGCATCTAAGACGTCCAAAACCGTACGCGATCCAACGGCGGCTTCGCGCTGAACACCCTCTAAAGCGATCTCTGCAGCCTTAATTTGGGCGGAAATCGACTTGATTCGCGCTTTTGCCGTTTCATGGGTTTCCCACGCTTTGGTTGCAGTTTCCCGAGCATCGCGCCGGGAATCTTCAAGATTAAGCAGACTTTGACCGGCATCTTGCTTGGCTGCTCTAAGCCGCGAAAAGACCGATCCTTTTTGATAAAGCGGTACGGTTAAATCCAACATCACGCGACCGGTGGTTAACTGGCTGTCGTTAGTTGATGATTCCCAGCCCCGGCTCAATTTACCCAACAGGTTCAGGGTTGGCAGCAATTCGCCGCGAACGGATACGATATTTGCCCGCGCCGCTTGCTCATTAAAACTTTTTGATACGACATCTGGATGATTTTTGATCGCCGTGCTGACGGCGTTCTCCAAACTGGTTGGCAGGTCGCCTATTGTTGCCGGCGCTTGCAGCTTGCCGGGCGCTTCGCCAATGATGTTAAGGTAGTTGGCGCGTGAATTATTGAGATTGCCTTCAGCCTGAATGCGATCCGCCGACGCGCCCGACAGCCTTGCTTCCGCCTGACTGACGTCGGTGCGCGTAATTTCACCAACCCGAAAGCGGTCTTGGGTTGCTTCCAATTGACGCCGCAGCACTTGTTCGTTTTTGATGTTGAGATCAAGTACCGCCTGATCGCGCACGACGGCCATGTAGGCCGAGGCCGCACTTAACAGCACATCCTGCTCTGTCCCCAACAAACCAGCACGCGCTGATCTGACATCAAGTTCCGCTTTCGTAACGCCGGCGATCGTTCTCAAACCGCGATATAACGGCTGGGTGACATCAAGCGACGTATTGCGGGGTGACCGCAATTGGTCTCTACCGGCTGAGCGGGTGTTGAGATGAGTGTGCGTGCGCGCAACATCGCCGGACAATTCGACTCTCGGCCGCCAATTGGCCAGGGCTTGCGGCACAGCTTCATCATCGGAGCGCAAAGACGCGCGCGCCGCTAATAATTCCGGGTTGTTCATATAGGCAGCCGCGAGGGCTTGCGTTAAAGTTTGACTATGTGCAGGTCCCACCGACATCAAGAAACCGGCAACGACGCTACCGGCGATGAGGCTAGATTTAGCGGGTAATTTATTACGCATTCACGATCCCCTGGGCGGCCAATCTACCATCGGTCTGGTAATTCACCCAACCACAACAACTTAAAAAATTAATCCCCACACATATATGAGTATATATTTACCCAAAAAGTGTTACCAAAACCTTGCCTTTGAGGGTTATTCAAATGGTCACAAAATTCATCGGTTAAATATTTAAAATTCAAATGCCTTTGCTTTACTAAATCCCGGCAATAACGGCGTTCCGGCATCAAACAATTCGACACTTGAAACCGAGGCGCCAAATTTCTGCATCACCACTGCTTTCCCCATCGCCGAGCCCGCCGGCGCCACAACTGAAACCAACCGGCCACCTTCAGCCAATTGATCTAATACCGCGCCCGGCACCTCTTCAACCGCGCCACAGAACACAATCGCGTCATAGGGTGCTTGCTTGGCATAGCCATCGGCAAGTGTGTCTTCAATCACCACCGCATTGTCGATGCCAAGCTCAACCATCAAGGCGCTCGCCTTCTCTGCCAGCTCATTACTGACTTCAACGGCGACGACAGCTTTGGCGACCTTGGCCAACACGGCAGCGGCATAGCCGGTGCCACAGCCAATGCTTAAGACCACATCATCAGCGGAAATTTGCGCCCCTTGCAAAATGCGGGCGAGCAGCAACGGCTCCATCAGATAGCGTCCATCGCCCAGCGGCGCGGCCTCATCGACATAGGCGATGCCGGCCACATCTTCCGGCACAAACATTTCGCGCGGCACGTCGGCCATCGCGGCGATGACGGCAGCATCGGTTACCCGATTGGGGCGGATTTGATTTTCCACCATATTCTGGCGCACGGCTTGGTAATCCATGGCAACAACCCTTTTAATTCATCCGGTCCGGCGACAGACCCAGTCTATCATTAAACAATCACTTAACAGGTAATAAATGGACCTCTGAAACCCTACTTTCAACTCCCAATAGGACAACATTCTAGAGGATGTTTACCACCTCAGAACGGCTGGTCCACCGATTTCCGTTGGTTTGAACGAAAAATATCCGAAAAACATAAAAAATATGCATAAAAAGTTTTGAAAATATATGATTCTGGGTCAAACGCAGCTTGACCAGACATAGTCCAGCGTCTAATTTCCCGGCCTTCTGATCGGTCTGCCGCCGATTCGAAGCGTTGCATTAATCGTGACGGAAAGACCTGGCACGGCCAGATCAAAACCAGATCATACGGCGCGGTGGCGGAGTGGCTACGCAGCGGCCTGCAAAGCCGTGAACACCGGTTCGATTCCGGTCCGCGCCTCCAAGCTTGATCGGGAGTAGCTCAGTGGTAGAGCAGGTGGCTGTTAACCACCTTGTCGGGGGTTCGAATCCCTCCTCCCGAGCCA
>CAJWAR010000096.1 GCA_913020445.1 uncultured Rhodospirillaceae bacterium
GCAATATTCCCCACTGCTGCCTCCCGTAGGAGTCTGGACCGTGTCTCAGTTCCAGTGTGGCTGATCATCCTCTCAGACCAGCTATCGATCGTCGCCTTGGTGAGCCATTACCTCACCAACTAGCTAATCGAACGCGGGATTCTCTAACGGCGGCCGAAGCCTTTCCCCCGAAGGGCGTATGCGGTATTAGCGTTCGTTTCCAAACGTTATTCCCCACCATAAGGTAAATTCCCACGCGTTACTCACCCGTCCGCCACTAAGGGATCCGGAGCAAGCTCCGGGCCTTCGTTCGACTTGCATGTGTTAAGCGTGCCGCCAGCGTTCGCTCTGAGCCAGGATCAAACTCTCAAGTTGAATTTTCGAACTAGCAAGCTAGCTCAAAAAAAGACAAGAGGTTTATCCATTACTGTCTCAAACAAACTGACGTTTTGTATATAAATTTACGCACAAACTTGAATGCGTACACAAAACGATCAGTCAATAGTCAACAAAGATAAACAAACTCTTCGCAACCGCAACAAACCGCCGTCTACGCATCCCTTTCCATATCAACAATGTTCAAGAGCAGGCCCGCAAAAAAAGTGACAAGGACAACCGGCCCTTTATTAGGGCTGACGCCATGCCGTTTCTTTGTGGACGACCGATGCGGTTGCCCGCGCCGGTGAGGACGGGTTTTAGGCCCACCACCAACTAATGTCAAACGACAAAATGCATTTTTTTCAAAAAAACTTCACACCGCAGCTTTCTATAAGGACAAGTCCCTGGTTTCTGCCGTTTTTAGGTGTGAATTTCTTTTATATTTCAGTAAGGTTTATAGCATATATTAGGCAAAGATTGAATATCTTTATTTTTAATTTGAGGAATCCGATGACTGACCGCTTTAATATGCGGATTTTGCCTGCCGTTTTTGCCACTTTGCTGTTAACGGCTTGCGCGCAAAACATCACCGATACGTTTGACCGCAGTATCGCCTTATCGCCGAGCGAGCCGGCCACCGATAAAGACGGCCTGCCCCAGCTTGCCCAACCGGCCTTTGCTCAGTTCCAGGATATTCCAATTCCCGGCAACGCCAAAATGAATATGGACCGCACCCTGATCTTAGGTGAAAAAGAAGCCTGGATCGGCCGCTTGGTCATTGATAGCAACTCAGCGCAGGCCCAACTGTTTGATTTCTTCAAACACCGGACGGCGCAATTCGGCTGGCAGGAAATTACTTCGGTACGTTCGGCGACCAGTGTCCTGAGCTATTCCAAAGACAACCGCATCATGACGATCCAAATTCAATCCAACCGCTTTGTCGGCACCCAGGTCGACATCACCATGTCGCCGAAGGGCGCACCCACACCGCCGCCGGTAACCAATGCATCCTTTCCCGACGACACCCTGACCAAAACTGATAAGACCGTGATCAATCCCGCGAGCCTAAGGCCGGTTGAAATTAGGTAGAAAAACTCTCCACAGAGCCACTTTTTATCTTTCCATTGAATTAAGTATCGTGTCCCCTTAATTGCGTCTCACTCCTCTCCCTCCCAGTAGTCGACAACGCCGGTGGCGTCGACAAAGGTTGTGATTGTTCTCTCTTTGAGGTCACCGCCGGGGGCGCTGCCGGCAATGGCGCCGAGCTTGTTGCTGTCCGGATATTCCGTGATATCGGGATCACGCATCGATGAAATAGCGAGATATTTAAGATCAACCGAACCGGTGTTGATGATCTGGTGTGCGGTCTCCCGGCCACCCGCTGGACAGGTCGCGACATCACCTTCTTTAAGCGGAAATCGATCATCGCCAAACCGCAGTTCCCCTTCGCCCGCCATAATAACAAACATCTCGTCATTGCCGTGATGGTTATGATGCGGCCAAGCGCGTTTGCTGGGCGGCAGCACAGTTAGCCGGGCGCCGAGATGTTTGGCCCCGCTCTCCGGGGTCATGGTGCCAAAAGACGCCTCGAAGTTTTCCCCATTGCTGTGGGATTTGAGTTCTAGGTCGTCGATATTCACAATGGGACTAGCGGGCATGAAGCATCTCCTTGAAATTTTCTAAGGCGACACATTAGCGGTAAAAACACCCCTACCCAACCCTCCCCCAAAGATAATGTCCTGGGGGGAGCTTAATGTTTCGCATTTTCAGGCGTATGTTTAGAGGGCGGGATTTAGCCGCCGCTTTCCTCCCCTTTGATGGGGGAGGATTAAGGTGGGGGTGTGGCATAAAAAAATTGAACCACGAAGTGCACGAAGTTCACGAAGAAAGATGGATACCCGGGTCAAGCCCGGGTATGACGGATTTTTTTGTTAACGAGTATGCCGGAATTTTTTTATTTAAATTGCAATTTTACCGCCCCCCCTCTCGTCATGCGCGGGCTTGATCCGCGTATCCAACTTTAATCACTTTGTGTTCTTAGCGTCCTTTGTGGTTTTTTAATTCTGTCATTCTGGCGAAAGCCAGAATCCAGGAAGACTCTGGAATCCGGTTCAAGTCCGGGGTGACGATTTTTATTTTTCTCTGTGTTCTCTGTGAACTCTGTGGTGAATTCAACTACTTCAACGCTCTAAGTGGGGACACCTTAGGCGACCGATTAAAAGGTCGATAGGATGTGCCAAGAAGATGTCCCCGCAAATTTACTTATCGAAGAACTCGGTGACGCGTTTTTTGGAATCGGGATTTTGCACGAGCTCGAGGCTGACATCGATTTCCATCTCAAAGCCGTCCACTGACGGGTCTTGGGCGGCGGCGATGCATTTTTTAGCGGCACCGAGAGCATCCGAAGAAAGTTCCCGGCAGCCCTCAATTATCTTTTGGGTCGTTGCCGCCAGTTCGTCCCGGGGTGCCGCCCACTGCACCATACCGAGCTCCAAGGCGGTCTCGCCGCCAACAATCTCACAAGCCAGGATAATCCGGTTGGCGACGCTGGGGCCGCACAATTTCGTTATTCGTTGGGTGCCGCCGGCGCCCGGTATCAGTCCGAGCCGGCCTTCCGGCAATCCCAACTTGGCTTCATAAGCAGCGGCCCTAAGATCGCACGACATCGCCAATTCGAACCCGCCACCAAGGGCAGCGCCACTAATTTCGGCAATGCTCAGCTTGGCCATATTTTCGAGCCGTTCAAACAGGCGATGGAAGGTTTGCAGATATTTTTTGTACTCTTCGGGGCCTTCGTTGGCTTCCATGCGCTGGCGGTATTCTTTAAGGTCAGCGCCGGCACAGAATATTTTCTGATCGCTGCGAAGATGCAGGACATTGGTCTGGTCGTTATTCTCAAGCTGATCCAGAATGCGATCAAATTCTTCCAGCCAGGCATGGCTAATCGCATTGGCGGGAGGGTGAGACAGTGTCAAAACGGACACATTGTCCTGGTGCTTTAAATCAAACATTTTTACCTTCTCATAAAGTAAATTAACCGCTGAAATTATTCGTCAGCCTTAGCGTTTTCTTATAGCCAATATATTGGCCTGACGAAAGAAAGCCTTGATTTCGATCATGTACCACATTTACTGATTGCCTGTATAAACACAGCGTTGCTAAATTTTGAAATCGGGTAAGCTGGCCTGATAGAAATTTAGGGGGAGGAAATAAATGAACTCTGTACGCGTTGCCGGAACGCCGGAGCATCCGGAACTTGTATTTTCGGATAATTTCAATGTCGCTGTGCCGTTGATCGACCGCCATCTTGACGAAGGCCGCGCTGACAAGACCGTTATCTACACGGCTGATGAAGAAGTGACCTACCGGCAATTGGCGGAGCGCGTCAATAAATGGGGCAACGCAATTTCCGGCCTCGGGCTGCAGCCTGGCCAGCGGGTGCTGATGGTGGTGAAAGACTGCCCCGAATTTTTCTATATTTTCTGGGGCTGTATAAAATCAGGCATCATACCAGTTCCCCTCAATACCCTGCTGCGGGCCAAGGATTTCGGCTTCATTATCGAAGATTCAGGCTGTAGCGCCGTGCTTTATTCGCCGGAATTTGCCGCCGAAGTCGAGGCCGCTTTGGCCGACGTCGCCAAAACCCCTGATCATGTAATTAAAGTCGAAGCAGTGGCTGAGCTGGCTGAAACCGCCAGCACTGAATTGGCTGCGATCGAAGCCAGCGCCACGAGTGAATGTTTTTGGCTGTATTCGTCGGGCACAACCGGTGAGCCAAAAGGCGTCGTCCACGTGCACCGCGATATTATTGCCACTTGCGAGCTCTATGCGGTTCGTGTGTTGGGTGAGACCGAAGCTGACACCTGGTTCTCCGTGCCGAAACTATTTTTTGCCTATGGCCTCGGCTGCGCCATGACTTTCCCGCTCTGGGTCGGCGGATCAGTAGTACTGGATCCAAGACGCCCCACTCCCGAGACGGTTACCGAGATGGCGCGGCGCTTCAAGCCGACAATATTTGCTGCCGTGCCGACTTTTTATGCCGCCTGGCTGGCCCATGCTGATTTCAAAAAAGCCGATGCGGCGACATTCAGACGCTGTGTCTCCGGCGGCGAAGCGCTGCCAACTGATCTGCAAACACAATGGGGCAAAATGTGTGATGCGCCGATCTGCGACGGTATCGGGTCAACCGAAGCGCTGCACATTTATATATCAAACACCGTCGATGATGTGCGCCCGCTTTCCAGCGGCAAGGTCGTGCCCGGCTATGAATTGAGAATTGCCGATGATGACGGCGCGGACGTGCCGGTTGGTGAACAAGGCCGATTGCTGCTTAAAGGCCCCTCGGTGACGGAAACCTATTGGAATAATCCGGAGAAGACGGCGAAAACCATTGTCGATGGCTGGCTCGATACGGGTGATACGTATTACCGGGATGAAGACAACTACTTCTATTATAGTGGCCGCAATGACGATATGCTTAAAGTCGGTGGCATATGGGTCTCGCCTTTTGAGATTGAATCGGCGCTGATCGAGCACCCCCAAGTTCTGGAAGCAGCGGTGGTTGGCCGGGATGACGATGCGGGTCTGGTCAAACCGGAAGCCTGGGTGGTCTTAAAAGACAGCTCTGAGCAGTCAGATGCGCTGGCTAATGAAATTCAAGAACAGTGTAAGAATAATTTGGCGCCCTACAAATATCCCCGCTGGATCAAATTCACCGATGATTTGCCGAAAACGGCGACCGGCAAAATTCAGCGCTTCAAATTGCGCTAAGTTCACTCATTCAATTAATAATACGAGGTTATTAAGACATGTCAGATACAGCCTACCGTTGGGAAATGATAGAACCCGGCAAACCGATGGAGAAAGTAGAGTTTGACCCCTTTCCACCGGGCGATGGTGAAGTTGTTGTTGAAGTTGAAGGCTGCGGTGTCTGCCATACCGACCTCGGCTATTATTATGATGGCGTTCGCACCAATGCCGAATTGCCGCTGGCGTTGGGTCACGAAATTAGCGGCCGGGTGGTCGCCGGTGGCAAGGGCTATGAAGATTGGGTCGGTAAAGCTGTGCTGATTCCAGCCGTTATTCCCTGCGGCGAATGTGATCTCTGTAAACGCGGCAAGGAAACGATTTGCCGCCAGCAATATGTCCCCGGCTGCGATACCCATGGCGGTTTTGCCAGCCACATCAAAATTCCAGGCTTTGGCTTGTGTGAGATCGATGAGGCAAAATTAGCCGCCGCCGGTCTCGATCTCGCTGATGTCTCGGTCGTTGCCGATGCCTTAACCACGCCTTACCAAGCGGTCTCTCAAGCGGGCTTGGGCGAAGGCGATTTGGCGATCGTGATCGGCGTTGGTGGCGTCGGCGGCTATTGCGTACAAGTGGCGGCAGCGATGGGCGCTACGGTCATTGCAGTTGATGTTGATCAGGCGAAACTGGATCAAATTATTGAGGCCGGTGCGGCGGCAACTTTTAATCCGAAAGATTATCCCGGGCGTGAGTTGAAAAAAGCGGTGTTTGCCTTTGCCGCGGAAAACGGATTGAGGGCGACCGAGTGGACCATTATGGAATGTTCCGGCTCGGCTCCCGGACAACAAACGGCTTATGGCTTGCTGGTCTATGGTGCAACACTTTGCGTTGTTGGCTTTACCATGGATAAAGTCGAAATCCGGCTGTCCAATTTGATGGCCTTCCACGCCCGCGCTCTCGGCAATTGGGGCTGCACCACCAGCAACTATCCAGTCGCGCTCGACTTGGTGCTCGACGGTAAGGTCAACGTGAAGTCCTTTATCGAGCATCACCCCTTGGAAAATATCAATGAAGTCTTCGAACTTGTTCATGCCCATAAGAATAAAGGGCGGGCCATCCTGATGCCCAAAATGAAGTCATAAATCCAACACGACGACAACAAACAACTTAAAATTAGAGGAATAGAATGATGGTTAAAGACACAGCAACAGTCGTTGCAGAAACTGCTCTCGAAAATCCCGTCAACCACAACCTGGTGGCAGATTGGTCGTTTGAGG
>CAJWAR010000097.1 GCA_913020445.1 uncultured Rhodospirillaceae bacterium
AGGGGGTAAAGAGCGCCTCAAAGCTGCCACGTTCTCAGCCTGACGTCGAAGTTTAACTTCTTCCGAAAATAGGGCGTCCCGCGCCGCCCGGTAATCGGAACTCTCATTGGGGAATACGAGATCATGATGCTGGCCCATTTTGGTCTCCCTGCGTATGTGGTTATGATTGACCCGTACAGGAACCATAGTCGAAAGTGGTGAAATGGCAAAATATAGAGGAAACCCGACGAATGTCCGCTTTGGGTCAAAAGCCGACATTCCGTGGGTTAACTGATCATGTCCGCTTTCGCGGGTAAAGCAGACGCTATTTGAAGCCCCTAATTACGGCTGCTTTCAGCCAAAAGAGGACATCACACCGCCATTTTCTCAAAATATCTCAACGTACGTTGTCAGTATCACTTAGTCGGGACAAATAATTGAACCGGCTCAGAAAATCCCTTCAGTGATTCAGAGCCTAGTAATGCAAATCTCAAATCGGCGGCGGCACAGGCATCTTTAACCTCACTGGATACGAGAATAGCGTCTGACTGCGCAATATCACATATGCGCGCAGCCAATTGCACTGCTGAGCCAAATAGATCGTCGCTTTCCTCGACGGGTTCGCCGGCATGTATACCGATTCTTACATGAATAGATATCTCGCTGTTTTTATTATAGGTTGCCATCTCATCCTGAATTTTGATTGCACTCGCGACCGAAGCCGGCACATCGTCAAATGACGCCATGATTCCGTCCCCGAGGTGCTTCACTTCCGCACCCCCATATTGCTCCAAACAACGTCGGATGATAGCGTCATGTGCCCTAAGTAGTTCCACCGCCATCTTATCGCCAAGTTTTGTCGTCATCTCGGTCGAACCGACGATATCCGTAAACATAATTGCGCGAAAAGCCGAATCGTCGATCATACTCGAATTTGCCTCGGGTGGATCCTGGACGCGACCGAGAAAGGCCTCGACAGCCGAGAGTTCCACCTCAATCATTTCGTGGGCCACGAAGCCATGAGCCTCAGCATGTACACGCTCTGCCGTTTCCTTATCTGGCGCATTAACGAGACAGAATGTCGTTCGGCGGTCCGAATCGTACCAATAGGTCAAAAATTTCACGCCATATTTGTCCTGGATTTTCAAGTCCTCGATATGCAATCTGGCAGTCTCCTCAGCAGATTGCTCGACCATATCGTGACGGTCTAAAAATATGGGCATCGATACCTCTCCATTTATATTGCGAGATCCTAGCACAGAACGTCTCAGAAACTAGCCAAGTTTGGATGCCACTAATTGAGTAGGTAAATGGTTAATCATGTCCGCTTTGGGTCAAAAGCAGACTCTTTTACTTAATTCCAGTTATGTCCGCTTCGCACTCAAAAGCGGACATTCAGAAACAAAGTTTTAGAACCATAAAGACAAATAAATTGGAAAAATCCAGACAGCGAGGACCAATCCGGCGACTGTCGCGTACAGGGTCAAAGCGACTGCTACAATGCCGACAAAGATTACAACGCATCTATAAACAATTTTTCCCGATGTTGATAAGGTCTGGCTTCGTACATTCCGGGCGTTGATTACCGACATAACCGCCATATATTGTACCGCGAAACCCGTTATTCCTCCGAGCAAGAGTATCGCTAATAGTTGCCGTGGCGATAATGTCCACTGGGACGGGACTTGCCCATACAAGAATCCAATGACCCCGAGCCAACCGACAACACTAACGCCTAGATAAACAAACAGCGCATACTTTGCGGCGTGTCGGCGAGGCAATCTCAGAATATTGCGTATTTCCATTGGCACAACCCGATACATCCAACAGGAAATCGAATCTGGCCAATTAGTATACCACGTTCAGGATTTTTTGGCGGGTGGCCAATTGGTAATAATGTCCGCTTTGGGTCAAAAGCAGACATTCTGCGTTCGAACCAAAAGAGTCCGCTTTCGGGGGTAAAGCAGAGCAAAATTGAATTGGCCATTTCCCATTTGTTTGCGTTCTGCAGCTATCCGTTTCGCGTACTTATCCACAGGTTGGCTAGATTTTGGGTGGAAACTACCTGGAAAGCCTACATTTGGAGAATAATCAGCCGTTAAAATACTGAAAATCATAGCAAAATCTCGAATTCGTCCAAAAATCACATCAGCCATGCAAAATTGGGTCAAAAAACCGCATTTCTTCGCTTGACGCCATAGCGAACCGGCCCTATATTCGCCGCCTTCCCAGGGATTGCTGGTGGTAGGTGTTCCGCCTAGACGCAGAGAGTCCCTTAGAAAAAGAGAACATATTGCCCGATACCCCCAGGTTTTTCTGGGACTTTTATGGGCCTGGAAAATCGTCCGCTGAGAGCACACAGGCAATCGCTCTTGAGCGGGTTTGTTGCACGTCATGAGAATGGCGTGCTGTTGTTAGTTTTAAGGAGTTGAAGAGGCTCATGCCGACAGTCAACCAATTGATTCGTAAGCCGCGTAAAGCGCCGATAAAACGAAATAAAGTTCCGGCGATGGAACAATGCCCGCAAAAACGTGGCGTTTGTACGCGCGTTTACACGACGACACCGAAGAAACCGAACTCAGCTTTGCGTAAAGTCGCAAGGGTTCGTTTGACCAACGGATTTGAGGTTACCTCTTATATTCCTGGTGAAGGTCATAACCTGCAAGAGCACAGCGTGGTGTTAATCCGCGGTGGCCGGGTGAAGGATTTGCCGGGCGTTCGTTATCACGTCATTCGTGGCACCTTGGATACCCAAGGCGTCGAAGACCGCCGTCAGCGTCGTTCGAAATACGGTGCCAAACGGCCGAAATAATAGGGATTTAGTAGGATGTCACGACGTCACGCCGCAGAAAAACGCCAAGTTCTCCCGGATCCGAAATTCGGTGATCTGGTTATCACGCGTCTTATGAACCGCCTCATGCTTGATGGTAAAAAATCCGTCGCTGAGCGGATCGTTTATGGCGCATTTGATGATATCGAAAAGAAAGCCGGTTCCGATCCGGTGGCTTTGTTCCACGAAGCTTTAACGAATGTGAAGCCGCAGGTTGAAGTGCGCTCCCGTCGGGTTGGTGGTGCGACTTATCAGGTGCCGGTTGAAGTGCGTAATGATCGCTCGCAAGCCTTGGCGCTCCGTTGGATTATCGATCTCTCCCGCAGCCGTTCTGAAAATACCATGGTCGAACGTTTGGCGGGTGAACTTTTGGATGCTGCCAATAACCGTGGTGCAGCCGTTAAGAAACGCGAAGACACCCACAAGATGGCGGAAGCGAATAAAGCCTTCTCGCATTATCGCTGGTAGTCGGGATTTCGGAAGAAAGAAGAAGAACAATGGCACGCAAGATACCCCTCGATCGTTACCGCAATATCGGCATTATGGCCCATATTGACGCTGGTAAAACGACCACCACCGAACGCATTCTCTATTACACCGGTAAATCCTATAAGATCGGCGAAGTGCATGATGGTAATGCCACCATGGACTGGATGGAGCAGGAACAAGAGCGCGGCATCACGATTACCTCCGCTGCAACAACCTGCGAATGGGACGATCACCTCATTAACATCATTGATACTCCAGGTCACGTTGACTTCACTATTGAAGTTGAGCGGTCCTTGCGCGTGCTTGATGGTGCGGTAGCGGTGTTTGATAGTGTCGCCGGTGTTGAGCCGCAATCTGAAACGGTTTGGCGTCAGGCTGACAAATACGAAGTGCCGCGCATCTGTTTTGTTAACAAAATGGACCGGACCGGCGCTGATTTTTATCGCTGCGTCGACATGATTATTGATCGACTTGGTGCAACGCCTTTGGTTACTCAATTACCGGTTGGCGCTGAAGCCGATTTCGCTGGCGTTATTGATCTGGTGAAAATGCAGACGATCACTTGGAAAAATGAGGATCTCGGCGCTGAATTCGCATACAGCGATATCCCCGCGGATCGCCAGGAAGAAGTGGCAGAATACCGTGAAAAACTGGTTGAAACAGCTGTTGAACAAGACGATGACGCCATGGAAGCCTATCTCGATGGCACCGAGCCGGACGAAGAAACTCTCAAAAAATGTATCCGTAAGGGTACCTTGAACGCGTCTTTTGTTCCTGTTCTTTTGGGTTCAGCCTTTAAAAATAAAGGTGTTCAGCCACTGCTTGATGCGGTTGTTGATTTCCTGCCGAGCCCGACCGATGTTGAATCCATTAAGGGCGTTAAAGCTGGCAGCGATGAGGAAATTGAACGTCATAATTCTGACGATGAAGCTTTCTCGGCGCTCGCCTTTAAAATTATGAACGACCCTTTCGTTGGTTCTTTGACTTTTGTCCGTATCTATTCCGGTGTTCTTGAAGCCGGCTCGTATCTCCAAAATACCGTTAAAAATAAACGTGAACGCGTTGGCCGCATGCTGATGATGCACTCCAACTCGCGGGAAGACATTAAAGAAGCGCGCGCTGGTGATATTATTGCGCTAGCTGGTCTGAAAGACACGACAACTGGCGACACGCTGTGTTCACCGGACGATCAGGTGGTTTTGGAGCGGATGGAGTTCCCGGATCCGGTTATTGAAATTGCTGTTGAGCCGAAAACCAAAGCTGACCAGGAAAAAATGGGTCAGGCCTTGGGTCGCTTGGCGGCCGAAGATCCGTCTTTCCGGGTTGCTAGTGATGAAGAAAGCGGCCAGACCATTATTAAAGGTATGGGCGAGCTTCACTTGGATATCATCGTCGACCGGATGAAGCGTGAGTTTAAAGTTGAAGCCAATATCGGTCAGCCGCAGGTGGCCTATCGTGAGACGATTAGAGCGGCGACGGACATTGACTACACTCATAAGAAACAATCTGGTGGTGCCGGTCAATTTGCCCGCATTAAAATTAAGTTTGAGCCGCTACCGCCGGGATCGGGCTACGAATTCACCAGCAAAGTTGTTGGTGGCAACGTGCCGAAAGAATATATCCCGGGTGTTGAAAAAGGCTTGAAAAGTGCTTTGGAAACCGGACCGCTTTCCGGCTTCCCGGTGACTGATCTTAAAGCCGAGCTTTATGACGGTGCTTCCCATGATGTTGACTCATCAGTTATGGCGTTTGAAATCGCTGCCCGTGCGGCCTTCCGCGAAGGTGTGATGAAAGCGAAACCATGCTTGTTGGAGCCGGTCATGAAAGTCGAAGTTGTGACGCCGGAAGAATATATGGGCGATATCATCGGCGATTTGAACTCGCGCCGTGGCAATGTTGGCTCGATGGATCAGCGCGGTAATGCGCGGGTTATCTCCTGCATGGTGCCGTTGGCGAACATGTTTGGCTATGTGAACACCTTGCGTTCTATGTCGCAGGGCCGGGCGCAATTCACCATGCATTTTGATCATTATGCGGAACTGCCGCAGGCAGTTTCCGAAGAAGTTCGGGAAAGATTAGCAGGCTAATTTAAAGTTTTAATTTTGGATAAATCCAATACGTCGGAGTAAGAGAAATGTCGAAGGAAAAATTTGAGCGGACAAAACCGCATTGTAATGTTGGCACGATTG
>CAJWAR010000098.1 GCA_913020445.1 uncultured Rhodospirillaceae bacterium
TCCATACAGTTCAAATTCTTCGTTGTGACTGGCCTGTTCGGGCCGCTCAAAATATGTGGCGTCCCGCCTACTCTGCCCTAGCGGCCTAGCGGGAATGCTTGCTAGCCGTCCATGAACGCGCCGCCAGAGGCCTTCATCGATAATGGCAAGTTCAGGTACAGATGCCTCGACCCATTCGGCTCGGTCCTTCATCCTCGCCCGGCGCTTGCTGGTATCAGGATCGCGTACAAATGCATGTCTATTGAATACTTGCCGGCCAATATAGAGAGGGTTGTGAAGTATCCCGACACCCCGGCCTCGGTGGCCATGGATCGTGGAAGGATTCCACGTGCCACCACGTGGTGATGGAATACCGTCAGCGTTGAGACCCTTGGCGATGGCAACGGCGGAGCGCCCTGCAGCAAACTCTTCAAATATCCTGCGGACTACGACAGCGTGCTCGGCGATAATTTGTCGCTTGCCGCGGATAAGTTCACCATCGGGTCCAAGCTCCTTCACCGCCTTGTATCCATATGGAATACCGCCGGCGGCCAACCCGGCTCGCGCCTTGCCGAGTTGACCGCGCAAGGATTTGGCGGCGAGATCCTTGAGGAACAATGCGTTCATGGTGCCTTTGAGACCAATATGAAGTTCGCTGACTTCCCCCTCGGACAAGGTGATGATATTGATCTGCCAGGCCGTTAGACGCTTGTAGAGCCCGGCGATGTCTTCCTGGTCGCGCGATAGCCGATCCAGCGATTCAGTCAAAACTAGCTCGAACATACCAGATTTTGCAGCAGCGATCAGGTCCTGGATACCGGGGCGCTTCATCGTGGCTCCCGACAAAGCGTAGTCGGTAAAAGTCTCCGCAATCTCCCAGCCTTCAGATGAAGCGCGGCCGCGACAGAGAGCCACCTGGTCCTCAATTGAATGCTCGGACTGAAGCTCGCTTGAGTATGGCAATGATATCCGCCGGCCTTGCGGTTGTGATGGCAGCCGAGCTTATCCAGTCCGCCGCCGTGGGCGCGAACGGATTCAGCGGGAACAGTCAACATCAGTCCCATCAGTGCCAATAAGACGAGTTTCATATTGACCTGCCTATTTCAGCTTGACTGAGATCGGACAATGATCTGACGGGTAATAGGTGGTTCGAGGCCCTTTCTTCACCTTTCGCTTATCCACCGCCTCATAGGAAATTTCTTTGAACGACGAAAAGTCCACTAAATTCTTGGCACGTGGATCGACTATGATGTGGTCGATGTAATCTATAAAATCCGGCCAACAGCTTGGTTTTCGCCCTCGTGTCACATTTTCCAGGTCCGCATTTGTAGGCTTGCCATCGTCGATTACGGGCCAAACCAAATCTCCGGTGAGCGCAAGCCGACGATTGAAATCACCCAAAATTATGTACGGCTGATCACCTTTCGCCATTCTGTCGATCCATTTCTCAAGAACAACGACTTGCCGATACATTTTCACACATGTCTCGAATTTTGTTGGCTTGCGATCCTCCTTTCCCGAGAAGCATCCTGATTTTAAATGCACCGACATGATAACAACGTTTTGCCCGCTGACAGGCAGTTGAATTACGGTTCCATGCCTTAAACGACCGGTGACGTCCAGTTGGCTAAAATCGTCGAGCCTCTTAAAGGCAATACCTTTTCGGATCACAAATCCCGTTTGTTGGATAGAAGGGGACTTTTCGGAAAGATGAAACACGAACTTGTCGCCCTTCTTCCCGAATACTCGTTCCAGAGCCTTTTCATCTGCGATTTCTTGAACGGCAATCACATCTGCATTTAGCCTTTTGGCGTATTTTTGGAGGGCCTCATAATCCGAATCTTTACGGGGAGCATTCCCACTATTATTTGTCGAATTGAGCCAACTCATGTTCCACGTTGCCAGCGTTTGCGCTGACACTGGCGGCGACATCCAAAGCAATGCAGTTACCGCCAAAAATATTCGCCTAGTCATTTGGCCCTCCCATCAATTGATTGCATGGAAGCATAGGATTTCTAGAAATAGTTGGCAAATGGCCTATAATGCAACGGTGTCCAGAAAGGTAAATTACCGGCTTCTAATTCAGTTCGCCGTCTCCACTGGAATCGTCTACATTGTCTTTCTTGCGATCCATCCACACCTGAACCCGAAAACGCCTGTGTTCGCCTCTCTGAGGCCTGCAATTCTTCGGTGGAGATAAGCCCGATGGCCGGACGACCTGGAAAGAGACGATTTAGTCAGGAAGTTGAAATTGATAAGCACATTGGAAAGCGTTTGCGAGAGGCCCGAGCGCTGGCCAAATTAACGCTAGTCCAATTGGGTGAAGGTGTGGGCACTTCATACCAACAAATACAGTCATACGAGTGCGGCGACAATCGGATCGCTGTAAGCCGCCTATGGTCCATATCGCAATTTCTAAGCCTTCCAATCGGCTACTTTTATGAGGGACTGGAGAACGCCATAACCTCGTCAAATCGTACAAGTGAAATTCTTGAAGATCCCAGTAACCTGAAATTCCTGGGAGATTATTCGAAGATTCAGGATTCCGAAGTGAAATCAAAAATTCGATTGCTCGTTGCTAAGCTATCTGACCAAACTTTGGATATTTAGCGATGCCAATCGCGCGTTAGATATAACGCGGAGCCTTGGGACAAATTGAAAAACTTTTAAACACCGTCAGACGAGAATTACTAGATTGCCGTTTTTTTTCTTCACAAATCAGAATATAATTCAAAATTAGCTAATTTCTGGAATTTGGAGTTCCAAAAATGGATCATTGGTCAAAGCGACTTTGGCGCGCCCTTGAATGGAAAGGCTGGTCCCAGCGGGAACTTGCCCGCCGCGCTGATATTCATGAGCAAAAGGTTTATAAATATTTGCAAGGCCGGGTGGACCAACCGCGCGGCGATACCATGCTGCGCCTCGCGGACACTCTAGGGGTCACCGAAAGTTGGCTACGCTTTGAGGTTGGTCCGGCGGTTGAAAATATTCCGGTTATCGGGCGTATCGCAGCCGGCGAAAATTTCATCCCCTTTGATGATACCCCGGGCGTTTCTAACTATGCCGAATTGCCGTTCAATCTTGATGCGGCCGATCCGATTGCTGTCGAGGTGCGCGGCGAGTCCATGCTTCCCGTCTACCGCCCCGGCGATTACCTCGTGTGCTCTAGGCGCAGAGGTCGGGAAATGGAGACGTGCCTGAATAAAGATTGCGTCGTCAAAACCGATCAGGGCGAGGGCTATGTCAAAAAACTGGTGTCCGGATCGAACCCTGGAACCTATACGCTGATTTCCTATAATTCGCCTTCAATTGAAAATATCCGCCTTCTTTGGGCGGCGCCCATAATCTGGGTCAAGCGCGGCTAGACATAATTCATCTAAACTGGCCTTCACAACTTGGAGGGCTGGCCGATGAACTTTCAACATTTCGATATTCCGCTCAATGCAGAGCAACGATACGTGCTCGGCAAAATCCTTGAGAATGGATCCATCGCCGATTACCCCCAGGGAAGCTATCTGGTATCCCCGCTCACACCGATGACGCTGGATTTCCTGAAAGCTCTACGGCTACCGGGATTCAGGAACAACATCGCCGAACCAATCGACTTGCCGTCCATGGAGGCAAAAGAACTACCGGCGCACCGACTGTGTAGTAGGGACATTGGAGACGAGGG
This sequence comes from uncultured Rhodospirillaceae bacterium, assembly GCA_913020445.1. Taxonomy (GTDB): domain Bacteria; phylum Pseudomonadota; class Alphaproteobacteria; order Rhodospirillales; family UBA2165; genus TMED23. The sequence continues at coordinate 3,653 of CAJWAR010000098.1, forward strand.
AATCACGCTGCAAGGCATGTGTGACCGCTTCCTCGAAGAAAAGAGGCGGCAGGGCTCCCATACCTCCTACACGACATTTGAACGCTTATACCGGCACTTAATCGCCCTACTTGGCGGCAGGACGATGGTCCGGGAAATCACGCGGCAAGACATTCTCTATGCCCGCAAGATGATAATCGCGATGCCATGTTTTTACCCGATGCGTTTTCCGGGAAAGAGCATCGAGCAAGCAGTGAAGATTGCCGAGGAACAGAATCTTGGGCGACGGAATGTCCGGACCATCAATTCAATGCTCGTTCGCATATCGGCATTGTTCAAATGGGCCGAGACCGAATGGTTGATTGATAAGAACCCGGGGCTGGATTTGGCGCTTCGGCTCGGCCCATCGGAAATTCGCTTCAAGCGCCAACCCTTCTCCATCGAGCAACTCAATACAATCTTTCATGCGCCGATCTATACCGGCTGCATTGACGATGAATCGAACTTCAAAAAGCCAGGCCCGAATAGGCCGCGCCGGGATCGGTTCTGGGTGCCGTTGATTGGACTGTTCAGCGGATTAAGGATGAATGAGATACTGCAACTGAACGAAACCGACATTCGCGATATCGACAATATTCCGTGCTTCAGTGTTTCGCACATATCCACGGACGGTGGTTTGGACAAGCGCATCAAGACCCAGGCATCGGAAAGATACGTTCCCATACATTCGGAACTGATAAAGATCGGGCTGCTTGATCACGTTCAGGCTATCCGCCAGTCGGGTCAACGCAAGCTGTTCCCAAGGCAGAAACTGAGTCCGACCAAAGGCACCTATACCCAAAGAATGTCTATCTGGTTTAGCCAGCAGTTTCTGAAAGATGTCGGTGCCTATACGCCGGAGACAACGTTTCACTCGTTCCGGCATAACTTCAAGGATGCCCTCCAACGAGCCGAAACAAGCGTCATGCAGATGCGGCATTTATGCGGCTGGTCATTGCCGAGACTGAATTTTGATTACAATTATGGTACGCCGGCTGAAATTACAGAATTGTCAAAGGCGATTGAGAAGGTCAGCTATCCGGGGCTGGATCTGTCGCACCTTTACGAATAGCCGAAATCGGCCCCGCCGGAAGGCATGTATACGACGCCAGACGGCGAGCCGATTCTGTGGCGGTTATCGATCCTTTGCCGCCGGCGCGGCCATCCCTTTTGACATCTTAGCTGCATGGCACGCGGCGTCTTCACCGTATTGGTCGGTAAGCACGATGGTAGACCGGTATTTATCGAAATCATTGCCAATTTAGATTAGCAACCTATCATAGAAGTTGATTAATATTTGACAGGCATATTTAGCAAAATAATAAGGGAGGGGTTGTCATGCTAATGAGAATAATTTTGGTAGGTTCGGTTTCAATATTCGTTTGGCTGTCGGCAAATCCAGCGCAGGCCAAAGCCCCAAGTATCGAAAAATTGTATCAAATAATATTAAGCCAGCAAAAGGCGATTGATCGACTTGAGAAGATGATTCTGAATAAAGTCTTTGACGATAAAAAAACCGTCAACCGACTTGAATCGTCACTTAAAGAACAAAGAAATCAATCAGAGAAACGGGAATCTCAAGCATTAGCTGGTGAGAGAACAGCACCAACTTTAAAATCAAAATCGTTTTCGAACGAATATAAATCCGCCAAGAAAGT
>CAJWAR010000099.1 GCA_913020445.1 uncultured Rhodospirillaceae bacterium
ATTTCCGGCACCAGCACGGCTTTGGCTTTGGCCGCAGCTTCGCGGTAGGCATCTTCCGGAAAGGGCCAGAGGGTGATCGGCCGGAACAAGCCCGCTTTGACGCCCGCTTGGCGCAAATCCGTCACGGCGCGCCGGGCAGCGCGGGCGCTGATGCCGATGGCGACGATTAAATATTCAGCGTCAACGGTCTCAATGCATTCGTATTTCTCGATCTCTTTTTTATTAATCTCGAGCTTGCTCAACAGCCGGTCCATATTGCGGGTGACGGTCTCGGTATCTTGAGTCGGAAAGCCATTTTCAGCATGAGTGAGGCCGGTGGTGTGAACTCTCATGCCATCTCCCGGCTGGGCCATTGGCGGCACGGCGTCTTTGGTAATGGCGTATGGCTCGAATTTGTCTTTGTCGCCTTGGGCTAATTTGCGCCCAACGGTTTTGAGTTTTTTCGGATCGGCCACTTCAACGGTTTCCAGTAGATGACCGATCACCTGATCGAACATCAGGACTACCGGCACCCGGAATTTTTCCGAAAGATCGAAAGCGCGGATTGTTTCGTTGTAGATTTCTTTCACCGAATCCGGCGTGATGACGATGACCGGATGATCGCCATGACTGCCCCAGCGGGACTGCATGACGTCAGACTGAGACGGTCGGGTCGGCATACCGGTGGACGGACCACCCCGCATCACGTTGACAATAACGCAGGGAATCTCGGCCAAAGAAGCAAAACCCAGATTTTCCTGTTTAAGGGAAAAGCCGGGGCCGCTGGTCGCCGTCATGGATTTTACGCCACCCGATGAAGCGCCAAGGACCGCCGCCAATGAGGCGATTTCGTCTTCCATCTGAATGAAGGTGCCGTCGACTTTGGGCAGTTCCCTGGACATGCGTTCAGCGATTTCGGATGACGGGGTGATTGGGTAGCCGGCAAAAAAGCGGCATCCGGCGGCCACTGCGGCCAGGGCACAGGCGTGATTGCCGTGCAGGTGTTCTAAATTTCCGGACATTTAAGCGGCTTCCTTATTTTTATTAACGAGCGTCCGATTGACGGTGATGGCGAAATCGGGGCAGAGCCATTCGCAAAGCCGGCAGCCGGTGCAGGCGTCCGGGTCTTTTAACCGGACGATTTGCAGTTCATTAAGTTCCAAGCAACGTTCCGGGCACAGACGCACACAAATATCGCAGCTTTTGCACCAGTCATCGATAATATCGAGACTGATATCTACGTCTCCAGCAGGCAGGATGGGTATTTCAGGCTGAGGCGTATGCCGCAGCATTTCCTCGGGATTTTCCCGCACTTCTTCGATCCAATCGCGGCCTTTCACAAACGCCTGCTCATTGACCTGTTCCGATCCTTTGGGCACGAATTTGGCGATGATATTCAGCCAGTCTTCGTCGGCAAAATCCAAACTTGCTGATAAGGCGCCTAAGAGAATGGTATTGGCGGCCCGGGAGTTGCCCAATTCTTCAGCGAACCTACCGGCATCCAGGGCATAACCATCAGCCACTTTATCCAAAATTTCCGCCGGGGTTTCCTTGACATAGGCGGTTTGCGCGCCCGCGGTACGGTTGCGGCACGCAAACGGCGGCACGATCTGTTGGGTATCGGCGATGAAAATACCGGTTTCGGGTTTTAAATGCGGCAACCAGCGCAAGCCCTCGGCCCATTCCAGGGCAATGAGGATGTCGGCTTCGCCCATCGGAATGGTTGGCGACCAGACCTCTTCGCCGAAACGAACATGGCTGAACACGCCGCCGCCCCGTTTGGCCATGCCGTGGACTTCGCTTTGCTTAACCTGAAAACCCTGAGTTTGGCACAAGAGTGCCAGCACCTTGGAAATCATGATGACGCCCTGCCCACCGACGCCGACGATCAAAACGTTTTTGGTTTCTATTTTCTGGGCATCAGCTTTCTGAGCTTTGCCACCTTTTTTGGATTTGGTTTCTTGAACTGATAGTTTATCCATGGCTTACACTCACGATATCACTGGCGTTTCCGCCGCTGGCGCTAAGGGCTGGATGCAATCGGACGGACAGATCTGAGCGCAGAGCGTACAGCCAATGCAAGAGACCGGATTGATCTCCACCTTGTGCTTATCTTCAAATAATTCATCAATCCAGGTGATTGCCGGGCAGCCTAAATTCATACAGGCCTGACATGCGGTGCAGGTGGCCGCTTTGACGACCAGTGCCGGTCCCTTGATTTTAACCGGGTCGAGGACACAGGGCCGATACGAAATTAGCACCGAAACACCTTTGAATTCAGTGGCTTCCCGAAGCGCCTGAAACAGCTCACCGGTATCGTAAGGATCGACTGTCTTGATCCACTTGACGCCGATCGATTTACAAAGTTCTTCATAGTCGACTTCGTGGGTTTGCTCACCTCTGAGCGTTTTGCCCGTGCCCGGATGGTTTTGACCACCGGTCATGGCGGTAATTTTGTTGTCGAGAATAATAACCGTAATGTTGGCGTCGTTATAAACGGCGTCAATCAGCGGCGGGATGCCGGAATGGAGAAAAGTTGAATCGCCGATGGTGGCGACAATGGGCCGATCAGTGGTGTTGGCCTTGGCCATACCGACGGCATTACCGATACTCGCCCCCATACAGACAGTGGCGTCGATAGATTGCAGCGGCTCGACCGCTGCCAAAGTGTAGCAACCGATATCGCCCGGCACCAAAGCGTCAATCGCGCGTAAAGCCATATAGCTTGTGGTATGCGGACAACCTGCGCATAGCACCGGCGGACGCATGAGGGGCTCGACTTCCCAATCATGGATCGCTGCTGCGGCTTCGATCAAGCCCGCCTTGGCGAGACCTTCCCGGACTACCTCCGGCGCCAACTCACCGACCCGCGGGAATAAAGATTTACCTTCGGCTTGAATGCCCAAGGCGCGGATTTCGACTTCCAAGACCGGTTCCAGTTCCTCGACCACGATGATCCGGTCAACGGTTGCGGCAAATTCTTGGATCAGTTTTTCGGGTAGTGGATAGGAGGCCGCTATTTTCAAAATGCTGGCATCCGGTACGACCTCTTTGACGTAGGGGTAACACGTGCCGTGGGTGATAATACCAAAGCTGCTGTCACCCCTGTCCCAACGATTGAGGGGTGATTCCGAAAAATATTCTGTCAGTTTTTCGACCCGTTCGACCACCACGGGGTGACGGAAACGCGCGTGACCGGGGATCATCACAGTTTTTCTGTAATCGTCGACCCAGCCTTTGGCAGCGACTTCTGTCCGGGGGCCAATGGTCACCGAGCTTCTGGTGTGGGACAGCCGGGTGGTGGCCCGGACAATCACCGGGGTGTCAAATGACTCACTGAGATCAAAAGCCAGACGGGTAAAATCAAGAGCTTCTTGAGCGTCCGCCGGTTCCAGGACCGGGATATTCGCGAGGCGGGCGAAAACCCGGGTGTCCTGTTCGTTCTGCGAGCTATGGAGCCCCGGATCATCACATACCACGATAACCAGGCCGGCATGGACGCCGATATAGGTGACCGACATCACTGAATCGGCGGCAACGTTCAAACCGACATGTTTCATCGAGGCCAGGGCCCGCACACCTGAAAGCGAGGCACCAATAGCGGTGTCGACGGAAACTTTTTCGTTGGTTGACCATTGAGCCACCACGTCGTCGGCGTCATAAGTCGCCATGTTCTCAAGAATTTCGGTGCTGGGCGTGCCCGGATAGGCCGCCGCCACTTTGACGCCTGCTTCCCAAGCGCCACGGGCAATGGCTTCGTTACCGGTCATCGGTCGCGCCTGGTCCGCCAGCTTTTTGCTGGACCGCGCAGAATCAAGCTTATTCATCGGATCCCCAGTGTTATCAGTGTATGCGTTAGCTTTTTTTACTAAAAGTTCACCTTCTACTCTGCCGACCGGCATCAAAAACATATGCCAAATCGTCAAAGTAACGACGGTAATACTTTATGCGGCATCATGTAGATGTTTTCTTTGATATAAGTCAAGAATAACGGAACACTGAATTAGCTGAAATGGCTTTTTTCACCTTGTTGACTTTGATGCGGACGGCATTATTGCCCTTCAGTGGAATAAAGTAACACTAAAATAACACTTGATTATCACTAATATATTTAGTATAAGAAACACAATAAAAATTAATGAAAGAACACAAAATGAGTTATTTTATTCAATATGCAGGACTAAATTTCGATTTTCCGCCAAACAAATGGCGGGTGAAACAGTGGCGGAAATTAACCAAATTTTTCACCGTTTGGCTCGGCGATGCAGTGGATGCCTGGCTTGACCGCTTAATGCCGGAAGCACCCAACGCTTGGGACTTGGATCAGGCACAGCGTGATCTGAAAATATCCTCTGGCCACTGCGGCGGGGAAATGATCGTTATTATTAATCGGATGAGCAAGAAAGGCGGAAATCATGGCGTTTCTAGATAAATACAAAGCGGTCGAAGTCGAACGCGTCGCAGGACATGATGCCCTTGAGCGGGCCAAGCATAAACTGATTAATGCCATCAACGGGCAGATCGAGAATGTCAAAAATCCCGGACAACTCAACGGGCGCGGCAAACCGATCCGCGATTGGTCATTCCGCGACGATGCTGGGAATCTGTATACTCAAATCAGATTCGGCACCCGGCCGATTGAATTTCTAACCGGCAAGTCTTTCGCCATTGCCACGCCGGAGGATCTGATCCCGTTTTATACCGATTTTATCCAGGCGGTCGAATCCGGTGAATTTGATGACATCGTCGATAACGCGCGGAAGATAGGCGGCCGCGGACACGGTCGGCGGCATGGCGGAAAACCCGGAGAGCACAAGCGAAGAGGTGGGCGCCACGGAAACCGCGGCCAACCTTAATCCCCCGCCGGCGTTGAAACCTGGAAGATATGAGCTGCGAATGCCCACTTTGGGCCATTAGTGGACATAAATTTCATTTCTCGGAATGTCTGCTTTCAGGAGTAAAGC
>CAJWAR010000100.1 GCA_913020445.1 uncultured Rhodospirillaceae bacterium
GTGCGTCGATATCATTCGCCTGATGATCCTGGTCTTCCTGCCGGGTCTGGTGATGCTTTTGCCGAACCTGCTGTACCACTAATTCTTACTAAAAAACCTGTCGCCAAGAAACGCCACAATTTGAACTAATTTGTGGCGTTTTCTCAATGTGAAAAAGGTGCGCTAAAAAATATTTTGTTGATTTGCGACAAATTATTGGCAACCTCCTAAAATACGAGCTACAAACTTAAATTAATAAAATCTAATACCGGTATTAAATGCCGGGAGGCTTAACTAACCAGGAGACGAAAAAATGAAAACATTAACCACGGGAGCACTACTCGCTGGTGCCGCCTTTATTGGTGGAACAGCATTTAGTCAGCCGGCATCCGCTGCTGACGTAACGCTTAAATTTGCTAGTTGGCTGCCGCCTTTCCATCATTGGACGAAGACAGCCCGTCGCTTTTCAGATTCGATTGAAAAAGCCTCCGGCGGTGAAGTTAAAATCGCTATAGATAAGGCTGGATTGGCGAAAGGACCAGGACAGTATGATCTAGCGAAAAACGGTGTCCGTGACTTGGTCATGCATGTTGCTGCTTATACGCCGGGCCGTTTTGTGCTCTACCGTATGGCTGAAGTACCTTTCGCAACACCGAATGCCGAAACCGGTAGTGAAGGACTTCACAAATGGTATACCGGCCATGGCTTCGATAAGAAAGAATTTACCGGTACCAAGTTGATTTCCGCTTTCGTCCATGGCCCTGGACTGCTGCACAGTAAAAAAGAAATTAAAACTCTTGAAGATATCAAAGGTGTCAAAATTCGTACTGGCGGTGGCGGCGTTAAAATCGCCAATAGTTTGGGCGCTGTAGCGGTTGCCATGTCGGCGCCAAAAGCGCATGAAAGCCTGCAGCGCGGCACCACCGATGCGACTTTCTTCCCCTATGAAAGCGTGACCGGGTTTAAACTGGCGAAACTGGTCAAATTCCACCTTGAAGTTCCAGGTGGCTTATATACGACACCGTTTATGGTTGCCATGAACAAAAAGAAATACGACGGCTTATCGGCTTCCGCAAAACGCGCTCTTGATACTGCCGGCGGTGCAGCTGGCGCCAAACTAATCGGCCAAGGCTGGGATGCCGCTGATGCTGTTGGCAAAAAAGCTGCCATCGCCAATGGTAATAAAATTCAGCAAATTTCCGCTTCCGAGCAAAAGCGTTGGGCCAAAGCGATTCAAGTTATCAAAAATGATTGGATTAATAAGGCCAATAAAAAAGGCCATGACGGCAAAGCCTTGATGGAAGAACTCTTGTCCATGATGAAAGGCTAGGCCTTTTAAATGACAAGTCCTTCTACAGGAACACTGCAAAACCTGAACGAGCGAGTCACCTTGTGGCTCGCTCGCGCAGGTTCTGTGGGCCTGGCGGCGATGATGTTTCTGACGCTTTTTGATGTTATTGGCCGGGCTTTTGGTCATCCCATTGCAGTTTCTTTCGAAGTAACTGAATTGTTAATGGGCATGATGATCTATCTCGGTATCGGCTATACAACTTTTTTACGGGGTCATATTCGCGTTGATATATTAATTAGTAATATGTCCGCCCGCACTCAGGCCGTGCTGGATTTTATCACCGGTTGCGTCGGCCTGCTCATCGCCGTCTCAATAAGTTGGAGACTGTGGATTCAAGCGATATCCCGCTATGAGAATAACGACATCACCCAGATTGCAGAAGTGCCCATTTGGCCTTATGCCTTCATCATGGCTTTCGCCTGTATGCTCATGGTGACATCACTGCTGTTTCATCTCTATACAACGGGTCGCATGGCCATCGGCATCGACGAAGCGGTCGTGCCGGATGCTGCCCCCTCCTCTGAATAAACGTTGCATCTCATGGATCCTATCACCCTTTCAATTCTCATTTTTCTGCTGTTGTTTTTCTTGCTTGCGATCGGTTTACCGATTGGCTTTGCCATGGCGGCAACCGGATTTCTCGGCAGCACGCTGCTAATCGATTTAGATGCGGCCCTCGCCCTGCTTGGGCAAACGGCCTTTGAGACAACGATCACATTTAACCTCAGCATTGTGCCAATGTTCATTCTGATGGGGTATTTTGCCAGTAATTCAGGTCTGAGCGAGGCCCTTTTCCGTGCCTGCAACACCTGGCTTGGCCATCGCCGCGGCGGCTTAGCCCTGGCCACCATTGGCGGCTGCGGTGCTTTTGCCGCTGTCTGTGGCTCCAGCATTGCGACAGCAGCGACCATGACGCAGGTTGCGCTGCCCGAAATGAAGCGCTTTAATTATGATTACAGTTTGGCAACCGGTTCGATCGCGGCCGGCGGCACCATCGGTATTTTGATCCCACCAAGTGTGATCCTCGTACTCTATGGCATTTTAACCGAATCCAATATCGGTGAGCTTTTCTTAGCCGGTTTTATCCCCGGCATTCTGACCATTGTCTTTTTCATGGCGACAATCGCCATCACCACACGAATTTTTCCGGATTCCGGTCCGCGTGGCGAAAAAACCACCTTTAAGCAGAAAATTATGGCCTTCAAGGATGTCTGGGGCACGGTGATCCTTTTCGTCTTGGTGATTGGCGGCATTTATACCGGTATATTCTCACCCGAAGAAGCCGCCGGCATCGGCGCTTCCGGCGCGCTTGCCTTGGCCCTCCTTGCCCGTACCATGACTTGGCTGATTTTTGTCGACTGTTTGATGGAAACGGTCCGTACAACTGCGATGATTTTTACTATTTTGATCGGCGCAATCCTATTCAACAATTTTCTGGTCTTAAGTGCCGTACCTGATGCCATTGGCGCCTGGATCGGCAATTTGCCGTTTACCAGTACGGTAATCATGCTGATTATTCTGCTGATCTATTTGATCATGGGCTGCGCCTTGGATTCCCTGGCGATGATCCTGCTGACCATCCCGATTTTCTTCCCGGTCGTTATCAACCTCGGCTTTGATCCCATCTGGTTTGGCATTATCGTCGTTATGGTCGTTGAGTTGGGTCTCATTACGCCACCGGTGGGGATGAACGTCTTTATCATCAAGGGTATGGCAGCCGAGGTGCCCTTAAGCAAAATCTATAAAGGCGTGATGCCGTTCGTCATCGCGCAGGTCGTGCTGATTGCGCTGATTGTGTTTTTCCCAGCAATTGCGACTTGGCTGCCGAGCACAATGGGCTGACGATCAGTTAGGACGTTAACGGCTCTTTCATTGGTTTCTGCGAGTATCATGCGGCAAATTTGACTGCAGCATGAGGGGTCATGCAGAAACTATTCGATCCTCAATACATTGAGACTCAACTGTTGGCGCTTAAAGACTGGATTTTCAGTGAAATCCTAGTGCTGAGCAGTCTTGGCCAATTGATCTTTATTGTCCTGGCCTTTTTGGCCGCCTGGGCGGCGCGGCCGCTGATCACAAAGTGGATCCACAAACTCGCCGAGTGGAAAGAAGCTGAATTCTGGGTCACCAAGCTGGCCGATGCTCTCGCCCTGATGGCGCTGCCCTTTGTCTGGATCGTGCTGCAATGGATTTCCTCCCTGGTCGCCGCGTTTGCCGGCTGGCCGCATCATTTGCTGACGGTAACGGTTAGTCTGCTCACCGCCTGGATTATCATCCGATTGGCCGCCACCATGATTCGCGACAAGACCTGGTCCAAGCTGATCTCGATGACGGCCTGGACCATTGCCGCGCTTAATATTCTCAATCTGTTGGATGCGACGATCGCCTTCCTCGACAGCTTGGCGATGGATCTCGGCGAGCTGCATGTTTCCGCCCTGACCATCATCAAAGGCATGATGGCCTTGGCCGTGTTGCTATGGCTCGCTCAATTTGCGTCACGCAAGCTCGAACAACGAGTCAGCAAATTACCGAACATGACGCCGTCGGTGCAGGTGCTGCTGGTCAAGCTGTTCAAGATATTTGTCATCACCATCGCTATCATTGCGGCGATGAACAGCGTCGGCATTGATCTCACCGGTCTTGCTGTTTTCTCTGGTGCGGTTGGTGTTGGTATTGGTTTCGGCCTGCAAAAAATATTCGCCAATCTGATTAGTGGCTTGCTCATTCTCGCCGATAAATCGATCAAGCCGGGTGACGTCATTGAGGTCGCAGGCACCTATGGCTGGGTTAATACCCTTGGTGGCCGTTACGCTTCAGTGATCACCCGCGACGGCGTCGAACATTTGATTCCGAACGAAGAGCTGATCAATCAGCGGGTCTCCAACTGGACGTTCAGCGATACCGAAATTCGCATCAAACTGCCGATCGGCGTTGCCTATGACACTGATTTGCCGCACGCAATTGAAACCTGCATTAAAACCGCCCAAGCCGAAGGCCGCATCCTGGCCTCACCGGAGCCAGCTTGCCTGGTCAAAGGATTTGGCGAGAGCGCGATCGACCTGGAGCTGCGCATTTGGATCCGCGATCCTCATAACGGCATCTCTAATATCAAAAGCGCGGTCTATGTAAGAATTTGGCAGGCCTTTAAAGAAGAAGGCATCGAAATCCCCTTCCCGCAACGGGTGGTTCATCTGGCGGCGGATGGTCCGGATAAAGGCTTAAAGCTGGCGCAGCCCTCCGGCGCGGCGATCAGCTAAGAAATTTCTCAATAATTTCTCGACAGTCGGAAATTAACGAAGTTGTGAATTTGTGTGAATTTCACGACAGTCGGA
>CAJWAR010000101.1 GCA_913020445.1 uncultured Rhodospirillaceae bacterium
ATCTTTCAACAGCACACCATTGGTGGATTATTTTGAAATCATGGGCATTACCAACAACCCAGGCAACTCTTCGCCCCCGTCCAAGACCTTCGGCATGCTTGCCCACAACAGAACTGCTCCTAAACCAATCTAAGTCATAGGCGTCAGGTAACGAAACTTGTGTAATATCACGTAGTATATCCATTCCTACTTTGTAGGCTGGTTCCTCCAAAAGAGTATCCAGTTGCTCGTTTCCTTCGCCAGCTTCATAGGTGTCGTAATGCTGCACAAAAACGCAGTTGACTGCTTCATCAATCAGAACGCGATAGGCCATCCACCAACGTTACCACATCCAAAAAGGGAGACAATAGCAACCAACGGCAACGTATATCTGAACATTTCAATGGTCGCATAACCGCTCAAGTTGAACAGGGCGGCGTACTTAGTGATTCCTGTCAACATCCCTTAATAAATCCAACTCGACACACCGAAAGCCCCATCCGCTTTTGGCTTTTAGCAGACACTTTGGGCCTTTGAAATCAATGTCTGCTTTCAGGGGCAGAGCGGACATACCGGGAAACGTTGTTTTTTTAGTCTATCCGTCAAATAATTAAAACAACTCTTATGCACCGTAATTTCGACGGAACGAAAACCGGAAAATTGCCAACCCTTATGGTTGCCGTATAATAATTCTTCGCCTGCTCTAGAAATGAACCAGAAATATCTACCAGATAGGGAGCGATGTCGAATGGTTATGTTGACTACGAAACCCGAACAAATCGATGTGGATTTTGGCAAAACGGCGGTAATCGTCGTCGATATGCAGAACGCATTCGCCGCCAAGGGCGGCATGTTCGACCTGGCCGGGTTCGACATCACTGCGGCCGATGAGGTTATTCAAGTTAATCGCCGCCTGCTTGAGACAGCGCGCAAAAAACGCGTCAAGGTGATTTATCTGCAAATGACCTACCAGCCTGACTTGAGTGACGCCGGCGATTCGTCATCGCCCAATTTTCATAAAGAACTGGGTATGGTTTTGATGCGTGATCGACCCGAGCTGGATGGTAAACTGCTGATTGAAAACTCCTGGGACTGGCAAATTGTTGATGAACTAACACCACAGGACGGCGACTACGTTGTCACCAAATCCCGTTACAGCGGATTTGTTGGTACGAATCTTAACAGCTATTTACGCGGCCTCGGTATTCGGCATGTGCTGTTCACGGGTGTCGCTACTAACGTTTGCGTCGACAGCACCGCCCGCGACGCATTTTTTAACGAATATTGGCCGATCCTCATCGAGGACGCTATGAACCATTCTGGTCCCGACTTTAACCGGGAATCGACTTTATGGAATTTTGAGCACGTTTTCGGCTGGGTCACCAACTCGGATCAGGTGATTGAGGCAATGGAGCGGGATACCAACTAGAATGCGTCAGGCAAGATTAAGCGTGAGTTACATAATGTCCGGGTTTACTTCAAAGTTTCCAGAAATCTGAAAGTCCGTTTGTGGGCAAGTTCGGCTGCTGCCTTGTCATATTTGTCGGCGCGGCTCGCATTGGCGAAAGCATGACCGGTGTCATACATGTGCAAGATGACGTTGGGACCATCGCCTAAGGATTCCCGGATGCGGTTGGTGTCTTCGATCGGGAAATTGTCTTCGTGTTCAGCCATATGGAGCAGTAACGGGCAATTCACTTTATCAGCTTCTTCCAGATATTGGTGAATTTGAGTGCCGTAGTACGACACCGCAGCATCGATCGGTAGCCGGGTCGAGGATAAATAGGCAAAGGTGCCACCCAGACAGAATCCGACCACTGTTATTTTGCCATTGCATTCGGGTATTGCTTTAAGGGCATCAAGACAACTGTCGACGTCTTCAACCGCCTTCGGGTGATCCAGTTGCGAACGATACTGGAAAGCCTGGGTGCGTTCACTTTCAATGGCCGGATCGGCGATGAAGTCCGGTTCCAGGCGCCAGAAAAAATCTGGCACGATGACCACATATCCTTGGTCGGCAAAATCATCGGCGATCTCTTTCAGCCATGGCGTAATACCAAAAATTTCCTGAATCATTACCACGCCCGGGCCGCTGCCAGTTGATGGTTTAGCGAGGTAGGCGCTAAATTCTCCGCCGTCCTGGGAAGTAATTTTTGTCATATCACCTGTCATGTGCTGCCCCTGTAAAATTCTCTGAATATTGTGTCTCGAATACAGCAGCGATTATTTCGCATCTATCGACGTTTTAAATCGACAATTCCCAGACACTTTTCAATCTCTTGGCGATCATACCCAATTCTCACTGTCATAGGAATTGTATTGGCTCTTAACCGAGGTGGCCACGGGATTTTCAGAAATCGAGTAGGTAGCGATTTTGCCACAAACTCTCGCCGATATCGCAAGGGGGCGCCTGCGCCGGCTTGAGCTGGGCACTTCGCCGCGCGCCTGCCAGATGGATGCCAGCGCCAGCGTTGCGGTTTTGGCCGGGCGGCGTCAGCCCCGCAATTTCCAAGATCAACTTGCGCCGGACCGCGCGCGCAAAATCTGAAAAAGTATCGGCGACGACAACGAAGGCGCCCGGGCCGCCGATGACGCAGTTTCGATAATACAGATCCAGGTCGGGAATGTTGAAGTAGCTTAACTTGCCGTCGCCTACATTCAGAATCGGCAGGCCGTTAATTGTCATGCCTGCCATAACCGCGCGATCGCGCGCCGCCACGACCAAGCCGCCGGAATTGTTGGGGCCGTCGCCGGAAATGTCAATAACACGGCGCCTGCCGTTGAAGGCATTGGTTTGAATGAGTGGCACCGCATATTCGATGGCGCTGCTGATTGAGGTGCCCGGGTGATTGCCCGGAGGCGCGCTGGCCAGTTTATTGGCGAATTCAAATGCGCTTTCCCGGTCTTCGATAATTGTCCAATCGGCAACGATCGACAAGACTTCTTCACCAGCCCATTCGAAATAGGCGACCGCTATGCGCCCCAGGTGGCCTTCTTCGATGGCCTGGATAACGGACGGATGGCGAAAAGCATCGACATAGCCCTGGCGCTGCAACAGTGCTTCGCCGGTATCGACACTCGCTGAATTATCGACCGCCAATGCCAGTTCCAGGTCCACTGCCTGGCCGCCTCTGGCCACCGGGGCGGATCGAGCAGGGTGAAAATGAAGCCAGAAGACAATTCCAATAGCAACCGCCGCCAGAAGTCCAATGCTGGTGGCCAAAGTAAGAGAACCGGGTATCGATGCCTTTGAAAACGCAAAATTAGCCATTCAAACAGACTAACATTGGTCCAAACGTAAGAGTCGATTAAATGATTGATGTCCGCATTTGGCTAGGAGCGGAAGTGACGGGACGTGATTTTGATGTCTGCTTTACCTCCGATAGCGGGCGCCTTCCAGAATATCCAAAAGAGTCTGCTGTTGACCCTAAGCAGACATTAAAGTTAACCGCTACTTTCGCCTGACAAAAAGGAAATCGCCACCATCATGACCAGCCCGGCGGACATCGGAATATTGTGGGGTCTGATTAGCTTCAACCATGACCGGGCGGCGGATAGTATTAAATAGCTTGGCGCCATCAATAACGCCTTTATTTTCATTGAGCGTTTTGAGAAAAGCGCGGGCGAAAGGTGAATGCTCGCCTTTGCCGTCTTCAACTGGCTCCAAGCCGCCAGAGGTGATCACCACCCGGGCTTTTTTACGCGACATTTGAGAATAAAATTCTGGTGTGTCAGCGTTTTCAATCTTAACCCCGGCATCGCGCACCAGACGACCCGAGTAACAACTGTCGGCCACCACCATCACATGTTTGGCTTCAATGGCCCGCAAGGAATCGGTAATGGAAGAGTTAGAGACCCATCCGGACCGCCGGTTTTTCTTGGCATTGGCGGGTATCCAATACCCTTGATCAGCCTTTTCGTCTAACCAGCCATGGCCGGCGTAATAAACCAGCAGATTGTCTTTGAATTTTAAAGTTGATCTGAGATCGTCGAGCGTATCAAGAATATCAGCTCGATCCGGGTTGATTAAAGTCGTAACTTTAAATCCATACTTATCTTTTAAAACAGACGAGATCGACTTGGCATCAGCCACCGCTGTTTTTAGATTTTCTAAATTCTTATAGTTGTCGATGCCAATCACCAGAGCATGATAGCTGCCAAAGTTGATATGAGCGGGAATATTGGTTTTGGGTTTGGCAGCCTGTTGTTTTTGCAGTGCGGCTAATTGTTGCGCTTTAGCCTTTGCTTGCGCCTCCAATTTAGCGAGACGGGCTTCCGCTTCGGCTTGGCGTTTAGCGGCCAATTCAGCCAGGCGCTTCTGTTCGGCGCGTTGTTTGGCAAGGCGTATTTCTTCCGCTTGGCGTTGTTCGGTTCGGCGTTTTTGCTCTTCTGCCCGAGCCGTCGCTATTCGTTTCTCCTCGGCGGCGCGGAGCTCAGCCAAGCGTTTCTGTTCCGCCTTGCGGGCTTGTTCCTGTTCTTCACGCAATGCCGCCAGACGTTTTTCTTCAGCTTG
>CAJWAR010000102.1 GCA_913020445.1 uncultured Rhodospirillaceae bacterium
TCTCAAGATTACTCGCATAGAAATCCCTGTTAATTAATTACAGAATATATTTAAAAAGTGAGATAAAGCTGGTCGCTGCCATCCTCACCGGCGCCGGAGGCCTTGCACAAACGCCGCGAATCTTTGCTCTTCCGTTACGGAAGTAGTGGCCAAGCCACAGTCATCCCTTGATGTAGCAGTCAAACAATCTCGAAGAGAAGGGTATTTAGTAATGGCATTGTCACGTTAACAAGCAATAGGCACACAGAATCCAAAGCGTTTATTCTAGGCCGCAACACTTGCATGTTTCCACACATCAAATGACTCGGCTCGATAATGTTGAAAGGTGATTCGATTTAGTAAGTGTCGTTGAAGATGGAAATTGTTGTAAGTATCAGATTGAAGATTCAGAAATCGTTGAGCCGATCCGGGTGATTTAAAACGCTGCATTTTTCGGTCTCGTCGTCTGACCGGGCGATGCGTGTTTTCTGCACGATTGTTCGCTCGTTTA
This sequence comes from uncultured Rhodospirillaceae bacterium, assembly GCA_913020445.1. GTDB lineage: Bacteria > Pseudomonadota > Alphaproteobacteria > Rhodospirillales > UBA2165 > TMED23. Next base: position 491 of record CAJWAR010000102.1, read on the forward strand.
TTGTCAATGTGCTCAGCCGTTATGCCAATTGATTTAAACGCAATATGATAATATCTAAGTTTGTCCGTCACGATTAGAGTTGGAATAACTCCCTGTTTCTTTAATAGCTTGCGTAGTAATTTGATAGCAGCCTTGACGTTGCGCCTGGGTAGCACCAAATTATCGAGAACTTCGCCTTCGTTATCTACCGCATGCCATAGCCAATATTTCTTGCCACGGATTACAATTACCATTTCGTCAAGATGCCAGTAATCGCTTGGTGTTGGACGAGATTGCCTCAGATTACGGGCAACTCCGGGTCCAAATTTCAGGAACCAACGTCGAACGGTCTCATAAGAAATATCCAATCCGCGTTCCGCTGAAAGATCTTCGATGTCTCGATAGCTCAACGAAAATTGTGCATAGAGCCAAATCGCATGTTGGATAAGGTGCGGAGGAAAACGATGTCGACGATACGATATTTTCTGCATCTATGATGCTAACTTAACTTCACAATATTCTCCACCGAGTTAATGTGACAACGCCCGCAGAAAAGCTTTGACGGCGAAACTCTTGGGCCTTTCTATTGCAGCTTGCCAGGTAATAACCAATTGGTTACTTTTCTTTCATATAATTCAGCATAGTTGAGATGTCCCATGAACAATAACGATCCCAGAATAAAAACCACCGTCGTCGGTTCGTATCCGGTACCGTCCTGGCTTGTCGCCTTACCGTCTGAGCAGGCACTGATTGACGCCACCCGTGCGGTGATTGGCACACAGGAAACAGCCGGTCTTGATGTCGTCTGCGATGGTGAGCTCTATCGATTCGATATCAACCACCCTGAAACCAACGGCATGATCGAATATTTTACCCGGCCGATGGATGGTATTCGCAATGACAGTACCTTTGATGAAGTGATTGCCTATCGCAGTCAGGAAGGCATGGGTTTTCGTGCCAAGCCGCCGGGCGTGGTTGATACTGCGATCGGTCACGGCATGCTTGATCTACCTTATGCCGCCATGCGAGCGCATAAATTGGCGAATAAGCCATTGAAGTTTACGCTCACCGGACCTCATATGCTGGCGAAAACCTTGATCAACAAACATTATGACGATCTGCCGGCGATGACGATGGCAATCGCCAAAGTACTAGCGGAACAAGTGGCGCATATTGACGCCGAGATCGTGCAGCTTGATGAAGCTAATCTCCCCGGTCATCCGGATGAATGGGAATGGGCGGCAGAGGCAATAAATTTAGTCTTGGACGCCGTCAAAACGACACCCGCTGTGCATCTTTGTTTCGGCAATTACGGTGGTCAATCGGTTCAAGGCGGCGCTTGGGAAAAGCTCATAAATTACCTCAATGCCCTCCATGTTGATCACATTGTGATGGAAAATGCCCATCGCCCGCTCGAAGAACTGGCGGTGTTCAAAGAATTGCGGCCAGAAATCGGGCTCGGTCTCGGTGTTGTTGATATTAAAGTTAATCAAGTTGAAACCGCAGACGGCATAGCTAAGTCAATCGAAGGTGCTGAGAAAATTCTAGGGGCCGGCAGAGTGAAATATATTAATCCGGATTGTGGCTTTTGGATGCTGCCAAGAAGTGTCGCCGATGGTAAAATAGCAGCCTTGGTGGCAGGCCGCGATCTCTATGAAGGCCGCAGCTAAAAGTTAATCCATGCCCAGCAAATCGTAGATACGCCGTGTATAAACGCCAAAATTCTCATGGGTTTTAATGTCGAGCTTGCGCGGATGCGGCAGGTCGACCTCGAAATAATCCGCTAACCTCGCTGGTGACGGGCTCATCACCGCGACATGGGTGCCGAGAAATACTGCTTCCTGAATGCCATGAGTGACAAAAATAATAGTCTTCTGGCTTTTCTGCCAGATATCCAGCAGCTCCAAATTCATTTTTTCCCGGGTCATCGCATCCAAAGCGCCAAACGGCTCATCCATCAGTATCAGTTTGGGATCATGCACGAGGGCGCGGGCAATGGCGGCGCGTTGCTGCATACCGCCCGAAAGCTCGTAGGGGTATTTATCCTCGAAGCCATCAAGTCCCACCATGTTTAAGAGGTCTTTGGCTCGCTCGCGGGCCGCTTTCATCGGCAGGCCGAGAATTTCCGCCGGCAGCTGCACATTTTCCAATATGCGCCGCCACTTAAGGAGGAGCGGTTGCTGGAAGACCATGCCAATGTCTTTGGTCGGATCAAAGGGAAACTCCGAATTGCCGATCAACACGTCGCCATCATCATGGGGATGTAGGCCAGCCAATATTCTAAGTAGCGTCGACTTGCCACACCCGGAAGGGCCGACGAGGCAAACCAATTCGCCATTGCTGATATCTAGAGAAACACTGCTGATGGCTTCAAATTCAATGTCGCGGGTGCGATAGACCTTGCGGACATTTTTAAGCGAAATAAAGGGGGTTTCCATATTTTCTATTCCACCCGTGCGTCTTGCACGACGAAAATACGTTCAAGCAAAATAACGAGGCCGTAGAGAATGACGCCAATCAGCGTCACTAAGAGTAACGCCATTACCATCGCGTCTGTATTGAGGGCCTCTTGCGTGACCAGCATAAACCAGCCAAGACCTCTGTCGGATTGAATAAACTCACCAACAATGGCGCCGGCGACAGCCAAGACTGTGGCGACCTTCATGCCGGAGAATATAAACGGCAGGGCGCCGGGCAACTGGATTTTAGTAAAAATCTGCCATTGTGAGCCATGCAGGGATTTAACCAGATCCAGTAAATCAGGCTCTACTTCGCGCATACCGCGGGCGGTGTTCAAGAGGATTGGAAAAAAGCAAATCGTAAAAGTAATGACGATATTGGTATCGACGCCAAAACGCAGCCAGACAATGAAGAGCGGCGCCATGGCGACTTTGGGGATCATGTTGAGTGTAACCAAAAGCGGCATGAACGCTTCATCGGTCACCTTCGACCAGGAAAACATCACCGCAAAGCCAACGCCAACCACCACGGCCATAATATAGCCGCCAAAAATTTCCTGAGAGGTGGCGATAAAATGGGTCAGCCAATTGTAGTTTTCTTCCTCCAGCGTTTTTAGCGCCTGCCAGGGCGTCGGCAAAATGTATTCCGGCACTTCCATCAAGATGACCGAGCCCCACCAAACGGCGACAAAGCCGATATGGACCAGAGTAATGATTGTAATTTTTCGCCAGTTTGCCGCGGACATAATGGGCGGTGACTTCCTTTTTGAGTTTGTTGTCTAACTTTTTAGTTACATTTTTGGAAATTGTCTATATAATTCACCGATTAGTTACTTATAATATTTCTAATTCAAACTAAGAAATCGACTATGGGAGAAATCATGTCATATCTTACGAAAATCTCAACCAGTGTTATGGCTTTGGTGATAATGCTGTTTGCTGGAATGGGCCAGTCCTCGGCTGCCGAGAAAGTTAATTTTGTGCTGAACTGGGTACCGGGTGGCGATCACTCACCAGTTTACTGGGCAAAAGCGCAAGGCTGGTATAGCAAAGCCGGCATCGATCTAACGATTGAAAACGGCACCGGCTCCGGCGCCTCGGTCAAAAAAGTCGGCATTGGCCGCAACCAGTTTGGTATTGCCGATCTGCCAACGGCGCTGCGTGGTATCGGTAAAGGCGCCGATCTCGTCGCTGTCATGAATATCTATGCCAACTCGCCCTATGGCATTTACTGGAAAAAATCTTCCGGTATTAAAACCTTTGATGATCTTAAAGGCCGTACGATCGGCAACCCTCCCTTTGACGCTGCCCGGCAAATGTGGCCGGCCATTGCCAAAGTGCTGAAAATCGAACCGGGTTCAGTGAAGTTCATTAACGTAAAACCGAACGCCAAAATCGCAGCCATGAAATCA
>CAJWAR010000103.1 GCA_913020445.1 uncultured Rhodospirillaceae bacterium
AGGCAAAAATGTTTGGCGGCGGAATGGTTGGCCTGCAATATGCCGGAATACAGAAAACCCTCGGCTCAAAACTGAATGGCATCGTCAACTATGATTTTTGGGTGCCTGCCTCGACCTTGAATTTTGAGGGTGTTGAAGCATTTCTGGCCAAGTATCAAGCTGCCGCGGCAGGTGGGAAAGTGGACCCTCTCGGACACTATTTGCCGCCCTATGCGTATGCCTACCTGCAGGTATTGGGGAGTGCAGTGAACGCAGTCGGCGAAATAGATCATGCGGCGATCGGAGAGCACATCCGCAACAACACGTTTGATACGGTAGTTGGTCCGGTGTCATTTGCGCCGAATGGTGAATGGGCCAAAACGCGTACCCTTCAAGTACAGTTCCGGGATATCAAGGATAACGATATGTCCCAATTTGAAAATGAGGGCACCCGTGTCGTCCTGTATCCGGATTCAGTCAAGAACGGCGAAATCGCCTATCCGTACAAATAATTATTCGAAAAATTTCTCTAATACTTGATGGCTTAATCAGGGGCCCCGCGTCGCAGTGAGCGTGAAGTTCGCGAAGACTGCGAATTCGGGGCCTCCTCTTTAATGTTTTGACTCACGACGACGTACGATTAGGCAGCCTGATACGACCGTGATTGAATTATTTATAAACGCAGTAGTAGCCGGTGTACTTCTCGGCGGATTTTATGCCGCGGTTGCGCTCGGCCTCTCCATTGTTTTTGGGCGACTTGATATCGTCAACATTGCGCACCCCGCTTTCGTGATCATCGGATCGTATATGGCATTCTATGTTAATGAGAATTTTGGACTGGATCCGATTGTGACGAGTTTTCTTTTCCTCCCCGTCTTCTTTCTTCTTGGAATCGTGATGTACCGCTTTTATTATGTTTGTTTTGAGCGCACCGGTCAGGAAAGCCTAAGCGGTTTGGCCTATTTTTTTGGCATCATGTTTATCATCGAAGTGTTAATAATTTTGGTCTACGGCGTGGACTACCGCAATGTGCAGGCACCTTACATCGGTCATTCTTTATGGATAAATGATTGGATACCATTGGGGGATTTTAGAGTTTCTCTACCCTACCGGATGTTGGTCCCATTTGTCGTTGCCGCTGTGGTCACAGGCGGGGTTTATTTGTATCTTTCGAAAACCTATTTGGGGCGGGCCATTTTGGCCGTGTCACAAGATCGCGTAGCGCTGCAACTTATGGGCGCTAACCCCATCAAGGTAAAGCAATGGGCTTTTGGCATCGCGATTGCCACCGCAGCCATCGCTGGGGCTTTGCTGATTGTGATTCATCCGGTTGAACCCTCAGTCGGGCGTCTTTATATCGGCCGCGTCTTTGCCATCGTGATTCTGGGCGGGATGGGATCGATCAGCGGCACATTTTTCGCCGCGTTGATGATTGGTATTGCAGAGACTCTCATTTCGACCTTCATCGGACCTTCCTGGGCGCCCGCAGCAGCATACGGGATACTGTTAGTGACACTTGCCGTGAGGCCGCAGGGGTTGTTTGGACGCGCGTGATGAAACTGAATAAATTCTGGTTCATTATCGCCGCCGTCTTTCTGATTGGCATCGCCTTTACGATGGTGGCAGACAACGAGTTCTATTTTTATGCAACGTATGCCGTGATGCAGTTGATGATCATGGGCATCGCATGGAACATTCTTGGTGGATTTACCGGCTACGTAAATTTTGGCAGTGGTGGATTTTTCGCCGCTGGCGCCTATACCACCGTGTTTTTGCATAGGGCGTTTGATGCGCCGCCGTTGCTCATTGCGGTGTTGGTGGCGCCGATGGTCTGCGGTTTGATTGGTCTGGGTGTCGGATATTTTACGTTGCGCTTAAAAGGTGTTTATTTTGCAATCGCAACTTTGGCGGTGGCGATTATTCTTGAAACTATTGTCGTCAACTGGGAATTTGTTGGTGGTGCCGGCGGTTACTATCTCTTAATTCCTGAGAATGTAGTGTTCTTTGATTCCTACATTGAATGGTTGTTCGTATTAATTCTTGCAATCACACTGATTGCCATCATTGTTTCTCGTTACCTGAATTCATCAAAGATTGGCCAAGGATTGGCCGCGATCCGAGATGACGAATTGGCAGCAGAATCTATGGGTGTTCCAACACTCAAACTCAAATTGATCTCAACAACGGTGATGGGTGGGCTGATGGGCGCAGCGGGCGCTCCTTTTCCTTATTTCATCACGTTTGTCGAGCCGGTTTCAGCCTTTAATCTTCTAGTTGCAGTCATGGCTATTGCCGTACCGATGATTGGCGGCACCGCATCGTGGATCGGTCCCGTTATTGGTGGTTTGCTTCTCGGCACAATCCAGGAAACTGTTACGGTCAATATCTCCTCGGAGCTGAATTTACTGATCGTAGGTGTTGTACTGGTCGGTTTTATTTCCCTGGCGCCACAGGGGATTACAGGTTTGTATCAGGATTTCATGCGTAAGAGGCGAAAGGGAAATGACTGAGCCGATTCTTTCTGTTACGAACCTGACAAAACGATTTGGTGGCTTTGTGGCGCTGGATGGAGTCGACGTTTCTCTAGGCGACAAGGAAAGACTTGGGTTGATTGGACCGAATGGATCCGGCAAGACGACTTTGATCAACTGTATTTCGGGCGCATTGTATAACGAGCAGGGAAAAGTTAATTTTGAGGGCAGTGATGTCACAGGAACGACCGCAAGCAGTCGTGCCAAACTTGGGATTATTCGGACTTTCCAGATTCCCCGACCCTTTCGCAGTATGACCATTATCGAAAATCTCCTAATACCGATGGAATACGCAGCTTCGGGTCGCATGGAAAGTAGGAATCTTCGAGATCAGGCCATGGAATCTCTTGAAATTGTAGGATTACAAGATCGGGCCGACGAGAATTCAGCCAATCTTACCCAGATTGATATGCGGCGATTAGAGCTTGCTCGGGCGCTGTCGGCAAAACCATCATTGTTGCTTTCCGATGAAACCATGGCGGGTTTGTCGAGTTCCGAAGTCGACGAGGTTCTCGATATTCTTTTTGCTCTGAATGGACGTGGTGTTGCGGTGATCATGATTGAACATATTATGCGCGCGGTCATGAAATATTCGGAGCGTATCGTGGTGCTTGATGCCGGAAAGAAAATCGCCGATGGGTCACCGGATGAAATTGTCAATAATCGCGACGTAGAGAGGGCTTACCTTGGCGAGTAGCCTTACAGTAAATAACATTGATGGTGGATACGGTTCGGTTCGCGTACTGCACGACCTGTCTATAACCGTCGACTTTGGAGAGACCGTTGTCTTACTGGGTTCCAATGGCAACGGCAAGAGCACGTTGTTGAAATGCATCACCGGGCTGATCAAACCAGACCGCGGAGAGATCATTCTTAACGTTGACGGTGAGAAAACTGATCTTGTCGGTAAAACACCGGAAGAAGTAGTGACAGCGGGGATTTCGATGGTGCCAGAGGGCCGTCGTTTATTTCCCGCTTTGACCGTAGAGGAAAATCTTTATCTTGGCGCATACCGGAAATTTGCACGGAAAAAGATAAGCGAAAACCTTGATTTTGTTTATGAGATATTTCCGCGTCTTAAGGAACGCCGCAATCAATTGGCGGGCAGCATGAGCGGAGGAGAGCAGCAGATGGTGGCAGTTGCGCGTGGCATTATGTCCGATCCCACTATTTTGCTGGTGGATGAACCGTCTGTGGGTCTGGCGCCTAACCTCGTGAGTCACATGATCGGCAAGATTCGGGAACTCAAGGAGAAAAAGAACCTTACGGTGTTAATGGCAGAACAAAACTTTAACCAAGCCATTAAGATTGCCGACCGGGGCTACATAATTGTTCACGGTGAGATCGAGTTTACAGCCGCCAGCGCGGACGAATTGGCTAACAACGAAATGATCAAGCAGTACTACCTTGGGGTGTGAAGGCAGGTAGAGTGGATGCCACTATTTAATACAAATTGAACTGGCAATCAATTCGAGCTCATCTGCTCGTCTATATTATGGGCGGCTGATCGTCCAGTGTTCATTAACTTTGGTGCCGGACTCCCGTAAGATTTTTGAGATCGGGCAGTATTTAGAGAGATCCGTTTGCAGCACCGTTACGTCGTCGCTGTTGGTTGTCAGTTCGATGTTCAGGTCGATTTCTGAGAAGGGAACTTTAATCTCATCTTCTAGGCTAA
>CAJWAR010000104.1 GCA_913020445.1 uncultured Rhodospirillaceae bacterium
CCCCCGAAAGCGGACATCTTCGGAATAATACAAAAGAGTCTGCTAATGACCCATAACGGACTCACTCTTTAATTCCAATTTGCCCATCGAACATCAAGTTTGGCTGGTAAGCTCGTCATAAACCACCTCAAATACGGCGGCATTTTTGTTCAGTTTATGGTTTATTGCTTTGGCTATCTGCTCTTTGGTAAAGGGCTTTTTAAGAACCGGGTATTTAGGTTCACCATCCCGGGTGCGAAAAATTTCATTTTCAGCATAACCGGTCATCAGGAGCGGTTTGGCTTTCTTTTCGACTTCAAAAATGAACTCAAGGGCTGCGGGCAGTTTCTGCGCAACGACTCCCGCGACCGTCCGACAGATATCTTCGACGGCACTACAACCTTGCATATCGATGCTGAACGGCCAGGCTATATTTTATTGCCGGTTATTCCGGCGGACTGAATTTGTAACTTGACCAAAGTCAAAGTTATCTGCCTGAACCGGGTTTAATTTTTTAACCGTCTTTATGAGCTGACGGTCCTAATGCCGATCTGCAACCGGCTATTTGGCCGACCGACGCAAATTTAAACGGGGAAAGACAGATGGAAATTCTTACCGACAAACATATTGAAATGCCAGCCGCCCAACTTGCCGCAATGGTCGAGGACGCCTACAACCGTACCTTGGCTTGCGTCGCCGATCTGGACGATGAACAGCTGACTGTGCCCTTGGCGGAAATCGTCAATCCGTTCCGCTGGGAATTGGGTCACTGCGCCTTTTTCTACGATATATTTCTGCTTCGTGTGTTGGATGTGACGCGGCAGCCGATGCTGGAAAATGGCGACAATTTATATAATTCCTTCGCCGTTGATCACGACGACCGCTGGTATCTCGACATGCCTGATCGTCAGGGTACGCTAGACTATATGGAACGAGTTAAGGATGATGTCCTTGAGGGTCTTGTCTCCAGTCAGCCTAATGCCAAAGAGACTTATCTTCATCAGCTCGCAGTGATCCATTCCGACATGCATTGCGAAGCCTTTACCTATATGCGCCAGACCTTGGGTTATGCTGAACCCGAATTTGGCGGCATGAGCACGAACAGAAATGAGGCGGGCCCACTGCCTGGAGATGTCGATGTTCCGGGTGGCAGTTTTAAATTGGGTGCCGATCCCAGCACCCCCTTCGCCTTCGACAACGAGAAATGGGCCCACGACGTCGAAGTGGCGCCTTTCAAGATCGCCCGCGCCACCGTGTCCAACACTGAATTTGCAGAATTCATTGACGCTGGCGGTTATCTGGCGCGAGACCTTTGGAGCCCGCAAGGCTGGATTTGGCGGACCAAAAGCGGTGCTCTGCACCCGATCTATTGGCAGCGTGGGGACGGTGGCTGGCTGCACCGGCACTTCAACAAAATTGTGCCACTGGAACCGCATGAACCGGCGGTCCACATCACCTGGTATGAAGCCGAGGCTTATTGCACATGGGCCAAGCGGCGATTGCCGAACGAGTCGGAATGGGAACTGGCAGCCAGTGCTGAACCAAGTGAGGGCGGTATTGGTGACAACAAGCGACGCTATCCTTGGGGCGATGAAGAACCTGAGCCTGATCTGGCTAACCTTAATGCCGGGCTGAACGGCTGCGCCGATGTTGGCGCCTTTGCTGCAGGAGACAGTGCCTTTGGTTGCCGCCAGATGATCGGTAATGTCTGGGAATGGACAGCCTCACCGTTTTATCCTTACCCCGGTTATGTCATCGATTTTCCTTACAAGGAATATTCCGCGCCGTGGTTCGGTTATCGCAAGGTGCTCAAAGGCGGGTCATGGGCAACACCCCAGCGATTCGCCTACAATACGCTGCGGAATTTCTTCCAGCCCTACCGCAGCGATATTTACGCCGGCTTTCGAACCTGCGCCCTGTAATAATCGGTAAAATAGATTTACCGGTGAATTTCATCAAATTGCCGCTGTTAAATGACTTTTTATCAATTCTCGTGCTATGTTCCGGCAAATTAGATATCGGCACATGGGGAGATATTGACGACCGTGGTTGGCTATAAACCGCCATCAGCGAGCGTCAAAATGATGGCTGCTTTGCCCCCGAAAGCGGACATAACCCACATACTGCAAAAGAGTCCGTTAATGACCCAAAGCGGACATATTCGGCATTTCGTAAAAGAGTCTGCTTTTGACCCAAAGCGGATATAGATAGTGATCTGAAAGCTATTGAGCCCAATACCGATTGATGGACGGCACGTGATTACGTATTCTTTCAGTGGGTGAAATATTCCGGCGTGACAAATTAGGTTTGATATGGATTCCAAGACATTGAGAAATATTGAGGTGAAACTTGAAAAAGCCGTCGAAAAACATCGTAGCGGCGACATAGAAGCTGCGAGTATAGTTTACAGTGAGATCCTTTCAACCATCCCAAACCATGCAAAAGCGCGACATATGATGGCTGTCGTCCATTTACACAAAGGGCGTCTTGAGAAGGCGGAGGATGACGTCCGTCGAGCACTGAAAATCAATAATGATGAGGCAAAATATTTTAATACCCTGGGCAGTATCCTCGTTCAGCAAGGGCGTCTTCCAGAGGCCCTGTCAACATTTGAGGTTGCCTTTTCAAAAGACCCAGATTTTACGACAGCCGCATACAATAGGGGTACGGTCCTGCTTTTTCTTGGCAAGCCAAGAGATGCCGAAATCGAGTTTTTAAGGATTCTTAAGGAGGGAGGGGAAGACGTAGGAATCTTCAACAATCTTGCCTCAGCGTTGATCAAGCAAAACCGTATAGATGATGCTGTGGAATGTTGTCGCGACGGTTTGAAACTACACCAAAGTAATCCCGAGTTAGGCACTACTCTCGCGTCAGCCTTGGAACTTTCAAATAACTTATTGGAAGCCGAAGAAGAAGCTCGCAAGGTTTGCGACGCCTATCCAGACTTTAATCTCTCAGCACTAATCCTTGCACGGATTTTGCGGCGCCAGGGGGCCTTGGACGAAGCTTATGAAACCCTTGAACCAATTTTTCCAACATTCTTGGAAACATCGGACTGGGCTGAGGCCAATTACGAGATGGGCCTGATTCAAGATACTCGAAAAAGATACGCAGAAGCATTTCGTCACTTTTCTAGATGCAATGCGAGTATTGTCAAAAGCACAGATGCATCGCGAGTTAACGGCGACAAATACTTGGATAAAGTTCGGGGATATAGCAGGTGGAAGAACGGACCTTCCAAAAAGCCTATTCTACCCCTGGGCGCCTCGCCAAGTTTGGTGTTTTTTGTCGGTTTTCCCAGATCCGGAACAACTTTAATGGAACAGGTGCTCAAATCCCATCCGAAGTTGATGACCACAGAGGAAATCTCACCTTTATCACCTGTCGAAACAGAGGCAAGAAAATTGGCAGCAGATCAAAGCCTTACATATCCAGAGTGTCTGGACGAATGGGGGCAGGATATATTCGAAAATCTTCGGCGGCTTTTTTTGACCGAAACAGAGGATATTGTCGGATCGCTTGCGGGTAATGTGTTGGTCGATAAGCTACCATTGAACATAGTTTCGCTAGGCTTAGTAGAAAAGCTATGGCCGGAAGCCCGTGTTTTGGTAGCATTGCGAGATCCACGAGATGTTTGTCTAAGTTGCTTTATCCAGCGTTTCACTCTCAACAATGCGATGGCGAATTTTCTCGATCTTAATCAAACGAGTATTCTCTATGCTAATGTTATGGGTTTGTGGCTACGGTACCGTGAAACCCTCTCTTTGCCTTATCTAGAATACAATTATGAGGAACTTGTCGACAACTTTGAGAATACGACGAGACGAGTTTTAGAGTTTGTCGGCGTTGATTGGCATGATGATGTCATCAACTACAGAGATAAAGCGAAGCAAAGGATCATTCACACGCCAAGTTATCGTGAAGTAACTGCTCCAATTCACAAAAAAGCGGTCCAGAGATGGAAAAATTATCAAGGAGAATTAACACCCATATACTCCCGCCTCGATCAGTTTGTTAAGGCTTTCGGCTACGGAGTTTAGGCGGTGCCGTCGGTCGATATATTGTTCACTTCTGTTATCGTATTCGATCCCAACCCAACGTAATCGGGTCGTACAAAGTTTTAGCAGCCGGAGTGCAGCTGATGTCCGCTTTTGGCTAAAAGCGGACGTTTAGCCCACCTACCAAAAGAGTCCGCT
>CAJWAR010000105.1 GCA_913020445.1 uncultured Rhodospirillaceae bacterium
TTGCAGAGAACGGATAGACCAAACCGCCAAACTCCTCATTATCTAGCAGGCTAAATGGGAAAGTGTTTTTTAAATTTAACTGAACAATAAGCAGTTAGGAGTGCGATATGAAAAAAGCGACAATTTGCTTTTTCGGAATTCTAGCCGTTTTAATAACGTTGGTGCCAACCGTCCAGGCCGAGACTAAATTAAGATTTTCGAATTGGGTTCCGCCGACCCATCCACTGACCACAAATGCGTTTAAAGTCTGGGTGAAAAAAGTATCGTCGGCAACCAAGGGTCAGGTGAAGATCGGCATCATTCCGCCGTTAGGCAAGCCGCCGGCTCATTTCGACCTTGCCCGAAAGGGTGTGACAGACATTGCCTGGGGTGTACATGGTTACACGATTGACCGGTTTCCGCTGGAATACGGTTCCATGCTGCCGTTTTACTCGAATTCGGCAAAGGCTGCCTCGGTGGCATTGTGGCGGACTTATGAGAAATATTTCGCCAAGTTCAAAGCATACGCCGATGTTAAGCTTCTAGGGTTGGATGTTCACGGTCCGGCGATGATTTTCACCACCAAGAAAAAAATCCGTTCTGTCGCCGACATGAAAAATTTAAAAATCCGGGTCGGAGGCGGCATCATTTCGGAAATTGGCGAAAATTTGGGTGTGGTCCCGTTTTTCGCACCAGCCCCCAAGGCTTATGAGGTTCTTTCCAAAGGCGTAGCCGACGGTATTTTCTTCCCTGCCGAATCGATCGCAAGTTTCAAAATCGATAAAGTCATAAAATATGCCCTGAAGATTCCCGGTGGACTTTATCGCAGCAGCAACTTCCTGATCATGAACAAAGCCAAATGGGACGGCTTGTCCAAAGCTAACCAAATGGCACTGGATAGCGTTTCCGGTGAAAACCTCGCCCGCCTGATGGGACAGGTCTGGGATGCCGCCGATATGGCTGGCCAGATGGCCATGAAGAAAAATAATATCGACGTCCACGTCGCCAGCGGGGCCATGCTCGCCGATATCAAAGCGAAACTGGCTCATCTCGAAAACGGCTGGGTCGAGCGCGCAAATAAATTGGGCGTTAACGGTAGGGCAGCCCTGAACTACTACCGGTCTCAGATTACCGGCGGTTAGTAAAACGGTTCAGGGGTAATATTGAAAAGCGAAGTTGGGTCGGTCTAACCGCAGATAACGTTGACGAGGGCTTGTCGTTTCTCGGTTTTAACGATTTCCCAGGCGCGTTTTAGCGTAGGAATAAGGTCCTCGGGATTCGTGACACGTTCGCCCCAGCCTCCGCTCGCCTCAACGACTTTTTCGAATGCCGGCGACGGGTCCAGATGCACGAGCGGCATTCTGTTGCTCAAAATCGCCCGCCCATTCGGATAGACGGATTGAACGGCCCGGCGAATAGCTTCCCAGCCCGAATTATTAATGACTACGGTTAATATCGGAAGATTTTCCGCTGTGGCGACGTAGTGGCTAGGCGTCGGATTGGCGAACATATATGAGCCGTCGCCCAGCACGACAATGACGTCTTTCTCGGGCGCCGCCAGTTTTGCGCCCAGTCCGGCCCCGAGAGACCAGCCGAGGCCGCCTACCGGCGGCCCGACGAAAAGCGACCAGGGGTGGTTCAGTTCCATGTGATTCACGTTCAGTCCAACTTCATTGACGATGACCGTATTGTCGTCGGAAACAGCGTCGATGCAGGCCGAAAGCCAAACCGGATTGATGGGCACCTGGCTACGTGATTTCTCCAAAGTCTCTTCCAGAAGCGCCTGACGTTCGCTTTGCGCCAGGGCAATTTCCTGACGTCTGGCCGCGACGGTCAGGCTATCCTCGCCGAGGTGAGCCGACAGGACGTCCTGCAGCATCGGGATAGCAGTCAAGGAACTGCCGGCAATCGCCAGATCGTCTTCAAAGCCGCGAATGGGGAATTCCTGATACAGTGGGTCAATTCCGAGGTGTATGACTTTGGTTTCCGGCGCCGGGCCCGTCTGACGCCGAATCCATGGAATTTCGCAATCTAGGACAAGTATCACGTCGGCACGTTCTACCATGTCATCAGTCAATGTCCCGAGATTCATAGGATGGCGGCTAGGCAGATTGACACAACGGGCACCGTGTTGGGCCACTGGCAGGGCAAATTTTTCAGCCAATGACGACAAATTATCGATGTTTTCCGGGATGCGACCGGCGACGGAAGTTATAATCAAAGGGTTCTTTGCCGACGCCAGCCATTTCGCCACCTCTTCGATCGCCTCCTCATTGGGTTGCGGCGGGACAACGCCGAACGCCCGGCGCCGCGGCTTGGCGGTGGAACCGCTGTTGGGCGCCGTCAAAACTTCGCGCGGCAACATGAGATACACCGGGCCTTCGGGCACCGTCACAGCGATATCCAGTGCGCGATCAATAATGTCTTCGACTTCCTGTCCGGCGCGCAGTTCGTAATCCCATTTCACCTGTTCACGGACGATACCTCCTTGGTCGTAATTTTCCTGGGCCCAGTGGACTAGCACCTCCCGTGAGGCGTCGCTGCCTTGTTCAGTGATGGGCGCCCGGCCAGCGACCAAAAGCACCGGAACATGATCATGAGAGGCGTTCATCAGACCGCAGAGGGCATTGGCCGTGCCAACGTTGTTATGGACGCCCACCATTTGCATTTTGCCGCTCACCAAATAATAGCCATGAGCCATCGCCATGGCGGTGTTCTCATGTGGAACGTTGATGAATTTTGGCGCTCTACCCCCGGTCTCCGATACTTTTACGAGCGCTTCGACAACAGGGGCCCAATCGGTTCCGGCGTTAACGAACGCATAATCAATGCCGCGGTCGGCCAATGTGGCCAAAAAAGTATCGGCTACCGTCGCACTGTTTAATTCTATTTTTTTTGCCATAGGGAGACCGCTCTCTTAAGGGTGCTGCCAAGGCCGATCTATACGGCTGCAATGATCATGATTTCCACGCGAACATCCTGGTGCGCCAAATTGGTTTCGCAGGTCGCGCGAGCCGGGGGATTTTCTGGATCGATCCAGGCCTCCCAAACGCCATTCATGTCGTCAAATTCCCTGGCGTCAGCCAGCCATATCTGAGTGGATAGAATTTTTGATTTATCGCTACCCGCTTTCGCTAGAAGATTTTCAATTTTTTTCAATATTTGTTCAGTCTGGCCGACAATCCCCGCCGACCAGTCTTCTGCCACCTGGCCGGACAAATAGACGATACCGTTGTGAACCACGATTTGGCTCATCCTTGCGTTCAAGTCCATTCTGGTAATACTCATAATTATCTCATTCCTCGCATTTTGGAAAACATGTGATTTCGATTGAGCCACCGATCTCAAACCGCCGAAAACCGGCACGCATAACCGGCGTCAATTCGCGAACGCGCCGAATGCCGGATTCTGTCATAGGGTCCGCGGGGTCTCTATCCAATTTCCGCTATATGTATCCGAATTCAGCAGAAAAAAATCTTTCCGCGAGTCTGCGCCACTCTATTAATTTGCCTAAGCCGGAGCGGAAAATTAACGTTAGGGCGAATTTTGATGCAGAAAATTCGATAGTTGAAAAGGCCTTGGATAACCGATGGCAGATTTCAATTTCAGGTCGGCGGCCCCATTCGGCTTAATCTCCAAATTTCGGACCGTAGGGGATGCGTCATGAACGCCCTGTTGGAACGAACTCTCGGGTTGTTGGTGGCCGTCCTGCTTTTTCTCATGATGCTGTCAACGAGCGTGGATGTGGTCGGCCGGTACGTATTCAACGCGCCCCTGCCAGGCGCTGTCGAAATCAACGAATTGCTTCTCGGCATAATTATTTTCGGTACGTTACCGATGATCACGTTGAACCAGGATCACATCACCATGAATCTCCTAGACTCAATTTTGCTACCCGATCAAGTCGATGCCGTGCGGAAAATATTTCTGACGGCCTTGTCCTCTGTGGTTTTTGTGCTGATGACCTGGCAGCTTTGGGAGCAGGCGTTGACTCTCGCGACTTATGGAGACCGCACCAGCTATTTAAAGGTGCCGCTGGCACCGGTGGCCTATTTCATGTTTGCGACCTCGGCGATTACGTCCCTGGTCGTCATCGCATTAACGCTGTCGCACGCAAGAAGTGTCTGGCTGAGTACAAAGAACGGGCGCGATAAGGAATAGATCATTGGTTGAAACGATCATCGGCTTC
>CAJWAR010000106.1 GCA_913020445.1 uncultured Rhodospirillaceae bacterium
TCAGCCATTACGAAGGCAGCAGCGCCCATGATCGGCGGTGTAATCTGACCACCGGCACTGGACGCTGCCTCTACGCCGCCAGCGAGATGACTCGGGTAACCCATACGTTTCATATTGGGGATGGTGAGTGAACCAGTCGAAACCGTATTGGCAATTGAAGATCCTGAAATCGTGCCAAAAAATGCTGAGGAAACGACGCTTACTTTAGCCAACCCACCTGCGTATCGACCGGAAAAAACCGTTGCCACATCAACGAAGAATTGTCCAAGCCCCATACGTTGCGCAAGAATGCCAAAGAGTACGAAGTGAAAGACTACCGTTGACACAATCCATAAGGTTACGCCGTAGATGCCCTCTTCGGGGAAATACATACTATTTATGTATAAATCCCAACTAACTCCTGGGTGTTTGAGAATTTGGAGCGGTATGTACGAGCCAAATACGGCGTAGAGAGTAAATAGAATGATGATAATAGGCACAACTATACCCAGGGTCCGGCGGACGGCTTCAAGCAAAACGAAAATCAAGACTGAACCGAACACGACATCAATGCGGGCAGGATTTCCTTGCCGGAGAACCTGCTCAGGCAGGGTGAAGCGACCACCCAGGAATTCGAAATCGATTTCGTACCAAGTCACGCCGACGTAATATGAAGAAGAGATGCCGGCTACGATGAGTACCCAGTCCCAGATTGGTACGTTGGCATAGCACCACCAGGTGTTTACGTGTATCACCCCGGTTTGACGGCCCTTGATCGCCGGAAAACCGATAAAAACAAGTAAGATCACTCCTGACATGTGAGTGCCCATGTGCCAGTAATCTACGGGAACACCAATGCCTGCAGTGATATAATGATAGGCTGCGAAAACGACGGAGAAAGCGAAGGTGAACTTGAATAACCAGGGACCAATGGCACGAGTTTGAAGGCCGGAGTCGTATTTTTCTTCCAGTTCCCCGACCTTCTTTATATCGAATTCAGCCATTACCCCCCCTCAAGGCATCGACTGAAATTGTCATTGCCTAGAAACTTATTTGTTTTTTTATTGTGTTGGTTTGCGTTGGAGACGGGCATGCTTGTGCCCGTCTCCGGTAACGCAATGGTCTCTTATTTTATCATACCTTTTTCTTTGTAGAATTTTTCAGCACCGGGATGCAATGGAATGAGCACACCTTTAAGCGCCGTTTCCAAACGAATTGCTTTTCCTTTGGAATGGCCTTTATCCAGAAGGCCTCGAGTTTTTTTACTCCAGAGAGCTTTTGTGACGCCATAAATAAGGTCGGCTGGCTCGTTGACGGAGGTTACCAATTGTCCATTCACGGCAACCGTTGGTACATCGTAATTTATGTTCTCGTAAGTGCCGGCAGGTATTACCGAACTTACATAGTAAGGGATGATGCCATTGATGGCTTTGCGCTCAGAGTCTGAAAACTTATAAAGTTCGAAACCCTTTGTTGATCCAAGCTCAATCAAAGCAGCTAGTGGTGTCCCAGCAGCATAGAAAAAGGCATCCAATTGACCATCAGCAAGGCGCTGCTTGCTTTGTTTGACACCTAACTCATGCTCTTTGGCCTTGATCCCATATTTCTTGATGATCATCCGAACCGAAACCTGGGTTCCGGAACCGGCAGAGGCAACACCAACACGTTTACCATTTAGGTCATTCAAGCTCTTTAAGTGAACTCCCTTAGGTGTCACGAGATGCATGTCTTCCGGGTACAGGTTAGCGATGACGCGAACCTTGTCTTTCTTGTTACCGACGAACTTGCCGGTACCTTCGTAGCCTTGCGTGACGCTCTGCGCACCGGCGAGGCCGGCATTGAGATTGCCTGCCTGAATGGCATTCATGTTAAAGACAGATGCATTGGTTGAAACTGCAATTGCGACCAAGCCCGGCACGCCGCACGTGCCGCCTTTAGCGCAAGAGCGTGCGCCCGGCGGGCTGGAAATAGCATTGGCGATCAGACCGCCAATTGGGAAATAAGTGCCGCCGGCTCCACCGGTGCCGATACGCCAGAACTTCATTTCCTGAGCCTGGGCGACACCACCCAGGGCGACAATGCATGCAATAGCGGCGATTGCAAACTTGGTATAGTATTTCATCTTGTTCCTCCTCTGGTTATAAAAACTTTACCTGTTTTACTTTCTATTCCTACCTAACGAACTCGATTGAAATTTTTGAATTGATGACAATTTTCACGCTAATGGATTTTCAAACGCAGATAAAGATATCTATTGATGAATAGGGGGCAAGATGGCGGGGACTTCCTCAAGGGATGGCGAAATCTCGTCGCCGAGCCCCCCCCCCTGGAGAACTGATGGAGCATTTCGACACAATTCTGGTGCTTCCTGTCGCGTCATTTTTTTGACATCGCTCCGAAGTGGTCTTGTAGCCCGTACCAGAGCAAAGCCGCCGGCAAAAACCAAGGCGTTCCCGTATAAAATGGCACGGCGCTCGGCGGCGCGCAGGCAAAGGCGGTATCGGCTTTGGTGTCGCCGATCAGCTTTAATGCCAATTTCGAAGCGATCCACCAAGCCCAAACGACGCCGGACCCGCAAAACCCGGTGGCGTATTGGACGCCGTCGCGCTCGAACAATCGGGGCAGGTAATCCAGGTTGTAGGCGACGAAACCGAACCAGGTGTGGCTCAAGGAAACATCCGCCAGTTCAGGAAAAATCCCGGCCAGATCGGCCCGCAGGTTGTTGGCGAATTCGCCTTTTTCGCCGCCCCAGGCGCGCTCGCGGCCACCGAACAGAATGCGCGTGCCGTCGGGTGAAGGCCGGAAATAGTGATAAAGCTGGCGGGTTTCCCCCAGCATCCGGCGTTTCGGCATCAGCCGCGCCATAGTCTCCGGCGGCAGCGGTTGGGTGGCGATCATCCGGCTCGGCACCGGCACCAGGCGGCGGCGCAGCCAGCGGTCAGCATTGTCCGTGTAGCCGTTGGTGGCGACGACCGTTTGGCCGGAGGCAACCCGTCCGCGCGCGGTGTCGGTCTCATAACCGCCAGCATCGCGGCGAATGCACTTGACCGCCGTTTCGCCATGGATGGTGACGCCGGCCTTAATCGCCGCCTCCATCAGGCCGGCGTGAAACTTGGCCGGGTGAAGACCGGCGAGGTCTGGGCGCACCATGCCGCCGTGGTAGAGGTCGCTACCGATTTCCCTGTGCTGTTCGGACTTCGGGATCATCTCGGCGTCAATATCGAAATGTTTGTTGAGGCGTTCCGCCTCGCGGCTCTGGGCTTCGTAGTGAGACGGGCGTATAGCGCCGGTGAAGCGTCCGACCGGCTGGTAATCGCAGTCGATATTTTCAGCGGCGATAAAGGCCGCCAGGCCTTCGCGGGCGGTTTTGGCTTCGCCGTAGACGCTCAGCGCCGTTTCCAGCCCCATGGTTTTGATCATCTTACCGAAACCGATGTGGATGTTGCCGCTGGCCAGGCCGCCGTTGCGCGACGATGCGCCTTCGCCAGGCCGCTGCTTGTCGAAAACCTGCACCGAGCGTCCGGCGCGGGCAAGAACGAGCGCCGCCGATAGACCAGCATAACCGGCGCCGACGATGGTAATGTCGCAAGTTTCCGCGACCGGCGTTTCCGGCAAATCGCGTGGCGCCGCCGCTTCCCACCAATAGGGATGCGTATTCAACCCATCGGTCATAGGATTGCAAATCCTCCCACAGAAACGTCAGCCCAGTTTTTTATATTGCTTTTATCAGCCAAAGATTACTCAACACTGAAACTATAAGGAGATTTAGAAAATAAACTCAAATTATTAATTGTTTTAGGGGCTATCCCAGATAATTAGCCCATATTTCGTTTAACCAATTGTCTTAATTGTGATAATTGGATTGATGGGTCACTGTTGTTAAAACGCCACTCACATTCCTTTAAAAATAGCCCGAAATGGGCCTTCGGAACACCGTTGAATTTACGCATATGACGCTTCGCCTGGTTCCAGAAATTCTCGATTCCGTTGATATGAGTT
>CAJWAR010000107.1 GCA_913020445.1 uncultured Rhodospirillaceae bacterium
ACCTCCTGATTCGTAGTCAGAATTTACATTTATACCCAAAAAACGTATAATACATAAAACGCTTTTTAATCGTTGATTTATTGCTGTTTAACGGGCAATAAAATGATTGAAGCGTATCATGTGTTTTTTGAGTAGGAGTAAATATTGCTACCCCATACGATTTGGGGTAGCACGGGGTAGCAAGGATAATGACGACAAAACCAAAGAAAAAAATCACATACAGTACTGATAAAGCGCTGGCTAGCTTGAAGCCTAAAGCCGAGCGTTATCCTGCCTGGGATGTACGAATCCCGGGCCTGGGCGTTCGTATAACGCCTAAGGGAATAAAGACGTTCAACTACGTGTATCATTTTGACAAAAAATCGACCCGGCTCACCATAGGGCGCTACCGATCAGCCGAAGATATTAAATCAGGGCAAGCCGCCGACGGTGTGAATTTTATGACACTTAATCAGTCTCGCAAGGCTGCAATCGCGGCTCGGGAAAAGATCGAGCGCGGCATTAATCCGGGAGCGGAGAAGCAGGAAGCCAAAGAACTAGAACGCAAAGCAGAAACCATAAACGAACTAGCAGAAATTTATATTGAGCTACATGCCGAAGTAAAAAAGCGGACCTGGAAAGAGGATCAAAGGATACTCAATCACGATGTTAAGCCAGTGTGGGGTAAACGAAAAGCCAAGTCCATTACCCCGGCCGATGCAATCAAACTTCTGGATGATATTGCGGCCCGGCCTGCTCCAATCATGGCAAATAGGGTGCATTCCCTACTTTCTAAAATGTTCAGGTGGTCTATCCCGCGCGGCTATGTGGCATCAAATCCCGTTGAATTTATTGAGAAGCCGGGTCAAGAAAAGATGCGTGAACGGGCGCTTTCGGCTGGTGAAATCAAAAAGTTTTGGGACGGAGTTGCCGACATTGATTATTCAGACGATGTTAAATTGGCTCTGAAACTTCTTCTCGTTACAGGTCAGCGGCGCGGTGAAGTTGCTGGAATTGAAACGGCCGAGCTAGACGAAGCAGGAGGCATCTGGACCATCCCCGGCGCGCGAACAAAGAATGGTCGCTCTCACGCCGTCCCATTGTCCGACCTCGCACTTAAATTGATACGTGAAGCGAGGATGGAGGCCGGCGATATTGAGGGCTGCAAACCGGAAGATGTTACCTATCTATTTCCGGCTTGGTCACGAAAAAACAAATTGCAATCCTTGCGTCCTGACAAGTTGACAACTGCAATGACCGACGAAGCAAAAAACATGATCGGGCGCCAACTCTCTCCACATGACCTGAGACGCACAGCATCGACGTTGATGGGAGCAGAGCCTTTATCTGTCCCTCGCTTTGTACGGGACAAAATACTCAACCACTCCGACCGGAGCCCAGGCGCCCATTACGATGTAAATGAATACCTCTCTGAAAAGCGCGAGGCATTGAAGGTTTGGGGGATTTTTATTGCCGAGAAAGTAGAGCAGCCGAGCGGTAAAGTCGTCGCCATTGGCGGCCGACGGAAGTAGTATGGTGTAGGAGGGATAGATCGACGGATCGAAAAGCCGGTATCCGCGCCGGCCTTCCCCCTTTCAACAATGCGGGTGCCCGGCGGAGGGCACGATGCCGACACAGCACAAGCCGAAAGACTGGAATCACTATAACTTGGAAAATTATTTTCAGGTTAGAGATCTATATACCGATGGCCACCTAACGGAAGCAGTATCAACTGCTCGATTAAATGATGATCAGAAAAGAAAGGTGTTAGAAGATGCAGTACTGACTGCGGCCCGCAAATTAGATTTTGGGCTTCACTATGAGTCTCGACCAACTATTCCGGAGAAAAAAGCATCTTTGGACAAATTGAACAAATCATTGCGAGCGATATTGGCGGCCTTCGAAAACTTGGATTCAGATACACGTCAATTGCTGTCCGCAGCGGCCGGACATGCGTGGACGCAGCACGATATGCCAAAACAATGGGGTGAATTCGATTTTGGCGCTAGTCGTCTGCAAGATGTTGAGGCAGCTGTCTCGAATTTGTCGAAATGGGTAAACTTTGCAAAATCGATAGTTCAAGGAACCGATCGTCGCCGAAAAGGGTCAGGATCGATAAATGAAGCTGTTGATGATCTGCGAGATGTCTGGATCGACGTTGTCGGGGCAAAGCCAAAACTGACGACACAAGATGGTCATACTCGCGGCGCTTTTCTTGATTTTGTCGAGCTTGCTCTCGGGCCGGTGATGATTTCCCGTGGCATTAAAATGGGTCTGGAACATGCTGTCCGGCAATCTTTAAAAAATAACGGGTAAAAAAAACCCAGTTATTCTCCATACCTGTGGCGTGATATTATTTTCAGTTCGCATATTCTGCCTCACACGCATAACGCAAATAGTGAGGTAAAAAATGACTGATACCGATCCCGTCCGCATTGTTATTCGGATAAAGCAAGTCCGCATTATTAGTGGACTCCGCGGAAATGAACCATACCGAAAGGGTGGCGATCCCGAAGACGATTTTCCCGCACCTCTCGAACTTGGTCCGCATTCACGCGGTTGGTACCAAGATGAGATTATAACCTGGCGTGATTCTCGCCCGCGAACTGTTCAGAAGATATCGGAGTTTCAGGATACAGAGCAGGAGACCAATCATGCCGCGTGATCGACCTCCAAAAGAAAACGCGCCAACGGCCGGTCAGCGCGAATTCGAAGACAATTTCAAAAATGATTACCAAGACCAATTTAACACACAACCGAATCCGGCGCAAATCGCCGCCAACGTAATTCCGTTACCGATTTTAGGCCGGCACTGGCCCCTCATTCACATCGGCGAGGCGGGGGAGCGCGTGGTCGGTTCACTACGCGACTCAAGGAGATCACGGCGATGAGTATTTTCCGCCAATTTCCACTCGCCGACACTCTTGAATTCCCACGCCAGGGCGATGCTCGCGAATTCGTTTTGATGGCTATCGAAGGGCATCCACCGGAGCGCCAGAGAAAGATAATTCACGAAGCCGTCGCGGCCGGCATTATCAATGAGCAGGATCGGGACATTTTTATCGATGCGGCCGGATTGGGACCAATCTAATGGGAGGCCCACGCAAAAGCATTCTGCCAGCCGATGCTGTTTTCGACCAGCGTCTCGGTAATGCCGCCCTACGAGTATTCGCCGCTCTGGGAGTTTATGCCGACAAAAAGGGAACCTGTTATCCCAAGCTTAGAACTTTGGGGGATAGTTTTGGTATTTCCAAGCAGACCGTACATAAGCATATCGAAGAATTGGTCAACCTTGGATATGTCGAAAAATCGCAAAGAAAGCGCGAAGATGGATCCAATTCATCATGCGAATATCACATTAAATCTCGTCAACCTGAGGTGAACACCCGTCAACCTGAGGCGAACACCCCGTCAGCCTCAGAGGTGAACACCCCGTCAGCCTCAGAGGTGAACGCATATAACGACCCATTGAACGACCCACTTAACGGTAACGATGTATTTGAAAAATTTTGGCAGAAATACCCATCAAGAAAACCGCACTCAAATCCCAAGAAGCCAGCGTTAAAGAAATTCACTGCGGCAGTTAAAAATGGAACCGAACCTGAGGCTATTATTCTGGGGGCCGAAAATTATGCGAAGTATGTTCAGCAAGAAAATATCGAGCCGAAATATGTGAAGCAGGCAACAACATTCTTAAATCAGAATTGCTGGGAAGAATTTCAAACGTCGGCCAGTAA
>CAJWAR010000108.1 GCA_913020445.1 uncultured Rhodospirillaceae bacterium
GGGAAGAATTTCAAACGTCGGCCAGTAAGGCAGATCTCCCGGGTGCTGAAAATTACAAGGGGATAAACTGATGGATTTGTTTGAGCTAAAACGGGCTTTGGCATCATCGGCGTTGGGCGTGGCTCAGCATTTACTCCCAAACGGGCGCAAAGAAAGTGCTGAGTGGCGTTGCGGTTCGGTTAATGGCGAGCCAGGAAAAAGTCTAGCCGTTCACCTGTCAGGAAATAAGGCTGGAATATGGTCAGATTTTGCCAGCGGTGAAAGCGGTGATTTAATTGATTTATGGGGCGTGGTTAAAGGCATCCCGCTCAAGGAGGCCATTAGAGAAGGCAAGGAATATTTAGGCATTTCGGAGCCTAAGTTTACTGAGGTGAAGGCGCAATACCGGCACCCTAAAAAGCGAGATTGCCATCCACCGAAAGCGGCAGCAAAAAACTATCTGGAAAAACGCGGCATTACGCCGGAAGCTATAGCGGCCTACAAGGTTTCGGAGCGTGACTGCAAAATTGTCTTCCCGTTTTTTCGTGATGGCGAATTACTTTTGGTGAAAGAGCGCGAGCCTTTTGATGGCGCCAAGCCGAAACCGACCGAGGCTGATTGCGAAGCCACAGCTTTCGGCTGGCAAGCCATAGGCCCGGACGCCAGAGAGGTAGTCATTTGTGAAGGCGAGATTGACGCCTTAACGCTCTGGGATTACGGCTATCCGGCTTTGTCAGTTCCCTTTGGTGGAGGCGGTGGAGAAAAGCAAAAATGGATTGCCAACGACTACGCGCACCTTGAGCGTTTTGAGACGATTTTCCTTTGCTTGGATAACGATGGGCCAGGAGAAGAAGGCACCGCCGAGATATCAAAGCGCCTTGGAGAGCATCGTTGCCGTGTGGTCGAGCTTCCGGAAAAGGACGCGAACGACTGTTTGAAGGCCGGATATGACGATATTCGGGAATTTTTTGATAATTCAAAATCCAAAGATCCAGAAGAGCTCCGGCCTGCCGCAGATTTCCTAGATCGAGTGATGAATGATTTTTATCCTACCGAAGGATCGGATCCCGGTTACAAATTGCCTTGGAAGAAACTTCAAAACAAATTTCTTTTTAGGCCAGCCGAACTGACCGTTTGGCAGGGAGCGACGAACCAGGGAAAATCAATGGTTCTCAGCCATGTCTGTGTCGACGCGATTAAACAAGGCGCCCGCATTTGCATCGCAAGTCTTGAGATGCAACCTACGAAAACTTTAAAACGGATGGTCAAACAGGCCGGCCAAACCGATCGACCGACCACGGAATATCTATCGCGAATTTTTCAAGAAGTATTTGCCGACCACTTGTGGCTATTTGACCTCGTAGGCAAAGCAAAAATAGACCGCCTCCTTGAAATTTTTGAGTATGCAAGACGGCGTTATGGTGTTGACGTTTTCGTGGTCGATTCATTCATGCGCCTTGGCATCAACCGCGACGATTACGAGGCGCAGGCGCAGGCATCGTTTAAACTTGTCGATTGGGCAGCATCACGGAACGTTCACCTTCATCTAGTTGCTCATTCGCGCAAATCAGACGGTGGGGTTCCAACCGACACGGATATTCGGGGTGCTGGCGAGTTGGCGGATAACGCGTTCAATATCATTTCCTGTTGGTGGAACAAAAAGCGTGATGTTGAAATTGAAGAGCTCGAGCAATCTGGTGCTGATTCTGACCGGCTTGTAGAACTTAAATCGATGCCAGGTGTGATATTGCATATCTCCAAGCAGCGAAATGGCGATTGGACCGGAAGGTGTGCTCTTCATTTTGACCCGGTTTGCTATCAATACTGGGGTGCCGATGATCATGGCTGCAACTACGTTAAACAAACGCTGGGAGAAGTTGCATGACGCGCTCTGACCGCCACGGATTCACAAATTTAACGGGATCGGTTAATAATGAGTAATGCGAAGAAAAAATCGAATCTGGATGTTGCTCATCGATTGATTTCAGTCTGCTACACGCAAGGAGCTAGCTGGTTCATTTTTGAATTTAATCAAGTTTATATCAAAGGAGATGTTTAATCTCTTATAAGTTAGGATCAACCATTCAAAACTCTTTGCCGAGGATCGCAATCACATCAACGGGATTGAGAATTTCTGGAACCAGGCCAAACGTCATCTTCGCAGGTACAATGGCATACCCAGGCAACACTTCCACCTCTATCTCAAGGAGTGTGAGTGGCGCTTCAACTACCGGCCTACAGGCAATTTATTGAAAGTACTCTTGGAATGGGCCAAAATGTGAATACTTCGAGCTTATCGATGTCAGCCCCAAAATATATTTAAAAAGTCAGTACTATATTTTCTAGTTTTATTCGGAGTTTACGTTTTATTTTCAATTGCCTAGCGCCGCCAGAACATTGGAGGTAGGGCACAATCGATGCGGGGAAAAGACCCGCTAAGGTGTTGACGTCAAACATCTCCTCGCCAGTCTTGCTAACGGTTCAATTATTGGCAGGAGGGGACAAGCACTAAAGGAGAATGACCTTGTGGCACCGTTCTAGCAAGCTCGCATACCTTGCAGTATTTGTCGGTGTTTTGGGTCATTCATCGAGCGAGTTCGTTTCCGTACTTTCGGGAATAGACGGGCCTGAGCTTTCAGTATGGCGGTTCGTTCTTGGCGGTACCGGGCTTGTTATTTTGGCCCTATTTTTTCCCGGCAGCCGCAATCTTATTGCTCCGTTCCGTACCTTTGGGCCACGCCTCCTTATCCTATCGGCTCTTGGTGTGACAGCCGCCTATTTGTTTTTTCACTGGTCGCTAAATTTTGCCTCTGTAATTCAAGTGGCAACGGTGGTTACAACTATTCCAATTTTCGTAGCACTAGCCAATCTTATAATTAACCGCCAACCGATTACGCTTGGCAAAAGCATAAATGCACTCTGTGCCATTTTTGGCATTTCGTTACTCATCACTGATGGTTATTTTACCCGCCTCACCGGCTCGGCAGGAAGCCTACTCGGTGTTTTTATGGCTATCGCTTGCGCCGCCGCGGTTGCCAGTTATTCTGTAATGGTGCGCCCAGTAATTATGGAGTTTGGCGCATTACGCATTACTGCCATTACCATGTTTATTGGATCGATAGGGTTATGGTTGGTGGTTGGTTTATTTTTTGATATCTGGGTTGGACCAGCGCGTTTTGCGGTGCTGGAGGTGCAAAACCTGCTTGCACTTGGGACCATAGCATTCTTCAATACAACGTTGACCCAATTCTTGTGGATTGGCGGATTGGCTGCTGTACCCGATATCACTAAGGGAAGTTATCTATTCTTCCTTAAACCGGTAATCGCCAGCCTACTTGCCGTGATGATACTCGACCAAGAGTTGACGTTAACGCAGCTATTCTCCATTGTCATTATCAGTTGCTCTGTATTCGCCGAGGTGTTGGCTGAGAAGCTAAGAGAACTTGCAACGGTGTTCCGTAATATCGATCTTCGATAATATTTTGACTGCATAAAACCACTATATTTATGCTAAACAAATACTGGTTCTCATTCGTCTGATGTTGTGGACGGCTCTACCCAAGCGGCACATCTGGCTGTCGTTCCAGCAGTAAAATGCTCCACCAGTCTATCTTGCTTGTGCCTGCTTAAACGGCTCTTCCTCATAATGCCCATGATAACACCTTTTATGTGTTATCTAGGACAACCCCTCTATTTATTTAAGACCGTAAATTCGTATT
>CAJWAR010000109.1 GCA_913020445.1 uncultured Rhodospirillaceae bacterium
TTTTCGCTCTCTTCCAATTCAGCCATATAACGGCAAATCCGCGCCGCAGGTAACTCTCCGGAATCTGAATCGGCGACCGCTTCAAGATGTTCGCGCGCCTCCTGCCACATCCCGGCAACCAATGCCGCCTTGGCAATCGCGACATGGCTTTCAACATGATCTTTGTTGTAGTTCGCAAGTTTCTCGATAGTGCGCATTTTTTCCTGCTCGCCGCCACCCGATGACAGCTCGGCCATCACCTCGGCCAATTGCGGATGCGGGTTGGTCACCCAAATCTCCTCGATCACCGAAGCCGCTTTGCGGCGTTTGCCAGCCTGCTGCAGGAGGCGCGACGTGCGCATTGCCGCCGGCACAAAACCGGGCACCAAATTATTGGCTTTGCGGGCAAAGTTGAGCGCGTCGCTAAGCTTGCCGTCACCCTCCGCTTCGACGCTACGTTGATACAATATAACCGCGCGGCGGCGGCGACCGGTGTCATTGTCGATGAGTTTGTCTTTGACGGCTTTACGGATGGTTTCTTCCGCTTCTTCCAAATTGCCGCTTTGGACCTGTAAATCAAATAAGGCCCGCGAAACATTGTCAGTTTTCGGTTTTAAATCAATAGCTTGCTCGGCAAGATCAAGGGCGACGTCTTTGTCGCCTTCCTGAATGGCCTGATTGAGCATGCCGTGAATGCCGAGGTATTTGGTGTCTTTACGCTCTGCCATTTTTTCGAAAAATTTGCCGGCGGCTTTTTCATCGCCGGATAATTGCGCTGCCTGCGCTGACAGCAGCATGGTGAGCGGCGGTTCGGCCAATAAATTTTCCGCCTTACGAGCCTGACGCCGGGCCTCCTGAGCATCACCAGCGGCAACCGCGACCATGCCTTGAGTTAACGCTTTGTAGCCACGTTCCCGGCGCCAATCCCGGCGCACTTTTCCAATTCGTCTTGGGGCATTGCGGAAAAAGAACCAAACCCGGAAAATAATCGCCAAACCGATCGAAATTAGAAAGACCCCGGCAAACAACACGCCGATCGAAGTGTCGACTTTATAGCCAAGCCATTGCAGTGAAACCGCACCTGGATTGTCCGCCACCACGGCCGCGCCCAAGCTAATCAGCGCCAGAAGGATGAGGAACCAGACCGCTTTAATCATTGAGATCTATTGCCCCGCCGCCATTTGGGCAACGGCCCGGGTTTGCAATTCGGCCAGGGCTTTTTCAGCAATGCGGTAGGCTTTGGCTCCGCTCAGCCAGTCTTTCGCCAGAGCAGCCGGTTTTTCCTGAAGCGCGGATAATTCCTTGATCGCCTTTTCAACATCGCGGGATTTTAGCGCCTGCTCAGCACGCGCCACAATAGCTTCAACACCATCGCCGGCAAGATTATCGGTCCGCCGCCATTTTACCGATTCGGTCAGCCGTGCGATCGTTCGCTGTACCCAGCCGCCTTCATCAGGCACCAACCCAGCCTGCACGATATTTCCTGCCTGGTCATCAAACCGGGTGCGTAAATTTTGTAAATTTGGCGCCCCACTGGCAGCAATACCACCAAGTTGTTTCAAGGCATTGCCAAGAACTTTTTGCAGATCGCCGTTTTTCTGAACCAGGGTGTTCAAAGCTGCCAGTTCGTCTTCGAAACTCCGGCCAGCACGGACGGCTTCGCGCAATTGACCAATTGACAGCACCAATGCGCGCGCTTCGCTGCTGCGGCTATCACTGGCCGCGAGGGGAATATTCTTTTCGAGCTCGGCTACCTGATTGGCCAGACTATTAAGGGTTTTACCATCCTCGGTTTGATAGACCGTGCGGTAATTCAAATTCTCTTTTTCCAATTTATCCAATCGACTAGACAATTGTTTCAAGGTTTTGACCGCACCGGTACCAGGATCAGAATTTACCGCATCAATTAATTTCTTGACCGAGCCAATGGAATTTTCAAGCTTCTCCAAGCGCTTCAAGGTTGCATCCAAATGAGTTTGCAGGCGTTTTCTTTCTTGCTGAAGAGCCTCCAGATCCGGCACTTGCTGGCTGTCTTCAAGTACCTTTAAGCGCCCGCTTAGTTTGGTGATTTTCACCTCGGTTTCAGTTTCGGCAAACAGCGCCGGTACAATCGTCTGCACTTTCGGCAACCACAAGGGTTTGGTCGCCATCGCCGCACCGGCGACAATGGCAACAACCAGCAACGTTATAAAGACAGTTCGACCAGAGCCGCCCTGACGACGCTGAATTGGCGCGACGCGGTGGGTGTTAGTTGGTCCCGAGGACGTTGGTAGATCTTCTGACATTTCTGGTTCTGCCGTATGCTGTGAAATTTGTTGGGTATCCGCCGATTGATCATCGGTGTTGTTCAGCTCCGCTACCAAATCCAGCAAGGCGTCCTGATTTGGCTCTACCGCAATATGAATATCCTGCCAATGTAACTCGCTGATTTTATCAGCGACGGCTTGGCTAAGACAAATTGCAATCATGCTCCGGCACGATCTGACAAGGCGCGCTTTGCGAATAAGCTCGACAAATATTTCTGCTGACCGCGGTGAATAAAGTGTCACCGCTTCAATATGATTTTCTTTAATCGCGGCGATGGTCGAGGACGTCAGACTGCGTTCATTGATTACCTCGTAAATAACTTCGCGGGTGCATTTAAAGCCAGCGGCTTCTACCAAGCCAATAAGATCACCGGCAACAGTTGAGCCGGCGACATGCAACAAAGCACCGTCGGCAGGTTTGAGTATTTCTTTAACTAATTCCGCCAAGGTTTCAACATTACCGGCAGCGCTATGCACCTGAGTAAAGCCGGACCCGCGGGCTGTTGCCGCTGTTGCATCACCAACCGCATAAACCGGGATATCCCGCCGGTCTGTTCGCCGTGCCAGCGCACGTACCCCATTGGCACTGGTCAACAGAAAAGCTTGAACTCCATCAAGCTCTAGCGGCGGGCCTTCAACTTGTTTGATTGCCAAAAGCGGCTCAACGACGGATTCCACACCACGCGCACCAAGCAGTTCGGCTAAAGCTGTGCCATCATCACCAGGTCGGGTTACCAATACACGCATGATACCGTTTTAATCCTCCTGCTGGTTTTCCTTCATATTTTCTGGGCGCTCCATTTCAGGATGCGGGCGAATTATATCAGGTCCGCTCGCTTTTATCGCGTCTAAGATTGACGGACCGGCCTCAATTAATAATTTTTCAGCAACCTGAGTGCCTAACAATTCTGCCTCCGACGCCAGGCCACTCAATTCAACTTCGGCTTTTTCAGCGCCATCGGGCCGGGCGATTATACCACGCAAATCCAATTTACCAGTCCCATCCAAATGCGCCAATCCCGCAATCGGCGTTTGGCACGACCCATCCAAAACCGCCAACATGGCGCGTTCTGCCAACACTGCAGCCGTCGTCGGCGGATGGGCGAGCGACGCAATCATCGCATTAGCGCGCAAATCTTCTTCCCGGCAGGTTGCGGCTAAGACACCTTGGCCGACGGCGGGGAGCACTTGATCTATTTCAATCAAGCTGGTGACAGCGTCTTGCTTACCCAGCCGGGTTAATCCGGCAAAGGCTAACAACGTAGCATCGACGTCGCCGGCCTCAAGTTTACTGATGCGCGTTTCGACATTGCCGCGAAACGGCACCACTTTGAGATCAGGCCGCATATTAAGGATTTGGGACTTC
>CAJWAR010000110.1 GCA_913020445.1 uncultured Rhodospirillaceae bacterium
AGGAAGTGGAGCACTGGTCGTTGACCACGCTGCGAGAGAAGCTGGTGAAGATCGGGGCCAAAGTTGTCCGCCATGGCCGGTACGTCACGTTCCAATTGGCCGAGGTGGCGGTGCCGAGGACTTTGTTCCAGAAAATCTTGGGCCTGATTGGTGATCTCCGACGGAGACCCGTTCCGGCGTAGGCCGAGGGCATCGACGGGAGGTGAAAAATGCGGGAGAGATATGCCTGGACGGTGGAAAGTATGGGAAAATGACCTTCCGGAAACAGGAAAATCGCGAAATCAGGTCATCAGGTGGCGGCGGAAATGATTTCGTTCCCTTGACGGTGGCACGGTGGTATGATTCCCGCGAACCTAGCGGCTATCTGGGCAATGTGAACGAATAGTTGGAGAGACAAATTCTTTTAAAGATGGTGCCGTTCTGGTAGGGTCTTAAATGAATATGATGCTTAATTTTGGGAATATCGGATCAGTGGAGGATCAAATGTTAAGGTTTAAGGCGTTACTTTCACTCATAGCGGTTATGACAATCGCCATAATGCTGACTGGGACCGTGCAGGCACAAAATGTCTACCGGATCGGATTAAATGTACCAATTACCGGTGGTGGTGCCGATGCGGGTAAACGCGAAGTTATTGGAGCGCAAGTTGCGGTTAACGAAATTAATGCTAAAGGCGGCATCGGCGGCGCTAAATTAGAGATGATTGTAACCGATACGGGTAGTAACCCTCACGATGCTGTAAATGCGGTACGCAAGCTTGCCGGAGATGATAAAGTTTTGGCGATTGTCGGGCCACACTACAGTGGCGTCGCGGAGTCGACATTTCCCCTTGGCAATCGGATTGGCATCGTTCAAGTTGCGGTGGCTTCCTCTAAACCAGGCGTCGCGGCTGCAAATCGCCCATTTGCTTTTCGCAATACCTTAACGGAAGATAAAATTGCCGTTGCGGTAGTTGAAGCCGTCAAGAAACGATATAATCCCAAAAGGATAGCCTTGATTGTCGACATTAAGGACGCCGTAGCTCGGGCCATCGGCACGAAAGTGTTTCCGGGTGTTTTAAAGAAGGCGGACTTGAACGTAATAAATGCCAAGAAACCGGTAACTTTCCAAACCGGTGATGCTCAATTTACAGCGCAAGTGACAAAGCTAAAAGCCTTAAATCCTGACGCCATAGGTTTGGGTGCTCTTGGCCCTGACGCTCTGAATATCATAACCGAGGCCCGACGGCAGGGGATGAAACAACCTTTTTTCGGAACCGCCCCGTTGATTGAGGGTAATATACCGGAAAAAGGTGGGAGTGCGGTTGTTGGGACGATTGCCGGCAGTATTTGGAGTACTCAATTGAACGATTCGCGAAGCCGTGCTTTCATCAAATCGTATAAGGAACTTGCGAAAACTTTACATCCTGGCAAATTCACGGCGAATCCTGATTACTATCCCGTCAATTCCTATGATGCCGTTTACATGATTGTGGATGCCATTAAAGCCAAACATATCAAACCTGGCATGGAAAACCTGGCAACCAAGAGAATCGCCATAAAAGATCATTTTTCCGATATGAAATCTTTTAACGGCATTGCGAGTGATGGTTTCAATAAGGTTGGCGATGGTAAAAAGAATGTTCACGTTTTTGAAATCAAAGATAAGGCGTGGAAACTGATCAAGTAATCGCCTGATTTTATTAAACTACAATAAAACGTCCCCATGTTGGCACAACAGCTGGTCAATGGTATATTGCTTGGAAGCACATATGCGTTGATCGCTCTTGGATTAACTCTCGTTTTAGGTGTGTTTGGAAAGCTCAACATTGCTCATGGGGACGTCTTTATGTTTGGCGCTTTTGCCGGAGTGGCCGCCGCATCGTTTGGCGCGTCGTTAGCTCTGGCGATTTTAGCTGGGATTTTTGTATCCGCCGTGGTTAATGTCATTATCGAGCGATCTTGCTTTTATCCATTGCGGAACGCTCATTTTCTGGCGCCCATGTTAAGCACAATCGCTTTTGGCATTTTGTTGCAAAATGTGGCCACGCAAATTTGGGGGTCGGATCCCTCCCGATACCCCAATATAGAAGCCGTTACCCAGTTTGAAATTGGCGGTATTCTCCTGTCTTCAGTTCACATCGTAATTTTGGCCGTATCTTTTTCCGTTATGCTAACAGTGGATATTGTTATCTATCGAACGAAGATAGGGCGGGCGCTCAGAGCAACGGCGCTGGACCCGGAAGTTGCCGGTCTTTTAGGCGTAAACACAAAAAATGTGATGTTCATTACTTTCCTTACCGCTGGGGCCTTGGCCGGCGTTGCAGGCGTGTTGACCGCTGTCGTCTATTCTCAAATCACTCCATTGATTGGAATCCGGCAAGGACTTATTGGTATGGTAGCGATGGTAATTGGCGGATTGGGAAATCTTAGAGGCGCCATGATCGGTGGTATTTTGATCGGTCTCGTTGAGGTTCTTAATGACGCTTATTTAGACGCCAGTTACCGTGATCTTATTGTTTTTTCGTTATTTTTTGGATTTATAATTTTGAAACCAAATGGTTTATTTCCCCAACCTTCAGGAAATCGATCATGAGTATTTATATGGAAGGTATATTGATGCAAATGGGCATCAATATCCTGATGGCCTACAGCGCTTTTATCATACTGGCCACCGGGCAACTTTCACTCGGCAATGCGGGTTTTATGGCGATTGGGGCCTTCTGTTCGGGGTATCTCACGGTCCGGTTAGGCATACCCCTACCGATTGCGCTGATACTCTCGGCTTTGTTGTCCAGTTTGGTGGGCGTTGCGCTGGGTATCCCGGTTCTAAGAATTCGTGGGTTCTTTTTAGTTTTAGGAACTCTTGGGTTTGGCGAAACGGTTCGGGCTTTTTTTATAAATTTCGAGCCTACCGGTGGTGCTTACGGCATGCGAGGTTTGTTTGGAACGACATTTGAAATGGTTTTGCTTACGGTTGTCGCGGTGACCATAGGGCTGTGGCGGATCGAGCAGTCGCGGATAGGCCGCGCCTTTGACGCCGTCGCTGCGGACGAGGACGCCGCCCAAGGAGCGGGCGTCAATGTCCGGGCGGTAAAAGTCATGGCTTTCGGAATTGGAGCCTTTATCGCCGGATTGGCCGGAGGGCTTAGCGCGCACCACCTTTTATACGTTGAACCGGGTCATTTCTCGTTTTTGGTTTCGGCGATGGCGGTGTTGTTTGTAATTTTGGGAGGAATGCAAACTTTCTGGGGTGCTATGTTGGGAGCGGTTATTTTTAGTTTACTTCCAGAAATGCTGCGCTTCATGGAGGATTGGCGATTAAGCGTTTACGGAGCGGCGCTTATCATCTTGATGATTTTGCGTCCCAACGGACTTCTTTCAAGAGTTTTTCTGCGTAATATTGCAATGAAGTTTCAATTTTGAGCACGTTGGAACTAAAAAATCTTTCAAAAGGCTTCGGCGGTGTCCGAGCTTTGGATAAAATAAACCTATCGATTGAAGATGCTTCCGTCTATGGTCTCATTGGTCCGAATGGCGCTGGAAAAACAACTTTATTTAA
>CAJWAR010000111.1 GCA_913020445.1 uncultured Rhodospirillaceae bacterium
GGTGCATAGCGGACGTATTCAGGTTTTCGGAAAAATGTCTTCTTCTGACCCAAAGCGGACTCACGCTTTAATTCCAACTTACAATTCTTGGTCAGCTAGGCGGTAAGCATTTCCTGA
Source organism: uncultured Rhodospirillaceae bacterium (assembly GCA_913020445.1). Classification (GTDB taxonomy): domain Bacteria; phylum Pseudomonadota; class Alphaproteobacteria; order Rhodospirillales; family UBA2165; genus TMED23. The sequence continues at coordinate 118 of CAJWAR010000111.1, forward strand.
ATCTTTTGTCCGAGATCAATCATTTGAAACGGTTTTTCGATGAGGGCGAACATTAGGTCTTCATTTGTTGTTCGCAGTATTTCATTTGCCGCATATTTTCCGCAAAAAGCGGCCTGTTTGGGTTTGGATTCTTTCGATATATTTTCTTATCTCTGCTGCTTGGACTTTACTATCATTTTTTCTAATCGCCATAGGCAGCATACCAATTAATCCTATGCCTGGATTTAATTTGCGACCGGTGCCCCGAGTTTGAACAAGCCATCTCCACGTTCGACTAATCCGGGAATTCGCTTGGACATGACCACGCCCGTGGCTTCAAACTTTATTTCCTCGGCAACTTGCCAGGGAGTATCCGGATGATGGAGAAATCCTGCCGTCTGGCCGATCTCTACCCGGTCACCAAGTTTGGCGACCGGTTCGAACAAACCACTCAGTTCGGCATGAACATCAAGATTTTTGATGGTCCCATTAAAAAATTCTGTGCCTCCTGGTTTGGCGACTGATGGCGGTGTCTCGGGGGTCCATACGCCCAAATGGCTTAAATAACGCCGTACACCAACTTCACAGCTTTCAAGACTTTCTGGTGTTACGGTCCCAGAACCGCCAAATTCGGCACTGATGCCGATGGTGCCCTGGCGTGCAGCAGCAGACATGGAAGCTCGGCTGCCCTTAACGCCACCCGATGGCAATTCAAGAGCATAAGGGGCGCCGATTGCCTCCACCATTTTGGTTAGCTCGGCCTGCTTATTTTCGTCAGTTTTGCTACCTTGAAACAAAATTGTCGTAAGATAATGCGACGATGATCCACCAGAATGGATGTCGAAGGCGTAGTCCGCCATCTCCATTAAAACAGTTTCAACGTAGTGAGCGATTTGGCGGGTTGGGGTTCCAAATGGATCGCCGGGGAACTCCCGGTTTAAATTTAAATCATCGATTGGTGATGTCCTGAGACCGGCTTTGGCGGCAGGAAAGTTGGTCATCGGCACGATGATGATCTGTCCATTGACCCGGTCCGGCGTGATTTCCTTCACCAGTTTGGTCAAAGTAACCTGTCCTTCATATTCGTCACCATGTACACCAGCGGTGAGCAAGACAGTCGGGCCTGTCCCATTTTTAAAACTCACCACAGGTATTGGTATATTATGTGAACCAGACCGGTGAATGGAGTGCGGTAGATTCAAAAAACCTTTGTGCTCTCCCAGAGCGGAGAAATCTATTGTAGGTTCGATCGAGGATAATAATTCTGACATATTTGACTCCCAAACTTTGTTATTTAAATGCCTGGATTGCTAATTTCGGTCAGTCTCTGGAGCTGGAAATGTCATATATTTTTGCCGAAATTTTGGAATTTAGCAATAGACAGAAAAGCTAGGCAAAGCCCTATCATCTGGCCTATTTCGGTCAAGTTGGCCCAGGCACCGTCGCCGAAGGTGAAGAGCTCTCCAGGCTTGTATCGCCGCAGCAGGCGAATGTGGTTGATGATGGGTCCTCTGGAGGGTTTCCGCATTTGACCAAAGTAAAATTCAACGTTGCCTAGGAGATTAGATAATTTTGTACCGTTGCAGCTAATTCAAAATTGGCCGAAGGGTATAACTCAGGTTAATTGCCTCATAGTTTTATTCGGAAGCTGCGCTTTTCCATACCGCATACGCCATTATTCGAATTAGACATTGCCGGTTCTGGGATCAGACATGCTGCGCAACTTATCGCCGATAAGATTGATCGACAAGATTGTCAGGAACATCCAGGCCGACGGAACAAACGTGACATGCGGGCTGAACTCGAGTTCTGAAAAACCATCCGCAATCATTCTTCCCCAGCTTGGAGTGGGTGGCGGCAATCCGACGCCTAAGAATGCCAGCGCTCCTTCAATGATAATAACCCGCGACATACCGAGTAGCATCAAGGCCAGCACGGGAATGATTACGTTCGGCAGTAATTCCCTGATAAGAATACGAAGGTGAGACGCACCTTGAGCACGCGCGGCGGTTACAAATTCCCGGTTGCGGTATTGGATCGTAACGGCTCTGGAAATCCGAATATCATTCACCATACCGAAAAATCCCAACACCAGGATTATATTCAACAAATTGGCGTCCAGAACAAACAGCACGGCCATGACCGCGACGATATTTGGGAATGCCAGAAGAGAATCGACGTAGATGCCGACAGCAGCATCCGTGCGTCCACCGAAGTAACCAGCCGACATGCCAAATACCAAGCCAAAAATCAGGCTGATGACAGGTGCCGTATAAGCAATGGTCAGCGAAATCTGTCCGCCATAAATCATCCGGGATAGCAGGTCGCGGCCAATAGTATCGGTGCCAAGCCAATACTCGCCACTGAAAGGGCCTAAGTATTTTTTGTCTAAGTCTGACTTCATTGGATCAGCTATCGGCAGAAAATCCGCGAATATGGCGCTAAAGGTGATAACCAAAATCCAGCTAAGACTTAGCCAAAAAACCAGACCAAATTTTTGCGATTTTTTTTTGCCTGCCTCGGACTCGTTGTCTGCCAATTCGTATTTGGGATAGAAAAGTCGGCGAAATAGGGTCATTACTGCACTCATTTGCCGCCTCCCATCCGAACCCGGGGATCCAATACGGTGTACATCATGTCGATAAAGAGATTAATCACAACATAAGCCAATGCTAAGAAGGCAACCCCGCCTTGCAGGATCATGGCGTCACGCCCATCAATGGAATCGATCAATAATTTTCCGATGCCGGGAAGGGCAAAAATCGTCTCCAATATCACCGCACCGCTGATCAGGTTTCCGAGCTGCAAGCCAACAATGGTAATCAAGGTGAACGAAGAGGGACGAATGGCGTGATGAAACAGAATATAGGCCGATGACATGCCTTTTGCTTTGGCCAGGGAGATATAATCTTCTTGCAGGGTCGCCACCATATCCACCCGCAGCACCCGCATCAAAATGGGAACTTCCAGAAGACCAACAACAGTGGCGGGGAGGACAAAAAACTTTAAGTTCGCCAGCGGGTCATCCATAAAAGGTATATACCCCGCGGCAGGCAGCCATTTCAGTGTGACGGCAAAAATAAAGACGAAAACGATAGCGATAACAAAAGGTGGGGCGGCGACAATGGCAAAAACGATCGCACTTAACGCCCGGTCGACCCCTAGATTAACCTGGTAGGCCGCCCAAACGCCCAGTGGAATGGCAATCAGCAAAGCAAGGGTCTGTGACAAAATGAGAAGTTCCAAGGTTACGGGGAGGCGAGAAATGATTTGATCCCAAACCGGAAAATTATTGATCAAAGATATGCCAAAATCACCTTGGAGCAGATTGCCGAGCCAAATAAAATAACGCACGACAACTGGCTTATCGAGGCCGAGCTCGATTGTCAGTTCTT
>CAJWAR010000112.1 GCA_913020445.1 uncultured Rhodospirillaceae bacterium
GTTCGATCTCTTTGGCAACCGTCACACCGTCTTTGGTGATGCGCGGCGCGCCAAAGCTTTTATCCAGCACAACGTTGCGGCCCTTCGGGCCCAAGGTTACTCTGACCGCATCGGCCAGAACATCAACACCGGCCAACATCTTGGCCCGCGCTTCAGCATCAAATTTTACTTCTTTCGCCATCTCAATAATTCTCCATAGCGTTAAATTAAATTATAGAAAAAGACCGGCTTAAATTAAGCGGCCTTTTTAGCTTTTTTCTTCGGTTTATCGATGATTCCGAGAATGTCAGATTCGCGGAGGATCATTAGATCGTCGCCATCGACTTTAACTTCGGTGCCACCAAATTTACCAAACAGAACGCGGTCACCTACTTTGACATCCAAAGGTGTGACAGTTCCATCATCATTGCGAATGCCGCCGCCTGCTGCGACGATTTCACCTTCAGATGGTTTTTCCTGAGCGGTATCCGGGAGAATAATTCCTCCGGCAGTTTTTGTTTCTTCTTCAACGCGGCGAACAAGCACGCGATCATGCAACGGTCTAAAACCCATTGTTTCCTCCAATTAATCTAAAAACTTTCAATAATTCCCTAGTATATCGGGTGATTCAGGCCTGTTTTCCCGAGCGTTAGCACTCTCGGTTCGAGACTGCCAGGAATTTAGTCTGCAAATCGCCAAGGTCAAGCCTTGAACGCCAAAAAAATTGCTAAAATTTTCAATAATTTAGACCAAGAAGGCCTCAAAATTAGCAGCACTCTCGCGGGACGGCTGCTAACCTATTGAATTTCAATAATTTTTTCTAATTATATTTGATTTTTTTCTCGAATCAGCGCAATCTTTCTTTACCTGATTTAATTGCAGATGAGGAAAATATGGTCACAGTTTCCAGCGACAAACAATTCTCAGATCAATTGCGGGGTTATCGCCTCACCACCGCGGAAATTATTTATCACCTGCCCGATTATCCTGATCTTCTGCAAACTTTTATCTGGCAAACCATGGATATCGCCCCAAGTTTTCCGTCGATTCGAAAATTTCTGCTGCATTGGGAACAAAATTTGGAGGGCAAACTCCATTCCGCCAAAGTGATGAGTACAAGTCTGATCAAACCAAGCGAATTTCGGCTAATCGATCAATCTTGGCAGATACACTAAATTATTCAATATCAGCGTTGAGGACTGCTGAGCGTTTGTATTTGCGGTAAAGAAAAATACCGAGCGCAATCGAGCCCAGAAAAAGCGCGATACTCAGCGTTATCCGAAACTCCGGATCAAGATTAAAGCCACTTCCGAGCAGAGCAAAAATTACCGTCTGCGGAATATAACCGAGTGTTGAGCCGCCAATAAAGGCAAGTGCCCCGGCCCCCGACACTCCTGCCACCAAATTTGTCACTAGATTGCTGCCGACCGGCATAAAGCGGATCAGTAATGTCGTCGAAAAAGTATTGGCGCTGAAAAACTGATCGGCTTTTTCAAGCCGGCGCGGAAATTTAGACTTCACCCAATCGCGCCCGATAATTCGGGCAAAGAAAAAAGCAAGTGCACAGCCAATGGCACAGGCAGCGAGCGCCAACAATAGACCAAGATTTAAACCAAATGCATAGCCGCCCAGAAAAGAAACGATTTGACGCGGGAACCCCGCCGCCACCAAGATCGCCGCCACGCCTAGATACAATAGCTGTCCTTCAAGCCCATTGTTACGAACATGAACATCAATCCAATTTTTATCGATGATTTCACCGAGCCCGGACGACTTGAGCAAAAATCCAAGCGCCACCAACAGGCCGATCATAACCAGACCGCGTATAATTACTTTTGGCGTCATTTATTTTCTTCGCTATCCGGATTTACACCTGGATTTATGGAGCGCCGTTTTAACCACATCACACCAATTAAATCCGTAATCCCCACCCACAATCGATCAAAAGTACCATAGTTTGACTGACCCCGTTCGCGCGGACGATGAGAGACTTCAACCGAGATGACCCGCCCGCCGCTCCGTAACATCAACGCTGGTAAGAACCGGTGCATGTGATCAAAGCCCGGCATCTCTAGAAAATCCTCACGCCGAAAAATCTTGAGGCCGCAGCCGGTGTCCGGCGTCGCGTCACCCAGCAAGCTTGAGCGAATGCCATTGGCAATTTTAGAGGACAGGCGTTTTACAAAACTGTCTTGGCGTTTGGCGCGCTGACCGGTGATGAGAACTTGTGGATCAGTTGCCGCCTGCTGACGATAGGTATTGAGCAATTTTGGGATATCCGCCGGGTCGTTTTGACCATCGCCATCAAGCGTCACAATCAAAGACCCGCGGGCGGCTTTAACACCGGTTCGAATAGCCGCACTTTGACCAGATTGTCTTTGATGGGCGAAAACCCGCAAACTTTCGATCTGACGATTGAGCGCCATCAGTTTCTCCGGCGTGCCGTCTCGACTGCAATCATCAACGTAAACAATTTCGTAAAGCTCGACACCTTCAAGCGCCGCCTTAATCTCGGAGATCAACGGCTCAATATTATCGGCCTCATTGTGGACCGGCACGACCACCGAAAGCTTTGGCGAAAGCTCTGGCGTGGTTTGAATGTTAGTATCGTCTATCTGCTCGACCATATCTGACTGCAAATCTTTAAATAGTGAGGCGGGTTGTACACCGCCGTTTGATTTGTTGAAAGGCCATTTCCAATAAAGTCCCGCACTCTAGTGATGGAACAATGTTCTTTTAAACGCTATAACCTTGCCCGAGTATTAATAAATATAGCTTTTCTATGGGGAGAGAAAATTTGGCTGACAAAAATATCGACGGCTATGCGGGCGATCTAACACCCGAAGAAACTTGGGAAATCCTCAAAAATGAGGAGAGCGCGGTGTTAATCGATGTGCGCACGGCCGCCGAATGGAATTATGTCGGGATCGCCGATATTTCGAGTTTGGGTAAAGAACAGCTGACAATTTCCTGGGTCACCTTTCCGGGCAACCAAAAAAATGAAAATTTTGTCGCCGAAGTCGAAGCTGCCTGCCCAAATAAAGATGCCAAGGTGATCTCGATTTGCCGCTCCGGTGTGCGCTCAATCTCAACTTCCGTTGCGTTGACCGAAGCTGGCTATAGCCAGGCCTATAATGTGCTTGAGGGCTTTGAAGGCGATAAGAACGACGACGAACACCGCGGCCATGCCGGCGGCTGGAAAGTCCGCGGCCTGCCCTGGGTGCAGAAGTAGAAAGCTTATTCATCACGAAGCTCACAAAGAGCACGAAGAATTTAGACGACGCAGGGCACCAAGAACACAGAGAAACGAGAATTTTAGCTTGTACGGAAAACTAGTGTTAACCGTACCTCCTAAAATGTCTGCTTCACCCCCGAAAGCGGACACAACCGGAATAGTGCAAAAGAGTCCGCTAATGACCCAAAGCGGACACTGGCCATTTTAAAAATCTCTAAGACAAGTTCCTGAATG
>CAJWAR010000113.1 GCA_913020445.1 uncultured Rhodospirillaceae bacterium
TGACGGCCAGCGCCAAAACGGGAATAATCACATTGGGCAAAAGCTCTTTAAACATAATGCGCAGATGAGATGCACCCTGCGCCCTCGCCGCCAGCACAAACTCGCGTTCGGCATATAAAATAGTATTGGCCCGGGCGACACGAAGATCACCAACCATGCCGAAAAAGCCTAAGACCAAAATCATGTTGAGCAAGGTTGGTCCAAGAAAAAATAAGATGGCCATGATGGCAATAATATTTGGAAAGGCCAGAATGGCATCAACAAAAATACCGATCGCACCGTCAACCTTGCCACGGAAATAGCCAGCGCACATCCCAAGTGTCACACCCAGCACCAAACTGATCAGGGGTGCGGTATAAGCAATTTTCAGCGACACTTGAGCGCCATGCACAATCCGGCCCAGCATATCCCGGCCCACCGGGTCGGTGCCCAAGATATGACCGTCGGTGAACATCGGGCTAAACGTCGCCCTCAGATTGGTTTTTAAGGGATCTTGAAATGGTAGAAAATCGGCAAATGCTGCACTAAAGGTGATAAGACACACCCAGCTTACCGCAATCCAGAAAACGATGCCTAAGCGAGACCAATTGGTTTTTTCATCGCTACTTGCAGCTCCATTTTGAGCAGTTACCGGTACAGCCACTGTTTCGCTCATGACCGCGCCCTCGCAGTGTGACCGACGCGGGGATCAAGCACGGCATAGAGCATATCAACAGCCAAATTGATCGCCACATAGGCGACGGCAATCAATGTCACGCCTCCCTGCAACAGCATTGAGTCCCGATTGTCGATGGCGTCGAGTATGAGTTTTCCCATACCGGGCAGCGAAAAAATTTGTTCGATAATCACCGTGCCGCTAATCAGAAAACCAAATTGCAAACCGAGTACGGTCACCAGCGTAAATGAAGATGGCCTTAGTGCATGGCGAAAAAGAATGTAGCCAGTCGACATGCCCTTAGCCTTGGCAAGCGCAATATAATCTTCCTGTAAGGTGGCGATCAAGTCAACGCGCAGCACCCGCAACAACACCGGCGCCTCCAAAAGACCAATAACTGTCGCCGGTAAAATGTAATGATAGAGGTTCTTACCGAGACCTTCCTCAATTGGAAAATAGCCACTCGCCGGCAGCATTTGCCAGGCGACAGCAAAAACAAAAACCAACAGAATCGCCATTAAAAAGGGCGGCATGGCGACGATGCCGAAGGTGATGGTGCTGATTAGCCGGTCCACAGTTTTATCGGCTCTGAGCGCCGAATAAACGCCAATCGGCAGGGCAATTAGAAGCGCCAGTGATTGGGCCAGGATCAACAGTTCGATTGTTACCGGCAGGCGCTCCATCAGCAATTCCCAGACCGGCGCGATCTGCACATAGGACTCACCAAAATCACCCTGCAAAATCCCGCCGAGCCAGGAGAAATAGCGGATTATAATTGGCCGGTCTAAACCCAGCTCTTTGCGCAATTCATTGCGGGCCTCGACGATACTTTCCGGATTGTCCATCGAGCCATCGGCGCCGCCCAAGATCGCATCCGCCGCATCCCCCGGCAGAATATTCAAGAGGGCAAAGCTGGCAAATGTCACCAGGAAAAAAACCGGGATCATCCGGAGCATGCGATAGCGCAGATATTTCATTTAATAAATTTCACAACTTGCAAAAAAATTGAGGCCCGCCAATTATTTTATGGCAGGCCTCAAGATTATGAGACTATTTGTCCAGCCAAATCCGTTGATATTTCGGATGAATAGAGAGCGGACGTAAAACATTTTTGACATGTGGCCAGTAGGCAAGGGTCACATCGCCCTGCTCCCACGGCAAAATGCGGGCTTGATCGACCAGAGTTTTTTGCAGATGGCAGCTTGCTTTCATGCGCGCTTCCTTGCCACGAGCAGCTTTTACTGCATCGATTGCAGCATCCACTTCGGGATCTTTCAAGCGATAGATGTTGGCGCGTGACTTTGAATGGAAGTTCATGGCTACTAAGCTTGGATCTGCATTGGCGCCATAGTTGTTCCACCAAACGTCAAACTTTTTAGAGAACACAGCACGTGCCCATTGCGGACCACGCGGTCCCGGTTTAACCGTGACGTCAACGCCGACTGCTTTCCAATAGGCCTGGAAGGCTTCACCGACGCGGATCAAGTCACGTAAACCCACTATGTTGAGCGTAAATTTAACCGGCTTGCCATATTCCTTAAGCAACGCCTTGGCTTTGGCCGGATTGTATTCCGGGAATTCAATGCCTTTGCAGTGCCAGGGATGGTTCGGTGCATACATATGGGTCGGCGCTTTCTCTATAATTTTGGTAATCACCGCCCTGAGTGGATCTCGATCCAAGGCATGGATTAGCGCTTTCCGTACACGAATATCTTTAAAGGCCGGATGTGATTGATTGAAGGCAACGCCCAATCCAGCAAAGAAGTTTGGGCCGCCCATCACCTTGAGCCGCTTGTCTTTTCTCGCATCATCAGCCAACCATGGTGGAATCCAGATAAAGTCCATTTGACCGGATTGCAGCGCCTGAAAGCGGCTAATTTGCTGATTGATAATTTGCAGATGAATTTCATCAACGTGCTGATTGGCTTTATCCCAATAATGAGGATTTTTCGCCAAAACGATGCTGGAACTCCGACGCCATTTTTTCAACACGTAGGGGCCAGCGCCGACGGTATTATTATTAAAAGTCTTCTTGCCTTTGTTGGCATCGAGATAGGCTTTTGGCCGGACCCACCAAACCAAGTCGTTGAGGGTCATGATGGTTTCCCAGCCGGGACTTGGCTCAGAGAATACAAAATCAACGACATATTTGCTCGGTGCTTCGACGTGATCAAGACGGGGGCCGAGGGTACCACGGAATCGACCGCCAAATTTACTGCCGAGTAAACGATCAAAATGCGCCTTGTAATCGGCCGCCACCATTTCGGCGCCGTTTGAATATTTCACCCCTTGGCGAAGGGTAATGCGCCAGCGCTTGAAATCGTCGCTCGGCTCAGCTTTAAGCCCGGTACGCGGGATAATCTCAAACGTATCCGGATTCATATCGAATAGGTTTTCATGAATTGCCTGCATCACGAACGCCCGCGGGCGACCGGTTACAGGGATTTTCAAACTGTCAAAACCACCGATATCGGCAATGACGGCGATGCGAAGTGTGCCGCCTTTTTTAGGCGCCGCATTTACCGGATCAATACCTGATAAAGCATAGCCGGCAGCCAACGCACCGGCGACGAACGCCCCGCGCTGCAGGGACTTAAACCCTCTATCAATCAATCTAATTTTCATCTGATTCCTCCCATTTATAAACCGACATTTCCCAAGTAATCTCCAAACTCGGTACGAGTATACAAAATCACACCAT
>CAJWAR010000114.1 GCA_913020445.1 uncultured Rhodospirillaceae bacterium
GTTATTTTCGTAATTCGAACTAATTTTTCCGGCGCAAGCACCGATGAATAATCCGATGAGCAATAAACACGAAAGACCCGCGAAGGCGCTCATGAAATAGGCGATTGGCGCCCGCGGCCAGAGCAGAAATCCTGTTGTTGCACCGGTTGCGTTAAGCTGGATACCCTGATCCCACATTTTAACTGAGATAACCCCCATACCGATGACGCTCAACGCCAAAACAATAATCTGCTGAATACGCCGCCCGGTTCCTTGAAATAGACCCTCGAACAATGATACCGAGATATGGCCCTGGTCCCAGGTCACCAATGGCAATGCAGAAAAAACGACGATGGCGAGGGAAAACTCCATGATTTCAAATGTTCCCGGTAAAGGACTCGAGAAAACAAACCGGGCAATTACATCGATCGCCGTTAAGATCATCATAAAAAATAGGACTGCGCCTGTAAGCCAGCCCAGGAAATTGCGCAACCAAACAAACACTCGGGCGCCATCTTGGACACCCGAGTGTTGGTCAATGGTATTCACAACCTGCTACCTTTAGCGACCGGCCGAAACGTCTTTTTGGGATTGACGGAAATAAGCAAGTGCTGCTTTTCCGTCAACACCAAGCCCATTCATTTGCTTGATCCAGCCAGCTTGCATGCCGGCGGAAATCTTGCTAATCGCCGCATTAAGGCTGGGGTCGGCTTGATAATATGGTTTGCCGGAAGCCTTATATCTAGCCATGGATTTCTGATCGATATCATCCCAGGATTTGCCCCGATGAGCTAACGATTCACCAGACAGCTTTATAATTTTCGCCTGGGCGGATTTTGAAAGCCCATTCCATTTCTTATTATTCAACATGACAGAAAAGGTCGGATTGTAGACATAGCGATCTACATGGGTCACCGATTTCGCAAATTTATCTACATTGAAACCGTATACGCCGTACATATCCAAACCGACAAAGCCATCCACCGTTTTCTTAGACACGATTGGGTAAATTCGCGCTGCAGGTCCAGGAACAACCGCTACGTCCAACTTCTTCAACATCTGGGCAAGAGCAAAGGGCAAGCTCCACAGTTTCGCCTTTTTCATATCCGCAACGGTTCGCAGGGGTTTATCCTGCATACTGAAAATTTCTCCTCCCGTTCCGGCAAAGAAACTAAGTAGCTTTACATCTTTAAAAACATTTTTGGCGGCAAAATACTTCTGGTAGGTACGCCAAAGAGCAACCCCGTCCGCCTTAGCCGTCGTCGACATTTGCGGCATGATGGAAAATCGCAGATGAGGAACACTGTTGCTAAGGAAAGCATTGAATATAAAAGCGCCGTCGGCGATACCCTGGATCACGAGATCCTTCTGTCGAGGCGGTGCCCCAAGACTTTTTGCTGGCACTTTGAAAACGACTTCGCCTGCCAGAGCTTTGTTTAGATCCTTGACCCACGGGTTTATGATGCCCGTCGAAATGATAAATGTCGGTGGTGTAAAGACATTAAAGACAATTTTAGTCGCGGCGTTAGCATGATTGGATGCCGATAATTGTGCAATTGTAGCCATTGCGGCGAAGCTAATAAGTAAGCGTTTCATTTGATCTCTCCACAATTGAAATTACGTTAACTTAAAGTCGTTTGGTCTTTATTTGATCCCGCTCGAAAATGAGATCATCGCACCGGAGGTGGCCTAGAAACGATGTTCCACACCGATAAACGATTCCTTAAAAACAATTTCAAATGGTCAAATTTATACTATTTGTCTCCCTATTCGCAGTAATCTACCCGAAAAAAAATCCCTATTTATTGGCCCAGTCGGCCATATCGCGCCTTCTGGCCCGGCAACTGAAAATGGATATCGTGAGTATCGCATATCCGCACCACCTTACCAGTGTCAGCAACATTGTGTATCGCCTTGAATAGATCGAACAACCGGTTGGTGGGATTTACCCAATACACGGCTTTGACCGTCTTGCCGCTGTTGTTGAACAAGCCATGGTTTGAATTTCGTGGAAAAGAAAAAACCTTTCCCGCTGCGGCATGAACTTCTTTGCCATCTAACAGCAGGTCGAGTTCGCCATCGGTAATGTAAAGAAATTTATCTTGGTTCGTGTGGACGTGCGGCGGGACAAAGGATTCCGTCGGCATGATCGCCGCCCACCAGAAGCTGTCCTGGTCCACTTTCCTGGGAATGTAAATTTGGCCCATTATGTTCCACACCATGCCACCGACACGTTCGGTGCTTTTTGCAATGCGCTTGATCTCCTTGGTCTCAACCGTCATTGCTTCGGTTCCACTTTCAGCCTTTTCATGGTCTTCGAACGAATTGGGTTGAATTCGGCAAAAGTGTCGTTCCATCCGCCACGGGCATCCGCCAGATCTTCGACCTCGCCATAGCCGATCAGGATTCCCATTTCCGAAATGTTGCGCTGCACGTCCACCATTTCCAATACTCGATCGGTGATAGTAACCCGCTGTCGTGGCTTCATCGCCCATTCGAAAAGCAGTTTCTCCAGGCGCCTGCATTCGGCTTCATGAGAAAAATCAGAGCCAAGATCATTTAGCTCATTTGGATCAGACTTCAGATCGAACAACATGGGGCGGAAACCCTCACTATAGACATACTTAAAACGCCCATCGAAAATCATGCGTATCCAGCATTCCCGGGGCGGTGTATTGAGTTCGATCCGCGTTTCCAGGAAGGCATGATCATATTCACTAATGACAAATTTCCGCCAATCTTCCGTACTTTTGCCGTGAAGGATCGGTGCAAGTGAACATCCGTCAATGATGTGAGGCTGAGGATAACCGCCGGCCGCATCCAAGAAAGTGGGCACAATATCAACCGCTTCGACCAGGTGGTCGCTTGTGGTACCGCGGGTTTTGTCGGCGGCCTCTCTGGGGTCGTAGACAATCAATGGAATTTTCACGCTGGGATCGTGAAACAGGTCTTTATCCCCAAGCCAATGGTCGCCGAGATAGTCGCCGTGATCTGAGGTAAAGACGATCATGGTGTCGTCCATGCGGCCACGTTCCTCGAGAAATTTAAACAGGCGGCCCATCTCATCATCGATTTGTTTAATCAGACCCATATAGGCCGGCATCACCGAATTCCGCACCTCATCATCCGAAAATGCTTTTGAAACACGGCGGTTCATGTAGGCGGCATATAGGGGGTGCGGATCCTCCTTCTCTGATATGTCCCGCACCACCGGCAGCGCATCTTCCGGCTTGTACATGGTGTCATAAGGCGCTGGCGCTATGTAGGGCCAATGGGGTTTGATAAAGGAA
>CAJWAR010000115.1 GCA_913020445.1 uncultured Rhodospirillaceae bacterium
CGCCGTCCTTATCGTCGCCACCATCGTATGGTGGCTCAATTGAGTCCGGACCCTAGTAATCGGAAGTTTTAATTTTACTAGTCCAAATTTTTGTAGAAGATTTCAATATGGCCTTGTCGTTGATTGATACGGAGGAAAACCATGACTCGATTTTATAATCCTGACGCTATCTGCCAGCCTTTCAATCCTTACTCACATGGTGCTGAGATTGAACCCGGGTCTCGCCTGGTTTATTTTGCGGGCCAGGTGGGTGCTGACATCAATGGTGATATTCCTCCTGCCTTCGAGGATCAAGTTCGTGGCACCTACCAAAATATTGAGGCGATTTTACAAGACGCCGGCATGGGGTTGGACAATTTGGTGAAGCTCACCACCTTCATTACCGACCGGGAAAACCTGCCGAAAATGCGCGATGTAAGGAAAGAAATGCTCGGCGACCATAAGCCGGCCCATACTTTGTTGATCGTGGCCGGATTGGCGTACCCCGAGTTTTTGGTTGAAGTGGAAGGATTCGCGGCGGCACTGGGATAGGGCAATTCTCTAATTATCGATCCGTTGGATGATAAACGTCTGCCTGATCTGTCGGCTTCGGCAGATCGTTTGTTGGCTTTTCCAACACCCGTCCGAGCGCACCAAAGAATAATAAAACACTTAAGAAGACACAGGGGCATTCTAATAAATGATTGAAGCCTTATGGACTGGTCTGCAACTGGTTTTCGAGTGGCCATCGATTGGTTTTCTCATGCTTGGTGCCGTTCTGGGTATCTGGATTGGCGCCGTTCCCGGGCTCGGCGGTATAATTGGTCTTGTCCTCCTATTGCCATTTACCTTTGGTATGGAGCCGGTTCCAGCCTTGGCGTTGTTGCTTGGGCTTTGGACGGTAACCACGACCAGCGATACCATCGCATCGGTAATGCTGGGGATTCCGGGAACCGCCGCCTCGCAAGCGACCATTCTTGATGGCTATCCCCTGGCGCAGCAGGGACAGGCTGCCCGCGCCTTTGGCGCGGCGTTCACCGTTTCCGCCTTCGGCGGCGTTTTCGGCGCCATGATATTGGCTTTTTCTTTACCCATCATCGCGCCATTGATTTTGTCATTTCGCTCGCCGGAATTGTTTATGCTCGGCATGCTGGGCCTCACCATGGTCGGCACCTTAAGCGGATCATCCGTGTTGAAAGGTTTGGTTGCCGCGATGCTTGGCCTCATGTTGGGCTTTATCGGCATGGCTGAGACGATTGCTGAACCGCGTTACACCTTTCAAGCCTTATATCTTTTAGATGAACTGCCGATCATTCCCGTCGTGCTTGGCCTGTTTGCCCTGCCGGAACTGTTGGAACTGGCGGTGCGCAATGTTTCCATCTCCCGCATCCCGAAAGACCAGTCAGATGGCGGCGGCATAATGGATGGTGTTAGAGACGCTTTCCGATATTGGTGGCTGGCACTTCGTTGTAGTTTTTTAGGCACTTATATCGGCATGCTGCCCGGCTTGGGCGCCTCCATTGTCGATTGGGTCGCCTATGGCCATGCCGTGCAAAGCACCAAGGATAATCCGCGCTTCGGACGCGGTGATATCCGTGGTGTCATTGCGCCCGAGGCAGCCAATAATGCCATCAAAGGGGGCGCGCTCGTGCCGACGGTGGCGTTTGGTATTCCCGGCAGTTTAGGAACGGCTATCCTTTTGGGCGCACTAGTGGTTCAAGGGCTCCGACCCGGCCCGAGTATGCTGACCGATAATCTGCACATTACATTTTCCTTGGTATGGATGATTGTGGTTGCCAATGTCGTGGTTGCCATCCTGTTGTTATTTTTGGCTAAACAGGTGGCGAAGATCGCCTTCGTGCCCGGTCACTTAATTGTTCCAGGCGTCATCATGTTTGTATTTATGGGGTCCTGGCTCGGTGGTTCTTCAATGGGCGATTGGATTACTTGTCTGTCCATGGGGATCATCGGTTTCGTTATGAAACGCGGCGGCTGGCCAAGACCGCCGCTTATCCTCGCTCTAATCCTTGGCAATATTCTTGAAAACACTTTTCAGATCAGCATGCGCGTCGGCCAGGGCTGGGGCTGGCTATCACGTCCTATCGTGCTGGTCATTTTGGCGTTGATCGTCCTCACCCTCGTCTTTGCCGTGAGCGGCATTGTCAAAAGAAGGCAACAGCAAGCTAAACTGACCGAGCAATCCCATGAAGACGCCGATGACGAAGGCGGCGAAGGTAGCGAAAAAAATCCACTAATTTCATTACCTTTCTCGGTGCTGCTTGGCGTTATGTTTGTCTGGGCGGGAATTGAGGCGCAGCCTTGGCATGAGGAAGTCAAACAATTTCCGGTGACGATCGCGTTCCCGGCCGCACTTTTGACGTTGGCCATCATCTATCATGATGCGCGCGCCCTACACGCCGAGCGAATTAACGCCGGAAGTTGGGATGATGTATTTCGACAATCCGCGGAACAGGCGGTGCTCGGACGTTCGCTCCAATTTTTCGGCTATCTGATTGCGCTGATCCTGATATCCCTGGTGATCGGCCAGAAACTTGCCTTGGCGCTCTTCATCGGAATCTATTTGTGGCGCTGGGGAAAATATTCTGCCCGCCTATCGATCTCCTACGCGATTGGCGGGTGGTTTTTCATAGTTGCTTTTTATGACCGGATCATGAATTTACTGTTTCATCGATCGTTATTGCAAAGCTGGGTATATCCGTCGCTGCCTGACTGGTTGCCCGCCTATTTTTTCTAGCGCATTAACCGACCAAATTCCTGACGATAACCGGCGAGATCAAAAACTTTATCGACAGCACTTTTAAGCCGGCGTTTTTTATCGTCGATCTCCTTTTTCGCGACAACCATTTGACCATCCTTTTTGACAAACCGGCCGCCGATCATCACCGATTCAACGCTTGAACGGTCGGCAAAAAGCACAACGGTGTTAACCGGATCATGGATAGGCTCGAGGCACAAATCGTCGGTTTTCAACATCACTAAATCGGCTTTTTTGCCGGGGCTGATAGAGCCGATCCGGTCTTCCATTTGCAGCGCCCGGGCTCCCGCAATGGTCGCCCACTCAAGCGCCTCATGGGGACTGGTCGCCAGTTTTTCGATGGGCATGTTGTCGTTTGTTTCTTCCCGGCAGTTGTCAACGCCGGAGTAAAAATCCACCACTGGCCGGAGTAAAAGTACACCACCATG
>CAJWAR010000116.1 GCA_913020445.1 uncultured Rhodospirillaceae bacterium
GTGCTCTACCATTTTGCCAAATTCGTATTCGTCGAGGATATGGCGCAAATGAAAGCCACTCATGACAAAGCCATTGAGTGCCGCAATCTGGTATTGGCTTATTTGGACCCGCCGGGCGAACGGGTTGAAATTCCCTACGAAGACGGCCACCTCTACGGCATTTTACGCAAACCCGCTGGCATCGAACGGCCACCGGTCGTCGTCATGTGTATGGGGATGGATTCCGCCAAGGAAGAAATGAGCTCCAATGAAGCGCATTTTCATCAACGCGGGCTTGCCACCTTGGCCTTTGACGGGCCGGGCCAGGGCGAAGGGGAATACGATTTCGCCATCTGTCCGGAATACGAAAAACCCGTCGGTGCGGTGCTCGATTTCATTGAAACGCGGGATGATTTGGATACGGATAAGATTGGGGTCTGGGGGGTCAGTTTCGGCGGCTATTACGCGCCGCGGGCGACGGCTTATCAAAAACGCATCAAGGCGTGCATCGCAATTTCCGGTCCTTTTGAGTTTTATAACTTAATGCAGGAACGACGGCTCCACGATGTTTTTGTCAAACGCGCCCATTGCGAGACTTTTGAAGAAGGGCTTGAGGTTGCCAAACGGGTAGACATGTCGGCAGCAGCAAAAGAAATTTCGGTGCCGCTGTTTATCGTTGGCGGCAGTTTGGATACTCTGACACCGCCAAGCCACCAAGAGCGCCTGGCAGAGGAAGCATCCGGTGACACGACATTGTTGATCATCGAGGGGGGTAATCATTGCGTCAATAATTTCCGCTATAAATACAGCCCGCAATCAGCCGATTGGATGGCGCACCATCTCAGCGCCCAATCGGCCTAATTATTTGTGACATCATGACCGAACCTGTCGCCAGGAAACTGAACCAGCAATTGTTTGATGGTAATCCTTTCGCCAGCGGCCGGGATCACAAGCCCGCATTTGTCGATGAAGGCTGGGCATCTTATCCGGAAGTCCTGGATACAACGATTGATGTTCTTAAACCCAAGATGATCATCGAAATCGGCACTTGGCTCGGCCAGTCAACTTTCAATATGCTGGAACGGGCACTTACCCATGATCCGGAGGCTTCCGTCATTTGCGTTGATACCTGGTTGGGCTCACCCGAGCATTGGTTTAACCCGGAATGGAAGTCTGGTCTGCGGCTGGAGAACGGCCGTCCCAATATCTATCCGATTTTTGTCGACAACGTTCGCGCCAAAGGCTTTGAGGATCACATCGTGCCGCTCAGCATGACATCGCTTCAAGCCGCCAAACTTCTCACGGAAATCGATTTATCACCCGATCTTATTTACCTTGATGGCGCCCATGACAAAGATGAAGTGTTATCCGATATCGAGAATTATTGGCCTTTTTTATCGGCCGGCGGCTGTATGGTTGGTGACGATTATTGCGATGAGTGGCAGGGCGTCGTCGAAGCGGTCCATGAATTTAAGCAAGACCGCACTGATCTAGAATTTCAGCACGCCCGGGATAAGTTCGTTTTTTATAAAATGTAGCAGTCGGCGCCTGACCTTGGTCAAATAATATCGACCTAAACTATGATATAATCATCTAGTTGTCAGTTGAAGGAACCGGGGGACGGCAAAACATGGCCACTGGAATTGTTAAGTGGTTTGATCAAAAGACTGGCAACGGGTTTATCGCCCCGAGTGACGGCTCGGAATATGCATTTATCCATAGCTACTCCGTTGAAAAATCAGGACTTTCCGAGTTAAAGGAAGGCCTGAAAGTGAGCTACGACTTACGTCCCGGCATGGATGGCAAGCCGTCGGCAAGAAATCTAAAAAAGCTCGATTGAAAATAGCGGAAAATAGCCGCTCACGGGACTTTGTCTTTATTTTTGAGGGTAAAAATCGCGATAATAAGAAAAAGAATGTCCGAACTCAGTAATTCTCGAGATTCGGTTAATAAATGAGCAGCACTACAACAATAACAATAAAACAATGAATATAATATTGGGGAAAAATGAATGCCGGATCAACGTATCATTACGGTGGACGCCAATGAGGCTGTGGCCTCTGTCGCCTACCGGTCAAACGAAGTCATCGCCATATATCCGATCACGCCCTCGGCAGTGATGGGCGAGCTGGCCGAAAAATGGTCGGTCAAAGGTCGCCGAAATCTGTGGGGGCCGACACCGAAAGTTATCGAAATGCAATCCGAAGCGGGTGCCATCGGTGTGGTTCACGGGGCTTTACAAAGCGGCGCCTTGGCCACTACTTTCACCGCCTCTCAGGGCTTGTTGCTGATGATCCCCAGCCTCTACAAAATTGCGGGCGAATTGACATCGTTTTGCATGCATGTTTCCGCTCGCACCGTAGCTACTCATGCCTTGTCCATCTTTGGTGATCATTCCGATGTAATGGCTTGCCGGCAAACCGGCATGGCTATGCTCGCATCGGGATCAGCGCAAGAGGCACAGGATATGGCCTGCATCGGTCAGACATCGACACTTCGGGCTCGGGTTCCTTTCATTCATTTTTTTGACGGTTTCCGAACATCGCACCAGATCGACAAGATAGAGGAATTGGC
>CAJWAR010000117.1 GCA_913020445.1 uncultured Rhodospirillaceae bacterium
ATACGGATGGAGTCTTCGAGAAGTGCTAAAAGATACTTCTCAACGTCAATTGGCTCTGTTGGCAAATTATTGGGCGTACTCGGTTGCCAATACCGTTCCAAGCTCACTTCGCCGCTGGCATCCACATTCAATTTATGGGCGGGCGGAATTTTCTGAATACCGGCGAACAGTGTCTGTGGCGAAGGCACATAACCGTGCGATAAATAGTCACTTACCGCACGCTCATTGATCTCAGCCTTAATGAGGCCCGTCGCCAGTAAGGCCTTGATTTCTGAGCCGAAAGCAATGCCGCCGTCTTTTAATTTTGCCCAATAGAGTGGTTTTACGCCCAGACGGTCCCGCACCAGCGTTAACTTATGGTCGGTTCTATCGTAGAGCGCCAAGGCGTACATGCCATTAAGGTGATGCACAAAGTCATCACCATATTTGCCGTGGGCCGGCAATATAGTCTCCATGTCGCCAATGGTTCGAAATGGATAGGCGGCGAATTCTTTTCTAAGTTCGACATAATTATAAATCTCTCCATTGCCGAGCAGAATTCGATTGCCGCTATCATCGACAATCGGTTGTTGGCCAGATTCCAGATCGATAATGGATAGCCGGCAAAAGCCCGCCTGAAAACATCGGTCGGGCGATATGTAGTAATCCTCGCCGTCCGGTCCACGGTGCGACAAGGTGGCAAGCGCGGCCTCTAGATTTATATTTTGTGGCTGGGAGCCACGCGGCGAGAAATAACCTAATATGCCGCACATAGATAGAAACTCATGTTAATTAAGCACCAAAATATTTTATTGTGAGGATAATTGAATTTATTGGCAGTCGCAGCACCGTGCCAAGCCAGCCACCGAAATTACGATTTTTCCAATACGCCGTCATGGCTTCCCAGTGAACAGCAAGAATGCGAAACCAGAGACTGGCCAATGGAAAAGATGAATGTTGCCTGAGTGAAGGGGCGTGGCGCAAAGCAATACGAAGTGTACTACTTAAGCGCGCCTCAGTCTGGCTTGTGATACTGTTTGACGAAATATGATAGCGGGCAAGCGGTTGGTCAAATATCTCAAACTTTACATCCGGTGAGTTCAATAACTTCAGCCAAAGGTCAAAATCTTGGCCGACGGGTAACGTTTCATCAAATGCACCGGCATCAACGACGGCTTGCCGGCGGGCTACAACGGTGCTGGTAGCGATAAAGCCTCGACGATAAAGATCAATATAGGGAGAGCTAGAGACGGCCTTAAAAAGGCTGGCACTATCAAGGAGCACTTCCATATCCCCTTGAACTGTCCACATATTGTGAGCCACCAAAAGATTCTCACTATTGAGAAGGTGTTTATAGCTTTCTTCAATTTTCGTCGGCAGCCATTCATCGTCAGCGTCGAGAAACGCCAGATATTTTCCCTTGGCATGGGTGACGGCGTTGTTGCGAGCTGCTCCGGCACCAGCATTTTCTTGTTTGATGATTTTGAGATCGGTACCAATTACGTTAGCTTGAAAACTTTGCGCCAGCTCAAAGGTGCCATCGGTTGAGCCGTCATCGACGACGATAATCTCGCGCGGTTTTAGTGTTTGTGTGTTGACACTTCGTAGGGCGCGCTCGATCGTTTCCACGGCTTGATAGGCCGGCATAATCACGCTGATATCGGCCAAACTCTCCTTGCCGCTGGCAGTAGAATTAGTCATCGGCTTTGGTAAGTTTTATCGCCGATGTCCAAGGTAGGTTCACGGCGTTTGAAATCGTAATAGAGGTTGCCTGCTCACTTTGACCGTAGGCATGCCACCTTTCGGACGGCGTTATTTCAATGTCTCCGTCGATGAAAATATTGACCGGACCAACCCGGATTCCAGTAGCAAGCTGTTCGACTGGTAAAGTTGTATGAAGAAAGCGGTCAATTTTATGATGACCTCTGCCGTCAATGGTGTCCGCAAGGGAAATATCCTCGGACGTAATCTTCCATTCGCGTTGCCAGTGGCCGACGCCCTTCAAGCGCGAGAACGCATCCGAAGAGAAGACAGCGCTGCTATCCGCGACCGCAACCGAAGGCCGAGCACCGGTTATGTGCTCTTTGAACGCATCACTATAATAAGGTTTGCTGGGCGGATAAGGATCAGCACCGTCAATCATCAAAGTGTTATGCATTCCTGCCGAAATGTCACTGTTGCCTGATGGTCCGTAAGAACGGCGGCCAAAATCACGAAACAGAGCTGTATTCTCATAGTGAAGTTCAAACCCGCCAAAGTCGCGATGACCGTGACCGGGCGAAAAAGTCCAGCCGTTAGGCGGAAAATACCAGAGATTTGACCACGGGCCGACGTCCTTTCTTAACCAACCATCTTCAATCAGGCTATCCATTTCTATTGGCGTTGATTTGCTTCTTAAAGATTTCAGCAAGGATCGCTTGTCTTCATTCAAAGTATCGAGCAAGCCC